>NZ_JNWJ01000006.1:0-260674 GCF_000716805.1 Streptomyces yerevanensis | reverse complement strand
GACGAACCAGGCACCGAAGCCCACACCCATGAAGAGCGCGATCTTGGTGAAGGTCACCGGCACGCCGACCGCGCGGGCGCTGAACTTGTTGCCGCCGACCGCGAAGGTCCAGTTGCCGAACTTGGTGCGCAGCAGCAGCCAGGTGGCGATCGCCGCGAAGACCAGCCAGTAGAAGACGGTTATCTTCACCCCCACCCCACCGATGGTGAAGGTCGAGGCGAACACCGACTTGGCCCCCTCGAAGCCGTCCATGTCGCTGATGTCGTTCGTCGCGACGTTGCCGGTGACCAGCTTGGTGACCGCGAGGTTGACGCCCTGCAGGATCAGGAAGGTGCCCAGGGTGATCAGGAAGCTCGGCAGTCCGGTTTTCACCAGCAGCCAGCCGTTGAACGCGCCGATCGCCAGCGAGACGATCAGGGCGACGATGACGCCCACCCAGACGTTCATCGTCAGCTGGTAACTGACCATGCTCGCGGTGAGCGCCGAGGTGAGTACGGCGACACCGGCCGACAGGTCGAACTCGCCGCCGATCATCAGCAGCGCCACCGGCAGGGCCATCAGGCCGATGGTCGAGGACTGGTAAAGGATCGTGGCCATGGAGCCGGCCTCACGGACCGGCGGCGCCGCGATCAGGAAGAAGACGAAGACCGCGACGGCTCCGAGGAAGACACCGACTTCGGGCCGGGCGAGCAGCCGCAGCCACATGGGGCGCTCGGAGGTCCGGCCGTCGGTTTCCTTCTTCGGGCCGGAGGCCGGCGGTGCGGACACCGCCGGCGCAGCCTGCTGGGTCATGGGGATCACCGAGTACCCTTCGCGGCGAACTTCGCTATGGCCTCGACGTTGGACTTGTCCACGAAGGCCGGGCCGGTGAGGACGGGAGCCTCGCCGCCGCCGCTGTAGTTTCCGTTGTTCTTGTAGAGCCACAGAGTGTCGACCGCGAGGTAGCCCTGCAGGTAGGGCTGCTGGTCGACGGCGAACTCGATGTCGCCCTTCTCGATGGCGCCGGTCAGATCCTTGTTGAGGTCGAAGGTGGCGACCTTGGCCTTGCTGCCCGCCTCGGACACCGACTGCACGGCCGTCAGCGCGTACGGGGCGCCGAGCGTGACCACCTCGTCGATGGAGGTGTCCTGCTTGAGCTTGGCGTTGATGGTCGACTTCACGGACGGCATGTCGGTGCCGTTGACGTAGAGGTTCTCCGTCTTGCCCTTGAAGGTCTTCTTCACACCCGCGCAGCGCGCCTCGAGCCCGACGTGGCCCTGTTCCTGGACCACGCAGACGGCGTTCTTGGCGCCGGTCTCGTTGAGCCTGTTGCCGAGGGCCTCGCCGGCGATGCCCTCGTCCTGGCCGAAGTACGACAGGAGGCCCATGCTCTTCCAGTCGTCCACACCGGAGTTGAGGCCGACGACGGGGATGCCGGCCTTCTCGGCCTTGGTCACCGCTTCCTTCATGGCGTCCGGCTTGGCCAGCGTGACCGCGATGCCGTCGACCTTCTGGTCGATCGCGTTCTGCACGAGGTTGGCCTGGTCGGCCGCGTTGGGGCTGCTGGAGTAGATCAGCTTGACGTTGTCCTTGGCGGCAGCTGCCTCTGCGCCCTTGCGGACGATGTCCCAGAAGGTGTCACCGGGGGCCTGGTGGGTGACCAGGGCGACGGTCATGCGGGGAGTGCTGGCCTTGCCCGCGGCGAGGTTCTCGCCGCTCTCCTCGGCTTCCTTGCCTCCGGAGCTGCTGGAGCAGCCGGTGACGATCAGTGCTGTCGCGGCGGCTGCGGCCACCAGGACGGGGAGTCTACGGGAGCGGGGGCGAGACGTACGGTCCATCTTTCCGGCACCTCACTGTGCTGCGGGGAAATAGGGAGCGGGCGAGGGCGACGGGCCGGGCATACGCCCGCACCCTGGGAGCCCGTGCGCAAAACATACGCCGGGCCACGTGCCGAGAAACTTTCGGCTGCACTTGTTGGGACGGGATGTAAGCCCTTGATGAGGCGCCGTGTCAATACTTTGTTAAGACATCATTTCACGAGCACGTGAGAATGTCAGTACAAACTATTGACAGGGTCCCGTCCGCCGACTTACACCTGAGGGCATCCACCGAGCGAGGAGCGACGCATGACCGAGTCCTTCGACCTGATCACCATGGGCCGTATCGGCGTCGACCTCTATCCCCTCCAGACCGGCGTCCCCCTCACGGACGTCGAGACCTTCGGGAAGTTTCTCGGCGGTTCCGCGGCGAACGTCGCGGTGGCCGCCGCGCGCCTGGGCCGGAGAACCGCGATCATCACCCGCACCGGCAAGGACCCCTTCGGCACGTATCTGCACCAGGCGCTGGGGGAGTTCGGGGTCGACGACCGCTTTGTCACCCCGGTCGAGGCGTACCCGACGCCCGTAACTTTTTGCGAGATCTTTCCCCCCGACGACTTCCCGCTGTACTTCTACCGGCAGCCCAAGGCACCGGACCTGGAGATCCGCACCGAGGAGCTCGACTTCTTCGCCATCCGCTCGGCCAAGATCTTCTGGATCACCGGGACGGGCCTGAGCGAGGAGCCCAGCCGCTCGGCCACGCTCGCCGCCCTCAAGGCGCGCGACAAGGCGGGCACCACCGTCTTCGACCTCGACTGGCGCCCCATGTTCTGGAAGAACCCGGCCGAGGCCCATCCGTACTACGCCGAAGCCCTGCGCCACGTCACGGTCGCCGTCGGCAACCTCGACGAGTGCGAGGTCGCCACAGGCGTGCGCGAACCGCACGCCTGCGCCGAGGCCCTGATCGAGGCGGGTGTGGAACTGGCGGTGGTCAAGCAGGGACCCAAGGGTGTCCTCGCCGTCCACCGCGACGGCAGCACCGCCGAGGTGCCGCCGGTGCCCGTGGAGGTGGTCAACGGACTCGGCGCGGGCGACGCCTTCGGCGGTTCGCTCTGCCACGGGCTGCTCGCCGGCTGGGAGCTGGAGAAGACCATGCGGTACGCCAACGCGGCCGGAGCCATCGTCGCCTCCCGCCTCGCCTGCTCCTCCGCGATGCCGACCACCGCCGAGGTCGAGGAACTCGTCGCCTCCCGAGGCTGACCCCCACGTCCCCCTGAACGGAGCCAACCCTTGAGCCTCACCATCCCCGACCTCGTCGGAGTGCGCGCCCGGCACCCGGAGGCCATCGCCGAAGCGGCCGCCCGCCGCAGCCGCCGCCCGCTCATCGGCGACAGCGGACGCCTCATGATCGTGGCCGCCGACCACCCGGCCCGCGGCGCCCTCGGTGTCGGCGACCGACGCCTGGCCATGGCCAACCGCGCCGATCTGCTGGAGCGGCTGTGCATCGCGCTGTCCCGGCCCGGCGTGGACGGGGTGCTCGCCACCGCCGACATCCTGGATGACCTGCTGCTCCTCGGCGCCCTGGAGAACAAGGTCGTCATGGGCTCGATGAACCGCGGCGGGCTCGCCGGGGCGTCCTTCGAGATGGACGACCGCTTCACCGGACACCGCCCCGAGGACATCGCCCGGCTGAACTTCGACGCGGGCAAACTGCTGCTGCGCATCGACTACGACGACCCCGGCTCGCTGACCACCCTGGAGTCCACCGCCCGCGCCATCGATGCCATGGCCGAGCGTCAACTCCCTTTGTTCGTCGAGCCGTTCATCTCCCGCCGGGTCGACGGGGCGGTACGCAACGACCTGTCCGCCGAGGCCGTCACCCGCTCCATAGCGATCGCCTCGGGCCTCGGCGGCACCTCCGCCTACACCTGGCTGAAGCTGCCGGTCACCAGCGACCCGGACGACATGGCCGCCGCCCTGGAGACCTCGACCCTGCCCGCCGTACTGCTCGGCGGCGAGGTCGGCAAGGACCAGGAGGGCGCGTACGAGAGGTGGCGCAAGGCGCTGCGGCTGCCCACCGTGCAGGGCATGGTCGTCGGCCGCTCCCTGCTCTATCCCGCGGAGGGCAGCGTCGAGACCGCCGTGGACACCGCGGTCGGGCTGCTGTGAGCCGGACCCCAAGGCACCACGCGATGACCGGACCAGGAGGAGCCGACCGATGACCAACACGCACCACCTGCCCCTGGGGAAGGCCACCAGCGAGCAGTACGCCGTCGACGTCACCCCCGAGAACGCTGGCTGGGGGTACTCCAGCCTGCGGGTGCTCGAACTGCCGCCCGGCGGCACCCACCACTTCACGGCCGGGGACAGCGAGTGGATCGTGCTGTCGCTCAGCGGCGGCGCCGCCGTCGCCGTCACCGACGACTTCGGCGGTGAGACCTACGAACTGCACGGCCGCGACAGCGTGTTCAGCGGCCCCAGCGACTTCGTGTACGTCCCGCGCGACGCGACCGCGAGCCTCACCTCCCCGGCGGGCGGACGCTTCGCGCTCACCGGCGCCCGCTGCACCCGCCGCCTGCCGGCCCGCTACGAGCCCGCCTCCTCCGTCCCCGTCGAACTGCGCGGCAGCGGCAACTGCTCGCGCAAGGTCCACAACTTCGGCGCGGCCGGGGTCTTCGAGTGCGACAAGCTCATCGCCGTCGAGGTGATCACCCCCGGCGGCAACTGGTCCTCGTACCCGCCGCACAAGCACGATGTGAACCGCCCCGGCGAGGAGTCCGAGCTGGAGGAGATCTACTACTTCGAGTTCGCCGACCACGAGGGCACACCCGGCCTCGGCTATCAGCGCGTCTCGCCGTCCGGTCAAGGCCACGGCACGGACGTACTGGCGGAGGTGCGCGGCGGCGACGTCGTACTGATCCCGGACGGCTGGCACGGGCCCTCCATGGCCGTGCCAGGCCACGACATGTACTACCTGAACGTCATGGCGGGCCCCGGCGCCGAACGCGCCTGGCTGATCTGCGACCACCCCGACCACGCCTGGATCCGCGACACCTGGCCGAGCCAGCCCGTCGACCCCAGACTCACCAGCACTCAGTCCCAGTGAGGTATCGATGAGCTCCACCCGCCGCCTGACCGTCGCTCAGGCGCTCGTGCGCTTCCTCGCCGCGCAGTACACCGAACGCGACGGCGTCCGGCACCGCCTCATCGCCGGCACCTGGGGGATCTTCGGGCACGGCAACGTCGCCGGGATCGGCCAGGCGCTGCTTGAGGCCCAAGAGGAGACCATGCCGTTCCACCAGGGCCGCAACGAGCAGTCCATGGTGCACGCCGCGGTCGGTTACGCCCGCCAGCTCAACCGGCTCTCCGCGCAGGCCGTGACCACCTCCATCGGGCCCGGCGCCACGAATCTGGTCACCGGCGCGGCCCTCGCCACCGTCAACCGGCTCCCGGTGCTGCTGCTGCCCGGCGACTACTTCGCCACCCGCACCGCCGACCCGCTGCTCCAGCAGCTCGAGCACCCGGTATCGGCGGACGTGTCCGTCAACGACACCCTGCGCCCGGTCTCCCGCTACTTCGACCGGATCCACCGCCCCGAGGCCCTGATCCCCTCCGCCCTGAACGCCATGCGCGTGCTCGCCGACCCCGTCGAGACCGGCGCCGTCACCCTCGCCCTGCCACAGGACGTGCAGGCCGAGGCGTACGACTGGCCCGAGGAGTTCTTCGCCGACCGGATCTGGCAGGTGCGCCGCCCCGCGCCCGAACCGGCCGAACTCGCCGAGGCCACACGCGCGATCCGGGCCGCCGAACGGCCGCTGATCGTCGCGGGCGGCGGCGTCCACCACAGCGAGGCCGAGAACGCGCTGAAGGCGCTGGTGGACGCCACCGGCATCCCCGTCGCCTCCACCCAGGCCGGCAAGGGCTCGCTGCGCCACGACCACCCCGCCGACCTCGGCGGCATCGGCCACACCGGCACCGCGGTCTGCGACGACATCGCGCGCACCGCCGACCTGGTCATCGGCGTCGGCACCCGCTACACCGACTTCACCACCGCCTCCGCCACCCTCTTCCAGAACCCGGACGTCCGTTTCCTCAACCTCAACGTCACCGCCTTCGACGCCCACAAGCTGAGCGCACGCACCCTGGTAGCCGACGCCCGCGCAGGGCTCGACGCACTCACCGAGGCGCTGTCCGGCCACCGGGTGGACGCGGCGTACGAGGCCGAGTACCGCGCGGGCAAGGAGCGCTGGGAGCAGGTCGTGGACGCCGTCTACCGGGCGGACGACGAGAACCAGATCCCCACCCAGACGCAGGTGCTCGGCGCCCTGGACTCCGTGGTCGGCGACGACGACGTGGTCATCAACGCGGCGGGCTCGCTCCCCGGCGACCTGCACAAGCTGTGGCGGGCCCGCTCCCCGCGCCAGTACCACCTGGAGTACGGCTACTCCTGCATGGGCTACGAGATCCCGGCGGGCATCGGCGTACAGCAGGCGGCGCCCACCACTCCCGTATGGTCCCTGGTCGGTGACGGTACGTACCTGATGATGCCGACCGAGATCGTCACTGCCGTCCAGGAAGGCCTGCCGGTCAATCTGGTCCTCATCCAGAACCACGGCTACGCCTCCATCGGCGGTCTCTCCGAGGAGACCGGCGGCGAGCGGTTCGGCACCGCCTACCGCTACCGGGCGGCCGACGGTACGTTCAGCGGCGCGCCCCTGCCCGTGGACCTCGCCGCCAACGCGGCCAGCCTCGGCATGGACGTCATCCGCGCCAAGACCGTCCGCGAACTGCGCGACGCCCTGGCCACCGCCCGCGCCTCGGACCGCCCGACCTGCGTGTACGTCGAGACGGACCTCACGCCCACCGCCCCCGCGGCCCAGGCCTGGTGGGACGTACCGGTCGCCGAGGTCGCCTCCCGCGAAGCGGCCAACAGGGCCCGCGAGACCTACGACCAGCACGTGCAGGGACGCCGCCGGCACCTCTGAACCCCCTAGCCCGACCCCCCCCCGCTCACGAAAAGGACCCGCACGCCATGAAGACCATCACCCACTGGATCGGGGGCAAGCCCGTCGAGGGCACCTCCGGCCGCTTCGGCCCCGTGTACGACCCCGCCACCGGCGCCCAGGACAAGCAGGTCGAGTTCGCCACCACCGACGAGGTCGACGGCGCCGTCGCCGCCGCCAAGGCTGCGTTCGAGAGCTGGGGCGCCGCCTCGCTCGCCAAGCGCACCGCCGTGCTGTTCAAGTACCGCGAGCTGCTGGACGCGCGCCGCGACGAGATCGCCGCGCTGATCACCGCCGAGCACGGCAAGGTGCACTCCGACGCGCTCGGCGAGGTCGCCCGCGGCATGGAAATCGTCGAACTCGCCTGTTCCATCCCGCAGTTGCTCAAGGGCGAGCTGTCCACGCAGGTCTCCACCCGGGTGGACGTGGCGTCCATCCGCCAGCCGCTCGGTGTCGTCGCGGGCATCACGCCGTTCAACTTCCCGGCCATGGTGCCGATGTGGATGTTCCCGGTCGCCATCGCCTGCGGCAACACCTTCGTGCTCAAGCCCAGCGAGAAGGACCCCTCCGCCTCGTACCGGCTGGCGGAACTGGCCTCCGAGGCGGGCCTGCCCGACGGCGTACTGAACGTCGTACAGGGTGACAAGGTCGCCGTGGACCGCCTCCTGGAGCACCCGGACATCGCCGCCGTGTCCTTCGTCGGTTCCACGCCGATCGCCAAGTACATCCAGATGAAGGGCATCGAGCACGGCAAGCGCGTCCAGGCTCTCGGCGGCGCCAAGAACCACATGCTCGTACTGCCCGACGCCGACCTGGACTTCGCCGCGGACCAGGCCATCAACGCCGCGTACGGCTCGGCCGGCGAGCGCTGCATGGCGGTGTCGGTCGTCGTCGCGGTCGGTGACACCGGTGACGAACTGGTCGGCAAGATCGCCGAGCGGGCCAAGGGCCTGAAGATCGGCCCCGGTACCGACCCCGCCTCCGAGATGGGCCCGCTGATCACGCGCGAGCACCGCGACAAGGTGGCGTCGTACGTCTCCGGTGCGGCGGCGCAGGGCGCCGAGGTCGTCGTCGACGGCACCGGCTACACGGTCGAGGGCCACGAGGACGGCTTCTTCCTCGGCGTCTCGCTCCTCGACAAGGTGCCGGTGACGGCCGACGCGTACCAGGACGAGATCTTCGGCCCGGTGCTGTGCGTGGTGCGCGCCGACACCTACGACGACGCCATCAAGCTCATCAACAGCTCCCGCTGGGGCAACGGCACCGCGATCTTCACCCGCGACGGCGGCGCCGCCCGCCGCTTCCAGCTCGAGGTCCAGGCAGGCATGGTCGGCGTCAACGTGCCGATCCCGGTCCCCGTCGGCTACCACTCCTTCGGCGGCTGGAAGGACTCCCTCTTCGGCGACCACCACATCTACGGCAACGACGGCATCGCCTTCTACACCCAGGGCAAGGTGATCACCACGCGCTGGCCCGACCCGGCCGACAGCGGCGGCATCAACCTCGGCTTCCCCAGCAACTCCTGACGGCTTCTCGAGCAACCGACGCGAAGGGAGGGGGTTCCGGTGGCGAAGAAGGGACGGGCAGCTCGTGCCAGGACCGCCTCCCCGGTCGACGGCCTCGAGATCGCGCTGGACCGGGGCAGCCCGATCCCGCTCTACTACCAGTTCGCCCAGCATCTCGAGTCCGCGATCGAGCACGGAACGCTCGCGCCCGGCGATCTGCTGGGCAACGAGATGGAGATCGCCGCGCGGCTCGGCCTGTCCCGGCCCACCGTCCGCCAGGCCATGCAGTCCCTGGTGGACAAGGGCCTGCTGGTGCGCCGCCGCGGCGTCGGCACCCAGGTGGTGCACAGCCAGGTCAAACGCCCGCTGGAGCTGAGCAGCCTCTACGACGACCTGGACTCGGCCGGGCAGAGCCCCGCCACCAAGGTCCTGCGCAACGAGGTCCTGCCCGCCTCGGCGGACGTCGCCGCCGCTCTCGGCATCCCCGAGGGGGACGACGTCACGGTCCTCGAGCGGCTGCGCCTGACCCATGGCGAACCGGTGGCGTACCTGTGCAACTACCTGCCCGCCGCACTCCTGGACCTCGACACCGCCCGCCTTGAGGCGACCGGCCTCTACCGGATGATGCGGGCCGCCGGGATCACCCTGCACAGCGCCCGCCAGAGCGTCGGCGCGCGCTGCGCCACCGCCGAGGAGGGCGAGCTGCTTGACGATCCGGCGGGCGCCGCGCTGCTCACCATGCGGCGCACGGCGTACGACGACACGGGGCGGGCGGTCGAGTACGGCACCCACGTCTACCGCGCCGCCCGCTACGCCTTCGAGTTCCAGCTCCTCATGCGCGCCTGAACCAGCGACTTCCGTGGGCCCGGACGCCCGAGCGGCAGTACGTTGGGGCAGTACTGGACACGAGTGGCGGCAGCCGCACCGGGCACCGGCCGGGGGTGTACGACAGCAGACCACTCTCGGGGACGGAGAGGTCACGGTGGTGACGAGCGAGGAGAGCGGAGTCACGGGCCGGCGGTTCGACGTGGCGGACGCCGCGCCGGTGCTGCTGGACGCGGCCGCGGTGGTGACCGGCTGGAGCGGCGACGCCCAGCGGCTGTACGGATACCCCGCGCCCGAAATCCTCGGCCGCGGCGCCGCCGACCTGCTGATGCCCGAGGACGCCGCGCGCCTTCCGGACCTGATCGAGCGCTGTGAGCGGGGCGGCGGCTGGGCCGGTCCGCTGTCCGTACGTCACCGGGACGGGCACCCGGTCGCCACGATGGTGCGCGTCGTCCCCGCCCTGGCGTCGGGTGGCCCGGCGCGCTGGATGGTGCTGGCCTCCGACATGACCGGCGCCCCGGGCTGGGACATGAGCCGTACGGTCCTGGAGCGGCTGGCCAGCCAGTCGCCGATCGGCCTCGCCATCGTGGACACGGACCTGCGGTACGTGTGGTCGAACACGGCCATGCAGCAGTTCGGCAGCGGACCCGCACACGAACGGCTCGGCAAGCGGCTTGGCGACATCCAGCCGGGCCTGGACGCCGAAGCACTGGAAGCCGTGATGCGTCAGGTGCTGCACACCGGTGTGCCGATCGTCGACCACGAACACATCGGCCGCGTACGGTCCGCGCCGCACCGGGAGTCCGCGCACGCGATGTCGTTCACCCGGCTCGAGGACGACCGCGGCAACCCGATCGGCGTGTACTACACGGTCGTCGACGTCACCGAGCGCTACCGCGCCCGCAGGCGGCTCACCCTGCTCGACCAGGCCGGCGAGCGCATCGGCCGCACGCTGGACGTACGCCGCACCGCTCAGGAGCTGGCCGACGTGGCGGTGCCGGGACTGGCCGACTTCGTCGCCGTGGATCTCCTGGAGTCCGTCCTCGAAGGCGGCGAGCCGCCGTCCGGTCCGCTGAACGACGCGGACAGGGTGTCGCTGCGACGGGCGGCTCACCAGTCGGTGAACAAGGGCGTCCCGGAAGCCGTCGTCAAGATCGGGCAGGCCGCCCGCTACCGGGCCGGGGCACCCCCGCTCCGTAGTCTGACCAGCGGCAGATCCTGGCACCAGGAACGGCTCGACCCGCTCGCCAAGGAGTGGGCCACCGGCATACCCGGCGGCCGGGCCGCTTCCTTCCTCGACCTGGGACTGCACAGCGTGATGATCGTGCCGATCCGGGCGCGGGGCACCACATTGGGGATCACCACCTTCTTCCGGCGGCAGTGGCAGGACCCCTTCGAGGCGGACGATCTGAGCCTGGCCGAGGAGTTCGTCGCCCGCGCGGCCCTGTGCCTCGACAACGCCCGCCGCTATACGCGTGAACGCGACGCCGCTCTCGTACTGCAGCGCAATCTGCTGCCGCGCCGGCTGCCCGAACAGGACGCCATGGAGGTCGCCGCCCGCTATCGGCCGGCCGACGAGCTGACCGGCCTCGGCGGCGACTGGTACGACGTCATTCCGCTGTCGGGCGCCCGCGTCGCCCTGGTGGTGGGGGAAGTGGCGGGAAGCGGAATCGAGGCCGCCGCGGCCATGGGCCGGCTGCGCACCGCCGTCCAGACGCTCGCCGACCTGGACCTGCGTCCCGAGGAGGTGCTGGCGCACCTCGACGACGTGGTCGTCCGGGCCGCGCACGAGGACGACACCGAGCCGGACCCGCGCGGCGGCGGCGTGCAGGCGGTGGGCGCCAGTTGTCTGTACGCGGTCTACGACCCGGTCGCCGGGCAGTGCGCCATCGCCGCCGCCGGTCAGGGCGCGCCCGCGATCGTCGCTCCGGACGGCACCGTCGACTTCCTCGAACCGCCGGCCGGCCCCCTGCTCGGCGTGGCCGGGCCGCCCTTCGAGTCGGTCGAACTGCCGCTCGCGGAAGGCAGCGTGCTCGCCCTCCACACCAACGGCCTGCTCGCAGGCGTCGGGCTCGACCCGGGCGAGGGGGCCGCCGCCGGCCGGGAACGGCTGCGCCGGGCGCTGGAGCGGCGGGAGCCCGTACTCGACGACCTGTGCCAGGCCGTCGTCGACGCCCTCGTCCCGGCGCGCCCGCCGGACGACGTGGCGCTGCTGATGGCCCGTGCCCGCCGCCTCGACCCGCGCCGGATCGTGTCCTGGGAGCTGCCCAGCGACCCCGCGATCGTGGCCGACGCCCGCAAGCGGACCGCGCGGTGGCTGACCGGGTGGGATCTGGACGAGCTGACCTTCACCACCGAACTCGTCGTCAGCGAACTGGTCACCAACGCCATCCGGCACGCCTCAGGACCGATCCGGCTGCGCCTGATCCTGACCGGGGCCACCCTGATCTGCGAGGTCTGGGACGCCAGCGCTAGCGCCCCGCACCTGCGCCATCCGAAGACGACCGACGAGGGCGGCCGGGGCCTGTTCCTGATCTCCCAGTTCACCCAGCGCTGGGGCTCCCGCCCCACCCGGGACGGCAAGATCATCTGGGCCGAGCAGTCCCTCACGGGTCCTGCTGTGTGACACGCCGGGTGGCGGCCGTTGTGCGGGGAAGCCGGCCGCCACCCTCGTCGCGCGGTCCGCGCTAGCAGATGTTCTGACTGCTGTTGACCAGCCGGTTGTTGCGGAACGTGGTGTTCTCGCCGCAGGGGCTTTCCCTGATGGCCGAGTCGGTCACCGTGAGGTTCTGGATGGTGATGTCCCGGTTGTTCGGGAAGTCGGAGCGGGCGGCGAGCCGGATCTCCCCGCCGCCGGTGACGCTGCCGCTCTGGGCGGCGATGTTCACGTTGTAGCAGTTCTCGATCAGCATCGAGTTGTTGCCCGTGTTGGAGATCGACACCTTGTCGATGACCGCGCCGCCGCTCTCCGAGACGCAGAAGACGCCGCGTCCGCCGCCGCGCGCGATGACCTCGCCCACCCGGATGTTCGTCGGGTAGTTGCTGCCGACCCGGCCGTTGCGGTTGGCCATCCGGAAGGCCGCGTAACCGGTGCCGGCGCCCGCGTTGTCCGCGTCCACCTTGGTGACGGCGGCGTTGATGGTCTGGTTCAACAGCAGACCGGACTCGCCGACATTGCGGGCGGTGACGGTGCCGACGGTGAAGCCGTCGACGCCGTACGTCTCCACGGCGTGGCTGCTCGCCCCGGACACGTACACGTTGTCGATCCGGACGTTCCTGGTCCACTGGCTGGTGTCGCCGCGGTTGTCGATGCGGACGCCGAGACCGCGCGACAGCCGCATGTCGATCTGGCCGAGGACGACGTTCTGCACGTTGCGCATGAAGATGCCGTACAGCGGGGCGCCGGTGAGGTTCAGGTGCTGGACCTCGATGTCGCGGGCGCCGCGTGCGTAGACGGGGGCCTGGTCGCCGGAGCCCGAGCCGGTGACGTTGATGGTGCCGCAGACGTCGAGGACGGTGTAGCTCGGCAGGGAGACCCTGGACCCGGCGCTGATGGAGCCCGAGCCGCGCACGACGACCCGTTCCTTCGAAGTCCGGCCCGCCGTAAGGCTGTTGACGGCGGCCTGCATCGCGGCGCGCATGTCGGTGCCGGTGTAGACGACGCTGCTGCCTCGGCGGGCGGTCCAGGTGCCGCCGCTGAGCACGGCCTCCGCCTGGTACGAGCCGTCGCCACAGGCCGCCGCCCGGGATGCGGCGGCCGGTTCGGATGCGGCGGCCTTGGCGTCCTGGGCCGCGTCGGCCGGGGCCGTCAGCACGGCCGCTCCGGTGAGCAGGGCGGTGGCGCAGGCGGCGGTGACGCCGGCCCGCTTCTTGCGAGTACCCAAGGTCCTGCCGATGAGGTGAGGTGCGGCTCTGCGTCCCATCTCGTCCTTCTCCTGTTGTGGGGGTGGACGCGCCGCCCGCTGCCCTGTCGTCCGGCCCGCCACCCCGTCGTCGAAACCGATTCGACTGAATCGATTCATGATCAGGGTGTGCGTGACCTGGAGCGAACTCGGCTCGGGCAGGGGTGGCGCGCTACGGGGGTGCGCCTTAGCAAGCGCTTTCTGGCGCGGGTGGTGAGTGTGGCAACGGCCTGACGCGACGTCAAGCCCTCGGCGGTTGAACGGGGGCGCCTACCGGGAGGGTGGGTTCGGTTCATGGGCGACTACGAGTCCGTCGTGGCTGATCGCGCAGTTCCCCGCGCCCCTGAAAGCCTGCGGCTCCACTCACCGCCAGCCACGACGGACCCGTCACTTGCCCTCCGGCGGGAGGGGTCGTGGGCCGGTGCGTCGTATGCCCGTCGCGTAGGTTCTGTCTCGGAGGACCCGCACCGTGTACCAACACCGGGCCGTATGCCCGGCCTGCGACGGGCTGACGCACCGGCCCACGGCCCCGCACCCACCACGCACCTAAGGGGCGCGGGGAACTGCGCGACCAGCCACACTCAACCCGCACTAAACAACGAACCCACCCGCTCAACCGCCGGAGGCAAGCCGCGCCCCCTGCCGCAACAGTTCCCGCTGCACAAGGGAATGCGGCACCTCCCGCGGACTGCGCCCCAGGCGGGAAGCCAACGCCGCGCAGACCCCCGCCGCCTG
Organism: Streptomyces yerevanensis; assembly: GCF_000716805.1. Taxonomy (NCBI): domain Bacteria; kingdom Bacillati; phylum Actinomycetota; class Actinomycetes; order Kitasatosporales; family Streptomycetaceae; genus Streptomyces; species Streptomyces yerevanensis. The sequence continues at coordinate 246,908 of NZ_JNWJ01000006.1, read as the reverse complement.
GCCGGTGGCCATCGCGATGGGCATGACCCGGTACGAGGAGTGGGCCACGTGCGTACCGGAGATGCAGCGCCCCGCCACCAGCAGACGGTCGGTGTCCTGGGGCAGCAGACAGCGCAGCGGAATGTCGTAGAAGCGGCCCGTGGGCACCCGCTTGAGGAGCGTGCCGGTGCCCTCCGGATTGTGGATGTCGATCGGATAGGCGCCGTGCGCGACGGCGTCCGCGAAGGTGCGGGCCTCGAGGATGTCGTTGCCGGTCAGCTGGTAGTCGCCGACGATGCGACGGGTCTCCCGTACACCGATGTGGCTGCCGCTCTGCGCCACGTACGCGTGCTCGAAGCCCGGCACCCGGGTACGCAGGAAGTGGTCGATCTGAGCCAACTGGCGGCGGGCGGTGTACTCGGCGCGGCTGAGGTCCCAGACGCTGGTGCCGAGCGCCCCGGTGACGCGCGTGCTGTTGACGCTGACCTCGCGGGGGTGCGGAGTGCCGAAGAACAGCACGTCCTCGCGCGGCAGTCGGAGCTCGCCCTCCTCCGTGGCCTGCCGGACCAGGTCCCACAGGCCGTGCACGCCGCGCCACTGGTCGGGATGGGCCCGTACGTACTCGGCGAACCGCGGCCGCAGGAAGTCCACGACGCGGAACATGAGCGTCATCGGCTGCACCAGTCCGTCCTCGGGGCGGCCGATCTCGTACGGGGCTCCGCAGGCGGCCGCCACATCGCCGTCACCCGTGCCGTCGACGACCACGCCCGCGTCGATCACCACAGGACCCGACTTGGTCTCGAAGACCAGGCGCCAGCCGTCGTCGAGCGGCAGCGCGGTGGAGGCGAAGGAGTGGAACAGCATCCGCACGCCCGCCTCGTCGAGCATCTCCAGCAGGACCATTTTGAAGATCTCCGGGTCGAACGGCACGGTGTAGCCGGTCTCGACGGAGGGCGGTACGCAGCCGCCGCTCGCGGTCAGGCGCTCCAGCAGCCGCCACAGGACGCCGGCGACCACCGGCTCGCCCTCGCCATGGTCGGTGGGCAGCAGCCGGGTGTCGTCGCCGTTCTCGGTGAACGCGGCCTGCTTGTGCTCGTTGTGGAACGACATCAGCGGCATGACCAGCGCCACGGTCGCATTGCCGCCGAGGAACCCGTACCGCTCGACGAGCGCGACCTCGGCCCCCGCGTCGGCCGCGGCGAGCGCGGCGCCGCAGCCGGCGGGACCGCCGCCGATCACCAGGACGTCGGTCCGGCCCGCGTACTCGGCCTCCCGCGGCGGCAGCGTGACGGTACGGAACTCGTCGGGCGGTTCCAGGATCGGCATCGCTTCCTCCGGTCAGTCCTCGTCGGGCCCCCGCACGTCCTCGTCAGGCCCCCGCGCTCAGGTCCTCCATGCCGGAGCCGGTACGCAGGCCGCCGTCGATCTCGTCCAGGAGGGTTCCGCAGCGCGCGCAGGTCTCCTGGGCGAGCCCGCACAGCTCCCGGACCCGCGACTCCATCTCCTCGCGCCGCTGCGGATACTCGTCCCAGAGCCGGTCCACCTCCGCCAGCAGCAGCCCGGCCTGCTCCCGTGCCACCCCGACCAGGGCCGGAGCACCCACCCGGCGCGCGAAGTCGAAGACCTTGCCCGAGTAGGGGAGCGGCAGCACCGGCAGCCCGGAGACCGCCGCGAAGATCAGGAAGTGCAGGCGCATGCCGACGGCCAGATCCAGGTGGCGCATAAAGCCGAGGACCTGCCCGGGGCTGTAGGTGCCGTTCATGATCCGGCCCTGGTCCGGCGCGGACATGTGCGAGAGCACGGCATGGGCGTGGCGCACGTCATGGCGTTCCATCGGCATGAACACCACATGGGCGTCCAGGCGCCGGACCAGGAAGTCGGCCACGTCGGCGAGCAGCGCGTGATAGCCGCCCTCGTCCAGCTTCTCGGCCGCCCGGCCAGGTTCCCGCACCGACATCCCCACCAGGCGTTTCCCGGTCGGGATGCCCTCGTGCGTCATCATCCGGCCGGTGAACGGCTCCGCGGACAGCAGCAGCGCCGGGTCCGCGGTGACCGTGAGCTCGCGCTCGACCCCGACCTCGTCGAGGACGAGCCCGGACTCCTCGTCCCGTACGACCACGTCGTCCATCTCCGGCAGCACGGAGCGCACCGCCTCCCGGTCCTCGGGCTCCCGCAGCGGGCCCGCGCCGACGGCGTAGGCGAACGTGCGCACCCCGTGGGTCTGGGCCGCACGGACCAGCCGCAGGTACCGGCGGGCCTCTCCGTCGTAGAGGATCCCGCCGCCGCCCAGCACCAGCAGGTCCAGGTCGGACAGCGCGTCCAGCAACTGCCGCTGGGCCACGCCCTCCCAGTCCACCACCTCGTCGGCGCCGCGGTGATGGCTGCGGGTGTGCTCGGCGTTCCGGCTGAAGACGACGATCCGGGCGTGCGGGCGATGGGCCCTGAGGCAGCCCAGTACGCAGGCCAGGATGGACTCGTCGCCGATGTTGAAGCCGCCGTACGAACCGAGGACGCCGATCCGTGGGGCCGACGTCCGGGAGGACACAGGCGGGCGCTGGGCAGCGTGGGTCATCCATACGCTCCCGTCGCGTCGGGGTCGGCCGGTACGGGCTCGGGTTGCCCGGCCCGGGCGCGACAAACACCCCGGAAACGGACTGGTACGGGGTGGGCGCCCCGGTCACCGCCCCTGCGCATGCGGCACTGGCGCGGCATCGCTTTGCCGGTCGTACTCCCACAGCTGGTCGACCAGTTCGAAGCCGGCCTCGTGGAAGAGGCGTGGGGCGGTGCCGGTGGTACCGGTCGCTCGCCACGTCGTGCCGACGGCGGCGACGACATGCGTGGCGCCTTCCTCGGTGAGCAGGGCCAGCGCCTGGTCGAGCAGTTTGCCGGCCAGACCACGGTGGCGGTACTCGGGTTCCGTCTCGATCCAGTACACGGCTGCGGTGCGGTCGCGTGCCGTGCTCACCACGATCTCGGCGATCGGCTCGGCCGCCTTGTGGAAGACCAGCCGATGCCCCGGCGGGTACTCGCAGGGGTACACATCGGCCACGAGCTTGGTGGGCGAGGGTTCGGGGCGCAGCGTCCGGAGCAGATAGTGACCCCTCAGCCGGCCGGTGAAGCCCCGGCCGACCAGTACGTCATGCGTCGCGGCGCGGTGGGCGCGGGGCAGGCCGCCGGGGCCCAGGGTGCCCGGCGATGCGGCGCTGAACGCCTCGATCCGCGGGCATCTGCCGAGCGCGGTCAGGGCGTGGGCGACCAGGTCCTGCAGCGCAGGGATGTCCTCGCGGGCGTGCAGGAGATGGATCAGCCCGGAGCGCAGGTCCTGCCAGGACAGAAACGCGATGGCTCCCTGGGGCCGGTCGCCCGCGTCGGCCAGCACACTGAGCCGCGCCCGGGCCGGTGCCTGCCAGCCCGCCGCGGACGGGCAGCCGTGCAGCGCGGCGGTCGGCAGCTCCGGTGTGCAGCGCGGCTGCCCGGGCAGCCGGTCGGCATCGATCAACTCCCGTACGGCCGACTCGTCCCCGGCCTGGTACGGGCGCACCCGCCATCCGCGCCGACCAGGCGCCGCGGTGATGTCACCGTCCTTGCGCATGGTGTGTCGTCTTCTTCCGGCATCCGCTGGGTGTACTCCAGCCTCTCGCAGGCTGCGCGTCCTGTCATGGGCTGGGCGGCGGCTCAGCCGGCCAACGGGAGTTCCATGGCCTCGGTGAGTACCTCGCGGACGTCGTGGATGACCGTCCCGTACACGGGCAACATCAGATGCCCGACGCCATCCACGAGGACGTTGCGCACCAGCAGGTCCGGGTGGTCGAGACGGGCCCTGGAACTGGGGATGACCGCTTCGTCCAGGTTGCTGTAGAACGCCACGAACTGGGTGCGGCAGCCGGCACACGGCTCCGCCAGCTCGGCCAGCAGCGGACTTCCCGGGCGCAGCTGGCGCAGCACGGGGTGCGGAGGAGCCCACAGCGCCATCGCCGTGCCGCTGTGGGGTGTGGCCAGCGTGATCACCAACGGCACATGGGCGTCCCCGCCCAACCGCTGCACGTAGTAGCGCGCGATCAGCCCGCCCATGCTGTGCCCGATGAGGCACACCGGTCGGCCGCCGTTCTGCTTCCGGACCCGTTCGACCTGCTCGCCCAGCATGCGGGCGGCGACCCGGATGTCCGGATTGAGCACGTTGTACGTCGCCGTGACGAACGGACCCGCTCCGCAGCCGCGCAGCCCGTTCTGCAGCTTCGAGAAGATCGACGGCCGGTCGGCGAGTCCGTGCACGAACACCACCGGCATGCCCGACACCGCGGGCTCGATCTCCGTGTCGTCCGGCAGCAGCCGACGATCGACGGTGCCGAGCAGTCCGGCGAACTGCCGCACACCCCACAGAGCGAGATCCAGGGGCAGTCCCGCCAGCCGCACGGTCATCCACCCCGTCTCCAGGGTGACTCCTCGTAGGGTCACCAGCCATGGAACGGGAAGGCGCGGTCCCCTCAGTGAAATGCTCGTGGTACTCATCTCCGAGACGACACCATCGGCGCCCGTAACCCTGTTTTTCCAAGGCTCTCATAGGCGGCCGACTCTGTTCCTTCAATCTCTCAAGTACCCGGATGCCGCACCTCAAACGTGTGGAGCACCGCGGATGACCATGGAGCGGAGCCGTGTTGCCGGTGGCAAAGCGAAATTCTATGCCTAGTCCCGTTTGCTGTCCTGCTGGGCGAACTCGGGGTGCTGCAGGTCGAAGGCCGGGGAATGCGAACGGATCCGGGGCAGCGCCACGAAGTTGTGGCGCGGCGCCGGACACGAAGTGGCCCACTCCAGTGAGCGGCCGTACCCCCAGGGATCGTCCTCCGTCACGCGCCGCCCGTACCGCGCGGTCCGCCACACGTTGTAGAGGAACGGCAGCGTGGACACACCGAGCAGGAACGCACCGGCCGAGGACAGCGTGTTGAGGAGGGTGAAGCCGTCCGCGGGCAGATAGTCGGCGTACCGGCGGGGCATGCCCTTCTCGCCGAGCCAGTGCTGCACCAGGAAGGTCAGCTGGAAGCCGATGAACAGCAGCCAGAAATGGATCTTCCCGAGGCGTTCGTCGAGCATTTTCCCGGTGAATTTCGGCCACCAGAAATAGAATCCCGCGAACATCGCGAACACGACGGTGCCGAACAGGACGTAATGCAGGTGCGCCACGATGAAGTACGAGTCCGTGAGATGGAAGTCCAGCGGCGGCGAGGCGATGAGTACCCCGCTCAACCCGCCGAGCAGGAACGACACCAGGAAGCCCGTGGCCCACAGCATGGGCGTCTCGAAGGACAGCGATCCCTTGATCATGGTGCCGGTCCAGGCGAAGAATTTTATGCCGGTCGGTACGGCGATCAGGAATGACATCAGCGAGAAGAAAGGCAGCAGCACGGCGCCGGTGGCGAACATGTGGTGCGCCCACACCACCGCCGACAGCATGGTGATGGCGACGGTCGCCCCGATGAGCGACATGTATCCGAAGATGGGTTTACGGCTGAACACCGGAATGATCTCGCTGATGATGCCGAAGAACGGCAAGGCCACGATATAGACCTCGGGATGGCCGAAGAACCAGAAAAGATGCTGCCACAAAATGGCGCCGCCATTGGCCGCGTCAAAAATGTGCGAGCCGAATTTGCGGTCCGCCTCAAGGGCGAGGAGTGCCGCGGTCAGTACCGGGAAGGCGGGCAGTACCAGAATAGAGGTGAACAGAATGTTCCAGGTGAAGATCGGCATTCGGAACATCGTCATGCCGGGCGCCCGCAGGCACAGTATGGTGGTGATGAAGTTGACCGCACTGAGCGTGGTGGACACACCTGTGACCACCAGCCCCATGGTCCACAGATCGCCTCCGGATCCGGGCGAGCGCACGGCGCTGTTGAGCGGTGCGTAGGCGAACCAGCCGAACGCGGCCGCACCACCCGGCACCAGAAAGCCGGAGACCACCATCAGCCCGCCGAACAGATACATCCAGTACGACAGGGCGTTGAGGCGAGGGAAGGCCACGTCCGGTGCCCCGATCTGCAACGGCATCACAGCATTCGCGAAGCCCGCGAACATCGGCGTCGCGAACAGCAGCATCATGATGGTGCCGTGAATGGTGAACAGCTGGTTGTACGTGTGCTCGTTCACCAACTGCAGCCCGGGCCGGGCGAGTTCGGCCCGCATCAGCAGAGCCAGCACGCCGGCCAGCAGAAAGAACCCGAACGCGGTGACCATATAGAGATTCCCGATCACCTTGTGATCGGTCGTGGTCGCCCAACGGTACAGGGCACGTCCCAGCCGCAGGCCCGGTGACTGAGACGACGCTGACGACGGTACGAGCGGAGCGGTCTTCCTCGCGGACATGCCCATGAGCCCGGGCAGTACCCCCGCGAGCGGGGCACAAACAAAGGGTGACGAGACCATGGCAGGTGAGACGGACGCCATCAGGGAACTCAGTGATGACCATCGCCACGTGGAAGACATATTCCGGCAGATCGAGGCACTTCCCGACGCCGACCACATATGCAAGATCTATACGGACCGGGCCACCATCGAGCTCGTACGGCATTTCGTTTCCGAAGAGGAATTCGTCTACCCGGTCCTGAGCGATCGTGTCGAGGGCGGCGCCGATCTCGCCAAAAAGGGAATAGCGGACCACGGCCGTCTTGAGCAGCTGATGAGAGATCTGGAGGACGCCGAGGCGGGGACCGTCACCTTCGCCCGGCTTGTCGACGAGCTGCTGCGCGAGGTCCGCCGCCAGACCCGGGAAGAGCAGGACCAGCTCTTCCCCCGCCTGAAGGACGCTCTGCCGCAGCCGACACTGACCGATCTCGGCAGCCGGATCCGCCGGGTGAAGTCCATCGTGCCGACGCGCCCCTACCCTGCCGCCCCCGGTGTTCCGCCGACGAGCAAACTGCTGTTCCCCGGTCCCGGACTGGTCGACCGGGTACGGGCCGTACTGTCGGGCTGGAGCCACGCTTTCTGATGAGGACCGCCTTTCGATGAGGACCGAAGCACGTCTGTTCACCGGGGTGGCGGTCTTCTTCGCCATCACCGCCGCCGGATACGGCTGGTTCTCCGAGGAGCCCGCCGGTACGGCCGTCCTGGCCATAGCCTCCCTGATGGCGGCGCTCGTGGCGTTCTTCCTGCACGTCCAGTACCGCAGGCGCGGCCGACGGGCCCAGGACCGGGGCGACGCCGAGGTGGTGGAGAGTGCCGGGCCCCTGGAGTTCCTCCCGCCGCACAGCCCCTGGCCCATCACCACGGCCATGGGATCGGTCATCGCCGCACTCGGCGTGGTCTACGGGCTGTGGCTGTTCCTGCTCGGCCTCGGGGTGCTCGCGCACGGCGTGTTCGGGATGGTCTTCCAGTACGCCGGACGCTCCGACCGGGCCGGTCAGGGCTCCAACTCGCCCTTGCGGGCCGGCGGCTCGTCCTCGACCCGGTCACGGTAGTACCAGGAGCTCAGCGTGGCCCGCAGCCGGCGCGCCCGCGGTACGCCGCCGTCGTGCTCCGGAGCAGGCAACGGCCGAGGCAGTTCGCGCGTACGCAGGACGTACTGCCGCTCGGCGTCCAGTGGCGCGTGGCTCTCCTCGTAGCCGCCCTCCACCGACTGCCGCACCTCGCCGGTCTCCTCGCCCTCCGCCAGCCGCTTCAGCTCCGCCTCCCGCAGCGCCAGACAGACCCGCTTGGTCACCATGAACGCGAGCGGCGGCAGCACCACGAGGGTGATCCGGAACACCCAGGTCAGCGTGTTGAGCGAGATCCTGAAGGTGTGCGCGATGACGTCGTTGCCGCCCGCCGCGAGCAGTACGCCGTAGAAGACGATCGCGGCGACACCGAGCCCCGTACGGACGGGCTTGTCCCGCGGCCGGTCGCACAGATGGTGCTCCTCGTCATCGCCGGTGACCCATTTCTCGAAGAACGGATACGCGTACAGCACCGCGAAGAGAGCCAGCGGCAGGATCACCGCGGGCAGCAGCACGTTCCACATCACCGTGTGCCCGGCGACCGCCGTCTCCCACGGCGGTACGAGTCTCAGCGAGCCCTCCAGGAAGCCCACGTACCAGTCGGGCTGCGAGCCGGTCGACACATGGTCCGTGCGGTACGGCCCGTACACCCAGACCGGATTGATCTGCGCCACCCCCGCCAGCAGGGTCAGCACGCCGAAGACGATGAAGAACAGTCCGCTCGAACTCGCCACGAACTGCGGGAACATGGGCTTGCCCACGGCATTGCGGTTGGTCCGGCCGCGCCCTGCCCAGTGCGTGTGCTTCAGGTGGAAGACCAGGATCAGATGGAGGCTGACGAGGGCGAGCAGCAGGCCCGGCAGCAGCAGGATGTGCAGTGAGTACAGCCGCGGAATCATGTCCTCGCCCGGGAACTCGGCCCCGAACGCGAACATGCTCAGATATGTCCCCACGACCGGGATCGACAGCATGATGCCCTGCGCGATCCGCAGCCCCGTGCCGGACAGCAGATCGTCCGGCAGCGAGTAGCCCGCGAAACCCTCGGCGAGCGCCAGCAGGAACAGCGTCACGCCGATCATCCAGTTCACCTCGCGCGGCTTGCGGAACGCGCCGGTGAAGAAGACCCGCAGCAGATGCACGCCGATCGCCGCGAGGAACACCAGGGCCGCCCAGTGGTGCAGCTGCCGGATGAGGAGCCCGCCGCGTACGTCGAAGCTGATGTGCAGGGTCGACTCGTACGCCTGAGACATGCGCACGCCGTCGAGCGGACGGTACGAGCCCTCGTACACGACCTCGTTCATCGACGGCTGGAAGAACAGCGTCAGCCAGACCCCGGTCAGCAGGAGGACGACGAAGCTGTACAGCGCGAGCTCGCCCAACAGGAACGACCAGTGGTCGGGGAACGCCTTGCGCAGCAGCGGGCCGCCCTCGGAGACCGGCAGCCGCGCGTCCAGCGCGTCAGTGGTCCGCTCCGCGCCCCGCCGCAGCCGCGCCGCCGCGCGAGCTCTCCGCCTGGTGAACACCCGCCCCGGGTGCCCCGCGCCCGTGGACGGAAACGGGCCGCTGGGTGTACCGCCCGGTCAGGACGGCTTGAGGGGATCGTGTCCCAGGGTCATCAGCCGGTGGCGCCTGCTCTGGTCAGCGGGCTCGGGTTCCGCCTCCTCGTCGCTCAGGGAACCGATGAGGTCCACGACCTTGCGCATGAGGCGTATGTCGTCGTCGGTGAGGTCCCGACGGCGTTTCTGCAGGATCGCCAGGACGTGCCGCCCCGCCTCGCTGCCGGCCTGCTCGGGCAGCGGCTCGGTGACGGGGCTCGCGTCCCGGGTCCTGAGCCAGGTACTCAGCTCCTGCGAGGTCATGTTCACCACGCGATGGAACTCGTCCCACAGGACGTCGACTTCGTGGTCGGAGAGGTCAGTCATGGAGGATCACCTCACCTCATGAGTCGGTGTGCGGCCCCTCGCGAACGGACGGGGCGAGGTCGTCGGCCTCGGGTACCCGTGAGCGCGGGGCTCATCCTCGTACGGGACCAAAACCGGTGTGGGGACTGGTCCGGGGCGGAAGCAGGTGTGGGGGACTGGTCCGGGGCGAAGGGGGGACTCGTCACCGCACAACAGTGCGGAAGAGCGAGGAATCATGGAGATCTCAGGCATCCTCAGCGCGATTGTGATCGGCATCGTCATCGGCGTGCTGGGCCGGCTCGTCGTGCCGGGACGGCAGCGCATCGGCATTCTGTGGACGATCGTGGTCGGCATCGTGGCGGCCTTCGTGGGCTCGGCGATCGCGTCGGCCTTCGGCGTGGCCGACACGGAGGGCGTCGACTGGGTGGAGTGGCTCTTCCAGATCGCTCTGGCCGCCCTCGGCGTCACCGCCCTGGACCGGGTGAAACTGCGCCGCTGATCCGGCGCGTGACTTTTCGGCCGGAGTGAGACGGGAACTCGGCCTCCTGACCGGAGCCCCCAGCGGTCAGGAGGCCGACGTGACCGATCCGCAGCACGCGCAGCAGAACCCAGTGACGCAGCACCCTCGCCCCGAGTTCCCGGCACAGGACCAGCCCCATCCGGGCTGGACAGGGCCGATGGACCCGCCGCCCGACCACGGCGAGGAGTCCTACCGCGGCAGCGGCAGGCTCGAGGGCCGCAAGACCGTCATCACCGGTGGGGACTCCGGCATCGGGCGGGCGGTGGCCCTGGCCTTCGCCCGGGAGGGCGCCGATGTCCTGTTCACCCACCTCGAACAGGAGGCGGACGAGGCGAGCGAGACGTCCCGGCTGGTGGAGGGCGCCGGCCGCAAGGCGGTCGCCGTCTCCTGCGACATCCGCGAGGAGGAGAACTGCCGGGCGCTGATCGAGCGGGCGGCCGGGGAGTTCGGGCGTATCGACGTCCTGGTGAACAACGCGGCGTACCAGATGTCGCAGCCGGACGGCATCGAGGCGATCTCGACCGAGCAGTTCGACCGGGTCATGCGCACCAACATCTACGGGATGTTCTGGCTGACGAAGTTCGCCCTGCCGCACATCCCGGAGGGTGGCAGCATCATCAACTCCACGTCAGTACAGGCCTACAAGCCCAGCCCTCATCTGCTGGACTACGCGACCACCAAGGGCGCGATCGTGACCTTCACTCAAGGGCTGGCCCAGATGCTCGTGGACCGCGGCATCCGCGTCAACGCGGTCGCGCCCGGCCCGGTGTGGACGCCGCTGATCCCCTCGACGCTGCCCGACACGGTGAAGTTCGGCAAACAGGCCCCCTTGGGGCGCCCGGCCCAGCCCGCCGAGCTGGCCCCGGCGTACGTCTATCTCGCCTCCCAGGAGGCGAGCTTCATCACGGCGGAGATCCTCAACGCTACGGGCGGCACACCCCTGCCTTAGCGGTTGTCGCTCTCGTTCGACGGAGGACTCGACGAAGCTCGACGAAGGGAGCGGTCGGCATGGAGGAGAAACGGTCCGAGGAGCCGGGCACGGAGACCAAGGTGCCGCGGGATCTGCCCGCGTCGCCGGAGGAAGCCGAGCGGGAGGAGGCCATCGTGGACGTTCCGGCCGCTGAGGAGGAGCCTTCGGAGGCCTATCCGGACCCGGACGAGGCGGGCTCAGGACAGCGTGGCGACGACGACTCCCGGCTTCCCCCGGTCGAGCCGGTCGAGGAGGAGCCCGGCCCTCAGGAACAGCCCGACTGACCGCCCGATCGACGGCCCGATGGACGGAACGTACGTGCTCACAGAGCGAGCGCGATCGCGAACGCGAGGAAGCCCACGGCGACCAGTACCACGAGCAGGAGAATGAGGGTCAGCGGGCCCTTGGCCCAGCCGCGCGGCGGGTTGTGGGTCTCCTGCGGGCCGGCGCCGGGCGTACTGCTCTCGGCAGGCGGCGTCTCGCCGGGCGGAACGCCGCCACCGGGCTCCAGGCCGGGGGTCCGCAGCGGATCGGGATCTGGGTTGCTGTGCTGCTGCATGCCGCCCGAGTTCCCCGGCTGCCCGGCGACGAACGGCGAAGAACCTCCCAATTCCTGGCGACTTGTCGCCAAGTGTTTGAGGCAGGCGCACCGGGCTACCGCGTAAAGCCCAGGGCCCCCACACACCGTTCGGGATGGAGCCGCCCACCATGCACATCCTTGGCATCAACGAACCCGACGCCGGGAGGGCGTTCGCATGACGGCGCCCTCGCACACCAAGGAGCAGGCTTCACCCCCGTACGCCGTCGTCGTTCCGACCCTGGTGCGCGACACGCTCGCCGACTGCCTGGCCGCGCTCGCCGCCGCGACCGGGCCGCCGCCGAGCGAGATCGTCCTCGTCGACGACCGGCCCGATCCTGAGGCGGGTCCGCTTGCACACCCGTTGAGTGTCCTCGGTGATCTGCGGGCCCGTACCACGGTGCTGCGAGGCGGCGGCCGGGGACCGGCGGCGGCGCGCAACACCGGCGTGCACGCCGTCTCCACACCCTGGTGCGTGTTCCTCGACGACGATGTGCAGGTCGGACCGCACTGGTGCGAGCAGGCCGCGCGGGATCTGGCCGAGGCGCCGCCGAACACGGCCGGCATCCAGGGCGTGATCACCGTGCCGCTGCCCGGCGGGCGCCGCCCCACCGACTGGGAGCGCTGCACCGCGGGCCTGGCCCGGTCCCGGTGGATCACCGCCGACATGGCGTACCGCACGGACGCGCTCAAGCAGGTCGGCGGCTTCGACGAACGCTTCCGGCGCGCTTTCCGTGAGGACACCGACCTCGCGCTGCGCGTCCTCGACGCCGGCTGGCGCATCCAGCGGGGCCGACGCACCACCCGCCACCCGGTCCGCCCCGCCGACCGCTGGGTGTCCCTGCGCGCGCAGCGCGGCAACGCCGACGACGCGCTCATGCTGCGGCTGCACGGACCCGGCTGGTGGCGCCGGGCGGCAGCCCCGCGCGGCCGACGGCGCGCGCACCTCGCGGTCACCTCGGCGGGCGTCGCCGCCTGCGCACTCGCGGCGCTCGGACACCCCCGGGGCGCCACGGCCGCGGCGCTCGGCTGGGCTCTTGGCACCGCCGAGTTCGCCCGGGCCCGGATCGAACCCGGCCCCCGCACCCGGTACGAGGTCGACACCATGCTCGCGACCAGCGTGCTCATCCCGCCGGCCGCCACCTGGCACTGGCTCGCCGGACTGTGGCGCCACCGCGGCGCCCGGCCCTGGCAGGAGGTCGCACCGTCGTGAGGACCGAGCTGTCCCGCTTCCCGGACGACCGGGAGCGGCCGATCAAGGAGGTGACTCGTTGAGGATCGCCATGGTGTCCGAGCACGCGAGCCCGCTCGCCACACCGGGGGGCCCCGACGCCGGCGGCCAGAACGTGTACGTGGCCCGCCTGACCGAAGAACTGACGCGGCGCGGCCACGACATCACCGTCTACACCCGCCGCGACTCGCCCGAAGTGCCCCACCGCGTCGAACTGCCCGGTGGCGCCGTGGTGGAGCACGTACCGGCGGGACCGCCCGAGCCGCTGCCCAAGGACGAGCTCTTCCCGTCCATGCCCGCCTTCGGCACGTATCTGGCGCGCGCCTGGGACGAGGAACCGCCCGACGTCGCGCACGCCCACTTCTGGATGTCCGGCATGGCCGCACAACTCGGCGCGTACGCCCACGGCATCCCCGTCGTGCAGACCTTCCACGCGCTCGGCACCGTCAAGCGACGCCACCAGGGCAAGCGGGACACCAGCCCGTACGAACGCGTCGGCGTCGAGCGGCGGATCGGCCGCAGCTGCGGACGGGTCCTGGCGACCTGCACCGACGAGGTGTACGAACTCGCGGACCTGGGCGTGCCGCCGCGCCAGGTGTCCGTGGTGCCCTGCGGTGTCGACGTGGATCACTTCCATCCCGGCGCCGACACCGGCGACGCTCCCACGCGAACGCAACGCCGACGGCTCCTGGCATGCGGCCGACTCGTCCCGCGCAAGGGGTACGAGCAGGCGATCCGTGCGCTGACCCGGATCCCCGACGCCGAACTCCTCGTCGCAGGCGGCCCCGTACCGGCCCTGCTGGAGACCGATCCGGAGGCCGAACGGCTCCTCGGGCTCGCCGACCGGCTCGGCGTCGGCGACCGGGTGCGGCTGCTCGGCGCCGTGGCCCCTTCCGACATGCCCGGCCTCACCCGCAGCGCCGACCTCGTGCTGTGCACGCCGGCCTACGAGCCCTTCGGCATCGTGCCGCTGGAGGCGATGGCCTGCGGAGTGCCCGTGATCGCCACCGATGTCGGCGGCCACCGGGACACGGTGGCCGACGGCGTCACCGGCCGCCTGGTGCCGCCCGGAAACCCCCATGCGCTCGCCGAGGCCGCGCGCGAACTGCTCGACAGCGAAGGGCTGCGGCTGCGCTACGGCGCGGCGGGACGGGACCGGGTGCTGGCCCGCTTCACCTGGCGGCGCGTCGCGGACGGCGCCGAGCAGGTCTACCGGCGTGTCGCGGTGGGACACGCGGTGTCCTCGGAGGTGGCGTGATGACGTTCGCGCCCGTCGTCGGGCACTGCGACGAACTCCCCGAAGCGCTGGGGTCGTTCCGCGGTTCGGCCCGGATCACCGCGCGGTGGGGTGCGCGGCTCGCCACCGTTCTCACGGCCGGCGGGAGGCTTCTGGCGTTCGACGCCGCCCTGGACGGTACGCGCGACAGTACGCGCGAGTGATGAGGGAGCATCCGATGACAGGGAAGCACCGGCCGGTAGGCGTCGTCATCGCCACCCGCGACCGGGCCGACTCCCTCGCCGTCACCCTCCGCCGGCTGCTCGCTCTTCCGGAGAGGCCGCTCGTGGTCGTGGCCGACAACGCGTCGAGTGACGGGACGCGCGCGATGATCACCGAACGGTTCCCCGAGGTGCGGGTGCTCGCGCTGCCCGTCAATCGCGGGGCTCTCGCCCGCAATGACGGAGTACGCGCACTCGACACGCCGTACGTGGCCTTCAGTGACGACGACTCCTGGTGGGAACCGGGTGCGCTGAGCACGGCGGCCCGGCTGCTGGACGCTCATCCGCGGCTCGGGCTGCTCTCCGCGCGCACGCTGGTCGGCACCGCCGACGCATCCGACCCGCTCAACGACTCCCTCGCCGGGTCACCCCTGGGCCCGGCCGCCGACCTGCCGGGTACGCAGGTGCTCGGCTTCCTCGGCTGCGCGGCAATCGTGCGCCGCTCGGCCTTCCTCGACGCCGGCGGCTACCACCGGCTGCTGTTCTTCGGCGCGGAGGAGACCCTGCTCGCGTACGACCTCGCCGCGCGCGGCTGGGGCGTCGCCCACTGCCCGGAGGTGGTCGCGCACCACCACCCGGCTCCCGTGCCGCGGGCCCACCGTTCCGCGGTCGTACGCCGCAACGAGCTGCTCACCGCCTGGCTGCGCCGCCCGCTGCCCATCGCCCTGCGCCGCACCCGGGACCTGGCCGTCGCGGCTCGCCGCGACCCCGAGGCCCGGCGGGCTCTGCGCGCCGCGCTGGCGCGGCTGCCGACCGCGCTTCGGGCCCGCAAGCCGCTGCCCCCGCACATCGAGCGGGCCGTGCGCCGCGTCGAGGAGGCGTCCCGTGAGCGATGACCGGACGACCGTGGTCGTGATCACACACAACCGGCGGACCGGACTCCTGCGCACCCTCGACCACCTCGCCGAACTGCCCGAGGCCCCGCCGGTGATCGTCACCGACAACGCCTCCACGGACGGCACCGCCGAAGCGGTCGCCCGCCGCCATCCGGACGTACGGCTGCTGCGCCCGGGCCGCAACCTCGGCGCCGTCGGCCGCAACCTGGCCGTACAACAGGTGCGTACGCCCTACGTGGCCTTCTGCGACGACGACTCCTGGTGGGCACCCGGAGCGCTGTCCCGCGCCGCGGACCTCCTGGACCCCCGCGACCGGCTCGCGGCCGTCACGGCACGCATCCTCGTCGAACCGCATGGCACCGAGGACCCGATCGTCGAGGAACTGCGCAACTCGCCGATCCCCGGCCCCTGTTGGCTGCCCGGCCCCGCCCTCGGCTCCTTCCTGGCCGCCGCCACCGTGCTGCGCACCGAAGCGTTCCGCGCCGTGGGCGGCTTCTGTCCGCGGCTGTGGCTGGGCGGCGAGGAGGAACTGCTCGCCGCGGACCTGGCGGCGGACGGCTGGTGGCTTGCCTACGCCGATGAGCTGACGATCCATCACTGTCCGTCGCCTGTACGGGACTCCACGCAACGCCGCACGCACGGCATCCGCAACACCCTGTGGTTCACCTGGCTACGCCGCCCTGCCCCCGCCGCACTGCGCCGGACCCTGCATCTCGCACGTACGGTCCCCCGCGACCGCGCCTCCCTCCGGGCCTTCGGCGAGGCGGCCGCCGGGCTGCCCTGGGTCCTGCGCGAGCGGACCGTGCTGCCGCCGGATGTCGAGGCCCGGCTGAAGCTGCTGGAGCATGCCCAGCGCCACTCGACGGCCCGCAGGTACACGGGCTGAGCGGGCGGTGACGCGTACCTGGTGGATCATGCGCCCGCGCATGGGAGCCGAACATCCGGGGTACTCGCGGAAGCCGTACGCAACCGGTCCAGAGGACCGAGTGAGGGGAGACCCATGGCTCATACGAACGTTCAGGAGGTCCTGCACGCTCTGAAGGGCGCAACCTTCCCCGCGGACAAGGACGAGCTGGTGCGCGCGGCACAGGTCGCCGGAGCGTCGGACGAGGTCGTGAGGGCGTTGCGCGCCGTGCCGCCGGAGGAGTACACGAACAAGGAGGACGTCGCGCGCTCCGTGCGCGTGGATCCGGACTCCGACCTGGACCTCAGCCCCTCTCAACGGGCCGAGCAGGCGCGTCAGGGCGGAAAGCCGGGACAGGCGCAGCGGTTGCGTGCCGTGGAGAAGCCGCCGGTGGAGGACGAGCTGGACCAGTGACGAGGCGAGGCCTCACGCTCGCGTGAGGCCGGCCTCATCGGATCGGGCCGTTGAGCGAAATGGACCGGGCGGTTCAGTCCGTGCTCTCCGGGCGTTCGCCCTTGGGGCCGCGACCGCGTTCCGTGCGGGGCCCGCGGCTGCGCCAGTCCGGGTCCTCCCGCAGCGTCTCGTTGGCCTCTTCGTTGGCCTGCTGATCGGGGGTCCCGGCCGCCTCCGCGTCCTTGCGCAGCCGCGCACGCCGGGTGTCGTACTTCTTGCTTCCGGGCTCGGGCACGTTGATCACCTCTTGAGGAGTTCTCCGTCGTTCGCTAGTCCGTACTGCCCGCGAAGAGGACCTCGGCGAGGTCGTCGTCGAGTGCGGGGCGGATCTGCGTCGCCAGGGCACCGTCGGTGGCCTCGGTCGCGACCTCGATCACGCAGCGGACCTCGTGCAGGGCCTTCGGATAGCTGGTTCCGGCACGCTGCGCCACCCGGTTGAAGAACTCCTCCCGGTCCATGCGGATGCCGGTATAAGGCTCGCCCGGCGTGTACGCCACCCGGCGCAGATGCTCGCCGATCTCCTGCGGCAGCTGGGCCGCGGCCTTCTCCGCGACCGATGCCGGAACACGTTCGGCGAGGGTCTCCAGGCTGGCCCGGGTGACCCTCTCGGCCGCACCACGACTGTCCAGTCGGGCGCGGGCCTGTACCTGACCGATAAAGGCATCGTGCTGCATGGTTCACCTCGCTTCGTTGCCGTTCACCCAGAACGGGTTACCCCCGCCTTTGGCGCGAAACGGGAAGAGAGGTGTATCTCGGCATGGTGCAGGCCTGCGCCGAGCGCGCGCCGCGGTTTGCCCGGCGTACGAAGGGCACTCGTCGCCAGATGACCAACGCGGACTCCGGGCGGCAGGACGGGAGAGGCGGGAGAGGCGGGCCATGGGACGAGTGGACCGGATCGCTGAGCCGTGGGGGACCCGTACGCCGTACGCGCGAGACGAGAAATGGCCGGTGCGGGTGGACACCTTCCTGGCCGAAGGCATCGGCGCCGAGCACCCCGACCGCTGGGTACGGTCCGCCTCGGTGCTGCACTCCAACGGAGACGCGCTGGACATCGCGGTCAAGGACGGGCGGATCGTCGGAGTGCGCGGCCGTGCCGAGGACCGGGTGAACCACGGCCGTCTGGACCCCAAGGACTTGTACGGCTGGCAGGCGGGTGCCTCCCCGGACCGGCTGACACGGCCGTTGGTGCGGCGGGACGGCCGCCTGGTGGAGACGGACTGGGACACCGCGATGGACCACATCGTGGCCCGTACGAAGGAACTCCTGCGGGACCAGGGGCCGAGCGCGATCGGCTTCTACACCACCGGGCAGCTCTTCCTGGAGGAGTACTACACCCTGAGCCTGATCGCCCGCGGCGGGCTTGGCACCAACCACCTGGACGGCAACACCCGGCTGTGCACGGCGACGGCGGCCGAGGCACTGAAGCAGTCCTTCGCCTGCGACGGACAGCCCGGTTCGTACACCGACATCGACCACGCCGACGTCATCGCCCTGTTCGGACACAATGTCGCGGAGACGCAGCCCGTGCTGTGGATGCGCATCCTCGACCGGCTCGCGGGACCCGAACCGCCCGCGCTGATCTGCGTGGATCCCCGCCCGACTCCGGTGGCCCGTGCCGCGGTGGTGCACCTGGCCCCCAGGCCGGGCACCAACGTGGCGCTGATGAACGGGCTGCTGCACGAGATCATCGGCAACGGCTGGACGGACGCGGAGTACATCACCCGGCACACGGTGGGCTTCGACGAGCTGGAGCGCCGGGTGAAGGAGTACCCGCCCGAACGGGCCGCCGAGATCTGCGACGTGCCCGCCGAAGAGATCCGGCGGGCAGCCCGGGTGCTGGGCACCTGCGAGCGGCTGGCGTCCACGGTGCTGCAGGGCTTCTACCAGTCCCACCAGGCCACGGCCGCCGCGGTGCAGGTGAACAACCTCCACCTCGTACGCGGCATGCTCGGCCGCCCGGGCTGCGGACTGCTGCAGATGAACGGCCAGCCCACGGCCCAGAACACCCGCGAGTGCGGCGCCGACGGCGATCTTCCGGGCTTCCGCAACTGGGCCGACGACGCACAGGTCGCCGACCTCGCCCGGGTCTGGAACGTCGACCCGTCGCGGATTCCGCACTACGGTCCGCCCACCCACGCCATGAAGATGTTCCGCTACGCGGAGCAGGGCTCTCTGCGCATGCTGTGGGTCACGGGCACCAACCCCGCGGTGTCCCTGCCGGAACTGTCCCGCATCCGTTCCGTACTGTCCCAGGAGCGCCTCTTCCTCATCGTCCAGGACCTGTTCCCCACCGAGACGACCGAGCTGGCCGACGTCGTGCTGCCGGCAGCCGGATGGGCCGAGAAGACGGGCACCTTCACCAACGCCGACCGCACCGTCCACCTCTCCGAGAAGGCGGTCGACCCGCCCGGCCGTGCGCGCCCCGACCTGGACATCTTCCTGGACTACGCCCACCGCATGGACCTGCGCGACAAGGACGGCGCCCCGCTGGTGAAGTGGCACGATCCGGAGTCGGCGTTCGAGGCGTGGAAGGAATGCTCCCGTGGCCGACCGTGCGACTACACCGGTCTGAGCTACGACAGACTGCGCGGCGGCAGCGGCATCCAGTGGCCGTGCGACGCGGAACACCCGGACGGCACCGAACGCCTCTACACCGGCGGCGCCTTCTGGAGCGACCCCGACTACTGCGAGAGCTACGGCCGGGACCTGGTCACCGGAGCACCCGTGGAGCCCACGGAGTATCGGGCGATGAACCCGTACGGCAAGGCAGTGATCAAGTCGGCCGGATATCTCCCTCCGCATGAACAACCGGGCGGTGACCACCCCTTCCTGCTCACCACCGGACGCACGCTCTACCACTTCCACACACGCACCAAGACGGCCCGCGCCCCCCAACTGGAGGCCGCGGCCCCCGAGATGTGGGTGGAGATCTCGACCGGTGACGCCAGCGAGCTGGGCGTCATGGAGGGAGACCTGGTCGAGGTCTCCACGCCACGCGGCTCGGTGCGTGCCAAGGCCCGGGTCAGCGGCATCCGGGACGGAGTGCTGTTCCTTCCGTTCCACTACGGCTACTGGGACATCGACGAGGGACCCGCCCCCGAAGAAGTCCACGGCCGGGCCGCCAACGAGCTGACCCTCACCGACTGGGACGCCGCCTCCAAGCAACCCCTCTACAAGACCGCCGCGGCCCGGCTGCGCCGCATCCGGGAGCAGGACGGCAGCCCCGCCCCGGCTCCGACGACGGCCGCCTCCGCGCCGCTCGGCGCCGGCGTGCCCGAGACGCGGGGCGGCCCGGCCGCGGAGACCGATGAAGACGTACGCGGTACGCCGCCGACGGAAGGTGACACATGAAGATCGGCCTGGTGCTGCGGGACCTGCATCGCGAGGAGCGCGAGCTGGCCCGGGAACTGCTGCACACCGCTGAACGGCACAAGACCTCGCACGACATCCACCACCTCGCACTCGACCTCGCGGACTGGTCCCACCGGCACATCCGAGAGCTGGCCGAACTCGCCGAGCGTTACGACGTCTCCCTCGACCCGGAACCCGACGACGAGCCGGGGCCGGTCGGCCGGCTGCGCGAGAAGGGCAGCGAGATCATCGGCCGCCGCAGTGAGGCGGGACGTCGGGGCGACGCGGGACTGCTCCTGCTCCGGGATCTGAGAAGGATCTGCCAGCAGGCGTCGGCGGTCTCCGTCGACTGGGAACTCGTGGCCCAGGCCGCCCAGGCCACCTCGGACGACCAACTGCTCGACCTCGCACAACGATGCCATCCCGACACCTTGCGCCAACTGCGCTGGGCAAACGCCGAGTTGAAGGAGACCTCGCCCCAGGTACTGACGAGCTGAGCGCTCCGCCGGAAGCGCGGTGATGCCCTGGTGATGCCTTATCGATGTGCGGCTCCGCCGCGGGCGCGGGCCGGTGGGGGCTGACCGCACCTCCGGGCTCAGACTCGCCCCGCCGCCGCTGCCAGCTCCCGCACAGGTCCCGACCACGCGTCAGGAACCAGCCAGGGAAACGTGTGCGCCCCCGGCACCTCGATGTACCGGCCGTCCGGTACGAGGCCCGCGAGTTCCCGGCCCCAGCGGGCCGTACTGATCCGGTCCTCACGCCCACGGATCACCAGCAGTGGAACCCGCAGCCGGGCGACGGAGTCCTCCAGCCTGTCGGCCCGGTGCACCAGCGCGATGTGCACCATCCTGCGGATCCCGGCCCGTTGCCACTCCGGGCGGTGGTTCTCGCTGAGCCCGGACGGTTCGTGGCGGGAGTCCAGCCGCCAGCGGAGCAGCAGTCGCGGCAGGCTTCTGGCCATGGGGTCGACGGTGGGACTGGCCAGCACGACACCCACGACGTCCGGGTGGTCCACGGCGGCCCGGGCAGCGACCTGAGTACCGCTGGAGTGCCCGACGAGAACGACCGGCCCCAGGTCCCGTTCGCGCAGCCAGTCCGCGACACAGCTCCCGAACTCCCGGACATCCATCTCATGCGGGGGATCCCCACTGCCGGCGAATCCCGGCAGCTCCACCAGATGGGCCCGGGTCCACTCACCGAACGCCGCAAGCCCCGGGAGCAGATAGTCGGACACGCCCATGCCCTGGACGAGTACGACCTCGGGCACCGACGGCTGCCTGCGGCCGACCGTACGACTGCGCATCCGCCCGAAGTCGCCGTCGTGGTACGTGATGTCGGTGTGCTCCGGGAACGCCGGGGTGTGCTGCTCGCGTGTGCTCATGGCCGGTCGTTCTTCCTCTTCTTCCGCTGCCGGGTGGCCGCGGTCATGATCCGGTCGCCGGGCGCAGGCTCTCGACCCTTGGCGGCAACGGAACCGAGGTGGCCGGGGAATGGGTGAGGAACTCGTCCAGTTCGTCGAGGCGCAGTGGGGGAGGCATCGGGTACCGCTCGGGCAGCGCCGCGAGCGCGGGCCGGTGCCGCATCGTGGCGCCGAAGTCCCACGGGTAGGCACGCTCGTCCACGCCGAGGGTGCCGCCGCTCTCGACCGCGTACCGCTCGGCCAACTCGCGCCACTCGGCCGCCGGAACCTGGCCGACCGAGCGCAGACCGTTGGAGAAGAGATTGACCCCGATGTGCTTGTACGGCTCGACTCCGCGGAGGTAGCGTTCCAGCAGTTCGAGGGAGGACCTGGCGGTGAACTGCAGCCAGAACGGCACCGCCCCCAGGCGCAGCGTCCAGTGCGGCTCCCACTGGTCGTACGTCTCGACCAGCAGCCGCTCGGCGGGCAGTCCGCGGCGGTGGTGCCACCATCGGTACAGCTCCGCGACCGTCGGGCTCAAGTGCTCGGGTTCCTCCAGGGTGATGCGCCGTACCTGGTAGCCACACCGCGCCGCCACTTCGGTGATGTCCTTGGTGAGAGCGTCGTCGTATCCCCACTCGGCCTCGGGCCGCCGTTCGTCCGCAGGCGGCGGGTCCCAGCGGCGTACCGGAGATCCCTGCTGCGCGAGATGCTCGGCGACCCGGTCGCTTCCGGTGACGTACTCGTCGGGCGACATGCCGCCCAGCGCGCCGAACTGGAAGCTGTGGCGCTCCCCGAGCACGGTGACGGGCCAGGTCAGAGTGCAGTCCACGATGAAGATCGTCGCGCCGGGAGCCAGCCGCTCCTCGAGGAACCGCTCCAGCGTCGCCCCGAGCCGCAGCCGCTTGAAGCGGAAGTACAGGAAGCGCACGAGCATGGCCCGGTCCTGACTCGGGTCGTGCATATGGCACAGGGAGAGATCAGGGTTGGCCGCCACCATGCTGCGGCCCAGTTCCAGGCCCGCCATCAGCGAGGCCCGCGGGCGGTCGGGGTCCACCCGGGCCCGTACCGGAACCAGGTAGGTCTGCGGCAGCACCGGCGCACCCATCGCGGCCGCGAGGTGTACGGCGGCACCGCTGACGGAGCCGATGAAGACGGCGGGATACGGGCCGGGACCGTACTCCCCGACGGTCCAGGAGGACAGGTCCTCACTCGTGAGCCCGCGCACCCGGGACGCGCGCGAACTCTGGAACTGTCCCGCCGTGACGAACAGCCGGCGTTGCGCCCCGGCGGGCAGCGCCGAGGCGAGCGCCGCGAGACGCGCGGAGGCGGGCCCCGCACCCAGCGCACGGAAGTCGCGCCCGCGCATGAATCTGCTCACCGCACGGACGGCCGCGACCGACGAGTCGAAGTCACAGAGCGTACGGCTCACCCGCCGACGATTGCGCACAGGGGCCTCCTCGGTTCGGAGGGGGTGGGATGCCGGGTTCCCCGCGCGGGGCGCCGCTAACGCCGCGGGCGGGCCACACCGTTCCGGCCGCGTCAGGTGTGCCCGCGCTCCTTCGGGGTACTGCGGCGCGCATGGCCGGAATCGAACTCAAAAGCACCGCATTCAATGACCACGCCATGATCCCGGACCGCTACGCCAAGCTGGGCGACAACGTCTCCCCGCCTCTGACCTGGTCCGGAGTCCCCGACGAAACAGTGGAGTTGGCTCTGGTCTGCGAAGATCCGGACGCGCCGTCCGGGACCTTCATCCACTGGCTGGTGACGGGCATCGATCCGCGCAGCCAGGGCCTGGACGCCGACGAGAAGCCCCCGGGCGGTCACCAGCACATCAACGGCTTCGGCGAACCGGGCTGGGGCGGCCCACAGCCTCCGGTAGGCGACAAGGCGCACCGCTACTTCTTCCGCCTGTACGCCCTCCCCGGCCCCGTCTCCATCCCGGACGAAGCCACCGCCGAGGACGTGCACAACGTCCTCGACCGTCAGCAACTGGCCGGCGGCACCTTGGTCGGGCTCTACCAACGCTGACGCGCGAGACCCGGCCCGTGGGTCAGCCCTGACCCACGGGCCGGCCCCGGCTCATGGCTCTGTCCACCGGCACAACAGCCGGAAGACTCCGAACAGCGTCAGCGGCCACAGCACGGCGAAGGCCCAGATCACGACCGGCTCGGAGGTACGGATACCCGCCACCATCAGCACCACCGACACCGACAACAGGAGAGCGACGGTCGGTACGCGGGGCTGGTAATCGGCGGCCCGTGCGGGGTTGAGCCGTCGCTTGATCCGTAGGGTGCGCAGCCTACGACGCAACCGTCGGTCGCGTCGCAGGTCCACTTCCATCTCGTCCAGAATGCGCTGTTCGCGATCGGGGAGTCGGCCTGTCGCCATTTTCGTTCCTTCTACGACGGGCGGTGTTCGATGGCCACGGGTGCCCCGCGCTCCGGCGAACTAACTAACCGGACGGGCGCCCCGACAGCGCCTCGACGAGCCCGGGCACGCCGTCCCGGACAGGCTCGTGCAGGAACTCGTCCCTGCTCTGCCGAGCCGCGGCCCGCCCCGACGTGAGGCACCAGTCCCACCAGCGGTCCAGCTGGCGGGCGTCCAGCCGCTCGGCCGGAACGAGGGCCGGCCAGTCGCAGGCGCGCGCCTGAGCGGTCACCTTCGCGCCACCGGCGACCGGATCGACCGCCAGCACCGGGACCCCGGTCCGCAGCGCGAGCACCAGCCCGTGCAGTCGGTCGGTGACGACGCAGTCCAGGCGGGCGAGCACGGACTGGAACTGCTCGGGTGTCGAGTCCAGCCGCCAGTCCCGTGTATCGAGACGCGTCTCCAGCACGACCGGCGCACAGTCCTTGCCCGCGAGCCACCTCGTCACCGCGTCGGCCACCTCGCCGTGCCGCCGACGAGGCCCGTACTCCTGCTGGCCGTACGTGAGGATCACCCCGACGACGGGCGTGGGCCGACCGATCGGGGCGCTCGCCGACAGGTCCAACGCCGGATCCGTACCGGGAGCGTCCCGCGGCAGCACCAGGTGAAACCCGGTGGCGGCGGGATCGTCGGGATCGACCACGGAGACACCGACCGCGATACGCCAGCAGGCCCTGAACTCCTCGTGCAGCCGGGCGACTTGGGGCCCATGCAGCGGCCCGCACACGAACACCAGGTGGGAGTACGCATCCGGCCGTACGTCCGCGAAGTGCAGGGCATCGGGCTGGAAACCGGGACTCCACACCGTGTCGTACGGCAGTCCCTCGCGGGCCAGCGCCTGCTCCACCCGCCGCAGCGCGAGTACGTCACCGGCCGTGGCCTCCCCGTCCAGGAAGCTGAACCACCCGGTGAGCAGGACCCTCTGTCCGGTCACGACAACCCGTGCAGGACGTCGAGCACCTCGTCGTCCGTGACCTGGTCGAACTCCTCGTACCAGAGCCCGACCGCCATGAACGCCACCGGCTCGTGCAGACACACCAGCTCGTCCGCTTCCTCCCGCACCAGCAGGGCCGCCTCCGGCGAGCACACCGGGACGGCGAGCGTGACACGGCCGGGATCGTGGCGCCGTACGGAACGCAGGGCGGCGAGCGCGGTGACTCCGGTGGCCACGCCGTCGTCCACCACGACGGCGGTGTGGCCCGTCAGTTCGGGGATCGCCCTGCCCTTGCGGTAGAGCTGTTCGCGCCGGTGCAGTTCGTCCTGCTCCTGCTCCACGATGGGCTCCAGGGCCGCCTTGCTCAGCCCGAGCCGGTCCAGTGCCCGCTCGTCGAAGAACGGTTCATCGTCCCCGGCGATCGCGCCGACGCCGAGCTCCGGCTGGAACGGCGCTCCGATCTTGCGGGCGACCAGCACGTCCAGCGGGGCGTCGAGCACCCGCGCCACCTCGGCGGCCACCACGACGCCACCGCGCGGCAGGGCGAGCACGACCGGATCCGGCAACGCCCCTTCCTCCCGCCGCACGAGCAGCCGTTCGGCCAGGGCCGCACCGGCCTGCCTTCGGTCACGGAATCGCATGAGCTCCACTCCTTCCGCCCTCCGAGTGCGTTCTCCCTGGTGGTGAGGGGGCAGGGCGAACGCCGAGTACCCCCGCGATCGTGGGCCATGCGGAACGAAGGGCGCGGCCTCCACGCGTACGACTGAATCGATTGGTGTGGCCCACAGGGGGTAGCCGCACCCCAAGGGCTCCAAGGGAGAGCTGTCCCACTCGTCCCTCCACGCCATGACGACACACGTGCGCGCACCCCGAAGGGGGTGGGGACGATGGTGCAGCAACCGACGTACGGCCTCCGGAAGCGGACGCTGAGCGGCAGTACGGTCATCGAACTCTCCGGGGAGCTGGACCTCCTGGCCACGACGGAGCTGATGACCTCCCTCGACGCCGTGTGCGACACACAGCCCCGACAGCTGGTGCTCGATCTGCGGCAGGTCACGTTCCTGGACTGCAGCGGCCTGTCCCTGCTGTGCCGGATCCGCAATCGCCTACGAGGCGAGCGCAGCCGGCTGCTCCTCGTCCTCGACGACCCGCGCCACAGACGCCTCCTGCGGCTGACCCGGCTCTCGGACACATTCGACATCGCCCCGGACGTGCCCCCTACGCCTCAGTGATGTCCGCCCGGGCGACCGGCAGCAGCGTACGGATGTCCGTGGGCAGGACGCGCGCCAGTTTCTCCATCTCCTCGGGTGAGACCGCCGCGTCCAGGACTTCGAAGACCGCGACCGCCTCCCGCAGTGCGGCATCCTCGGGCACACCGGCACGCCAGGCGACCCGCCCCGCGAACGCGGTCAGGTCGAAGCGCTCACCGGAGCCGCGCCGCTCGGAGCTCCCGGCGGGCGAGGACACCTTCTCTCGTATCGACTCGGCCAGTGGCGCGGGCAGTTGGGCGGCCAGATGGTCGGCAAGCCCGACGGGTATGCGCTCCGCCAGCGTCGACAGCACCGCCCGCGTGGCCTGCTCGGCGGAACTCCGGTCGGGCAGTCCTGCCCGCTCCCGCACTTTTGAGATCAGCTCGTCGTGCCGCATGGTTCCCGACTCCTCCGCGTGCGTGGGCCCCGTGTTCCTCCGGCATGGCCGGCGGACCCGTACATCACGCGAGTGTCCCTGGAGCCGCCGAATACACGGCCCTCAACGCGCTTGCAGGACTCCCCGTACGAACGCCGCCTGCCCGACGTGCTGCAGGTCGTCGGAGAGGACGCTGACCAGGCGGACGCCCAGGGTGACGGGCGGGGACCAGTTCTCGTCGACGACGCGGTCGAGCTCGTCGTCGTCCAGGTCGCGCAGGAAGGTCAGCGTCTGCTCGTGGACGGCGTCGTGGTAGCCGAGGAGCAGTTCGCCCGAGTCCACGCGGACCTTGGCGACCTTCGACGAGGTGTGACCGTAACCCGTGTCCCTGCGGGGGAGGCCCAGGCCGAAGCGGTCCGCCCAGTCCTGCGCGAGCCAGACCTGCTTGAGACCGGAGGCATCGGCGACGTGGTCGTCCTGGACGCGGGTGAGATGCCAGACGAGCCAGGTGATCGAGTTGGCCTTGTCGTCGAGACGGGTGTTCAGATCGTCCGCGGAGAGTCCGTCGACGACGGCGTGGACTTCCTCCTGGATGCGGCTGTACGCGTCGACGAGAACGTCCTTGGCTTGCATGGCTTCCTCCACGCTCCGCACGGGCAGCTGACCCTGCCAGTGTTCCCGCGCGAGCCCGCCCGCGCGCGTCCGAAGCCGGTCAGAACCAGCCGGAGTACGGCTCTTCGCAGAGCTTGAACACCGGCTCGCGGCGCACCGGGTCCGCGGCCGTGGTGAGCTGTACGCGGTCACCGACACGGATCGCGATGAGCGGGCCCTGCACCCGCCCCCGCACCGTGAACCCCTCCGCCAGCTCGACGAGGGACACATTGCGGGCGGTGGGGGTGTTGCGCTGGACGATGGTGGCGTGGCGTACGACGCCCAGGCCAGCGCTGCGCTCCGTCCGCAGGTCGCTGCCCGCGCAGACCGGGCAGAGCAGCCGGTGGAACATGGTGGTCCCGCACCAGCGACAGCGCTGGTAGTGGAGTCCCTCTTCGGCCGGTTTCGTGGTCGTCGCCGTCTCCGCGTCGAGTACGCCCGCCGTGGTCCGGCTTCCCGGGTGGAACACGATGTCATCTCCCTGCGCTGGGCCGGAATCTGATGTGATGCGCGCGCAACTGCTGTGCGCCGCATTGAATCCAGCGTATGGCACGGAGTGCCACCAGTAAAGGCACTCAGTTCCCTCAGTTTTGTCGGTCGGGAGGGTGTCCCAGCGTCGCCTCGATCTCCTGGACCACCCGCCACATCGGCGCCCCGCGCCGGGAGACGAGCACGACGACGTCCTCGACGTCCTCCGCGGGTTCGGGCCCGGCGCCCGGAGTGAAGGTCCGCTGCACAAGGGCGAGCGCATGGTCGACCTCCGCGCTCGCGTCGCTCTCGCCGTCCGAACGCAACCACGACCGCAGCCCGTTGTTGTGCGCGGCGACGACGGCCGCGGCGATCACATCGGCCCGCAGGGTTCCGTCGGGCTGCCCCGCGAAGCGCCGGCGCAGATACTCGGCGAGGGCCCGCTCGTATCGCCAGACCACCGAGAGTTCGTACGTGCGCAGCCCCGGGACCTTCTTGGTGAGGCGGTAACGCTGAACGGAGAACGTCGGGTTCTCCGCGTACATGCGCAGTACGAGCCGCGCCGCGTCACAGACCCGCGCCACTGGATCGTGCTCGTCGCCGCCTCGGCCCAGGAACTCGGTCATATCGGCCAGGCAGCGCTCGTGGTCCGGGAAGACCACGTCCTCCTTCGACGGGAAGTACCGGAAGAAGGACCGCCGTCCGACCCCGGCGAGCGCCACGATGTCATCGACGGTGGTCTGCTCGTACCCCCGCTCCAGAAACAACTGGAACGCAGCCGCCACGAGCGCGTCCCGCATCGGCGGCTTGGGAACGGTCATGTGCGGAAACCTAGCATCGGCCAGGCGAAATGGCACTCAGTGCGCTGTTCGCAGGGAACTCAGTGCCATGCGTCGCAGTGCGGCGCCTGGTCGGCTCAGCGTCCGGTGCGTCCGCTGTTGCCGTCCACCAGGGCCTGGGTGACGACGCGTACAGCGCGGGCGATGTGGTTCAGCTGCGTGAGTTCCGCGGCGTACAGCTTGATGGTGTGCTCGATGACGGACTCCGGCATCCCCATGGAGGGCAGCTCGGCCCGGGCGCTGTGCAGCGCGGTGCGGACGACCCGTATCTCCTGCTGGAGCTGGATCTGCGCGTGGCGGGCGAGCAGAACGGGCTCGCGGATCAGCAGCGGGTAGCTGCCGTAGCGGGACGGCACCAGTTCGCGCAGCCACTTGGCCGCCGATCGTTCCCAGTCCCGGTTGCCGGGCGTCTTCACCTGGCGGGGCCAGTCCGTGCTGATCGGTGAGTACGTCAGGGACATCGTCATCGCTTCCGGGGCGGCGGGCGGTTCGGGGGACTCCCGATCAGCGAGAAGTATTCATATATACCGTCGGGTACGCAAGCGCATGAAAAAATTCATGTGAAGGCATCGTTGAATACGCCCGAATCACGCCTTGCGGCAGGCGACCACTCAGTCCTTGAGGAAGAACGCGTGCTGTTCCGCGCCCTGCTCGTACTCGTCGAGGCGGGCCTGTGTGCGCTCGGGATCCGCGTCGGTCATCGCCTGGAGCAGGGCCGCGGACATCACGCCGGGCGCGGCGTACGAGTCGAAGACGAGGCGCGAGCCGGTGCCGGAGGCGAACACCACGTCCGCCTCGTCGGCGAGCGGGCCGAGCGCCAGGTCGGTGATCAGGGCGACGCGCAGTCCCGCGCGCCGGGCGACCCGCAGGGCAGTGAGCGTCTCGTGCGCGTGCCGGGGCATGGAGAAGGCCAGCACCCAGCTCCCGCCCGCTTCGCGCGACTGCAGCAGTGCGTCGTACGCGACACTGCCGCCCCGCGTCACAAGCCGGACGTCCGGGTGGATGCGGCGGGCGGCGTACGCGAAGTACTCGGCCAGCGAGCCGGAGATCCGCAGGCCCAAGACCGTGAGCGGCGTCGACTGCGACAGCGCGCGGCCGGCCTCGATCACCTGCTCGGGATCGGCGAAGTCGCGCCGCAGGTTCTCCAGGTTGTCGATCTCCGCGTCGACGGCCGCCTGGAGCTCGTTCGGGCGGGCCTCCTCGGCGGCGTCGGGCGCGGACGCGAGCGTACTGAGCGCGATCGACTGAAGCCGCTCCCGCAGGGCGGGATAGCCGCTGAAACCCACCGCCGTCGCGAAGCGCGTCACCGACGGCTGGCTCACACCCACCCGGTCGGCGAGCTCCGTGATCGACAGGAACGCGGCCTCGGTGATGTGCTCGATCAGGTACTGGGCGATACGCCGCTGGCCGGGGGAGAGCCGGGGCCCGTCGAACAGTGCCCGCAGCCGTGACGTGGGGGCGGCCTCCGCCTCGGGCACCGGCTTTCCCGAACTGATCGCGGACGCCTGCGCGCGAGCCCGCTGCGGCGATGGCACCGGTGCGCCTCCTTGGTCTCCCACAGTGGTTCAACATACAGCGAGGCATGAGGGACGGACGGTGATCCGTTCGCGCACGCGCCCCTGAGGAGGCCGCAGGCCTTCCTTGGGGGCGCGGGGAACTGCGCGACCAGCCACAACGAACTGCAGTTTCGAAACGAGCCGCAGCTTGGAACCGCAAAACCCAGCGGAGCGCTCTGGCATGATCGTACGCATGGCTGAACGCGTTATCGCCGCGTGTGACGGGGCGTCGAAGGGAAACCCAGGGCCCGCCGGCTGGGCCTGGGTGATCGCCGACGCGACGGGGACCCCCGTCGCGTGGGAGGCCGGACCGCTGGGGACGGCGACCAACAACGTCGCCGAACTCACCGCGCTGGAGCGGCTGTTGGCGGCCGTCGAGCCGGGCGTGCCGCTGGAGATCCGGATGGACTCGCAGTACGCGATGAAGGCCGTCACGAGCTGGCTGCCCGGCTGGAAGCGCAACGGCTGGAAGACGGCCGCGGGCAAGCCGGTGGCCAACCAGGACCTCGTCGTACGCATCGACGAGCTGCTGGCGGGCCGCGAGGTGGACTTCCGCTACGTACCCGCGCACCAGGTCGGCGGGGACCCGCTCAACGACTTCGCCGACCGGGCCGCGAGCCAGGCCGCCTTCGTCCAGGAACCCGCGGGCAGCGAGCAGGGATCGCCGGAGCCGCCCCCGTCCGGCGGCGGCAAGAAGGCCGCGCCCGCCCGAAAGCGCACCTCCTCCGCCTCGTCGTCCCGCACACTGAAGGCCAAGTTCCCGGGCCGCTGCCGCTGCGGTCGCCCCTACGCGGCGGGCGCGACCATCGCCAAGAACCCCGACGGCTGGGGCCACCCCGAGTGTCGTACGGAGGCGTAGCCCTCCGGCGGCCCGGCTCGACCCTGCCTCCCTGGGATGCGAAACCCCCCACCTGCGGTGACCCTGGATAGGTGGGGGGTGCACTGATCAGGAGGATGTCTCATGTCCATGATGGACAAGATCAAGAGCATGCTGAAGGGCCACCCGGAGCAGACGTCCAAGGGCATCGACAAGGGCGGCGACTTCGTGGACAAGAAGACCCGGGGCAAGTACAGCGGTCAGGTCGACACCGCCCAGGACAAGCTCAAGGACCAGTTCGGCGGCGAGCAGCGTCAGGACCGCCCGCCGCAGTCCTGACCCCGGCCCCTCGTGGCCCTGGGGGCGACACCTCCGGGGTGACGGGGGTCCCTCATGTCCGCGGCGGTGACGAACGAGTGCCCCCTCCACGCCCCACGCCCCACGGTGCGGCCCGGTCGACTATGCCCGCGGTAACGGCGAGTTTCGGCCACCGTGTGGATCACCTGACCAGAACTCCTGTTGTTCCAGCGCAGGATGGCGCTGTGCCATGGTGGTGGGGCAGCGGAGCAGGAGGGGGGCACTGCGTACATGGCAGCGTCAACGAGATTTGCTCCGCCTTCGTCCCGCCGTCGGGTCGTCCTGGCGGCGGCTTCCCTCGTCCTGCTCGTCGGCCTGCCCTCCAGCGCGGCACCCCTGCGGGCGAACCCGGAGCCCGCACCGCCCGGCCCGGCACCCATCCAGGCGGGCCCGGCCGCGACGACGTACCGGCTCGGCACGTTCAACATGGCGGGCGGCAACCCGAAGTACGGGACGGCCGGCGACGAGGCCGCCGACGACTTCGTACGCACCGTCAAGGATCGCCGGCCGGCCTTCGTGTCCATCCAGGAGGGATGCCAGGACTGGACGGAGCGGCTCGACAGCCGACTGCCCGGCTATACGGCGGTGTTCGACCCGGTGGTGCCCGAGGTCGGCACCCCGGCGAAGTGCTGGCACGACTCGGCATTCGGCAACGCCCTCCTCTACCGCGACGACCTCGGCTTCACGCCTGAGGCGGGCGGTGGCCACGACCTCGGTTCACCGGCCGGTCGCGAACAGCGCGAAATACTCTGCGTACGCTCGCAAGCACGGCGCCTGGCCGTGTGCTCGATCCATATGTCGAGCGGTTCTGCTCCCGAGCTCCAGGAAGCCCGTCGGATGGAGGCTGCCGAGGCGAAACGGCTTCTGGCCACCACCTACCGCGGATACCAGAAGTTCCTCATGGGCGACATCAACACGACGCCGGATGCCGCGCCCACCGACAGCTTCTACCACCGTGACTACGGGGACGGGGCGGCGGGGGAGTTCAAGGAAGCCGACAGTCCCTGCGGCAACCACATGAACAACTGGACGGTGCCCTGCCGGGCCGGTGAGGCGACCTTCGGCCTGAAAAAGATCGACTACCTCTTCGTCCCCCCGTCCGCCACCGTCAACTGGAGCGAGACCGAGCACAGCGACTACTCCGACCACGACTCCCTCTGGGCGGAGATCGTGCTCCGTGACCGGGCCGGCTGAGCCGTGTGCTCCGTGGCCGGTCCGGCTAACCCGTGGGACAGGTGTTCCGGTACTCGCTGATCTGCAGGTTCGCTGTCGGGGCCGGGCACAGGAACTGCTCGTAGCGCACGTCCTCGTCGACGAACCGCTTCAGCCAGGCGATGCTGTACTTCGCGATCGTCACGTTGGGTGAGACCGCGACCAGATGGCCCTCGCTCCTCAGCTCCAGGTACGCCTTCTCCGGTGCGGAGGTGAGGCTGTCGTAGAACGGCTTCGCGTGCGAGGCCGGCGACGCGATGGCGTCGTTCTGGGCGCCCATGATCATCGTGGGTACCCGGTCGCCCTGCCAGGTCTTGTCGTTGTTCCACGGCATGAGCGGGATGGCGGCCTTGAGCGAAGGACGCAGCTCGGAGGCCTTGAGCGAGCCGCCGCCGCCCATCGAATGGCCCATCACCGCAAGGCGATTGGGATCGATACGGTCCTTCACGGAGCTGCTCTGGACGAGGAAGTCGAGCGCGTTGACCAACTGGGTCGCCCGGGAGTCGGGCAGGTCGCTGCCGGAGTTGGTCTCCAGGGTCAGTACGACGAAACCCTGGGACGCGAGGCGGGGGCCGTACCAACTGACGACGGCCTCCGGCGACGCGAACCCCGGACTGATCGCCACGGCCCCGAACGTGCCCTGGCTGGTGTCGGTGGGGTAGTAGGCGGTCCCCTTGTTGAAGTTCGGGCCGTCGACCGTGGTCTGGGCCGTGGCGAAGGGGCCGCGCTCGGCGGTGATGGACTGCTCGGTGGGCGCCGGACCCCGTTGGAAGTCCGTGGGGCCGGCCTCCGCCTGTTGGGGGAGGAGGCTCGCACCGGTCACCGCCAGGGCGGCGGCGCCGGAGAGCAGACCGAGTCGTTTCACGGTGCGGGTGCTCGCATGTCTCATGCGGCTGAGCATGCTGACAGAAGTTCAGTACCGCTTCTCGTTCAACTGCTGAATTCTGTACGGGAGTTTGTCAGAGGAGCGAGGAACGCCCTGCCGACCTGCTGCGCAGCGCGAGCTGCGCGTCGAAGCGGAACGCCGGATCGTCGAGCCGGTCGCCGTACAGCGCGGTCAGCTGACGCAGTCGGTTGCGGGCCGTCTGCGGATGGATGCCCAGCGCGGCGGCGACTTCCGGGGCGGTACGCCCGGTGGAGGCGAGCAGCGCGTCGAGCGTCTCCGTGAGGCGCCCGGCCTTGCCCGGCGGGAGGTCCCGTAACGGCTCAAGTACCTGGTCGGCCAGGAGACTTCCGATCGGGGAGCCGTGCAGCAGGTGCAGCTCCGCGAGGTGGTCCTGGGCGCTGGTCCGTCCCAGGCGTCGGGCAAGCCGGGCGCAGTGCAGCGAGATCCAGGCCTCCTCCAGGGGGACGGCCGGGCCCACCGCCGCACCGGTGCCCTGAAAGGCCGTCAGCAGCCGCTCGTCGGGCACCACCAGATGCAGTTCATCGTCCCTGGTCACCCGCAGGACATCGGCGTCGAGGCCGGGCACCTTGACGGAGGCGGGCAGCAGCACGCAGCGGACCCGCTCCGGCAGCGGCCAGGCGGCCCTGCGGGCCAGGTCCGGCAACGGTTCCGCGAGCGGATCGCGGCGGCGCTGCAACAGCCGTGCCACGAGCAGCCGACGGCTGCGCAGGACGTCGTCGGCGGCACCGGCCCGCGCCTCCTCGAAACCCGTCACCGACTCCCCGGCCATCGCGTGGATATGCGTGAGCACGGCCTCGCTCAGCGGAACGGCGATCTCTCCCGACAGCGCCGCGTCCCGCGCCACGTCCACATAGCGGCGGCACGCCACCCGGGCGCCGATACGGTACGCGGCCTGCAGCCCGTCCATACCGCGCCCGCTCAGGTACTCCAGCCTGCCCAGCCTTCTGAAACGCGGCACATAGTGGTGCTGCGGCGCATCCGGCTCCTCGACCAGCTCGGTGAACTGAGTGGCCGCCAGACGCACCGCCTCGGCGACATCCCGGGCCACGGCGGAGCCGAACGGCTGCCGGTAGTCGCGTACCTCCCGGCGGATCGCCTGCACCATCTCCGTGGTGAGCTCCGGCAGCCGGGTGCGCAGACGCGGGGCGAGGGCCGGCGGCAGTTCATGCCACGGACGCCTGGATAAGAACGGCTCAGCAGCTGACACGTGGCAACTCCCTTGCTAGCACGAGAAGGTGAGTCATCGTGGTCTGGAGTGTAAGGCGGATGACACCTTCGCCGTGCGCTCGCGCGAAATCTGGCGCACGTCACAGGAGTCACGCAGGATTGTTCAGCCCCACGGGAATCCACGGGAGGCACCTTGACCCTCGCGAACGCACAGGACGCCGATCCGCTCCCGGGCGAGATGCGCCGGATGCTGCTGCGGCAGATGCCGGCCGTCGTCGACGAGATGGAGAAGGCCGTACGCTCCGGGCTGCCGGACTACACGCACATCGCCGACGACACGGACGGCTTTTCGGTACGTCAGGTCATCGACCGGACGGTGAGCTGTTTCGTCTCGCTCCACGACGTGCCCCGGCCCGGCCCCGCCACTATCGCCGAGCTCATCGCCCTGTACGAGGCCATCGGCGCCCAGCACGGCCGCCTCGGCCACCCCCTCGACATGCTGAGAGACGCGCTCGACCTGGGAGGGCGGGTGGCGTGCCGCCGGCTCATCGAGGACGCGTACCGCGAGGGCTGGCCGGAATCCGTCCTTGGGACGATGACCGAGGACGCCTTCGAGCTGATGAGTACGGTCATCGCGGCGGCCTCGCGCGGGTACGCCGACGTGTGCGGCCGTGACCCGGTCGACGTGCAGCGGGACCGGCTGCGGGACGCGCTGGTCACCGAGCCCGGGCAGGGGCCGCGGCCGCTCGCCGAGCTGGCCTCGGCGGCCGGGTGGCAGCTGCCGCGCACCCTCGCCGTGCTCGCCCTGCCGCCGGGGGACCACCCGCAGATGCATGTCCTGCCGCCCGAGGTGCTCGCCGACCGCAGCCCCGCCGCGCCGTACCTCATCCTGCCCAACCCCCGTGATCCTGGCCCGCGTTGGCTGCCGAAGGCCAAGGGCGGGGCACTCGGGCCCGCGGTGCCCGTGGACCAGGGCGCGGTGTCGTTGCGCTGGGCGCGGCGCGGTCTTGACCTGGTCGATCGCGGGGTGCTGTCCGCGGACGCGCCGCTGCGCTGCGTCGACCACCTGGCCGTCCTGACTGCCTTCCAGTCGGGCGACCTCCTCGAAGCCGCCGCGACCACCCTGCTCGGTCCGCTGCTCGAACTCCCGCCCCGCCGCCGGGAACCCCTCCTGGAAACCCTGCTGGTCTACCTCCGTTGCGGAGACAACGCCGTCCTCACCGCCGAACGCCTCCACGTCCACGAGCAGACCGTCCGCTACCGCCTGCGCCAGATCACCCAACTGACGGACGGCACCTGCCCGGATCCCGAACGGCACCTGGAGACCATGCTCGTACTCACGTGGCTGCTGTCGCCGGAAGTCCGCTGAGCGCGCCGACGCTCAGGGCAGTTCGGCGCGCCCCTTCGCTCCCTGATCGCGCAGCCACCGAACGACTGCGTCGGCGTCCGAGGCGCGGGCGATGTCGAGCGGGGTCTTGTCGTCGTAGCCGATCCAGTCGAGGTCGGCGCCGTGCGCGAGCAGGTACTCGACGGTGGCCAGTTGGCCGCCGTGGCAGGCGCCCCAGAAGGCACGGGTGAGGGCGTCGTGGTCGACCGGTTCGTGCTCCGCCGGCTTGTCGTCGGCCGGTCCGGGGCCTTCCACGAAGGCCTTCACCCGGTCCAGCAGACCGAGCGTGGCGGCGTCCTGAAGCGTCGTACGCGCTCCGAGTTCGACGAGTCGGCGCGCGGCCCGCCACTGGCCGAAACCGCGCGCGTCGGCGAGTGGCGTACCGCCGCCGATCACGGCACCCGGGGCCTCGATGTCGGCGCCCGCCTGGAGGAGCGCGTCGAGCACGGGGACGTCGTTGCTGCTCGCCGCCCAGTGCAGCGGGGTCTCCGAATGGGCCCCGCCGAAACGGGCGTTGGGATCCGCGCCCGCCGCCACGAGCGTGGCGACCACCGCGGGGCCGTGGGGAATGTGACCGGGCCAGTCCGCGGCGATGTGCAGCAGCGTCCGGCTCCCGGCACCCGGGCCGCGTTCGACGATCCGCGTGGTGGCGAGGCCGGGATGCTCGGCAAGGCACTGCCGCAGCGCCGCCACGTCACCTCCACGGATCGCCTGGGTCACCGCGACGGACAGGGGATCCTGCGAGTCGAGCGTCTCCATCACAAGCCTCCAGCCCGGCGCCGAAACTCTGCACGCATGACCTGAGCCTGCCAGAAAACGAACGCCCACGATGCCGGACTCGGAACCAGCCCACGCACTCGGTCTCCAGGCTGTCGAGGCGAAGGGTCAGACACTCACCTGGATCAGAGCGTGCGTTCCGCTCGTGCGCCAGGCTTCCCCGGTCGCATCCAGTTGCTCGAGCGTGCGGGGCGGCAGGCCCGTGGCGACGTCCGACTTGAGCGTGCGCAGCGCCGCTACCGCGGCCGGGAAGTACGCGGTGACCTCGGCGAAGGGGATCGTGGCGGGCCAGTGCCGGTCGCCCACGAGGCGGCGGTAGTTGAGGTCGCCCTTCATGATCGTGAGCCTGGCGGACGCGAAGTCGCGGCGGAGGTCGTCCGGCATGTCCGCGTAGGGGAGTGGTGCGCAGGAGAACGGGTGGGTACGCAGAATCAGGCGGCCGCTCGTGATCGCCTGCCGCAGCCGCTTGCCGACGTCCGCCGCGTGACCGGACGCGGTGGCCAGGCGGTCCAGGCAGGCGAGGGCGTCGGCGGTGGTGGCGTCGGAGACGTAGTACGGGTACGGCTTGAGGTGCAGGACGACCGAGGTCGCGCGGCGCGTGGTCAGCAGATGGTCGGCGAGTACGAGGTCGGGGAGCAGTTCGGGTCCGGCGTTGTCGGCCACCAGGCAGACCTTGCCGGGCTGTGCTGTGGCCAGGATCTGCCACAGCGCGGCCGAGTCGTCCACCACGAGTCCGGGGACGCGGGCACCCAACCCCTCGGCGCCCGCGGACAGTTGGAAGCCGAGGTCCGCGCGGTTGCCCCAGAGGGAGGAGTGCAGGAGCGTGCGGTCCTGTTCCTCCGAGGGGAGCTGGGGGAGGCGGTCGAGCGCGGAGAGTTCGTCGTCGAGCTTGGAGCTGGTGAGTTCGGCGTTCTTGAACGGGGCGAAGGGGTCGACACCCTGCCACGGGCCCGGCGTGAAGTACCGCAGGGCAGCCAGGAGCTTGCGGTAGAAGAAGCTCTCAGCCCACAGGAAGGGGACGTCCGGCCAGCGCTGCCCGTAGTGCGGCTCGTCCCGCCACTGCTCGGCACCCGGTTCGGCCTCGTCCAGCGGCTCGATCACTCCCTCGGTGATCTCCTCCAGGAGGGCGTCCAGCGCGCGCTGCTGCTCGGGCGGGTACGGCGTGGCCTGCCGTACCCGCTCGATGAGGGCCGGATGCCGCTCGTCCAGCACACTCCGCGCGAAGGAGCCGGTGGTGCCGACAATGACAGGGGCGCGGTCGTGGTCGTCGGGCGCTGGGCCGGGAAGCGTCATTCCTCCAGTAAACCGTTCACCGTACGGCGCTCACGTCAGCCCCAGTTCTGTGAGTACTCGCTGCGGTACTGCCTGCGTCCCCGCTCCATACGGATCTGGATCGCCACCAGCGCGATCAGGCTTCCGGCGATGACCAGCAGCCCCGGCCCGAGATTCCGGTACTCCGCGATCCGTGCGACCAGCGACGAGGCGTCGTCGTCCGCCCCGCCCTCGGGCACCGTCTCCACCGACCCCACGCCTCCGGGCGCGGTCGAGGCCCCGCCGGGCGGCACGGCCGCGCCCGCCCCGTTGTCGGCGTCGTCGCCCGCGCCCGCGTCGTCGTCGCGGGCCGAGGGCGTCGCCTGCTGGCCGCCCGCCGAATCGGGATCGGCGGCCAGCTGTACGCCGAGGGTGTCCAGCGCCTTGGTGACCGGCTGGAAGAACGTCGTACCGCCGCTGTCGCAGTCCCCGTTGCCGCCCGAGGTGATGCCCAGCGCCGTGCCGTCGGCGAACATCGGGCCGCCGCTGTCGCCCGGCTCGGCACACACCGTGGTCTCGATCAGCCCGGTGACCGTGCCCTGCGGGTAGTTCACCGTCGCGTCCAGGCCGGTCACCTCGCCGGACTGGAGCCCCGTGGTGCTCCCGCTGCGGAAGACCTTCTGCCCGACGGCCGGATCGGCCGCACCGGTGATCCGCACGCCCTGGCCGTTGCCGACGGCCACCACATCGGGCCCCTCGAGCACGGTGCCGGTGTCGTACCGGACGAGGGAGTAGTCACCAGTGCCGGGGAACTCCACGTCCGTGGTCGTCCCGACCTGCTGGGTGCCCTGCTGGTCCGAGAACCAGGTGGTGCCCTCGGGACCGCAATGGCCCGCCGTCAGAATGAAGTCGGCCCGGCCGTTGGTCACGTTGAAGCCCGCCGAGCAGCGGCCCGCGCCGGCGAAGAGCGGCTCGGCGCCGTTCAGGCGGGTGGTGTACGTGCCGTCGATGCGTTCCATCCGTACGGACTTCCCGATGCTCTCGGCGACCTTGGTCAACCGTGACCACTCGTCGGCGGAGACGGTGCTGTCCGCGCGTACGACCACCTGGTTGTTGGCGTAGTCCATCGACCACGAGGTGCCGGACACCCGGGGCGAGTCCTTCAACGTGGCGGTGGCGGACCGCAGTTCGCGCATGTTGTGGTCCACCATCTTGGCCCCGGCGCCCGCCCTGCGTACGTCGGCCGCCGCCTCCTCGTCGGTCACCGCGACCATCGGGCGCCCGTCGGCACCGATCCAGGTACCCGCCGTACGCTCGGTGCCCAGCTCGGAGACGAGCCCCCGGCCCGTGTCGGCGGCCTGGCTCACGGCGCCCGGCCGGTCCGACTCGGCCGACGTCTCACTCGCCATGGCCTGCGAGACCATCAGCCCTCCGCAGACCAGCCCGCCGATGGCGGCGAACCGCGCGAACCGCTGAACGTTCCGTCGTGCATGCCTCATCCATGGCTCCCGTACGCCTGTCCTGACACAGCGTCATCCGCGCGGGCGCCCACGCAGGGTGGACGCCCTCCTTCAGTACGTGCCGGCATACCGTCCGGTTCACCGGACCCGCCGACTCTTCGGAGCTGGCCGGATCCCGACGGTCGGGCGCGTACTGAGGGAGCGGTCGGCAGGGGAGTGTTGTTGCCGAAGTAGCAACTTTGTTCGCGCCGACGCAGCCGTGCCTACGACGATCGAGGTCAGTGGATCTCCGACCCCGAGGAGGACGTATGTCGCACGCCGCGGACCCGTACACACCGGGGGACGTCCAGCATCGGCTGGTGGATGTCCCCGGTGGCCGTATCCATCTGGTCGAGCAGGGGAGGGGCCCGCTGGTCCTCCTCGTGCACGGTTTCCCCGAGTCCTGGTACTCCTGGCGCAGCCAACTCCCCGCGCTCGTGGCGGCGGGCTACCGTGCCGTAGCCGTCGACGTACGCGGG
Organism: Streptomyces yerevanensis; assembly: GCF_000716805.1. Taxonomy (NCBI): domain Bacteria; kingdom Bacillati; phylum Actinomycetota; class Actinomycetes; order Kitasatosporales; family Streptomycetaceae; genus Streptomyces; species Streptomyces yerevanensis. Next base: position 207,467 of record NZ_JNWJ01000006.1, on the reverse strand, counting down.
TACGGGCGCTCCTCCAAGCCGCACGACGTGGCGGCATACCGGATGACGGCACACGTCGAAGACAACGTCGCGGTCGTACGCGCCCTCGGCGAGGAGACCGCAGTGATCGTGGGCCACGACTGGGGCTCGACCATCGCGGCCGACTCCGCCCTGCTCCGGCCGGACGTCTTCACCGCCGTGGGACTGCTCGGCGTCCCGTACGCACCACGGAACGCGATCCGGCCGACCGACGCCTTCGCCATGATCGGCGGGGACGAGGAGTTCTACGTCAGCTACTTCCAGGAGCCCGGCCGGGCGGAGGCGGAGATCGAGCCGGACGTACGGGGCTGGTTGGCGGGCTTCTACGCCACGCTGTCGGCCGACACGATGCCCACGTCAGGAGACGGCAGCGTCTTCTTCGTCCCCGAAGGCGGACAGCTCTCCGGCCGATTCGTGAAGGCCCGGCCGTCCTGGCTCACCGACGCGGAACTCGACTACTACGCAGGCGAGTTCGAGCGCACCGGACTCACCGGAGCGCTCAACCGCTACCGCAATGTCGACCGGGACTGGGAGGACCTCGCCGAGTGGGACGGAGCCCCGATCACCCAGCCGTCCTTCTTCCTCGCAGGCGAAAAGGACGCCTCCCTCGCCTGGCTGGGCGACGCGGTCAAGGCCTTCCCGACGACCCTCCCCGGCCTGGTCTCCTCCCATGTCCTCGAGGACTGCGGTCACTGGGTGCAGCAGGAACGTCCCGAGGAAGTGGGCCGGCTCCTGGTTGCATGGCTGGGTTCACTCCGCCTCGCCGTTCGGTGATCATTACGGAGTCGGGATGCCCGCCGGGCGGGACGGGCGGCCGAGGAGGACCGGGACGCCGGGGGAGTACAGGACGCTGACCGGGGCGTCGCTCGGGGCGGGCAGGCCGGCCGCCGTGATGAGGCTCTCCTCGCAGGTGAGCAGTTCGGCGCGGTGCAGGGGCCAGCGCGGGTGGTCGTTCGGGAGGTACGACGCCGAGCCGAAGAAGGCGTTGTGCATGCCCCAGCGGGCGGTGAGGAAGTGCTCCAACTCGGTTGGTTCCTCGATGCGTTCACCGGTCCGTACGGTGATGCGGCTGTACGCGCCGCGCGGGCCGGGCCAGCGGCGGGAACTGGTGTACGTGACGGTGTCGCCGGCGGAGCGGACGGTCATCCGGGACCACAGGTACGGGAGCCGGAAGCCGACGCGGCCCATTACCACCGGGATCAGCCGGGAGGCGTCCATCGAGCGGAAGACGACACCGCGGCGCCCGTGCGCGTCCACCGAGTACAGGCGCACGTTGGTCTCCGGGAAGGTCCCGAGATACGGCACCCCGGGCAGACGCAGCCATCCGACCCGGTGCATCCGGAAGGCGACGAGCCCGACGTACGTCACTCCGTCATGCGCGTCGGGAACGGTTCCCCTCGGCAACAGGCCCGCCACGAGGGCCGGTTCGACGGCCCAGTGGACGAAGGCGAGATCGAGCCACTGCTGGGTGAGGAGGGGAGTGCGTATCGGGGTGGGGGCGTCGGGGGTGACGGGGCTCGGCTGCGGCACGAGGCCAGGATGGCAGAGGGGCCGAAGGTAGCGGGCTGCGATGTGGGCATGGCTTTTCGGTGCCCGTCTCAGTGCCCGCTGTGCTTCGTCTCAGTGCTCGTCGAAGCGCGCGAGTTCGTGGAATCTTGGGCGCCCAAGGGGTTGAACGCGCCTCGGAGTCGCCCATCGAAGCAGCCTTGGCGGACGTGTTCCACCTGCCGACGGGTGCCGGGATGCCGTACGGAGGTTCCGTCCGTTGGACGGAGGCGAGTGTCTCGCCGAGGGGCGCCGTTCGGCCCTCGCGTCAGATCGGCCAGTTTCCAGGTCGTGGTGATGGCCGCAGCGGAACGGACTCGGGAAGTGGGGTCGCCGCCGCCGGTGACAGGCCATCGAGGATGAGGGAGAGGTAGCGGCGCCAGCCGTCGCTGGCCGGGTCCATGGTCCACAGCAGGCTGAAGAGCATGGCCATGATTCTGGGCATGTCGTCCGGTACGAGGTCGGCGCGGATGCGTCCGACCTCCTGGGCCCGACGGGTGAGGAGGGTCAGCGACGCGTAGTACGGGCCGATGGCGTCCGAGATGACGGCGCCGGCGTTTCTCGCGGCAGCCAGGGTGTTGTGCTCGCGGGCGGCCAGCGACATGGCGGCGTCGATCACGGAGTTGAGTGCCAGGAGCGGGTCGTCATCGAGGAGTGCCTGTTCGATGGCCGGAGCGATGCACTCGGCGATGCCCTGTTCTAATGCGGCCTTCGCGAGGACGGCCTTGTTGGGAAAGCGCCGGAAGAGCGTTCTGATACCGACCCCGGCGTGTTGGGCGATCTCGTCCAGTTGTGCGTCGGGGCCGCTCTCGGCGAAGACCTCGCGGGCGGAGCGCAGGATCCGCTCGGCGTTGCGGGCTGCGTCGGTCCGCAGGAGTCGCTCGGAATCTGTGGCCACGAAGACAGAGTACCAAGAGGCAGTTGACTGCCACTTGCATCAGGGGCACCATGGAACTGGCAGTCAGCTGCCAGTTACCGCTGCATGTCGGCTCGCGAATGATCCGGTGAGTGGCGAACGCGGAGCGCTGTGTGCAGTCCATGACGCGTGTAGTGCCTCTGCGTTCTTCGAGTGGTCACGACGGCTCGCTCACCAGTACCTCGGCGCCTTCCCCCCACGACGCTCCAGGAGGTTCCATGTCCACCACGACCGGCACCGATGACGCCATCGGTCTTCCCGAGTTCCCCGCTGACCGCGACGCACGCTGCCCTTTGGCCCCCGCTCCCGAGTACCGGGAGTGGCGGGAGACGGGTGGTCTGCGACGGGTGAACTGGAACGGCCACGCCGCCTGGGCCGTGAGCCGGTACGAGGACGTCACGGCCGCGATGACGGACCCGCGGATCAGCGCAGAGGTCCCCATGCAGCAGAGCAGCATGGCCGGCGCCCAGATGTTTCCCCGGATGGACGACCCCGAACACGCCCGGCTGCGCCGCATGCTGACCAAGGACTTCACGGTCAAGCGGGTCCAGGCCATGCGCCCGCGGATCGAGGAGATGGCGAACGAGTTCATCGACACCATGGTCGCCTCCGGCAGCCCCGCGGATCTGGTCGAGGCGTACGCGCTGCCCATTCCCTCCCTGGTGATCTCGATGCTGTTAGGAGTGCCTTACGACGACCACGCCTACTTCCAGGACATCACCTCCGTCCTGATGAGCCGCACCGCCACGGAGGAGGAGAGGCAGAAGGCGAGGAAGTCGATCTTCGGCTATCTGTTCGACCTCATCGGGAAGAAGGAACGCGAGCCGGACGACGCCCTGATCAGCCGCGTCGCGCGCGAGCACCTCCAGGAAGGGCAGCTGAGCCGTGAGACCTTCGCGATGAACAGCTTGATCCTCCTCAACGCCGGGCACGAGACCACCGCAAACATGATCGCGCTGGGCACCCTCACGCTGCTGGAGAACCCGGCCGCGCTCGCGCGGATCCGCGACACGGACGACCCGAAGGTGGTCTCGGCCGCGGTGGAGGAACTCCTGCGCCACCTCACGATCGTGCACAACCTGGTCACTCGAGTGGCCAAGGAGGACATCGAGCTCGGTGGCCGGCTCGTCCGCACCGGTGACCTCCTGGTCATGAACCTCGCGGCAGCCAACTGGGATCCCGGCTTCGTCAGCGACCCCGACCGCCTCGACATCGACCGCGACGCCCGCGGACACGTGGCCTTCGGACACGGCGTGCACCAGTGCCTCGGACAGGTCCTGGCCCGTGCCGAACTCGAGATCGCCCTGCCCGTGCTCCTGCGCCGGCTGCCCGGCCTGCGGCTCGCGGTGCCGCCGGAGGAGATCAGGTTCCGCAACGACATGAGCATCTACGGCGTCCACGCGCTGCCGATCGCCTGGTGACACGGCTCGGGCGCCCTGCAGCACGAGGGCCGGTCGCCGCCACCCGCATGCTCGCCGGATCCCTGGCGGACGCGCGGACCGGCGGCGCGAACGGCCGCCCGTCGATCCCGCGGCCCTGGAGATGATGAACACCCTCACCCGCAGCCTCGACCCGGCGCTGGTCTCGCCCGTGGTCGCCTTCCTGGCCACGAGGACTGCCCGTTATCCGGTGAGGTCTACACCGCAGGTGCCGGACAGGTCGCGCGGTTCTTCGTCGCACGGACGCAGGGCTACCACAACCCGGCGCTGACGGCTGAGGACGTACGAGACCACCTCGACCGGATCCGGGACGAGACCGACTCCTTCATCCCCGCTGACCCCGGCATGGAGATGGCCCACCTGCTGCGGAGCACCACACCACCCATGAGCAGGCGCCTCGCATACCTGCTCCGGCGGATCACTGCTCGTCCACCCCCTCCCCCCCACAGGAGCAACCATGAGTACGGCGACCGACCAGACCCAGCCGAACGACGGCACCGGCCTTCCCGACTACCCCGGCACGCGTTCCCCCCGCTGCCCCTTCGACCCACCCCCCGTGCAGGCCGGTTGGCGGCGCGCCGACGGGCTGCTCCAGGTGCGGTTGAGCAACGGCCGCATCGCCTGGGCGGTCACCCGGTACGACGATGTCAAGCAGGTACTGGGCGATCCGCGGCTCAGTGCTGACGGACAGCGCTACCCGCAGCTGATGGAAACCCAGCAGCACGGCCAGCCGCAGGCGTTCCCGCGGATGGACGATCCCGAGCACTCCCGCATCCGGCGCACCCTCACCGGCGAGTTCACCGTCAAGCGGGTCGAGGCGATGCGGCCGCATGTCCGGTCGCTGGTCGACCAGTTCCTGGAGGAGATGATCGCCGCAGGTCCGCCGGCGGACCTGGTGCGCACGTACGCCCTGCCGATTCCGTCCCTGGTGATCTCGATGCTGCTCGGGGTGCCCTACGACGACCACGCCTTCTTCCAGACACGCAGCGCCACGCTGATGCGCAAGGGAACCCCACAGGAGGAGAGGAAGGCGGCGAGCGGCGAACTGTTCGGCTACCTCCAGGACCTGGTAAAGCGCAAGGAGCGCGAGCCGGGGGACGACCTCATCAGCCGGCTGGTCACCGAGCGGGTGGTCACCGGAGAGCTCACCCCTCTCGACGTGGCCATGAACAGCATGGTCCTCCTGCTCGCAGGGCACGAGACCACGGCCAACATGATCGCGCTGGGCACGCTGACCCTGCTGGAGAACCCCCGGCAGGCCGCCCGGATCCGCGACACCGATGATCCCAAGGTGGTCGCCGCCGCCGTCGAGGAACTCCTGCGGTACCTGACGATCGCCCAGGACATGCTGGTGCGCGTGGCGACCGAGGACATCGTCGTCGGCGGTCACCTCGTACGGGAGGGCGAGATGCTGGTCTTCGGTGTGCCCTCCGCCAACCGGGACAACAGCGTCTTCGAGACCGCCGACGTCCTGGACCTCGACCGCGACGCCCGAGGACACGTGGCCTTCGGATACGGCGTCCACCAGTGTCTCGGCCAGTCCCTCGCTCGCGTGGAACTGCAGGAGGCCCTGCCCGCGCTGCTGCGCAGGCTGCCGCACCTGCGCCTGGCCGCACCCCTGGAAGAACTGAGTTTCCGTCACGACATGGTGGTCTACGGCGTGTACGAGCTGCCGGTCGCCTGGTAGCCGCAAGGCCGCCGCCCCTGAAAACCCCCACTGAAGCCCCACCCCTGAAGAACCGAGGACGAGAAACCATGCGCGTGGAGCTGGACGAACCGAAATGCGTCGCGGCCGGACAGTGTGTGATGGCCGCCCCCGACGTGTTCGACCAACGAGACGAGGACGGCGTCGCCGTGGTGCTGGAGGAGCACCCCGCCGTCGAACTCCTCGACGGCGTACGGGAGGCCGTGGCCGTCTGTCCGGCCGCGGCGATCCGCCTGGCCGAGCGGTGAAGCGGATTGTGGTCGTCGGTTTCTCGGCCGCCGGTCTGGCGGCGGCCGAGACACTGCGCCGGGAGGGGTACGACGGCACGCTGACCCTGGTCGGCGACGAACTCCACCCGCCCTACGACCGGCCCCCGCTGTCCAAACAGGTCCTGTCCGGTCAGTGGGACGCCGACAGGACGGCCCTGCGGACTCCGGAGGACCTCGCCACCCTCGGCCTCGACCTGCGCCTCGGCGCCGCCGCGACCGGCCTCGACCCCGCCGCACGTCTGGTGCGGCTGGCGGACGGCTCGACGGTGCCGTACGACCGACTGGTCATCGCAACCGGTGTACGGCCACGGCGCCTTCCCGGTGACGGTGTCGCCCACGTCCTGCGCACCCTCGACGACGCGCTCGCCCTGCGGGAGAGGCTGAAGCCGGGCAGCCGCCTGGTGGTGGTCGGCGCCGGCTTCCTCGGCGCCGAGGCCGCCGCCGTGGCATGGCGGCTCGGTGTGGAGGTCGTCCTGCTCGAACCCGCCCCGGTGCCACTGGCCCACGCGGTTGGCACGGAGGTCGGACAGATCCTCTCGCAGGCCCACCGCGACCATGGCGTGCACCTGCGCACCGGGGTCACCGTGACCGGAGTGACCGAGCGCGGCGTGCGTCTGGCGGACGGCGAACTGGTCGAGGCCGACGAGGTGTTGGTGGCCGTCGGATCGCTTCCCAACACCGAGTGGCTGGGCGGCAGCGGCCTGCCGGTGGCCGACGGCGTGCTCTGCGACGAGTACTGCCGTGCCGCGCCGAAGGTGTACACGGCCGGGGACGTCGCCCGCTGGCACAACCCGCTGTTCGGGACACCGATGCGGATCGAGCACCGTACCAACGCGGCCGAGCAGGGCATGGCCGCGGCCCGTAACCTGCTCCACCCTGAGACCGGCAAGCCGTTCGCGCCGGTGCCCTACTTCTGGTCCGACCAGTACGACATGAGGATCCAGGCGTACGGATATCTGCGCGGCCACGACGAAGTGGCCGTCATGGAAGGCGACTTGAGCGAGCGCAGGTTCGTGGCCGCGTACCGCACCGGCGAGACGCTGACCGGAGTCCTCGCCGTCGGCATGCCGCCCAAGGCCATCCGCCCGTGGCGCCAGGCCATCGCTACCGGCACTCCTTGGCACGACGCACTGGCCTCCAACGCGCTTTAGGCCGGCGCGCACGGGCCCACCGCCCGAATGAGCAACCCCCACCTGCTCCCTGTCCTCACCGACGTCAGCCCATTCCGTTGCGGCCGCTCTCAGCCCGCACCCCCCACAGGGAAGGCTCACTCATGTCCGGAACACACCCGCCGACCGCCCAGGCGCAGAATTTCCCGTCGTTACGTCTGGGCGTCGTGGTGGCGACACTCGCTTTCACCGGGATCGCCGGCGCGATGACGCAGACCCTGGTGATCCCGATCGTCCCCCTCCTGCCCCGACTGCTGGACGCCCAGGCCTCGGACACCGCCTGGGCCGTCACGGCCACGCTGCTGTGCGGCGCAGTCTCCACTCCCGTGACGGGCCGGCTCGGCGACATGTACGGCAAGCGGCGCATGCTCCTGCTCGGCGTCGGCCTGATGGTGCTGGGCTCGGTGATCTGCGCGCTGAGCGACTCCCTCGGTCCGCTGCTCGTCGGACGGGCGTTGCAGGGACTGGCGGCGGGCGTGGTGCCGCTGGGCGTGAGCATCATGCGCGACGTACTGCCCGCCGAGAAAGTGCCCGCGGCGACGGCGGCGATGCTCGGCTCCCTCGGCGTCGGCGCCGCCCTGGGCCTGCCCGCCGCCGCGGTCATCGCCGACAACTTCGACTGGCACGTGCTGTTCTGGGTGTCCGCGGCCCTCGGCGCGGTCGCCGCCGGGCTCGTGTTCCTGCTGGTGCCCGAGTCGAAGGTGCGTACAGGCGGGCGCTTCGATCTGATGGGTGCGGTCGGCATGGCGGTGGGCCTGGTCTGCCTGCTCCTCGCGGTCTCCAAGGGCGCCGACTGGGGATGGGGAAGCGGTACGGTCCTCTCCCTGTTCGCCGTGGCCGTGATCGTGCTGCCGCTGTGGGGCTGGTTCCAACTGCGCGCCCCGCAGCCCATGGTGGACCTGCGCACCACCGCACAACCGCAGGTACTGCTCACCAACCTCGCCGGACTGGCGCTCGGCCTCGCCCTGTTCGCGATGAACCTGGTGCTGCCACAGCTGCTCACGATGCCTGAGGCCACCGGCTACGGTCTGGGCAAGTCTCTGGTCGCCACCGGCCTGGTCATGGCTCCGCAGGGTCTGACGATGATGGCGGTCTCCCCGTACGGAGCGCGCATCACCAAGACCAAGGGGCCGAGGGTGACGCTCATGATCGGGTCCGTGATCGTGGGAGCGGGCTACCTGCTCACCATGGTGATGATGTCCGGGCTCTGGCAGGTCATCGTGGCCTCCTGCATCGTGGCGACAGGAGTGGGCTTCGCCTACGGCGCGCTGCCCGCGCTGATCATGGAAGCCGTGCCGGTGTCCGAGACCGCCGCAGCCAACGGCCTCAACGCCCTTATGCGTTCCATCGGCACGACCGTCTCCAGCGCCGTCGCCGGCCTGATCCTGGCGCACATGACCACCGACTTCCACGGCGTGCACATCCCGACGGAGAACGGCCTGCGTGCCGTCCTGGCCCTGGGCGTCGGCGCCGGTGTCCTCTCCTTCACCCTCGCGAGCCTCATCCCCCGTAGACCCCCGATAGAGGTCCCCGCCCCGGCGGAGTCAGCCGCCGTGAAGACCGCGGGCGCGGAGTAGGACGCTGCTTCCAGCAAGTAGGAAGCTGCATATTCGGTGCCCACACGCCTGCACGCCGTGCTCCGTGGGCGTGTGGTTCTGTAAGGGCGCCCGCCCCCACACGGCGGGCGCCTCGGGGGTTCGCACGTCCTCAGCACGTCGGACGGCACGGAAAGCGCGGTTTCTCTACGACGAAGCGCTTGAGGCATCTGAGGATGTCCTTCCTCTTCCGCGACAAAGCTCCGAGACCGCCAGAGGCAGCCACACACACCGCCGTGCACCCGTGCCAACTCTCCCCACTCCCCTGAGATCCACCGGAAAACTGATCAAACGGTATATACGCCCGAGCCATCCACTGTGTCGTCCTACCTATCTCTCTAATTGCCCTCCCTGTCCGTCCCGTTGACACCGCGACGAGTCCCCTCAATCATCAGACATCCGATGAATTGGAGCCGCTCATGGGTACGTATCCGAGACGTCAGGTCCTGGGCGCTGCGGCCGGAGTCGCCGCCACGGCAGCCCTTCCCCTCACCTCAGCCACCGCCGCACACGCCGCCGAACCGCTCCCGGAGCACGCCGGGCCGTGGGCTCCCGTCCCCGACCCCGTCCCTGTCCCGCTCGACGCCCTCTACGACAACGACGGCATCGACACCGCCTCCGCACGGGGCGGCGACTTCGACGGCTCGGGCTACACGTTCCCGGAGGAGGAACTTCCGACGGGCCGTGTCGAAGTCGACGGCGTGCCCTTCGTCTTCCCGGCCTCCGCTGACGGCGCGAAGAACAATGTCGTCGCACTCGGCCAGCGCGCCGAACTGCCTCAAGGCCGCTACCTCTCGGCCGTCTTCCTCACCGCGGGCAGCTATGGCAACGCCTCCGGCACAGCCACGGTCCACTACACGGACGGCTCGACCACGACCGCCACCCTCGGCGGCTCCGACTGGTACTCCGCGGGCGGATCTCTGTCGGTGCCGTACCGCTACGGACCGGACGGCACCAGGGACGAACACCGCGTGGGGATCGGCACGTCCGAGCTGTGGCTCGATCCACGGCGCGACGCCGTAGCGATCACGCTTCCGGTGACCAACCCGGCGGAGGCGAACAAGACCTCGCTCCACGTGTTCGCGCTGTCCCTGCAACCTGCCGCTCAGGGGCGCGCGCTGGCTCTGCGCGGGGCCCGGTCCACCAACTTGCTCCTGGAGTCGTCCGGCGCCCAGAGCGTCGAAGCCACCGTCGTCAACGCGGGGACGGTCGCCGTCCTGGCCGCGGACGGCGTGTCGGTGCGCGTCGAGGTTCCGGGAGCCCGCACGGTCGAGGCCGGTCGTGTCCGCCGTCTGGACCCCGGCGAGCAGGCCCGCGTCCGCGTGGGCATCCGCAACCGTGTGGGCACCGCCCCCGGCACGGCCCGGGACGGCTCGGTGACCGTCACCGGACGCGGATCTCAAGCCGCCGCGCAGAAAAGCCGGTTGACCCTCGGAGTCGCCGACTACCAGCCCACTGCGGCTTCTCTCTCCGGCCACCAGGCGCCGTACTGGTTCCACGGCGCCAAGTTCGGCATCTTCATCCACTGGGGTGTCTACTCGGTGCCCGCCTGGTCGCCGGTCGGAAAGCAGTACGCCGAGTGGTACTGGAACCACATGCAGGACCCCGCCAACGCGGTCTTCGCGTACCACCGCGAGAAGTACGGCGAAGGCTTCGCCTACGACGACTTCATCCCGATGTTCACGGCGGAGAAGTTCGATCCGCGCGCCTGGGTCGAACTGTTCCGGGACGCGGGCGCGGAATACCACGTGCTGACCTCGAAGCACCACGAAGGCTTCGCCCTGTGGGACACGAAGGTCTCCGACCGCAGCTCCGTGAAGATGGGCCCGAAACGGGACCTCATCAAGGAACTCTTCGACGCGTCCCGCCGCTACACACCCGAACTCCACCGCGGGCTCTACTTCTCCATGCCCGAGTGGTTCAACCCGGACAATCCCTGGATGGGTCACGCCCCGCGCAATCCGTACACCCAGGAGCCGGAGCCGTACACGGGTTACACCGCGGGCAAGGACTACGTGAAGGACTACCAGGCTCCACAGATGAGGGAGCTGATCCACGGCTACGACCCCGAGGTCATCTGGTGTGACATCGGCGGCGCCAACGACAGCCTGAACGTCCTCGCCGAATACTTCAACCACGCCAAGAACCGCCCCCGGCCCATCGAGGTCACCGTCAACGACCGTGCGGGCATCGCTTTCCACGACTTCACCACGCCCGAGTACACGACGTACGACAACACGGTCGTCGCCAAGTGGGAGTCCAGCCGCGGCCTGGACCCCTTCAGCTACGGCTACAACCAGGCGACACCGGACGACGCTTACATGACGACCGAAGAGGTGGTACACAGCCTCGTCGACATCGTCTCCAAGAACGGCAACTTCCTCCTCGACATCGGCCCGCGTGCCGACGGCACCATCCCTGAGATCATGCAGACCCGACTGCGCGAGACAGGCCGCTGGCTGCGCACCAACGGAGAGGCGATCTACGACACCACGTACTGGTCCCGGATGGCCGAACTGGGCGAGGACCTGCGGTTCACCGTCCGCCCGGACGAGGCCTTCTACATCCACTCCCTGGCCAAGCCGGGCGCCAAGCTCACCGTCGAAGCACCGATCCCGATCCGCAGCGGCGACAAGGTGACGATGCTCGGCCACGGCCGGCCCCTGACATGGACCCTCAGCAACGGGGCGCTGGTGATCGACGTCCCCGAAGCCGCACGCAAGGCGGGGCAGCATGCGTGGGTCTTCAAAGTGCACTGGCGTGGCTGAGACTCGGCGTACGCCCTGAACACGACCGGTGGTCGCGACGGCACGATGCCGCTCGCGACACCGGTTCCTCAACGGATGCTGATGCGGTACGTCATCGGGGCACGCCCCTTGAATCCTCCCCTCCCTGAAGAGTGAGGGGATTCCTGGCCCAGGCAGTCCGCTGAGGCAGCGCCTCAGCACGGGACACACCGATGCGCTCACCGCAAGCCTTCAGGTGTTGCCAGAACCCAGCTCCCACGTACAAAGCCAGGCGTGTGGGCACCGCTTTCATGTTCGGCGCGCACTGGTGCCTTCACTTCTGGTCCGCTCTCTATGTGCTCACTGGTCACAGTCCCTTGAGAACGCGAATGCGGTCGGCTTTCATGCGCCGGGCGACGGCGGTTTCGATGGATATGCGCGCATTACACCGAGCCGCTCAGCGTCGACGCGATCGCCTCCGCGGCGCACATGAGCCCTGCCAGCCTGTACCGGTACTTCAAAGCGGCCACTGGCATGAGCCCCCTCAAGTACCAGAAACACCTGCGGATGCAGGAGGCACGTCGGCGCCTACTCGCCGGCCACGCCACCGCGGCCCAGATCGCTCAGGCGGTCGGATACGTGAGCGCCACCCAGTTCAACCGCGAGTACCGCAGCACTTACGGTCTCCGGCCGGGCCAGGACGCGGCCCGGCTACGCACTCGACACACCCCCAACCGCACTGCCACAACACGGCGGGCGTAGGTCCAGGAAGTCAGACGCCACGTGTGAGCACAGGGCGGGGACATTCAAGGTTGCAACCAGGCTTCCCTCAGGGATCGGCTCGACGGCATCGGCCCGACGAGTCAGTCATCAGGAGGTGAGTCCCGCGTCGCGGGCCATGAGGGCGGCCTGGACGCGGTTGGTGACTTCCAGCGCGGTCAGGACACGGCTGACGTGGGCCTTGACGGTGCTCTCGCGCATGGCGAGGCGGGTGGCGATGTCGGCGTTGGTGTCGCCCCGGGCCAGCAGGGCGAGCACGTCGCGTTCGCGTGGGGTGAGCCTGTCCAGCCGGGCCTTGGCAGCGGTTGCTTCGGGCTGGTTGGCCGCGTGGTAGCGGTCGATGAGACGGCGGGCCGCGGTGGGGTGGAGCATGGCCGAACCAGCGGCCACCAGGTGGACGGCGCGCAGTATTTCGGCGGGGTCGGTGTCCTTGAGCAGGAAGCCGTCGGCTCCGGCGGCGAGGGCGTTGTAGACGTACTCGTCGAGGTCGAAGGTGGTCAGGGTGATCACCTTCGGCGGGTGAGGGATGGCTCGCAGGCGGGCGGTGGCGGTGATGCCGTCCATGTGGGGCATGCGTACGTCGACGAGGGCGACGTCGATGCGGTGGGCGGTGGCCTGTTCGATGGCCTTCAGACCATCGGGGGCCTGGGCGACGACCTCGATGCCGGGGTCGCCGTCCAGGAGGTCGGCCAGGCCGAGGCGGACCAGGGCGTCGTCATCGACGATCATGGTGCGGATCATGTGCGGGTGCCGTTCTGTTCGATGCCGGCGGGGTGGGGGATGCGGGCAGCCAGTCGCCAGGCGCCCGCGCCGGCCGGTCCGGAGTTCAGGTGCCCGCCGAGGGCGGTGACGCGTTCGCGCAGGCCGACGAGTCCGTATCCGCTGCCGACGGTGTCCGTGCGGGGAGTGCCAGGGGGGTTCGTGACCTCGACGAGGGTGGCGGGCGGCCCGTAGTCGATGCGTACGGTCACCGGAGCACCGTCGGCGTGCTTGCGGGCATTGGTCAGTGCTTCCTGGACGATGCGGTACACGGCCAGACGGTGGGTGGTCGGAGCCCGCTCGGGAAGGCCGTCGGTGGTCAGCTCGATGTGCTGGCCGGCGGCGCGGGCCTCGTCGGCCAGTTCCCCTACTTCCCTCATAACCGGCGTGAGCGCGGCGCTGGTCGGCGTGGGGCCGGGGTCGGGGTCGCGCAGCACACCGAGAACGTCGCGCAGATCGGTGAGGGCTTCGACGGACGCCGTGCGCAGCAGACCGAGTCGTTCCGCGACCGGTGCGGGCAGCATGTCGTTCTTGGTGGCCAGCACGCCGGTGTGCAGCGCGATCAGGCTCAGGCGGTGGGCCAGGACGTCGTGCATCTCGGCGGCGATACGGGACCGTTCCGCGATGCGGGCCGCCTCCTCGCGCAGCTGCGCCTCGACGCTCAGGTGCTCGACGTCGGCTGCCAACGCCAGGAGCAGGCGTCGCCGGCTGCCCAGCCACAGCCCGACGAGCACGGCCAGAACCGGCAGGAGCACCGTGGACGCGTAGGACTGGCCCGTCCACAGGGAGGTGGCCCGGTAGCTGAACAGGTTGGCGCCCAGCGCGGCGACAGCACAGCCCACCGCCATCCGCGCCCGGCGGTCCACGGCCAGGTCGTACAGGACGACTGCCAGCATGGGCAGCAGCAACGATCCCCACCATGCCGTGGCCACGGTGACCAACAACGGAGCAGCGGGCCATCGCAGCCGGGGCACGAGCAGGGCCGCTCCGCACACCAGCGCTGTGGCCATGACGGGGGCCAGGTGGCGCCCTTGGGTCGCCACCTCGTCGAGCACGGCGGTCAGTACACACAGGGCCACGAGAGCCCTACGCCCGTAAGCCGCCCACCTGCGGCTTTCTCTGCTGCTCACCTGGGCCATGCTAGGCAGACCGGTGCGCCGTTCCGTCTGACGATCAATGATGTCCACCCCCTACTTTCGTAGGGGGACGCCGTCGCAGAACGACGGATCCGATGCTGGACGCGGCTTTCTAGCGTCAATTCCATGAACGACTGGACCACTTCCCGCGACCGTGTCCTGGCGCAGCGCAATGCCGAAGGCTGGATGTTCCTGATCGAGGCAGCCCGTGATCTGCGCACCACGGGTGCCATAGCCCCCAGCGGCAAGGCCCTGGCCCGCGCTCTGATCGATCCCGTACGGGCTCAGGCGCCCCGCCCGCTGGCGGTCCTGGAAGCCGGGGCCGGGACCGGCGCGGTCACCCGCACCCTGATACCCGAACTGCCCCGAGCCAGCCGCCTGGACATCGTCGAGGCAAACCCGCGTTTCGCCGCGCGACTGCGCCATCTCGTCACCACGCATCCAGACCTGGCTGCCAGGCCCGCGCAGGTGAACGTGCACCAGACCTACGTCGAGCAGCTCGACACCGACCAGCGCTACGACGTCATCGTCTCGGGGCTGCCGTTGACCAACTTCACGCCCGTGCAGGTCGGGCGGATCATGGCCCGCTACATGGAACTGCTCCACCCCGGCGGCACGCTGACCTACTTCGCCTACCTCGGCACGTGCAAGGCCCGTGCCCTGACGGCATCGCGAGCCGAAGCCCGCCGCCACGCCGCCGTCGACGAAATCATGGCCGCCTACCAGGGCACCTACGCCACGGGCCGCTGGACGGTGTGGGCCAATGTTCCCCCCGCCTACGTCTGGCATCTGCAACGCCCCCTCGTCTCCGCGGACCACCCCGAGCCGCAGTCCGTCGAGGCGCGGCGGTGAACGCGCTCTCCGACATCCTCGGCCACATCTCCCCGGCCTCGGCGTACGCGGTGGTGGCCGCCGCTGTCCTGGCTGAGTCGATCCTTCTCGTCGGCGCTTTCATCCCCACGCTCACCCTGCTCCTGACCGCCGGCGCGCTGGCCCGCACCGGCCACATCAGCCTTCCCCTCGTGATCGCTGCCGCGGCCGGAGCCGTGGTGTCGGGTGACTTCCTCGCCCATCGCACCGGCAGACTCCTCGGTGATCAGCTGCGCGGAGGCCGCATAGGCCGTCGGATACCGGGTGCCGCCTGGCACCAGGCCGAGACGCTGATGACGCGCCACGGCGGCCGAGCGGTCTTCCTGGCCCGTTTCCTGCCGGTGGTGCGCACCCTCGCCCCGCACTTCGCGGGCGCCACCCGCCTGCCCTACCGGCGCATCGCTCCCTACAGCGTCGTCGCCGCCTGTGTGTGGGCCACAGCGGAAGCAGGTGTCGGATACGCCGCCGCGACCTCTCTCCAGCGCGTCCTGACACTGGGCGGCCCCGCCTTCGCCCTGGTCGCTCTGATGGCGATCGGAGGCGCGCTGTTGTGGCGAAGGAAGCGCCGCCCGCTGTCTGAAGCCCAGGAACCGGCGCCCGAGCCTGGTACGGCGTCCTCCGGCCATGTTCAGGCGGGCCTGACGAGGCCGGTGTCGTAGGCGAAGATCACGGCCTGGACCCGGTCCCGGACTCCGATCTTGGTGAGGATGCTGCTCACGTGTGACTTGACGGTGGACTCGGCGAGGGAGAGGCGTTTGGCGATCTCGGTGTTGCTCCAGCCGGTCGCGATGGCGGTGAGCACTTCGCGTTCGCGGTTGGTGAGGCGGGCCAGCTGCCGTTGCTGTTCGGGCGTGTGGCCCGGCAGACGGCTGCCGAAGGCGTCGATGAGCTTGCGGGTCAGACCGGGCGAGATGACGGCGTCTCCGGCGGCCACCGCGCGGATGCCGGAGACCAGTTCGTCGGGCAGGGCGTCTTTGAGCAGGAACCCGGACGCTCCGGCGCGCAGGGCGTCGTAGGCGTATTCGTCGAGGTCGAAGGTGGTCAGGACCAGGATGCGGGAGCGTCCGCCGGACTCGATGATGCGTCTGGTGGCCTCGATGCCGTCCATGCCCGGCATGCGGACGTCCATGAGGACGACGTCGGGCTTGAGCTCGGCGGCCTTGCGGACGGCTTCGGCACCGTGGGTGGCCTCGCCGATGAGGGTGAGGTCGGGGTGCTGTTCCAGCAGCATGCTGAAGCCGAGGCGTTGCAGGGCCTGGTCGTCGACGATGAGCACGGTGGTCATGCGCGAGGGTTCTCCGTTGTGGTCGTGGTGACAGGCGGGGTGGTCAGGAGGCGGGCGTGGACGCTCCAGCCGCCTTCGCGGTTGGGCCCGGCGGTGACCTGGCCCTGATAGATGGCCGCGCGCTCGCGCATGCCGACCAGACCGCGGCCGCTTCCTGCGTTCCGTCTGCGGGAGCGGGGTGCGTGGCGAGGGCCGGTGTCCTCGACATCGACGTGGACCGTTTCGGACCCGACGGCTACCCGGACGCTGATGGAGGTGTCGGCGGCGGCGTACTTGAGGGTGTTGGTGAAAGCTTCCTGGACGATGCGGTAGACGGCGAGCTGGAGACCAGGGGCCGGCGCGGTGAGGTCGCCGTCGGTGCCGAGGGTGACGCTCGGTCCGGCGGCACGGACGCGTTCGATCAGCGGACCGAGGTCGGCCAGGCCGGGCTGCGGGCTGAGCGGGGCTTCGTCCGGCCGGTCGTTGTCGTCGCCGATGACGGCGAGTAGGCGGCGCAGTTCGGCGAGGGCGCCACGGCCGCTGTCGGCGATGATCCGCAGGGTTTCGGCGCCGCGCTGAGGCTTTGTCTCGGTCAGGCCCGCGGCGCCGTCGGCGAGACCGACCATGACAGCGAGGGTGTGGCCGAGGATGTCGTGCATCTCCCCGGAGACGCGGGCACGTTCCTGGGCGACGGCGAGACGGGCCTGCTGGTCCTTCTCCTTCTGCAGGCCGGCGATGACGACGTTCACCAGGCGGGTGGCGAGGCCGAGCCCGGCGATGGCCGTCACCGTCACCACCCCCAACAGCAGGAGGATTTCCGGCCGTCTGGCGTACTCCAGCTGACCGTCGCTCCACAGCGTGACGGCCCAGGCGACCAACTGCACCAGGGAGATGGTGACGGCGATGAGCAGCTGGCGGGGGGTGCCGAAGCGGCCGACGTTGAACAGGGCCACGATGCGAGCGACGTCGGCACTGGCGTTGGCGTCATGGAGGGACCCTGTGGAGGCCATCAGCACGGCGGTGGCAGTGATGAGCGCGAAGACCAGCATGGGCCTGCGCTCCCGCCACAGCAGCGGAACGGCCACGGCGACGGTGAGGAGCAGCTCTTCGGCGACCCCGGATTCTCCGGCGGGGTTGAGCATGGACGGCAGTCCCAGGACGGCGCAGAACAGCGGTACGCCCCACCTCCGGACCCGGGGGTGGGTCCGGTCCGCCCACCGCCAGGAAGACAGCCGAGCGATGATCGACACAATCACACGTTGCTCAGCGTCGCTCGTCAGTGCCTCGGGCAGCTCGGGTCGGCTGGGGACGTGTCGACCGGGCCGGGAATCCTGTGGGGGCGTGGGTGTCAAGGTCTGTGCCCTCCGCGGTGCAGGCGATCCGCTCGCCGGTCCCGGGGGAATGGATAGACGAGCGGCGACTCGGGAAGAACGCCGATCGGGGCCGGCCGCTCTTCCGCGATCGTACGGCTGACGACGGCTCGGGTTCTGCGGTCGTCCTGGCCTGGCCAGGACTCGCGCCGCCGGAGCCGGGGTCGAAGCCGGGGAGAAGGGGGCCGTGGGGTGGGCGGTCTGCTGGGCGTCGAGGGCGTGGCGCGACTTCTCGCCCTCGAACAGGGCAAAGGCGAGGCGGAGTCCGATGCCACGGCGAGTCTCAGGACGAGCGTGAGCATGTGCGGGTCCAGGAGCGAGGGGAAGGCCGACAGAAGCAGCATCGTGGCCGGTCCGGCCGCCATGAGTGAGTGAAACGCTGACCGACTTGAGTCGGCGCAGGATGGTGGCCACGGATTTGTTCCCGCCAGGAAAGAGGTCTTTGCGTGGATGGGCCTGACCAGGCCCGGATTTCAACCTAGAAGCGGTATCGACTGGCGCTACGGCACTGTGGGCGGGAATACGGCGACGCCGACTAGTACCGGGGTACTAGGGTGCCCCTCCTCGGCTGCGACGAGCGGTCCACGGTCCGCCTCACAGGGTCGGGCGGGCGCGCCCGGGCGTAGGGAGCGGTGAGCGAGTGGTCTGCGGTTCGGTCAGGCCCGACTCGTAGGCGAAGGCAACTGCCTGGACGCGGCTGCGGGCGCCGATCTTGGTGAGTATGCGGCAGACGTGGGATTTGACAGTGGTCGGGGCGATGGACAGGTGTGCGGCGATCTCTGTGGTGCTCCAGCCGGAGGCCACGGCGACAAGGACCTGACGTTCACGTTCGGTGAGTGCGCCGAGCCGTTCCGTCGGGAGGGACGCGGAGGCGGGCGGCCGACGTCGAACGGTGTCGATGAGCCGGCGGGTGAGATCGGGCGGGATGACGGCGCCTCCGGCCGCCACCGCACGAATGGCCGCGGTCAGCTCGTGCGGGGCGGTGTTCTCCGGAAGCAGTGCCTCGGCACCGGCCGCCAGCACGGCCCAGGCGTACCCGTCGAGCCCGACGGGGGCAAGCACCAGTACACGAGGGTGGGGCGGACTGTCGCCGCGTGCGATGCGGCGGACGGTGTCGATCGAGTCCGTGCCGGGCTTGAAGATGTGCATGAGGACGACGTCCGGGCGAAGCGCGGTGCTCATGCGGACCGCCTCGGCACCGCCGGCCGCCTCGCCGACCGCATTCAGGTCCGGCTCGGAATCCAGCAGAAGGCGGTAGCCGAGGCGTTGCAGCTTCTGGTCGTTGACAACGAGAACGGTGGGCATGCTGCCGGGGCTCTTCCTGTGGGGCGCCATGCCGGCAACGAGCGCGGTTGGGCGGGGTGGATCAGATAGGCCGGTCGCCGGCGACTGGAAGTCCCCTGCCTCCTGCGGGCGTTCAGTCGCCGATCGCGCGGAGCACGGCGTCGGCCATGCCTTGCTCGCCGTGCGCGTTCGGATGGACGGCGGCGGCCGGGCTGCTGGGCCGCAGGGGCTCGATCCAGCGGGTCTTCTGCGCGGAGCAGGCGTCGTGACCGACGGACGGGGAGTAGGTGTCGACGTACGTCGCTCCGGCGGCCTCAACCTGCCCGCGCAGCATGGTGTTGAGCTGCTTCCCCTTGTCGTGCAGGTAGGTCGCGTCACCGGGCGCGAGGGGCAGTTCCCCGCCGCAGCCTTTGCCTTCGGCGGGCACGATCGCCGGATAGCCGACGACGTAGACCCGGGCCTTCGGTGCACGCCGTTCGATCTCGGCCAGCGCCGCGGACAGCTGTCGGCCGGTCGCCTGGATCTTCTGTGCCACTTCGTCGGTGCCGCCGTCGACGTACTGCTTCTTGCAGGGCGCATCGTCGGAGAAGAGGCGGTCACTGCCGATCGCGCCGTACATCACGCCCATCGTGACGCATTTCGTGACCGTCGAGCCGAAGCCGATGTCGTTGCCGCCGATGCCGAGAGTGACCAGCCGCGTCCGCGTCGAGAGGGCCGAAAGCTGGGCGGGGTTGGTGCCGTTGGACGTCTTCTGCGGCGCGGTGAGATCGGTGATAGTGGCACCGCTGCAGCTGACATCACGGAAGTCGGCAGCCGTGACGCCGAGTTGGCGTGCCACCACCGCGGGATAGTTGTGGTCGGAACGGTCGCAGCCGACCGGTGCCCCGGACTGTCGTGGGATCTTCGGGCCGGAGGTGTAGGAGTCGCCGAGAGCGACGTAGGGCCACGGCTGCGGTCGCTCGTCCTGGGCGTTGCCGGTGGCGGTGTCGGTGCCGTCCGGCCGTCCGATGAGGACGGCGGTGAGTAGAACGCCGCAGCTCATGATTCCGGCCAGACCTGTGCGTGCATACGGTCCCATGGGTTTCTCCTGTCGTTGTCACGGATGACCAACTGCTGGGCGGGCACCGCGCAGGGGGCTGTGGGCGAGGGGCGGCGGTGCCCGGAGCGGGACCGGCAGGGCCGGCTGGGGAGAGAGGGTTTGCCCGGATCACGGCGGGGACGAGGCGTGTGTGATCCTGCCGTCAAACTAGGCAGGGAAACGCGCATGTCATCGGCACCGCGGGACCGAATACGGCAGTGCTGAGTAGTACCGCGGTAGGAAGGCGCGTCGACTCTGGGCCCAGGCGCGGTCGGGTCGGCCGGGCGAGTCCCGTGTCGTGGGTTGTACGCCGATCGTGCCCAGGCGGTGATATCGGCCAGGACCTTGCGCTCATGCTGGGCAGGCCGGTCAGGCGCGGGTCGGGGCGATGCCGAGCCCAGGCCGGGCGATCCGCGCGGTGACGGTTTCCAGCAGGCGGCGCGGGATGGCGGGCACGTCCACGGCGTCGCTGCACGCGACCGTCCTGATTCCCACCAGGAGTTCGTCCGGGTGGGCGTCCGCGAGCCGGAACCCGCTGGCTCCGGTGCGCAGCGCCCCGTAGGCGTACTCGTGCGGCTCGAAGCTGGTCAGCTGGGACTCCGGGAGGTCCGCCGGACTCGACGATGTGCCGTGTGGTCTCGATACCGTCCATGCCGGGCATGCGGACATCCGTCAGGACGGCATCGGCGGAGTTCGGCGGCGGTACGGACTGCTGCGCTGGTCTGCGGCCTCGCCGACGACGGTGAGGCCGGGGCTGAACCTCCAGCAGCATGCCGAAGCCCAATCCGCTGCAGCGCCTTGCCGTCGACGGTGAGGACGATGTTCAAGCGGGGTCATTCTCCAGGGAGTTGACCGGCGGGTTGAGGATGAGGGTGGCGTGGACGGTCCAGCCGCCGTGCGGGTTGAGGCCGGCGGTGACCTCGCCCCGGTAGAGGGCGGCGCGCTCGCGCATGCCGACCAGCCCCCGGCCGCTGCCCGTCCGGCCACGGCGTGTACGCGGGGTACGGGGCGGGCCGGTGTCCTCGACCGTGATGCGTACGGTGTCGGGGTCGGCGGCGATGGAGACGTGGACCGAGGTGTCGGAGGCGGCGTACTTGACGGTGTTGGTCAGGGCCTCCTGGATGACGCGGTACGCGGACAGCTGGAGTCCTGGGGCCAGCTCGGTGAGGTCGCCGTGCGCGTGCAGGGCGACGGTGGGGCCGGCGGCGCGGACCCGGTCGAGCAGCGCGTCGAGGTCGGCGAGGCTGGGCTGCGGGGCGAGAGGGACGTCGTGCGACCGGCCCTGGCCGTGGCGGTCGTCGCCGATGACGGCGAGCAGGCGGCGCAGTTCGGCCAGGGCGTCGCGGCCGCTGGCGCTGATGGTGCGGAGGGTCTGGGCACCGCGTTCGGGCTTGGTCTCGGTGAGGCCGGCTGCGCCGTCGGCGAGGCCGACGATGACGGCGAGGGTGTGGCCGAGGATGTCGTGCATCTCACGGGAGACGCGGGCGCGTTCCTGCGCGGTGGCGAGACGGGCCTGCTGGTCCCGTTGCTTCTTCAAGGCGTCGATGTAGGCGTAGGCCAGCCGCACAAGCAGGCCCAGTGCCGCGAACGCCATTACGGCGACCATCACCATCAACGTCACGGGCTCCGGACGCGTGACGTACTCCAGCTGCTGGCCGCGCCAGAAGAAGTAGGCCCATGCGACGAGTTGCACGAGGGTGACGCCGGTGGCAACGGCCAGCCGGCGCGGCGTGCAGTGACGGCCGACATTGAAGAGGGCGACCACCCGGGCGAATTCGGCGCCGGTCAGCACACCCAGAGGAAGAGACACGATCGAAACGGCCGTGGTGAGGGCGAAGACCAGCATGGGGCGTCGTTCCCGCCACAGCAGCGGGATACAGAAGGCGAGGACGATCGGCAGCTGGGGATTGCCGACGTTGTGGGGATTGGCGTAGGCGTCGCTGCCGACCACGAGGCAGAAGACCGGGACCCCCCACCGCCGGACCCAGGGACGGGCCCGGTCGGCCCGCCGCCACAAGGCGAGCCGGGAGACGACCGAGACGATCACCCGCTGCTCGGGATCGCTCGTCAGGGCCTGAAGGAACTGGCGCTCGTCCGGACGTGGGGCGGGAACGGGGGCACTGGGTGCGGGCACGGGACAGACCCTTCGCGATGTCAGGCCGCCCGCCGGCCCGGGGGGATCGGGCCGACGGGCGGGGCAGGGGAGACGGCCGAGGAGAGTCGGCCGCCACGTCAGGAGCCGGTGCGGAAGCCGGTGCTACGGCTCGCTCTCGTCACCTCCTGCGCATCGGGTTCTTCAGCAGCTTCCTGCGTACCGGTGCCTCCGACTCCGTCGTGTCGGCGGGGACGGTGGCGTCACCGCCCCGTGCGAGGCGCTGCTTGAACCTGGACAGTCCTCGTGCCTTCCCCGGGACCTGCTGGGCAGGTGCCGGCGCGTCCGTGACACCAGAAGCGTGGACGCCGGTGAAGGCGTGGGGGGCGCTGTGGCCGTCCGAGCCCGCGTGGACCCCGGCGGCGACACCGGCGAGTACGGGCTCGGGCGCGGAGTCCGTCTGCTCGGCTTCGAGCGCGTGGCGCAGTTTCTCGCCCTCGACGTCCACGTTCGGCAGGACCCGGTCCAGCCACTTCGGCAGGGTCCAGGAGCGGTGGCCGAGCAGGGCCATCACCGCCGGGACGATGGTCATCCGGACGACGAAGGCGTCGAAGAACACGGCGGCGGCGAGCCCCAGCCCGATCGACTTGATCAGCACCTCGTCGTCGAGGAGGAATCCGGAGAAGACGGAGACCATGATGACCGCGGCCGCGGTGACCACCCGTCCGCTGTGCCGGAAACCCTCCACGACGGCCTGCATGGGTTCGGCGCCATGGACGTACTCCTCCCGCATCCGGGAGACGAGGAAGACCTCGTAGTCCATGGCGAGTCCGAACACCACGCCGATCAGCACGATAGGCAGCAGGCTGACGATGGGTCCGGTCTGGTCGACGCCGAAGAGATCCTTCAGCCAGCCCCACTGGAAGACCGCGACCAGGACCCCGAGGGTCGAGACCACACTGAGCAGGAAGCCCAGGGCTGCCTTGAGCGGGATCACGATCGACCGGAAGACCAGCAGGAGCAGGACCAGGGCCAGGCCCACGACGATGGCCAGGTAGGGCACGAGGGCGTCGGAGAGCTTGGTGCTGACGTCGATGTTGACGGCGGTCAGACCGGTGACCATCAGGTCGGCGCCGGTGTCCTGGTGCAGGGCGCCGCCGTGGCCGCGGATCTCGCCCACGAGGTCCTTGGTGGCCTCACTGGTGGCGGCGCTCTTGGGGACGGCGCCGAGCAGGGCCACATCGCCGGCCTGGTTGAAGGAGGGAGGACGGACGGCCGCGACATCGTCCAGCTTGCTCAGCATGGTGTACGCGTCCTGGGCGGCAGCCTTGGGATTGTCGCTGTCCCGGGCGTCGACGACCACGGTGAGCGGTCCGTTGAAGCCCGGCCCGAAACCCTTGCTGAGGGTGTCGTAGGCGATGCGCTGGGTGGTGCCGGGGGGCTTCCCGGAGTCGTCGTTCAGGGCCATCTTCAGGGACATCGTGGGGATGGCCACCAGGGCCAGGCCGACCACCGAGACGGCGAGCACCTTGACCGGGTTGCGGGTGACGAACCTCGCCCAACGCACGCCCATCGACTCGCCCTCGCCGCGCTCCAGCGCCTTCATACGGCGGGTGAGCAGCTTGCCCTTCATGATCCGCATACCGGCGAAGCCGAGCATGGCGGGCAGCAGGGTCAGCGCGATGACCACGGCGACGGCGACGGCGAAGGCGGAGGCCAGGCCCATGGAGGTGAGCATGCCGATGCCGATGACGCTCAGGCCGCTCAGCGCGACGATCACGGTCAGGCCGGCGAAGACGACCGCGGACCCGGCGGTGCCCAGGGCCCGCCCGCAGGCTTCCTCGGGTTCGTGGCCGTCGCGGATCTCGTTGCGGTAGCGGGAGACGATGAACAGGGCGTAGTCGATGGCGACGGCCAGGCCCAGCATCAGTGCCAGGGTCGTGGAGGCCGAGGCCAGGTCGAAGAAATGCGTGGCAAGCGTGACCGACAGGATGGCCGCGGCCACCCCGAGGATCGCGGTGAGCAGGGGCAAGCCGGCCGCGATCATCGAGCCGAAGGTGATCACCAGGACGACGGCGGCGACCCCGACGCCGATCAGCTCGGCCGCCTTGCTCGTGGCCTTGTCCTTGACGGCGTTGCCGCCCAGGCTCACCTTCAGGCCGGCCTTCTCGCCCTGGGCGACGACCTTGGTCTGGACGGCGTGGGCCGCGCCGCTGACGTCGGCCTGAGCGACCGTGTAGGACACCTGGGCGTAGGCGATGGTGCCGGACTTGCTGACCAGGCCGCTGGTGAAGGGATCGGAGACGCCCGACACCTGCGGCGACTTCTCCAGCTTCGCCACCAGGGACTCGACCTCGGCCTTGTTGGCGGCGGAGGTGAGCTTCTGCCCGCTGGGCGCCTCGAACACCACCCGCGCGGTGGCACCGTCGGCGGATGCCTGCGGAAACTCCTTCTGCAGCAGGTCGATCGCCTTCTGCGATTGCGTGCCCGGAACGCTCAGGGCCCCGGAGGATGTGCCGGGCGCACTCATGGCGCCGATGCCGATGGCGGCCAGGACGGCGACCCAGAGCATCACGACGATGCGTCGTCGCCGGAACGACAGCCGGCCGAGCCGATAGAGGAAGGTGGCCACGGATTACTCCCACCAGGAGAAGAGATCATTGGGTGAGCTGGGCCTGACTGACCCGCGATCTCAACCTAGGAGCGGTACCGGGCGACCATCCCGTACCGCGGAACCGAATCCGGCGGGGCCCGTTAGTACCGCAGTACTACGCCCTGTCCTCCTCGCAGCCCGTCGGCCGGCGATGCCCCGATCGAAGAGAGACGGTGGCCACGACGCGGCCGCCGCGGGTTTGCGGCGGCCGGTCGAAAGCGCGCGAGTTCGTGAATTCCTGAACGGGTGTGGACGGGAGCCTGCGTGCGGAACGGGCTCTGTTGAAGGCCCACCGTCACCGGTCGGCCCCTCAACTCGGCGGGAGCGAGCATGGCCCGCACCACGACGGCGCGGCACCGGCCGCACCGGGTCCGCCGCCGACTGTTCCTCGGCGCCGACCGCGCGCTGGCCGGACTCCGGCGCGGCCTGGCCCGCCGCGAGCGGCTCGGCCTGGAGCAGGTCGGCGACCGTGCAGTTCAGCGCGGCGCACATCTTGTCCAGGTCATCGAGGCGCACCGTGACCGACGTGCCGCTCCACAGCGCGGCCACCTTGCTCAGCGACGGGTTGAACCCGACCTGCTGAAAGGCGGCGAGCACCTCGGTCGGCCGCCACACCTCCCGCTGGGCGGCCACCATCCGCAGATTCCACTTCACCGAAGGTTCCCCTTGTCCATCACCAGTCGCTGGGCCGCCCGGGAGCTGGCCGCCAGATTCGCGAGCTCCGGGTCAGCGTGAGCAGTCGCCATGTACCGAAGAGTCGTCGTTGACCAGTCGTGTCCGAGGACCTTCTGGACCTCCCAAAGTGTCATCCCGCGCTCGTAGTTGTGCGTCGCGCAGGCATGCCGCAAAAGGTGCGGAAACAGGTCGGAGACCGGACCCGTCAGGTAGTGCGCGGCCGCGGTGTGCAACGCCCTCCGGAACGTCGAAGGCACGATCGCCGGTGCGACCGGCACGTTCAGGTCAGCGATTGCCTTCGACTTGCGCTCCGAGGGCCACAGCGGTGCCCGCGGGTGCTCCGCGTCGTCCCTGAACTCGCCCCGAATCTCCTCGATGTACCACCACAGCAGGGCACGGCCCTCCTGGAAGAGGTATGCCTCCCGCGGCCGCGGGCCGGAGCCCCGGGCGCCCTTGCCCAGGACGACGAACCGGCCCCACTGGCCGTGCTCCCAGTGGATGTCGCCCAGGCACACCCCGCACAGCTCCGCTGCCCGGACGCCGGAGAGGTAGGCGAGCTTCGTCATCACGTAGTCGCGGCAGGCGACCGCGTACTTTCGCGCGTTCGGCAGGTCCCCGCGCCACCGGCCAAAGAAGTCCTTCATCGCTGTCTGGGAGGGCGGGATGCGCAGCCCGAAATCTCCGCGGTGCCGGGCCGGTTGAACGGGTCGATGGGCGACTCGACGGCGGCGCCGAAGCGGCGCATGATCTCGCCGGCGTACCGCTGCTCCAGGAACGCGAAGTACGCGTCGATCTTGTTGATCTTGCCGCGCAGAGTCGACTGGGCCCGCTTGCCCGGCCCGGCGAAGTACCGGTCGACCTCGCGGGACGTCAGCTGCCACGGAACGGTGCCGTAGAACTTGCAGACCTCGATCACCGGTTTGATCAGCCCGTCCAGCGTCGTCGGCGCCAGACCTGCCACATCGCGCGCCCACTGGTACTCCGACAGCGTGTCGAGGAAGAAGCTCTCCTCGTCGTGCACCGTGGCGCCGCCGTTGCAGCGTGACCACATCCGCGAGGCCGGTCTCCACCGACACACAGGCTGGATCCATCGCGACCGCCGGGGTCCGGAGCCGGGCGCACGAGAGTCAGCACGCGACTTTCAGAACCTGACACGAGCACGCACACTGCGACCACTCGCAGATTTTGTGAATTATCAAAGATTTTTCACGCGAGCGATCGAGCGTGCGTGGCACCCTCATCTACCCGCTGAGATGCCAGTTTCCGGGCCGTCAGAGCTCCAACGGAACCCGCGCGTACTCACTACATGGAGCGCCGCTGTGCGACGGCCATGCGCCAGCCGATGACCATGAGCACGCCACCGCTGCCCAGTGCGGCGGCGCCCAGGATGGCTTCCCGGTTGTCGGCGGCCGACTGACCGCTGGTATCCGCGTCGGCGGCCGAGTGGGCGCCGGAATTCGCGTGCATGGCCGCGGGAGCAGACGCCGACGCCGACTCCGTACGGCAGGTGTCTGCGCGCATCATTCGCAGATGCCTGGCCACCACTGGCCGGGCGTCCCGCGCCGCGGCCCTGACCTCGGGGTTCGAGCCCGAGTCCAGCTGCTGGTCGATGAGCGCCAGGGCTGTCTTGTGCGCAGCCCGCCGGGAGTCGAGCCAGGCCTCGTCGTACTCGGTGGTGCCGGCCCTGGCCTTGACCGCGGCGAGTTCCTGCCGCTGGGTGGCGGTGAGCATGCCGGACAGGGGGACGCCCAGCTTGTCGGCCAGGGCCCTGCCGTGCTCGTCCAGTTGGGTGTGGTCGGTCGCCAGGATCGCACCCGCCTGCTTCACGCAGTCGGTGGCGGCGTGGCGCCGGGCGTCCCAGCCGGCGGCGATCTCGGCGAGGTTGCCCTGGTGCGCCGCGCGCAGGAAGTAACGATCGGGCCTGGGGAGTTCGGGCCGTTCGTCGGCGGTCGCGGACGCGGCGGACGTCCCGGACAGGGCGAGGAAGGTGAGGGCCATGGGAGCCCAGCGCTTCACATGCATGGTGCATCCGTTCGTCTCGTCTGTATGCGGTTGTGCGGTGCGCCCACAAAGGGCTGATGCTGACCATTCACACCCAAGGTGACTGTTTCGTCACTTTGGGTGGCGCAAACGGGCGTGCGGTCTTCGCGGCTGTCTTCTCGGTGGTCGTTTCGTCAGCGCTTATCCGGAAACTCCGTCTGGAGATCGCGGGAGATTCCAGCGCCCGCCCGCAGACACCGGCAGGGGAAACACCATGCGCATCGGGATCATCGGAGCCGGTCGGGTCGGCTCCACACTCGCCAGGAGGCTGGCCGGCATCGGCCACGAGGTGACCATCGCCAACTCGCGCGGCCCCGAGACACTGAAGGACCTGGTCTCGCAGATCAACGGCCCGATCAGGGCCGTCACGGCTCAGGAGGCCGCCCGGTTCGGGCAACTGGTCGTCGTCGCGATCCCCTACGGGCGGATCAACGAGCTGCCGATCGCGGAGCTGCGCGACAAGGTCGTGGTCGACGCCTGCAACTACTTCCCGGAACGGGACGGCCACGACCCCGATCTGGACGAGGACAGGACCACCTCCAGCGAGAAGCTACGGGCCCTCACCGGAGCCGACCTCGTCAAGGCGTTCAACGCCATCCACTGGCAGAACCTGCGCGACCGCGGCCGCCCCAAGGGCGACCCCGCACGGCTCGCCATCCCCCTGTCCGGCGACGACGAAGAGGCCAAGGCGGTGGTCGCGGGCCTGATCCGCGACCTCGGCTTCGACCCGGTGGACGCCGGCTACCTGGGCCGGGGCGGCCGCAGGCACCAGCCTGGTACCACCGCCTTCACCGCCGAACTGTCGGCCGCGGAACTGGACGCGTTGGTGCACGCCGCCGTCTGACGGGGGTTCTTTTCCCCGGCCCCGCCCCTTCCCGAAACTGGGGGCTGCGCCCCCAGACCCCTGCCAGGGGGTGGGGTGTGACAGTCGTGTCGCGGCTGCGGCGCCGTCGCGGCTGGTCGCGCCCACGCGGCGGAGCCGCAAATCGACACAGCCCCGCGCCCCTGAAAAGCAAAAGCCTGCGGCTACCCGCGGCCCGAAGACCCCGGCGCTCCGAACAAGCCCGGGCCCCGGGAAAGCCCGCACCCCGCGCAAGGCCGCGCCCTGAAAGCCCGCACCACAACGAACCCGCAGCTTCCCTCCGGCGGGAGGGGGCGTGGGCCGGTGCGTCGTATGCCCGTCGCGTAGCTTCGGTCTCGGAGGACCAGGGCCTTGTACCGGGCCAGGGTCGTATGCCCGGCCTGCGACGGGCTGACGCACCGGCCCACGGCCCCGACCCCCAACGAACCTAGGGGCGCGGGGAACGGCGCGACCAGCCACGACGCACCCGCACCCAAAAACCGCACAACCAGCGGAGCGCCCCGCGGCCCGGAGGAGCCGGGCGGGCGCCCGGGGCGACACCGTAGGCGCTGCCCGGCGCGTCCGGCAGCCCGGAGGCGAGCAGCTCCGCCACGTGGACTCCCTCATGGCCGGTGGTGTCGAACTCGTGGATCTGGGTGCGGCAACTGAAGCCGTCGGCCAGGATGACCGCCCCGGCGGGAGCCTCGCGCAGCCGCGGCAGCAGAACGCGCTCCGCGCAGGCCCGGCTGACCTCCAAGTGCCCGCGTTCGAAGCCGAAGTTGCCGGCCAGCCCACAGCAGCCGGACTCCAGACGCTCGGCGTCGACCCCCGCGCGGCGCAGCAACTCCGCGTCGGCGTCCCACCCCAGCACCGCGTGCTGGTGACAATGCACCTGCGCCAGCGCCTCAGATCGGCCCTCCGGCACGGGCGGAGGGACGTAGCCAGGGCTGTGCTCGGTGAGCAGCTCCGCGAGAGTCACCGTCTGCCGCCGCAACCTGCGTACATCCCGGTCCCCGGGGAAGAGCTCGCCGGCGTCGGACCGGAACACCGCCGTACAGCTCGGCTCCAGACCGACCACAAGACCGCCGCTGTGAAGGTGCTCGGCGAGGTGGCGCACGGTCCGGGTCAGGATGCGCCGGGCCGTGCCGAGCTGACCCGTGGAGATCCAGGTCAGCCCGCAGCACAGCGGCTCCGCGGGCAGGACGACCCGCCAGCCCGCGTCCTCCATCAGCCGTACCGCGGCCTGCCCGATGTGCGGGTGAAAGAAGTTGGTGAAGGTGTCCGGCCACAGCAGAACGGTGCCGCGCGCCCCGTCGCCCTGCGGCTCGTGGCGAGCGAACCACTGCTGCAGCGTCTCGTCGGCGAACAGCGGCACCTCACGCCGCTCGACCCCCGCGACCGCGACGGCCGCCCGCGCCAGCAGAGGCGCGTGTGTGACCGCGTTGACCGCAGGCCCGAGCCGCAGCCGGCCCACAGCCTGGGCCGCCGCAGGCAACCACCCCATCGACAGATCGGACCGTGGCCGACGCCACGGCCGCCCCGCGTAGTGGTGGGCCAGGAACTCCGCCTTGTACGTGGCCATGTCCACGTCCGCCGGACAGTCGGACTTGCAGCCCTTGCAGGCCAGACACAGATCGAGGGAGTCCCGTACCGCCTCCGAGCGCCATCCGTCCCGTACCGCACTGTCGCCATGACCGTCCAGCATCTCGAACAGCAGCCGGGCCCGCCCCCGCGTGGAGTGCTCCTCCTCCCGCGTGACCTGGTACGACGGGCACATCACCGCGCCGCCCTCGTTCGTGAGCTGCCGGCACTTGCCCACCCCCACACACCGGTTGGCCGCCTCCGCGAAGGACCCGCCGTCGTCCGGATAGTGGAAGTACAGACCCTGCGGGTCGTACGGAGCCCAGTCGGCACCCAGCCGCAGATTCTCGTCCAGCCGGTACGGCGCCACGACCTTGCCGGGATTCATCCGGTCGTCCGGATCGAAGACCGCCTTGAGCCGGCCGAACGCCTCGACCAGGTCGTCGCCGAACATCCGCGGCAGCAGCTCACCGCGGCTCTGCCCGTCACCGTGTTCCCCGGAGAAGGACCCGCCGAACTCCGCGACCAGATCGGCCGCCCGCTCCATGAACCGCCGGTACGCCTTCACTCCGTCGGCGTTGTACAGGTCGAACGGGATGCGGGTGTGTACGCAGCCATGACCGAAGTGCCCGTAGAGACTGGGCCCCGTATCGCTCTGGTACCCGAACTCCTCGAACAGCCCGCGCAGCCGCCGCAGATAGTCGCCGAGCCGCTCGGGCGGCACCGCCGAGTCCTCCCAGCCCTCGAAGGTGTCGGGCCGGTGCGGGACGTGCGCAGTGGCACCGAGACCCGCCTCACGGACCTGCCACAGCTCCTCCTCGCGCGCAGGGTCGTCCAGGAAGGCCACCTCCGCGTCGTGCTCGCTCTCGTGGAGCGCGCTCAGCATCCGGTGCGCCCGTTCGTCGGATTCCTCGATCGTCTCCCCGCCGAACTGCACCATTAAGAAGGCACGCCCCGCGGGCAGTTCGGCGATCGCCTGCGGGTTGAGGTGCTTGAGCTGCTCGTCGCGGATCAGCCGTGCGTCGACGCCCTCCAGAGCCATCGGCCGGTGCGGCAGGATCTCCGGCACGGCGTCCGCGGCCTTGTCGACGCTCGGGAATCCGAGCACGACCAGCGTCCGCTCCTTCGTCACCGGCACGAGTTCCAGCTCGGCGCGCAGCACGGTGGCCAGCGTCGACTCGCTGCCCACGAGCAGTCCCGCGACATCGAAGTTGTGCTCGGGCAGCAGCGAGTCGAGGTTGTAGCCCGACACCCGGCGCGGGATGTCCGGGAAGCGGCGGCGGATCTCGTCCGCGTACGTGTCGCGGAGGGCGCTCAACTGCCGGTACAGGGTGGCCCGCAGGTCGCCGCGCCGCTCGATCTCCGCGTACTCCTCCTCACTGGTCTCGCCGCACCAGAAACGGGTGCCGTCGTAGAGCAGCACCTCCAGGCGCGCGATGTTGTCGACGACCTTGCCGTGCTGCTGCGCGGTGGCGCCGCAGGCGTTGTTGCCGATCATGCCGCCGATGGTGCAGTTCGCGTGCGTGGCGGGCTCCGGGCCGAAGCGCAGACCGGTCGCCGCGAGCTGCCGGTTCAGCTCGTCCAGCACGATGCCCGGCTGTACGACACAGGTGCGGGCGTCGGTGTCCACGGACTCCAGGCGGTCGCAGTACTTCGACCAGTCCAGTACCACCGCCGTGTTGGTGCACTGGCCCGCCAGGCTCGTGCCGCCGCCCCGGGACAGCACCGGAGCACCGTGCTCCCGGGCCACCGCCACCGCTTCGGCTCCCGCCTCCGGCGTACGCGGCACGACGACCCCGATCGGCGTCTGCCGGAAGTTCGAGGCGTCGGTCGCGTACGCGGCCCGGCTGCCCGCGTCGAACCGCACCTCGCCGTCGACCCGCTCGCGCAGCGCCGCCGCCAGCGCTGCCGGGTCGACCGGCGGCTCGGGTCGCCTGCTGATGACGGGATCGGGCAGGCTCTGCACGCCCATTGAGTCCTCCTCCTGGCATCGGCTGCCGGATCGCCGGCCATGCCGTACGTACGGGTACGGGCCCGTCGAGTACCCAGCAGCCGCCCGCGCATGGCGCAGAGCCCGAGCGGGTACACGCAGGACGCGTACGTGACCCGGTTCCGCGCCCGCCGCTCTTGCCGCTGCCGAACCGAACCACCGCTCAGGGAGCCACCGTGAAGCTCTCGTTCCTGGACCCGCTCTACTCCCGGCCCGGCCCGTGGGCCAGCGTCCACCTCGACACCTCCCGGGACATCGACGAACCCGACAAGGCGATCGATCTGCGCTGGCGCCACCTGCGGGACACGCTGCGCGACCAGGGGACGGACGCGGCCACCGTCTCCATTCTGGACGCGGCGGTGGGCACCGGCTGTGACCTGCCCGGCCGGCACGGGCAGGCCCTGTTCGCCGCGCACGGGCAACTCGTCCTGGTGGCGGACCTGCCCGACCCGCCCGTACGCGACACCGCCCGCTTCGACGACCTGCCCGACACCCTGCCGCTGGCGGTGCAGCGCGCACCGGACATCCCGTACCTGGCCGTCGCCCTCACCCGAGGCGTCTCGGAGGGGAAGGGCGAGTATGTCTCGGTCGTCGCCGAGAGCGGGCGGTGGCCCGTCAGCCGGGTCGCGCCGGGGCCACGGCTCAGCCGCCTGGTGCCGGTCGAGGACTGGCCGCGTACGGCGCCCCGTATCGCTCAGGAACTGGACGAACTCGCCGGGCGGCACCGAGCCGGGCTCGTCGTGCTCCGCCGGGACGAGGGCGACCCCTGGCTGTCGGGCGTCCTGGTCAACCGCATGCCCATCCACCTACAGAACCGCGTGACCGTCGTCGAGAGCGGGCCCGGCACGGCGGCCGACACCGCCCCCGGCCGCCCCCTGCTGGAGACGGAAGTGGCCCGCACGCTGGACGGCCGGCTGAGCGCACCGGATCGCCTCCAGCTGGACACCTTCCTCGCCCAGCGCGCCAGGCATCGCCAGAAGTCCGAGGGCGTCACCGCCGCGGTCACCGCCCTGCAACGCGGCCGGGCCCGAGCCCTCCTGCTCACCCGTTCCCCACGCCTCCCCGAGCGGCTGTGGGTGGGCGCGGAGCCTTCCCAACTTGCGCTGTCCGCAGAGGAGTTGGAGGCGTTCGGGGTGAAGTCCGTACGCGACCGGCCCGCCGACGCCGCCTTGCTGTACGCCACCGCCCGCACCGGAGCCGAGCTGATCGTGGTGGACTCGGACCGGGTCCCGCTGACCGACGGAGTGGGCGTGCTGTTGCGTTATCGCGAGCCGGGGGACATGGCCGCGGATTGACATGCTCCTTGGTTGTACGGGCCTGATGTTCGCCGGGGCCACCGGGGGTACGTGATGGGGAGAAACTGGTTAAGAAACAGACAAACCGAACGGCGAACCGCGGGCCCTCCGGCCCGAGGAAGAAGATGATCCCGATGATCTCCCAGTTGGTTGCCGTGCCGGCCGACGAGGTCACGCTGGTCGGCGATCTCGTACTCCCCACGCAGGCCAGGGCGGTGGTGCTGTTCGCGCACGGCAGCGGCAGCTCCCGGCACAGCCCGCGCAACCGGATGGTGGCCGCAGAGTTGCGTACGGCCGGACTCGGCACCCTGCTCATGGATCTGCTCAGCGAACGGGAGGACATCCAGGACACCCTGACGGCCGAGCACCGCTTCGACATCCCGCTGCTGGGGCGACGCCTGGTGGCCGCGATCGACTGGCTGGACGGACAGCCCGAGGCGAGGGGGCTCCCCGTCGCCCTGTTCGGCGCCAGTACGGGCGCGGCGGCAGCCCTGGTGGCCGCCGCCGAGCGACCGGAGCGCGTACTGACCGTCGTGTCGCGGGGCGGACGGCCCGATCTGGCGGGCGACGCCCTGGCCCGCGTACGAGCATCTGTGCTGCTCATCGTCGGCGGCCGGGACCGCGAGGTGCTGCGGCTCAACGAGGAGGCGGCCGACATGCTGCGGGCGCCGCATTCCCTGCACGTGGTGCCGGGAGCCACCCACCTCTTCGAGGAGCCGGGCGCGCTGGAACAGGTCGCGCAGACCGCCAAGGAGTGGTGCGTCGAGCGGGTGCGGTCCGTACGGTCCGTATGAGAGGCCGACGAGTGGCGGTGACGGTTTCGCGGGCTGGGCCGAGGTACCCGTGCCCCATGTTTCTGCTGCGACCTCCCGGCGTCTACGCGCCGCAGGGCGACACCTGGCTGCTGGCCAGGGCCCTGCGGCCGGCGGCGATGCGGCCCGGTGCCAGGGTGCTGGACATCGGCACCGGTACCGGCGCGCTGGCCCTGGCCGCGGCACAGTCGGGCGCGGGCCCGGTGACGGCGGTTGACCTCTCGCCGTGGGCGGTGCTGGCGGCCCGGCTCAACGCGACGGTCCGGCGGGTGCCGATGCGCGTGGTCAGGGGCGACCTGACGCGACCCGTCACGGGCGAGACGTTCGACGTCATCCTGGCCAACCCGCCGTACGTGCCCGCGCCCAGGCACCCGACGTCGCGCGGGGGAGCGGCCCTGGCCTGGGACGCCGGGCCCGACGGCAGGGCACTGGTGGACCGCCTCTGCACCGCCGCCCCGCCGTGCCTCGCGCCCGGCGGGATGCTGCTGATGGTGCACTCGGCCCTGTGCGGCGTCGAAGAGACGCTCGCCCGCCTGCGGGACACCGGGCTCAAGGCCGCGGTCGTCGACCGCGCCACGGTTCCCTTCGGCCCGGTGCTGCGCTCCCGCACGTCCGAACTCCGCGCCCGCGGGCTGATCGGCCCCGGACAGGACACGGAGGAGCTGGTGGTGATCCGTGCCGACCAACCACGCCGACTCTGAGCGTCAGCGACGCCCGCGACGCGTCGTCGTCGTACCGGACGGCCCGATCCTCATCGAGGGCCCGGTCGAGGTCGAACTGGACGACGGCCGTCGGGTCGTCTCCGACCGTTTCGTGGTGGCGCTCTGCGCCTGCCGACGCAGCGGCACGTACCCGTGGTGCGACACCAGCCACCGACGCCGTCGCCCTTGAGAGGGGGCTCGAAAGGTGCGCCCTTGAAAGGGGCGGTCACCACCCGCGCTCGCACAGCGAGGTCCTGCCCTCGCACCAGCAGTCCATCAGGTGTCGCTCCATGCGGTCGTCGAGCAGTCCGGTCGCCTGGATGCCGAAGACCACGTCCCCGAGGAGGGCGGGCTCGGCGTCGAGCAGGCCGCCGATGACATCGCGGCGCAGAACTTGTTCGTGCACGGCGTCGGCCTCGACGTGCTCGCTGTAGAAGAACCGGCAGGCCGGGCCCGCGCCCAGACGGTCGATCGCGTCGACCATGCGGCGCGCGGCGGGAGCGGTGGTGATCTCCGCCGCCGCGAAGTGGCCGACCAGCGCGGCGCGTTGGGCGCGGTGCAGGCCCAGGTACGACATCAGGTTCACCGTGGCGAGTGTGACGGCCGGGGTGGCGTCCACGTAGCGCCCGTACGTCGGGTCGAGGCCGGCCTCGGCCATCAGGTCGGCGAACAGCCGGGCGTGCACCCGTTCGGCCCGGCCGCCGCCGAACTCGTCGTACTCGACCGCGACGAGGCCCGCCTTGGCGGGGCCTTCCAGGCGAGGGATGACCCAGGCCTGCGGATCGGCCTCCTTGAGCTGGTAGGCGGAGCGATGGGCGAAGTATTCGCGCAGTTGCTCCCGGGTGCCGTACCGCTTCAGGTACTGGGAGACACCGCGCGGTTCCCGCGGCTCGGCGAGGAGGGCGTCCAGCTCGCGATCGAGGTCGTCGGGGCTGTCGCCGCCGGCCACGTCCCCGCGTAGCGCCTCATGGAAGACGGACTCCATGGCGGCCCGCAGCCGCAGCAGCTCCGGATCCCACTCCCAGCCCGGGTCGACGCCGCCGAAGCCGCGGTAGTGCAGTTCGTAGCAGGCGTAGAGCGCGAGTTGGAGGTCTTCGCCGTACGGATCGGAATGCGCGACCTCGTGCAGCGGCAGCGGGCCACCCGGTGGCTGCCGCACGAGGGTGGACAGCACGGCGGAGGACAGCGGCCCGCGCGGCTCGGGGACGACGGGCTCACTCCCACGCGCGCTGACCTGCGTCGCGACGCTGGAGTCCATGGGTCACCTCGGAATGGCCGGCGCACGATTCGAGCCGTGCGGGTACCCGCCGCCGAGGTGCGTAACCGACACCCGGTCCGCCGGAGGGATGCCTCACTCGGTGAGCGCGGCGAGCGTGGCGTCCAGGTCGGTGGCGCGCGGGCGGTTGTGGGGGAGTTTGGCGAGGACGCGGGCCATGCCGCAGGTGTCCGTGAGGGCGGAGAAGACCAGGCCGCCCGCGATGCCCGCGGACAGGAGGCGGGCGCGCGGCCACTGCCGTCCGGCCGCCAGTCCGGCCAGGACGAGCGAACCGGCGGCCAGACGGACCTGCCGTTCCATGGCCCAGACGGCGCGGGCGCCCGCGGGCCGGTGGACGTCGTGGCCGAGCTGGGTCCAGGCGCTGGTGCCACCGGTGAGCGTGGCCGCGGTGATGCCGTGCTCGGCGAGCCGTTCGCAGGCCCGGGCGGAGCGGGCGCCGGAGGCGCACACGACGAGGAGATCACCGCGGTCGGCGACGCCCCTGAGGGCGGACAGCGCCTCGTCGAGGTGGTCGAGAGGGATGTTGTGGGCGCCGGGCAGATGCCCGGAGGCGTACTCGCCGGGGGTGCGGACGTCGATGACGGTCAGCTCGTGCAGGCGGGCGTGGGCCTGTTCCGGGGCGAGGACGGCGGTCGTGGTCACGTGGATCTTTCCTCTTCTTTCGAGGGGGCGGCCTGCGGGTAGGATACCCGTAGGGGTATGGAGAATATGTGTGTCGAAGGAGTGGCTCGTGGAACTGGCGATGGCGGCCGACGAACTGAAGACGGTGCTCAACCGACTGCGCAGGGCGCAGGGCCAGATCGCCGGTGTGATCAGGATGATCGAGGAGGGCCGGGACTGCGAGGAGGTGATCACCCAGCTCGCGGCGGTCTCCCGGGCCCTGGACAAGGCGGGCTTCGCGATCATCGCCACCGGTCTGCAGCACTGCCTGGCCGACTCGGACCTGGCCGCCGACGGTGACCGCGAACAGATGCGCGCCCGTCTGGAGAAGCTCTTCCTGTCGCTCGCCTGATCCCCGGGCCGAGTACGTACCGGTCAGGGCGCCGACCGAAACGGCGACGGCCGCTCATGCCGCAGCCCCCGCTCACGCCACGGCGTCCGCGAGCATGAACGCGGCCACGGCCAGCAGCACCACCGCGAAGACGCGCTGCAACAGCGGGCCGGAAACCTTGCCCGTCAGGCGTTTGCCGTCCCAGGCGCCCAGGATCGCCCCCGCGGTGAACGGCGCGATCACCGCCCAGTCCAGAGCCGGGGCGGAGGCACCGCGCAGGGTCAGGGAGGCCAGGGAGTTGGCCGTGATGACCAGCAGGCTGGTACCGACGGCGGCCTGCATCTCGAAGGCCAGCACGGTGACGAGCGCCGGAACGGCGAGGAAGCCCCCGCCGACCCCGAGCAGCCCGGTCAGCGCACCCAGACCCGCCCCAGCTCCGGCCGCCCGGCCCGGCCGCACCCCTGCCACATCCCGTACGACCGTGCCGTCGGCGGGCCGGAGCATCCGCAAGGCCGCGACGGCGGCGACGGCGCCGAAAGCGGCGGTCAGCAGCGGCTGCGGCAGCCGGGCCGCCGCTGCCCCCGCCGCCGCGGCCGGAAGGAGCCCGGCCGCAGCGAACAACGCGCCCGCCTTCCACCGGACATGACCGGCCCGAGCATGCGCGTACAGGGCGGTGGCGGAGGTGGCGGTGACGATGAGGAGCCCGGCGGTGGTGGCGGCAGCCGGTGAGAAGCCGAGCAGGTAGATCAACGCGGGCACGGCCAGGACGCTGCCACCCCCGCCGAGCGCACCGAGCGCCAGCCCGACCGCGCCTCCGGCGACCAGGGCCAGGATCAGCGTGCTCACGCGGTGACACCGCCGCCCGGGCCGGTGACGGGCAGACCCGCGTCAGCCCGGGCGACCATGCCGCCGCATGAGGGTCCCCTCGCTTGAGCGAAGCCAAGAGCGGGGGAGGAGCCGAGAGTGGGGGAGTGTGTGTCAGGCGTCGCAACGCCGCGGAGGTCCATCAGCGGCTCCCCAGGGTGAGACCCGCATCGGCGGCGGCCCCGAAACCGTCATCGACAGCCACCACCTCCCGCCCGGCGGCATCGAGCAATGAGGCGGCGATCGCCGCGCGCATCCCACCCGCGCAGTGCACCCAGACCACGCCGGGCGGCAACTCCCCGACGCGGCCCGGAAGTTGATGGATCGGAATGTGCACCGAACCTTCGATGAAACCGCCCGCCCGCTCGGAGTCCCGCCGTACATCCAGGACCACCACGTCGTCGCGTACATCGGCGAGTTCGGCGAAACGGGCGCGCCGGAAGGAGGCGAGCCGCTCCCCGTCCCGTATCCACGCGGAGGGATCGCCGCTCGCGGCGGTGGCCGGGCGGTCGATGCCCACCCTGGCCAGCTCGCGCTGCGCGTCGGCGATCCGCTCGGCGGTGTCGGCGAGCAGCGTGACGGGCTTGCCCCAGGGGATCAGCCAGGCCAGATAGGTGGCGAGTTTGCCCTCGCCCTCGAAGTTGAACGATCCGGCGACATGGCCCTCGGCGAACGCGACGCGGCCGCGCAGGTCCACCACCCACTCCCCGGCCGCCAGCCGGGAGGCGATCTCCCCGGCGTCCGCCAGCCGCGGCGGAGTGAGGTCGACCGGTGCCGGTCCTGCGGCGTTCACCGGGCCCATGTGCGCGTAGTACGCGGGTATGTCGTCCAGTCCGGCGAGCATCGATGCGACGAAGGTGTCCACGTCCTGCGTCAGCGCGTCATTGCTCTTGCGCTCCGCGCCGATCGTGGTCGCGTCCCCCTCGGCCTGCGCACTGGAGCAGAAGCTGCCGAAGCCATGGGTGGGCAGTACCGCGACCTCGTCGTCCAGCTCGTCCGCCAGACGATGCGCCGAAGCGTGCTGGGCACGGGCCAACCGCTCGGTCAGCCGCGGCTCGACGAGATCCGGCCGGCCCACCGTGCCGATCAGCAGCGAGCCGCCGGTGAACGCCGCCACCGGCCGGCCGTCCTCCTCCAGTACGTACGAAGTGTGGTGCGGGGTGTGGCCGGGGGTGGCCACGGCGCGCAGCACCAGGCCGTCGTCCACGGTGACCGTGTCGCCATCGGCGACAGGTGTACGGGCGAAGGACACGGACGCCCCGTCCGGCACCAGGTAACGGGCGCCGCTGACACCGGCCAGCTCCAGGCCGCCGCTGACGTAGTCGTTGTGTACGTGGGTCTCCGCCACGTAGGAGATCCGCACCCCGCGCCGGGCGGCAGCGGCGATGACCTGATCGATGTCGCGGGGCGGGTCCACCACCACGGCGGCCTGAGGGCCTCCGGCCAGGTAACTGCGGTTGCCCAGCCCTTCGAATTCCAGGGTGTCGACGAAGAACACGACTGCGACTCCTCACAGGACGGTGTTACCCCGGGGGGTATCTGGCTCTCACCGTAGCAGAAATACCCAGGGGGGTATCCAGCCGAGGTGAAGAGCCCGTTGTCCGAGGCTTTTGTGTGTCGCTGAGCGAGTACCCGCGGCGCGGAGGGGAATCAGCCCGAACGGGCCCGAGTAGTCCCCGGGCAGTCAGCCCGTACGCGCCTCACGCGTCCGAGGAATCAGTCCGTACGCGTCTCATGGAGGGCGCGGCGAGCGGCCTCGACGAAGGTCACGACCGACTGCCAGAAGGGCGCGTAGCACTCGTTGAACCGCTGGGCCGCGTCCGCCTCACCGGCGATCATCGCGCCAAGTGCCCGCCAGTTGTCGCTGGTCGAACTCCGGAGCCGGTCCGCGGCCGATGCCACCTCCGCCGGGCCTTCCAGATCCACCACCCACACACGCTGCCGCAGCACGGCGTACTCGCCGCGAAGCCGTAGCCGAAGATCCTCGAGTGCGGCAAGGCGCTCACCGGCGTCCGTGATCCCGTGCGCGTCGGTCACCTTCCAGTACAGGTCGCCCATGCGCTGCGCCTG
Organism: Streptomyces yerevanensis; assembly: GCF_000716805.1. NCBI lineage: Bacteria > Bacillati > Actinomycetota > Actinomycetes > Kitasatosporales > Streptomycetaceae > Streptomyces > Streptomyces yerevanensis. Next base: position 167,663 of record NZ_JNWJ01000006.1, on the reverse strand, counting down.
CTCGATGACGTCCACGTACGCCGCCCGCCGCGCCGCCCGCAACCGGTCCGCCTGCACCGTGGCGGCAGCCGCGTCGGCCTGGATGCGCGCGGCCCGGGCGGTACCGCGGCTGGTCACCCAACTCGCGAGCACGGCGGTGCCCGCGGTCAGCGCAGCCACCCACAAAGTGTTGTCAGCCATTGATCCCCCTCGCGGGAGTCTGACACGGGGCCTCCGGGCCGTGGGCGCGTACGGCGGAAGGCGTCGGCACAGCGGAGGGAGCCGGTACGCACGTACGGCCTAGACTCCCGGCGTGGAGAACACTGCGCTCGAGCGGCTCGGTGCCGCCAAGTACCTGCTGATCACGAGCTATCGGAAGAACGGTACGGCGGTCGCGACCCCCGTATGGGTCGTGCGGGACGGCGAGGCGCTCGGTGCCTGGTCGGCCGCGGACGCCTGGAAGGTCAAGCGGATCCGCAACCGCGCCGACGTCCTCGTGGGGCCGTGCGACGCACGCGGCAACCCCACCGGCGAACAGATCCCCGCCACCGCCGAGATCTGCGACCCGGACGTCACCGCTCGCTACCGCACACTCATCGCCCGCAAATACGGCATCACCGGCCGACTCGTCCTGCTCGGCAGCCGACTGCGGCGCGGGACGACGGGGACGGTCGGGATACGGATCTCCCTGGCACCGGCCGAGTGAGCCCGACTGTTGCGTTGTCGTCCCTTCCGACGGCCTTTACTGTCCTGACATGGAACAGCGCATCAGTCTGGTCACGCTGGGAGTTTCCGATGTGACGCGCTCCCGGACCTTCTACGAAGCCCTCGGCTGGCGTGGACAGGAGGTCGAAGAGACCGTCTTCTTCCAGGCGGGCGGCCTGGCCCTCGTCCTGTGGAGCCGCGAGAAGCTCGCGGCCGACTGCGGGCTGACGGACGGGGCCGCGACCGGCTTCGGCGGGATCGCCCTGGCACACAACGTACGCTCCGACACCGAGGTCGACGACCTGCTCACCGCCGCGGAACAAGCCGGGGCCACCATCACCAAGCCCGCGGCCACCAACGCCGTCGGCTTCTACTCCGGCGCCTTCACCGACCCGGACGGCCACGCCTGGGAGATCGCGCACAACCCCGGCTTCACCCTCGCCGAGGACGGCTCGCTCACCCTCCCCGACTTCGGCGCGCCCTAGGGCCTTTCACGGTCGCCAGGAGTTCCCCTCCGGGGGTGAGCCGGATACCGCGGCCCACTCGTTGCTCGACCAGCAGAACTCGACCAGCAAAGGAAAGGAGTCGCCGGCCATGTCACTCGCCCGCGTCCACAACTTCTCCATCTCGCTCGACGGCTTCGGCACCGGTGAAGGTCAGAGCCGTGACGCGCCGTTCGGCCACGCCGGCGAGGGGCTGCACGAGTGGATGTTCACCACCCGGTTCTGGCGTCGGCTGGTCGGCGAATCCGGCGGGACCCGCGGCCTCGACGACGCCTTCGCCCGGCAGATCACGCCCGGGATCGGCGCCGAGATCATGGGAACCGGGAAGTTCGGCCCGCCCGGATGGCACGAGGACCCGGAGTGGAAGGGGTGGTGGGGGCCCAACCCGCCGTTCCACACACCGACCTTCATCCTCACCCACCACCCGCGCCCGTCGATCGAGATGGAGGGCGGCACGACGTTCCACTTCCTCGACGCTTCGCCCGCCAAGGCGCTCGAGACGGCCCGCGAGGCCGCGGGCGGCCAGGACGTACGCATCGGCGGGGGCCCCACCGTGATCCGCGACTTCTTTGCCGCCGGGCTCATCGACCACATGCACATCGTGGTGGTCCCGGTCCTGCTCGGCCGCGGCGTACGCCTCTGGGACGGACTGGAGGGCCTCGAGAAGGACTACGAGGTCGAGTCCGCCTCCTCGCCCAGCGGGGTCACGCATGTGACGTTCACTCGCGTGGGCCTCTGAACCGCCTCGGTCGAGGGCCCGGAGCGCGGGTAGGGCCGCGCCCCCGCCCATCCGCCCGCAGTCACGGCTCGGCCACCATCCAGGCATGCATCGTCGTCATGTCGACATGTTTCCGCCGACGGAGCCACCCGGCGCCCTGACGGGAGTTGGTGGCTCTCGTCGCACGGGCGCCTCGTACGGCGGTGACGGGCGCTGCCGCGGAGGCGGGATTCCGTCGCGTTGAACTCCCGGGCGCGGTGACGCGTATCAATCTCCAGTACGACCGGTAGGGAGAGCAGCGTGTCGACACCGTACGACCCCGAACCGCGGCCGAGCCGCCCGGCGCTCGAGCCCACCAACGTCCTGCGCCGCCGCCCACCCGGGGCCCTGTCGGAACTCGTGCGGCTGGTCGACGCTGTGGAGCGCGAGCGGCGGAACCGGAACAAGGAGTACGAAGCCGCCGCGGCACCGGCGGCCGAGGCCACCCCGCCTCCTTCGACTGCCGAGGCCACCCCGGCGGCCTGGACGCCCGGAGCCAACGCGCTTCCCTGGACGGCAGAGGACGACACGCAGGAACTGCCGCCCGTCGCGGACGAGGGGCGCCCGGGCCCGCTCGAATCTCCGGCGGCGCACGGACGTACGCCATGGTTGCGTCGCGCGGCGTTCGCCGCCGCCGCGGTGGCGATCGCCCTGGCGGGATTCGCCGCCGCGCTGCTGCTCACCTGGGACAGGGGTGCCGGTGAAACGCAGGCGAAGCCCCCCGCGGCCCCTTCCGCGCCGGCCGCCCCTTCCGCGCCCGCCGCCCCGCCGCCTGCGGCGGCCGACCCGGACGGCCCCGGCACCCTTCGCCAGGGCGACAGCGGCCCCGAGGTGAGCGAACTCCAGGAACGGCTGCTGAAGATCCCGGACGTGTACCAGGACGGCGCGACCAACGGCGAGTACGACGCCACGCTCACCGAGGCCGTTGCGCGGTTCCAGCTCTGGTACGGCATCAGGGGCGACGAGACGGGCGTGTACGGCAACGACACCCGCCGCGACCTGGAGTCCCGCACCGCTTCCTGAGCGGCCTTGGAAAGTCTGGCGTGTACCGCGCCTCTGAAGGGCGCAGCCCCTTCAGAGGCGCGGGGCGGTATCAATGTGCGGCTCCGCCGCGATGGGGGTCCCTCCGCTCTGGGGGTCCCCCCAGGCCCTTAAGGCACTGGGGGAGCAGCCGAGGGTGGGGGAGCGACCAGCCACAACGGACCCGCAGCTCCAAACGGCCAACCCAGCGGAGCGTTTTCGTTCTGCGTGAACCGTTGACCAGAAAGCGCTTACCCTCTACGGTCCGTTCAGAACAGTGACCTGGTATCAGGTATCTCGTATATGAGATAGCTGCGCCTTGGTTCGTACCACCTGCGGAACTGCACTCGTCAGAGCCCTATGCGCCTCGCATTGGGTACCTCGGTCTGCGCACAGCGATCAGATCAGTGAACTTCAGTCACATACAGGATCCTCAGGTTCTCCTGAAGGGACGCACCCCGCATGCGTACTCGTCCCCCGCTCGCACGAGCACACAGATCCACCCTGGCCGTGGCAGCCGCGGCCACCCTCGCGACCGTCACCGTGCTCGTCCTTCCCCAGTCGGCCGGCGCCGCCGAGACCGCCCCCATCGGCTTCGGCGCCGGCACCACCGGCGGCGGCAACACGACCGCGGTGACCGTGTCGAACCTGGCCGCCTTCAAGACGGCCGTCACGGGCGCGTCGGCGAAGGTGGTCCGGGTCAACGGCCTGATCTCGCTGAGCGGTCAGGTCGACATCGGCTCCAACACCACGGTGCTGGGCGTCGGTTCGTCATCCGGGTTCACCGGTGGCGGTCTGCGGATCAAGGAGGCGACCAACGTCGTCGTCCGGAACCTCAACATCAGCAAGCCGCTCAAGCCCTCGGACGGGATCACCGTCCAGGAGTCGACGAAGGTGTGGATCGACCACAACTCCTTCTCGGCGGACCGCGAACACGACAAGGACTACTACGACGGTCTGCTCGACATCAATCACGGCTCCGACCACGTGACGGTCTCCTGGAACACCTTCAAGGACCACTTCAAGGGCTCACTCGTCGGCCACAGCGACAACAACGCCTCCGAAGACACCGGCCACTTGAAGGTGACGTACCACCACAACCACTTCAGCAACGTCTACTCGCGCATCCCCAGCCTGCGCTTCGGCACCGGCCACTTCTACAACAACTACGTGTCCGGCGCCGACACCGCCTGCCACTCGCGCATGGGCGCCCAGATGCTCGTCGAGAACAACGTCTTCCGTTCGACGAAGATCGCGGTCACCACGAACCGCAGCAGCGACGTCGACGGATACGCCAACCTGCGCGGCAACGACCTGGGTGGAGCCGCCACCGAGGTCTCGCGGGTCGGCAGCTTCACCAACCCGCCCTACAGCTACACCGCCGAGCCCGCCTCGTCCGTCGTCACCTCGGTGACGTCCGGAGCGGGCGCGGGGAAGCTCTGACGCCCCGCACCACGGCAGCCCGGCACCGTAGCAACTCCGCACCACATCAACCCAGGCACCACGTCAACCCCTCACCACGACAGAAGGAATCGGGACATGACTTCTGCGACACGACCGCGTGCCCACGGGCGCGCACTGACCGGCTCGCTGGCCGCATTCGGCTTAGCGGTTGGCATGATCATGACCAGCGGCGCCTCCCCGGCGAATGCCGCCACCTGGCCGACCCCCAACGGCAGCCAGGGGACCTCCTCCACCATCTCCGTGTCCGGCACCAAGGACTACGGCATGAAGCAGTTCTACGGCACCGGGGACCTGGCCGGCGACGGCCAGGAGGAGGGCCAGGATCCGATCTTCAAGCTCGCGGCCGGCGCGACGCTGAAGAACGTCATCATCGGCGCGCCCGGCGCCGACGGCATCCACTGCGAAGGCGACTGCACGCTGCAGAACGTGTGGTGGGCGGACGTCGGCGAGGACGCCGCGACCTTCCGTGGCGGCTCCACCTACAACGTGATCGGCGGTGGCGCCAAGAAGGCCGCCGACAAGGTCTTCCAGCACAACGGCCCCGGCACGGTGAACATCTCCAACTTCGCCGTCAGCGAGTTCAAGACGCTGTACCGCTCCTGCGGCGACTGCTCCACGTCGTACACGCGCAAGGTGAACCTCAGCAACATCGAGGTGACCGGAACGGGCTCCACCGCGCGGCTCGTCGGCATCAACGTCAACCGCAATGACGTGGCGACGCTGCGGGGCATCACGATCCTCAACGACGCCAGTCGCAAGGTCATCCCCTGCCAGAAGTACAACAACAACACCGCCGTGGGTACGGGCCCCGACAGCACGAACTGCAAGTACAGCACCTCGGACATCACCTACAGGTAGGCCCTGCCCGCAGGCGGTCCTCCCACGGTGAAGGCGGCCGTACGAAGCGTCCCCGCACGGCGCTTCGTACGGCCGCTCCGGCGTGAGCAGGCCAGGAGATACGAACGAGCGCGGTCCCGGAACGCCCCGTACGTGCCAGAATCGCACCGTGGATCGGGGGGTCCTCGAGCGTGACCACGAGCTGGAGCGACTGGCCGCCGCCGCGCGGGACGCGGCGGATGGAGCCGGTTCGGTGGCGCTTGTCTTAGGAGAGGCCGGAATCGGCAAGTCGAGCCTGGTGAAGGCCATGCCGTGCGTGCTGCCCGCCGAGGCGCGCATCCTGGTGGGGGAGTGCGACGACCTCGCGACCCGGCGGCCACTGGGCCCTTTCCGCGACCTCGTCGGAAGCGTCGGTACGGAGCTGGCGCGGGCGCTCACACAGGGCGGCGACCGGGCCCGGGTGTACGACGCCCTGCGCGCGGAGCTGACCGCGGCCCCGCACCCCGCGGTCCTCGTCGTCGAGGACGTGCACTGGGCCGACGAGGCCTCGCTCGATGTGCTGCGGTTCCTCGTGCACCGGGTGGAACGGCTCCCGGCCGTCCTGGTGCTGACGTACCGGGACGACGAACTGGACCGCGCCCACCCCCTGCGCCACCTCCTCGGCCAGGTGTCCAGAGCCGAGCGAGTGCACCGCCTCCCGCTGTCCCGGCTCTCCGTCCAGGCCGTACACCGGCTCAGCGCGGCCAGCCGGCTGGACCCGGCGGAGGTGTACGCGGTGACTTCGGGCAACCCGTTCTTCGTCGCCGAGGTGCTGGCCGCCGGCGGCACGGGTGGCGTACCGCCGACCGTGGTCGACGCCGTACTGGCCCGGTTGCGCGGCCTCGACGACCGCACCCGGGACGTCCTGGAGCAGCTCGCCGTGGTGCCCTCCGCGGTCGAGCGCCCACTGGTCGACGCACTGCTCACGGACGGCGTGGCCGAGCTGGCGGCGGCAGAGCGGCGCGGAATGCTGACCGTGACCCCCGAACGGGCAGGTTTCCGCCACGAGTTGATCCGCCGCGCCATCGCCGACTCGCTGCCCGCCGCGCGCCGTATCGAACTCAACCGGGCCGTGCTCGCCGCGCTCGTCGCAGCTCCCGACTCCGACCCCTCCCGTGTCGTCCACCATGCGGCGGAAGCGGGCGACCAGGAGGCGATCGTGCGGTACGGGCCCGACGCGGCACGCGACGCCGCCGAGGCGGGAGCGCACCGGGAAGCCGCGGCCCACCTGCGGCTCGTACTGCGGCAGCGTGACCGTTTCGGCTCGGCCGAACTGGCAGGCCTGCTGGAGCGGTACGCCGTCGAGAGCTACACCATCGCGGACTCCGCGGCGGCCGTCGGCGCCGAGCGGGACGCGGTCGCGCTGCGCCGGTCCCTCGGCGACACCCGGGCGCTCGGCGCCGACCTGCGCTGGCTGTCCCGGATCCACTGGTGGGCCGGCGACGCCGACGAGGCGCAGCGTGCCGCGCGGGAGGCCATCGCCGTAGGTGAGGACGCGGGCGACGACCGGCTGCTCGCCCTCGCTCTCAGCAACACCTCGCAGCTGCACATGCTCTCCGACCGCCACACCGAGGCCATCGACTTCGGCGAACGCGCCATCGCCCTGGCCCACCGCACCGACGACCCGGCGATCCTCGCGCACGCCCTCAACAACGTGGGCTCCGCACGCTGGCGCTCCGGCGACCCCCTCGGCCGCGCCCAGGTGGAGGAGAGCCTGAAGGTGGCGCTGGCGGCCGGCGAGATCGACCACGCCTGCCGCTCGTACGCCAATCTCATCTGGTCCCTCCTGGAGAACCTCCAGTACGCCGAGGCTGACCGCTTCCTGGCCCCGGCCATGGAACTGGCGGACCGGGCCGAACACCTCGGCTTCCTCAGCTACTTCCACGTCGAGCTGGCGCTGCGCCGGTTCGCGGCCGGAGCCTGGGACGACGCCGAGCAGCACGCCGAACTCGGCGCCCATGACTTCGTACCCGCCCGCTGCCCCGCGCTGACCGTGCTCGCGCGGGTGCGCGTCCGGCGCGGCAGGAGCGGCGCCGGCGAACTGCTGGACCAGGCCCGGGAGATCGCCGTGCACACCCGTGAGCTACAGCGCATCGGACCGGTCGCGGCAGCCCAGGCCGAGGCCGCCTGGCTGCGTGGTGACCGGCCCGCAGTGGTGGACGCCGCCGGTGAAGCCTTCGAACAGGCGCGGGGACTGGCCGCCGTACCGTACCGGGCAGAGCTCGGATACTGGCTCACCAAGGCCGGACATCCCATCCCGCCCGACAGCTCGGACCATCCGTACGCCCTCCAGAGCGCCGGCCGATGGCGGGAGGCGGCGCGGGCCTGGCTGGCGGCCGGATGCCCGTACGAACACGCCGCCGCGCTCGCCGAGAGCGCGGCCCCCGAGGACAAGCTGGCCGCACTCTCCGCCCTGGACGTCCTTGGCGCGCAGCCGCTCGCCCGTCTGATCCGCGGCGAGCTGCGCCGGATCGGCGTACGGCACATCCCGCGCGGTCCGCTCGCCGTGACCCGAGACAATCCCGCCGGTCTCACCGAGCGCCAGCTCCAGGTGATGCGGTTGCTCGCCCAGGGGCTCACCAACCACGAGATCGCCGAGCGGCTCGTGCTGTCGGTCCGTACCGTCGACAACCATGTCTCCGCCGTACTGGAAAAACTGGGGGCCCGCACCCGGCGCGAGGTCTCCGTCCATGCCACGGAACTGGGCCTGCTGCCCGGAAGCGCCGAGACGTAGGTAGCCGCCGTCGCCGAGCTGGGTGGCGGTCACGGATATCCGCGTCCCGGGCATCGGACTAGAACATGCGGATCGGGCCCGTCGAAGGGCCCCGGACCCGGAACGGGGGACACGCATGTCCATGACTCCGGCACAAGCAGCCCGTCAGGAACTCGCTGGATTCACCGGCCAGTTGGTAGGACCGGACGACTCCGGCTACGACGAGGCCCGCGCCGTCTACAACGCGATGATCGACCGGCGGCCCGCCCTCGTGGCGCGCTGCGGCGATGCCAAGGACGTCTCCCACGCCGTCGGCTTCGCCCGTGACCACGGCCTGCCGCTCGCGGTGCGCGGCGGCGGGCACCATGGAGCGGGCCTGGGGACCTGCGACGACGGTGTGGTCGTCGATCTGTCCCCGCTCAAGGACATCGAGGTCGACCCGCGGGCGCGCACCGTCCGCGTCGGCGGCGGCTGCGTCTGGGGCGAAGTGGACCGCGCCACCCACGAGCACGGTCTCGCCACCCCGAGCGGCATCATCTCCACGACCGGCGTCGGCGGTCTCACCCTGGGCGGCGGCCTCGGCCATCTCAGCCGTAAGTGCGGGCTGACCGTCGACAATCTCCTGGAGGCCGAACTCGTCCTGGCCGACGGCGCGCACGTGCGCGCGAGCGCGGACGAGAACACCGATCTGTACTGGGCGATCCGCGGCGGCGGCGGAAACTTCGGCGTCGTCACCTCGTTCCTGTTCCGCCTGCACGAGGTGAGCACGATCGTCGCCGGGCCCACCTTCTGGCCCGTCGAACTCGGCGCTGAAGTCCTCACCGCCTACCGGGACTTCATCCCGCACGCGCCCCGCGACCTCAACGCCTTCTTCCTCTTCGGCTCCGTCCCGCCGGCCCCGCCGTTCCCCGAGGAACTGCACCTGCGGAAGATCGCCGGCGTCGTCTGGTACTACGCGGGCGAGGACACGGACGCGGCGGCACGGGTCATGGCACCGTTGCTCGACGCACTGCCCACGCCCCTGCTGCACGCCCCCGCGCCGATGCCGCACCCCGCGATCCAGTCCGCGTTCGACGGCCTCTACCCGCCCGGCGACCAGTGGTACTGGCGCGCGGATTTCGTCAACGACATCCCCGGCGACGCGATCGGCCTGCACGCCAAGTTCGGTGCCGAACTGCCGACCTGGAAGTCGACGATGCACCTGTACCCGATCGACGGCGCCGTCCACGACCTCGCGCCGACGGACACCGCCTGGAGCTACCGCGACGCGCGCTGGGCGTCCGTCTATGCGGGCGTGGACTCCGACCCGGCCAATGCCGAGGGCATCAAACAATGGACCGTCGACTACTTCGATGCCCTGCACCCGTTCTCGGCGGGCGGCGCCTACGTCAACATGATGATGGACGAGGGCCAGGAGCGCGTACGCGCGAGCTACCGCGACAACTACGCCCGCCTGGCCCGCGTGAAGGCCGACCGTGATCCGCGGAACCTGTTCCGGCTCAACCAGAACATCCAGCCGGCCACAGGCTCCTGACCAGCTGATCGGTGTGGCGTCACGGTTTGCGGGCCACACCGCCGTAGACGTCCGTGGGCTCGGGAGACGTCCCGGGCTCCGGGCGCCACAGGGGGCAGGACACGATGCCGGGCTCCAGGAGTTCAAGTCCCTCGTAGTACGCGGAGATCTGCTCGGGGCTGCGCAGTACGTACGGAATGGCGCCCGTGTCGTCGTAGCCCTGCTGGGCCTCCTTGAGTGCCGTGTCGGTGTCCGTGCTGTCGTAGTGCACGAAGTAGCTGCCCGACGGGAGGGCGGCCTGGAGGCGGCGGACGATCGACTTGGCTTCTTCGTAGTCCTGGATGTGGCCGAGGATGCCCATGAGCATCAGCGCGACGGGCTTGCTGAAGTCCAGGATCTCGCCCGCCTGCGCGAGGATCTTCTCGGGCTCGTGCAGGTCCGCGTCGATGTAGTTGGTGACGCCCTCGGGGGTGCTGGTCAGCAGGGCCTGGGCGTGCCGGAGGACCAGCGGGTCGTTGTCCACGTAGACGATGCGGGACTCGGGCGCCACGCGCTGGGCGACCTCGTGGGTGTTGTCGTACGAGGGCAGGCCCGTGCCGATGTCCAGGAACTGGCGGATGCCGAGTTCACCGGTCACGAAGGTCACCGTGCGGATCAGATAGTCACGGGAGGCGCGGGCCATCGTCTCGATGTTCGGCGCGGTCTCGCGGTAGGCGTCGCCCGCCACCCGGTCGATGTCGTAGTTGTCCTTGCCGCCCATCCAGTAGTTCCAGATACGGGCCGAATGAGGCACCGTGGTGTCGATCTTGGACAGAGGGTCCTGGTCGGGGGTGGACTGGGCTTCTGCCATCAGAATTCTCCTGCCGTGCGTCACGGGTCTGTACTCAACCTACCGTCAACTTCCCTGTGCAACGCCCCAGTTGAAAAGGGGACGACGAGGCGGGCCCACGGACGGGAGGGCTGAGGCCGCTGACGTCCACGGTGACGACGGGGACGTGCCGGGTGAGGGTGCGGAAGGCCCGTTCGTACGCGCTGGTCGCCTCGGCGTTTTCCGCGTCCCGGATTTGAGGCGACGTCAGGTGTACGAGGGCGCCGTCGCGTTCGGCGACCGCCTCGGCGAAGTCGAGGGCCTGGATCCAGGTCACCCGGGAGTGTCCCCGGCGCAGCGGCCCGTAGACGAGTTCGTGGATGATGCTGCCGTCGACGGCCAACAGGCCCGGTGCGGCGAGCAGTTCACGGTACGGTCGGGTCGGGTCCACCTGCTGCAGCTGTTCCCGTGCGCGTCTGATGAGGAACCCGTGGCGGGCGAGTTCGCCGAGCAGACCGCTCCTGCCGATGTCGTCAGGGCCTTCGAGGACCAGCGTTCGGCACTGGGCGACGGCCTGATGGAGCGTGTGCATACCACTCCCTCCGGACGACCGACTTCCTCAGTGTGGCCGGGCAACCCGCACGAGGGGAGTCCGCGTGCGGGTTTTCCGGTGGCACGGACGTAACGGGGTGCGGTCCGAAGCGGACACGCGATGTGGTCCGAGGCGACGGGTTCGGGGCCTCAGGCGACCAGGAAGTCCGCCTTGCCGGACTTCGCGCCCTCCAGGAACGTCAGCATCTCGTCCCGGGTGTAGACCAGCGCGGGACCCTCCGGGTCCGTGGACTGGCGGACGGCGACGCTGCCGTCGGGCAGCCGCTTGGCCTCGACGCAGCTCCCGCCGTTCGTACCGCTCCAGGGCTTGTGCCAGCCCTCGGTGCCCAGGTCGGTGGCCGGCATGCCGCTGTAGATGGGGCCCTTGGAATTCATTCGTCCAACTCCTTGCGCAGTTCACCCAGGATGGCCCTGGTCCTAGCGACCGGTTCCGCCTGCACGGACATCCGGTCCATTACCTCGAGATACGAGACGACGTCGGCGGGCTGATCGACATAGACCGCGCCGGCGAGGCTTTCGGTGTAGACGACGTCGGGAAGCTCGGAGAAACCGAAACGGAAGTAGTGGAACGGGCCGTAGGCGCCGGGATGCGCTCCTGTGTCGAGGCTGATGATCTGGATCCGGACCTTCGGCAGGTCCAACGCCTCGTCCAGCCGGTCGATCTGAGCCCGCATCACCTCGCGTCCGCCCACCGGGCGGCGCAGCACCGACTCCTCCAGGACGGCCCAGATGGCGGGCGACTCCGGCTTGGCGAGCAGGTCCTGGCGCTTGAGGCGCAGCGTGACCCGGCGCTCTATGTCCTCCTTCGACTCGTTGGGAAACCCCACCCGCATCAGTGCGGTGGCGTAGTCGTGGGTCTGCAACAGGCCCGGTACGTAGTGGGGTTCGTAGAGACGGATGACGCTGGCTTCGCTCTCCAGGCTCACGTAGGCGCTGAACCACTCGGGCAGTACGTCGCGGTACTTGTACCACCAGCCGGGCCGGTTGGCCTCCCTGGCCAGGGCGAGGAAGTCATCGATCTCCGCCGCCGGAACTCCGTAGGTGAGCAGCAACTCCTTTACGTACGGGATACGAAGACCGACCTCGGCCTTCTCGATCCGCCGGACCGTCAGAGGGGTCACCTCGATGGCCCGTGCCGTGTCCTCGAACGACACCCCGGCCTGTTCCCGCAGCTGCCGAAGCCGCTTGCCGAGAACCATCCGCAGGACCGTCGGCGCGTTGCCGCCAGAGCGGTTGTCGCTCACGTCCACCCTCCCGGAACGGCCGTCACAGCGAGCAGTGTGCCACGACGGCGCAGACAGAGACAGGGTGATGCGGATAGTTCTGAAATTATCAGAACGCGTGTTGCGGGCTGCATGTGCAGACCGTCATAGTGATCGAGTGACCTGTCGCACAGTCAGCGGCGACGGCGGTCAACCGTGCTCGATCGCACGGGAGTTGATCGCCCGGCAGGTACAGGGATGCCGCGCACCGTGATGCGAGACCTGGATGGCCATCGTGACCGACGGACAATCAAGGAGTCCGGCCCAGGGCCCCGCCGGGGCCGACAAGGTGCTGGCCGTCGCCCTGCAGGACGCCGGCTATTTGTACGCGTCACTCGCGTTCCAGGTCGGTGAACCGGTCCGCCGTCAGGGCATCGCCCCCACTGAGGTCGTCCCGGTCGTGGTCAGCGAACCTCCCGGCCTCCTGCGCACCGAAGTCCCCGCCCAGCCGTCCCACGCCTCCGCCGTGCGGCGTGCCGTCGCCGCACACCTCACCTCCCTGCCACTGACGCCGGAGCAGCTCGACAACGCCGTCCTCGCGACGGGCGAGCTGTTCGCCAACGCCGTCAGACACGGGAGTTCCGATTCCGGCGACACCATCACCGTCACCGTCGAGCGCACTGACCACGACGTACGCGTGACGGTCGCCGACCACTCGCCGGCCATGCCGCGGCTCTGTGCGGCGGACGTGGCCGAGGAGTCCGGACGCGGACTCACCCTCGTGGCCGCACTGTCCGACGACTGGGGCATCGCACTGCCTGCCCCCGGCAGCACGGGCAAGAGCGTGTGGTTCACGCTGACGCTTCGGGAGCCCTCATGAACGGCATCGGTGCTTCAAGGCACTTGACCCAGGACGCGCCCCCCGAGGAACTCCCGGACACGGCGCACGACGCACCCCGGGACACCGGCACAGCGGTGCTTCCCGCGCTGGCCTCCGCCCTCGCCCACGAACTCGTCCGCAGGGCCGAGGAGGAACAGCGGCTCATGCGGCAGGCGCAGCGCAACCGCACGCCGGGCCTGCGCCGCCGCATCCTCGACTGCCGCAAGGACAACGCCGAGGCGCTCAAGGCGATCGTCCGCCGGCACGCCTGGCCGACCGCCGACCTGGTGGGCGCGCAGGCGTCGACGGCGGCCCTGATGATCCTGCTGCACGCCCCGGAACTCGACTTCCAGCTCAGCTGCCGCGACCTGATCGCCCAGGCCACGGCGGACGGCCGCTGCCCCGCCCTGCACCACGCCTACATCGCCGACCACTGCGCCGTCGAACTGGGCCAGCCGCAGTACTACGGCACGCGCATCGACCCGGCGACGTTCCGTCCGTACCCCACCCGCTGCCCCGACACCCTCGACGAACGCCGCCGCGACGTCGGTCTGGCCCCGCTGGAGGAACAGATGCGGATGCTGCGTCACGGGGCATGAGCCGGGATGGGACGGCGGCCCGTTCCCGCATCGCGACCGTCCGAGCCGTCAGCCGGACGTGATCGTCCCAGGCTCGATCAGGCCTTCGCGGTAGGCGAGAGCCACGGCCTCGGTGCGGCTGGCGGCGCCCAGCTTGGCGAGGATGTTGGAGACATGGACGCTCGCCGTCTTGCCGCTGATGAACAGCTCCTCGCCGATCTGGCGGTTGGTGCGGCCCCGGGCGAGGAGCCGCAGAACGTCGTTCTCACGCGAGGTCAGCACCGGGACGCCACCCGCCGCGGGTGAGATGTCCGCGAGGCGGGCTCGGCGGACCAGTCGGTCCACGCTGTCGCGCAACGGCACCGCACCGAGCCGTACGGCCGTGTCGCGCACCTCACGGGCGTGCTCGGCCGCCTCGTCGCGGCGCTCCGCCCTCACCAAGGCCTCCGTCAGGCGGAGTTGGCAGCGAGCCTGCTCATAGACGTCCCCGTAGCCGAACGCGGCGACGGCCTTCTCGCAGGCTGCGGCATCCGGCCCACTGGTGGCGCGCGCCCATTCCGCCTCCGCGCGCGCCAGCCATGCCAGTCCCTCGGGGCCCTGCTGGGCGCCGTCCTCGCCCTTGGTGGCGGTGGCCCGGGCCAGCTCCACCAGTTCCGTGGCTGTGTCCGTCCAGCGGAGAGCTCCCGCTTCGTCGCCGGTCAGCCGTGACTCCACGGCAGCGTCCGCGACGGCGGACAGGGCGAGGGCCGCGAGCCGTACGGCGACATCGGGGCGCTCCACAACGGATTCGTCGGTCAGCGCCGCGAGCGTCGTACGCATCTGCTCGACGGCCGCCTCGGGCTCGCCCCGCAGGGCTGCGGCGTCGGTGAGCACGATGCCCGCGACGAGTGTGGCCATCCAGTCGAACGGTCCGTCGAGGAGGGCGCGGGCCCGCTCGACTGCCGTGTGATCGCCGCGGGCCAGAGCCACGTACAGCGCGGGACCGATCGCGAACGCGCCTGCCGCGGGCAGCCGTTCGGCATCGGCGGCCGCTGCCTCGACGCATTCGTCCCAGCGGCCCAGGGTGTAGAGCACCATGGAGTGCAGGTAGCGCATCTCCAGGGGATACGGCGAGGAAAGCAGCCCGGCGTGGTCCGCGCGCTCCAGGCCGTCGGAGAGCCAGCTGAGGCACTCGTCCAGGGCGCCGGCCTCGTATGAGCCGATGGCGAGATTGAACAGTGCGCGTATTTCGACGGGGACGTTGCCGGCGCGACGGGCCAGCTCGCGGGCCTCGCGCAGCCGGGCCCGGCCTTCCGGGGTGCTGCGGTTGTGCGCTTCGAGACCGATCAGGGAGATCAGCAGATCGGCCCGGGCGTCGCCCACGTCGAGTTGCTCGGCGACGCGCAGGGCCTGCAGGGCGACGCGGCGGGCGGTCTCGTCCTCGCCCACGTATCTCGCCGCCATGACGTGGGTGGCCGCGGCCCACACCCACGTACGCGACGGAGGCTCCGCGGAGATCATGGCGAGCGCCTCGCTGCTGTAGGTGAATGCCGCCGTCAGGCTGTCGACCCGAATCAGATTGCCCGCGAGGGTGTACCGGACGCGCGCGGCCAGTTCGGAGTCCGTGTCCGAGCCGACCCGGGCGAGCGCGGCACGGGTGAGCGCGACCGCCCGGTGGGTTTCGCCGGCGTGCGCGGCCGCGGCCGAGGCACGCAGGGTGAGCGTCACCGTGTCGGGGACGCCGTCCGGCAGAGCGGAACGGGGCACCGCCGACCACAGGTCGAGGGCGGCTTCGAGATGGCGGAGTTCCTCAGCGGGTGCGCCGATCCGCCCGGCGTGGTCGGCGGCCTCGAGTGAGGCCGCGAGGGCGTCGGCCAGGTCGTGGCTCTCGCGGGAGTGGTGGGCGCGCTCCGCCGCGCTCTCGGCCTTGTGGCCCCGACCGGCCAGCAGCCGGGCGAACACGCGGTGCAGCCGCACCCGCTCACCGGGCAGCAGATCGGCGTAGACGGCTTCACGGATGAGGGCGTGCCGGAAGGAGTACGTGTCCTCCTCGCCGGGGACGAGGAGCTGTCGGCCGACGGCCTCGCGCAGCGCCGACTCCAGGTCCGGCTCGGGCAGGCCGACGGCGTCGCGCAGCAGCTCGTGCTCGACGCGACGCCCGGCGACGGCCGCCGTGCGCAGCACCTGCTGGGCGGTGGCGGACAGCTGCTCGAAACGGATCAGGAGGACATCGGCGAGGCCACTGGGCACGGCGGACGCCGGAGTGGATCCGCCGGGCACGGTGTCGGCGGTGGCGGCGAGCAGTTCCTCCGCGTAGAAGGCGTTGCCCTCGGCGCGCTCGACGATACGGCGGACGGTGGCCTCCGGCAGCGGAGCGGCCCGCTGGGCGCGTACCAGCCGGGCCACCTCGGTATCGGGCATCGGCCTCAGCTCGAGGCGGTCGACGGCGGGCAGCCGCACCAGCTCGGCCAGTAGGGGGCGCAGCGGGTGGCGGCGGTGCAGATCGTCGGCCCGGTACGACGCGAAGAGCGCCAGGCGGTGGGCGGGCGCGCCGCCCGCAGGCCGCTGGAGAATGCCCCGGCTGAGCAGGAAGCGCAGCAGGTCGCGAGAGGACTGATCGGCCCAGTGCAGGTCCTCAAGGACCAGCAGCAGGGCCGTGACCTCGGAGAGGTCGGCCAGCAGAGCGGCCATGTCCTCGAACAGCTGCAACCGGCTGCCCGCGTCCCGTACGGCACCGCCTCCGTCGCCGAGCAGCCGGCCGACCACGGGATGCTCCGCCAGGGTGGCGGAGAACCGGTCGTCGGCGGCGAGCACGCCGAGGACCTCGGTGAACGGCAGATACGGCAGGCCGACGTCACCGAGGTCGACGCAGTGCCCCGTGAGAACGGTCATGCCGCTCTCCACGGCGTGCCCGGCGGCCTCGGCCAGCACGCGCGTCTTGCCCACACCGGCGTCCCCGGCCACCAGCACGGCACGCGCCTCACCCGCCCGGGCACGCTCCAATACCCGGGTCAGACGGGCGAGTTCGTCCTCGCGGCCGATGAACGGCGTGGTGAATGCGGTGGTCGGCACGGAACCATCCTGGCACGCACCACTGACACGGAGACCGCCCGCCAACTGCTCAGCCAAGGGCCCGGTCGAGGTTGAACGCGGCGCTGATCAGGGCCAGGTGGGTGAAGGCCTGCGGGAAGTTGCCCTGCTGCTCGCCGGTGTGGCTGATCTCCTCCGCGTACAGGCCGAGGTGGTTGGCGTAGGTGAGCATCTTCTCGAAGGTCAGCCGGGCCTCGTCGAGCCGGCCGGAGCGGGTGAGTGCCTCGACGTACCAGAAGGAGCAGATGGAGAAGGTGCCCTCCTCCCCGCGCAGACCGTCCGGGCTGACCAGGGGGTCGTAGCGGTAGACGAGCGAGTCGGACACCAGGTCGGCGGTGAGCGCGTCCAGGGTGGAGAGCCACTTCGGGTCGTGGGGGGAGATGAACTTCGCCAGCGGCATCATCAGTACCGAGGCGTCGAGCACGTGGTCGTTCTCGTGCTGGACGAACGCCTCCCGGGTCGTGGACCAGCCCTTGTCCATGATCCGCCGGTAGATCGTGTCGCGGATCTGCTCCCAACGGCCCAGCTCGGCGGGCAGGCCACGGCGCCGGGCGATGCGTATGGCGCGTTCGATGGCCACCCAGCACATCAGCCGGGAGTACAGGAAGTTCTTGCGCCCGCCACGCGTCTCCCAGACGCCCTCGTCAGGCTGGTCCCAGTGCTCGCAGACCCAGTCGACCAGGGCACACACCGCGTCCCAGTGGTCGCTGGAGATGGGCTGCCCCCACTTGTCGTAGAGGTAGATCGAGTCGATGAGAGCCCCGTAGATGTCGAGCTGCAACTGGTCGACGGCGGCGTTGCCGACACGTACCGGAGCGGAACCCCGGTGTCCCTCCAGGTGGTCCAGTTCGCGCTCGGGCAGCTCGGTGCGCCCGTCGATGCCGTACATGATCTGCAGGGGTCCCGAGGGCCCGCCGCCGTTCCGGTCGACGCGCTCGGACAGGAAGTCCATGAACGCCTTGGCCTCGCTGCTGAAGCCGAGCCGCAGCAGTGCGTAGACGCAGAAGGCGGCGTCCCGGACCCACAGATAGCGGTAGTCCCAGTTGCGCTCGCCGCCGATCTGCTCGGGCAGGCTGGTCGTCGGGGCGGCCACCATCGCGCCGGTCGGGGCGTAGGTGAGCAGCTTGAGGGTCAGTGCGGAACGGTGCACCATCTCCCGCCACCGGCCGCGGTACTGAGAGGCCGACAGCCATTTCCGCCAGAACGCCACCGTGGCGGCGAACTGCTCCTCCGCCTCGAAGTGCGGGCAGCCGCGCGCCTCGATGCCGCCGTTGACCCGGTCGAGCGCGAAGACCGCGCTCTCGCCCTGGCTGAGCTTGAACTCCGAGGTCACGTCGAGGTCGTCGCACTCGACCGGAACGGTGGCGGTCAGCGCGAGCGAGAGGTCGGCGGACTCGAACAGCGCCCCGTCGTCGAGCTGCCGCAGGGTGTGCGGCTGAGCTCCGTAGCCGAACCTGGGCGCGATCCGGGCGCGGAACGGGATGGATCCCCGTACGCAGACCACCCGCCGGATCAGCCGGTGCCGGTCGGCCTCGGCCGCCGCGGTCGTCTCGTCGGCGACCGGCATGAAGTCCTGCACCTCGCCGACCCCGTCCTCGGTGAGGAAGCGGGTGATGAGCACGTTGGTGTCCGGGAAGTAGAACTGCTTCGTCGTCGCCGGCACCGCGGCAGCCAGCTCGAAGGACCCGCCGCGTTCCACGTCGAGAATCGAGCCGAAGACACTCGGAGCGTCGAAGGACGGACAGCAGTACCAGTCGATCGTACCGTCGGTGCCCACCAGCGCGACGGTGCGCAGGTCGCCGATCAGGCCGTGCTCGGCTATGGGCAGGTAAGGGGCGGATCCGGCTGAGCCCGGGTCCGTCGGTGTCTGTGGTGGCTCGATCATCGCTGCGGCCTTCCTCCTGGTTGTCCAAGTGACCAGCACACCAGGCCGCGTCAGCTCAGCGTGTCCGCCCAGTTCGCCGGAACCCGACCCGCCGGCCCGGGCGTTGGCTGGTCCGGAGGGCGGCTGACCGGGGGAGCGAGTTCGGGGCCGGACTCGTACAGCTCGGAGGTCTCGTAGTTCCAGAACCAGCTCTCACCCGGTTCGAAACTGCGGACGATGGGATGGCCCGCACTCCGGTAGTGGGCCGTGGCGTGCTTCGCGGGGGAGCTGTCGCAGCAGCCGATGTGGCCGCACTGGGCGCACCGCCGCAGATGGAGCCACCAGCCGCCGACCTCACCGCACTCGACGCATCCGGTGCCGCTCGGCGGAACGCCTGGGTCGATTCCGGCGGGTGTGGTCATGACGCCTCCTGAGGGTTATCGAAATCCGCGGCAGAGGCCTCGGAATCCACGGCAGGGGTCTCGGAATCCGCGGCCGTGAGCGGGAGGAAGACCCGGAAGCGGGTGTCGCCGGGCACGGAGTGCACCTCCAGATGCCCGTGGTGCTTGTTCACCACGATGCGCCAGGAGATGTCCAGACCCAGACCGGTGCCCTCACCCACGGGCTTCGTCGTGAAGAACGGATCGAAGATACGGCCGCGGATCTCCTCCGGCACCCCGGGCCCCGTATCGCGGAACTCGACGAGCAACTGCTCCCGCTCCAGGGCCGTCCGCACGGTCAATGTGCCCTCGCCACCCGCGCCGTTCATCGCGGAGACCGCGTTGTCGATGATGTTCGTCCACACCTGGTTGAGCTCACCGGGGTACGTGGGAACCCTCGGCAGCGTACGGTCGTACTCCTTGACGACCTTGATGCCTGAGCCGATCTTCCCGGACAGCATCAGCAGCGTGCTGTCGAGGAGTTCGTGCACGTCGCAGACCTGGTAGGGCGCCCGGTCGAGCTGGGAGTACTGCTTGGCCGCGTTCACAAGGTTCGAGACACGGGTCGTGGAGTCCTCGATCTCGCGCATGAGGAGCTCGGTCTCGACGGTGTAGTTGAGCCAGCCCACGGCCCCCGGCAGCATCTCCGGGTCCACGGCTGCCGCGACCCGCTCCAGCCAGTCGATGTCGAGCCCGGCCTGCACGAACGTCGGGGCGATCTGCCAGCCGCCCTCGATGCCGTGATCGTCGAGCCAGTCGGAGAGCGTGTCCTCGCGGTCGGAGGCTTCGAGGGGGCTCAGGGATGGTGCCTTGGCGACCCGTTCGGCCGTGCTCTCCTGGATGTCTATCAGCGTCTTCAACGCCTCACGGTGGTACGGACCCGCGGCGATGACACCGAGCTTGTGCCGCATGTGCGCGACCCGGTCCCGCAGCGAAGAGGTGGCCCGCACCGCGGCTGCCGCCGGATTGTTGAGCTCATGCGTCAGCCCCGCGGACAGCGAGCCGAGCGCCAGCAGGCGCTCGCGCTGGTTGATCGTCCGCTGGGTGTTCTGGCTGCCGAAGAACATCCCTTCCAGCAGATGTACGGCCATGGGGAACCAGTCCCACAGGACCGCGGCGAACGTCTCGGCAGGCAGGACGAAGAACCGCGAAGGCTCGGTGACCCGTACCGAACCCTTGTAGCGTGCCTGATCCGATGCGGCGAGATAGGCCTGCATGGCTCCCGCGTACACCCCGCGCTGGGAGGTGCGGCTGATCTCCACGTCGTCGGCGCCGACCCGGCGCGACATCACCAGCGTGCCCTCGAGGAGTACGAAGAAGCAGGTGGCCGGCTCGCCCTCCTGGTACACATAGCCGGGCTCGAACTTCTCCACCCGGCCCTCGCGGCACAGTCGCGCCAGCTGATCCGCGTCCAGCTTCTCGAACAGGAAAAGCGTGCCGAGCTCCGCCGCGTCGCACGGCATCGGCTGGCCGCTCACGACTGCTCCAGATACCGGTGTACGAGCATCACGGCCATGGCTCCCTCTCCGACGGCGGAGGCGACACGCTTGGCGGACTCGGCGCGGGCGTCGCCCGCCACGAACACCCCGGGCACATTGGTCTCCAGGTGGTACGGCGGACGGTCCAGCTCCCAGTCCGGCGGCGGCTGCCCGTCGGCGGTCAGGTCGGGTCCGGCGATGATGAATCCGCGCTTGTCCCTGAGCACCGTGCCGTCCAGCCAGTCGGTCAGCGGGGCCGCGCCGATGAAGACGAACATCCATTGTGCGTCGACGAGTTCGGTGTGGCCGCTCTCGATGTCGCGCAGGGTGAGCTGCTCCAGGTGGTCGGAGCCGTGCGTCGCCTCGACGACCGTCCCCGTACGCACCGAGATGTTGGGCGCGTCCATGATCTGCTCGATCAGGTAGTGCGACATCGACGCGGAGAGGGACGAGCCGCGCACCAGGAGGGTGACCGATTTGGCGCCCCTGGCCAGATACATCGCGGCCTGCCCGGCGGAGTTCGCGCCGCCGACGATGTACACATCGTGCCCCTGGCAGCCGGCCGCCTCGGTCAGCGCCGACCCGTAGAACACCCCGCGTCCGGTCAGGTCGTCCGCGCCGGGTGCCTCCAGCTGCCGGTACGACACGCCGGTCGCCAGGATCACGCAGTGCGCGGCGATCGCGGAGCCGTCCGAGAACCGCACGGTACGCGCCGCGCCGTTGACCTCGAGACCGGTCACCTCACGAGCGGTCAGGATCTCCGCGCCGAACTTGGACGCCTGACGCCGGGCCCGGTCGGTGAGCTGGCCCCCGGAGACGCCGTCCGGGAAGCCGAGGTAGTTCTCGATCCGCGAGCTCTGCCCCGCCTGCCCACCCGTGGCGGAACGCTCGACGAGCACGGTCCGCAGCCCCTCCGAAGCGCCGTAGACGGCGGCGCCGAGCCCCGCGGGGCCGCCGCCGATGACGACGAGGTCGTAGAAGTCCTCCGCCGGTGTCGTGGCCAGACCCACCTGGGCGGCCAGCTCCGGATCCTCGGGCTCGACGAGCGCCGTCCCGTCGGCGGTGACCACGAGCGGCAGCCGCTGCCCGTCCGCCCCCGCGCAGGCCAGCAGCCGTCGGCCTTCGGGCTCGTCCGACGAGTACCAGCGGTACGGCACCTGGTTGCGGGCCAGGAACTCCCGTACGTCCGACGACCGCGCCGACCAGCGGTGTCCGACCACCTTTGCGATCGGAACCGCCCGGTGATCGGTGGACCGCCAGGCCTCCAGCAGGTCGTCCAGGACGGGATAGAGCTTCTCCTCCGGCGGATCCCAGGGCTTGAGGAGATAGTGGTCGAGGTCGACGACGTTGATCGCGTCGATGGCCGCGTTCGTGTCCGCGTACGCGGTCAGCAGCACCCGGCGCGCGCCCGGGTACACGTCCAGCGCCTGCTCCAGGAACTCGATCCCGTTCATCTGCGGCATGCGGTAGTCCGCGAGGATCACCGCCACGAGATCACCGCGCAGCTTCAGCTCACGCAGTGCGTCCAGAGCGCTCTCGCCGGACTCCGCGCGCACGATCCGGTACGACTCGCCGTAACGGCGCCGCAGGTCGCGGGCCACCGCACGCGAGACCCCTGGGTCGTCGTCCACGGTCAGGATGACGGTCCGGCTTGCGTCGGTGCCCTGTGCCATACGTCTCCCACCCCGAGCGGTCTGCGTCCTGGCGCGGCCTCACCGCAGGGCTGGCCAGCGAATGCCCATCTTATGTGATCGGCCCGCTTCGCTCCGGAATCGTGTGTACCGCCCGACTCCGGGCTCCGCCACCGGTTCGGTGACGGAGCCCGTTGACCGTGGTGCGCTGGACCAGGGCGTGCGATCAGGCTGTGTGCAGGGTGAGGCCGTAGCGGTTGAGGATCTCGTTCACCGGCTGGTACCAGGTCCGGCCGCCGCTGGTGCAGTTGCCCGAACCGCCGGAGGTGACCCCCTGGGCCTGGTCGCCGCTGATGTACGAGCCGCCGGAGTCGCCCGGTTCGGCGCAGACGCTGGTCCTGGTCATCTGGTGGACCGCGCCCTGGCTGTAGTTGACGGTTTCGTTCTTGCCGAGCACGGTGCCGCAGTGCCAGTGCGTGGTCGACCCCGACCGGCAGATGGAGGCGCCGACGGGTGCCTCGGCGGAGCCACGGACGAGCTGGTCGGGGACGGTGCCCCAGCCGAGCACGACGGGCACCGTCCACCAGCCGCTGCCGACGTTGACCCAGGCGTAGTCGTTCTCCGGGAACGACGACCCCTGGAAGTTGCCGATGTGCGACCGGTCCCAGCCGCTGACGCCGGCTCCGGCCTGGCCGCAGTGCCCGGCGGTGACGAAGCCGCCGTGCACCGAAAAGCCTATGGAGCAGCGGACGTTGCCGGTGTAGTAGGGGTCGCCGCCGACCGTGCCGGCGGCGAAGGTCTCTGGCGCCTCGGCGGACTCTTCGACGGTGACGGGACCTGCGGCGCGGGCCCGCTCGACGAACTTCTGGACATCGTTGTCAGCGCGCTGCGCGCCGATGACGCTCACGACGACCGCGCTGGTCCTGGGATCGACGTGCCAGCCGCTGACGCCGTCCGGCGCGGGCAGCTTGTCGATACGCGCCTTGACCGCGTCGAGCTGTCGGGCGCTGTGCTTGACGGTGACGGTACGGACGTTCGCGCCGCTCTCTCGTACGGCGTCGACGGTGGCGTCGGGGGCGGCGGCCGTCACGGCGACGGTCAACTTGCCGCTCTCCGCGTCGAACCAGGAGCCTCCGTATGCCGCTCCGGCGATCCGCCGTGCCTTCGTTTCGACGGCTGCCGCCGCCTTCTCGTCGGCCAGCCGCGCCTCGGCCTGGGACCTGGTCAGGCCCAGGTCACGTTGCATGGCGGCGAGGAGGGCGGGGGAGGCCGGGGTTTCGGAGGAGCGGACGGATCGAGAGGTGTCGGGGGCATCGGTGGCGGAAGCGGGCAGAGTGCCCGCGCCGGCCCAGGTGCCGAGAAGGAGGAGTGTGGCCAGGCCGGTACGCATGGCTGTGGTGCGTCTCAAGGCAGTAGCCCTTCGTTGTTCCAGCAAGGTGGGGGTGGAACAGCAGAACGGTGAGAGCGCTCTCGGTGCGTGCCGGGCAGAGCCTAACCGGTGATCATGGGCAGGTCCATACCAATGACATGATGAGTGAACGAGTGGGCATCCGGGGCGAGTTGGCGGCCCTGCCAGTCGCCCGGAGGGGGCTTCAGCGGGCCGGACTCCGGACCGGTCCTCGGCGGGCCGGACCGGCATCCCGTCTCAGGAGGCGCCTGCCCGGTGATCTCCCGTGAGCGCGGACGCCTCCTCCAGCGGGAAGTGGCATGCAGCCGTATGCCCCGGTGCCGCGAGCGCCGGCGCCGGGACGGCTTCGGCGCATACGTCCTCCGCGTGCCGGCACCGGGTCCGGAAGCGGCAGCCGGACGGAGGGTCGGCCGGTGAGGGGATCTCGCCGGTGAGCAGGATGCGTTGCCGCTTCGCCCTGCCGCCGGCCGCCAGGGACGGGGCCGCCGACAGCAGCGCCGCCGTGTACGGGTGGCGCGGCTGCTCGAAGACCTCCTCCGCCGGGCCGGTTTCCGCGATCTTCCCCAGGTACATCACGGCGACGCGGTCGGCGACGTGCCGTACGACGGACAGGTCGTGCGAGATGAACACGTACGACAGCCCCAGCTCGTCCCGTAGATCGCACAGGAGGTTGAGCACCTGGGCCTGAACCGACAGGTCCAGCGCGGAGACGGGTTCGTCGCAGACGATGACCTCGGGCTCCAGGGCCAGCGCGCGGGCGATGCCGATGCGCTGCCGTTGTCCTCCGGAGAACTCCTGCGGGTAGCGGCGGGCGTCGGAGGCGCGCAGCCCGACCATCTCCAGCAGCTCGGCGACGCGCGCCGCCCGCTTCGGGGCGGGCACGAGGTCGCGGTGGGTGCGCCACGGCTCGCTGATCAGATCCGCCGCGTTCAGGCGGGGGTTGAGCGAGCCGAACGGGTCCTGGAAGATCATCTGTACCTTGCGTCGCCAGGCGAGCAGCCTTGCGCCCGACAACGAGAACGGGTCCACTCCGTCGAAGCGCACGGTGCCCTCGTCGGGACGTTCCAGCCGCAGCAGAATCCTGGCCAGCGTGGACTTCCCGCAGCCGGACTCGCCGACGAGGCCGAGGGTTTCGCCGCGCCCCAGGTTCAGGTCCACGCCGTCGACCGCGCGCAGTTTCGTGCTGCCCTTCGCGGTGCGCGGCACGGTGAAGCTCTTGGCCAGGCCGGTGGCTTCCAGCAGGGTCCCGGGCTCAGGCATCGGCCAGTTCCTTCCCGAAGTGGCAGGCGGCGGCGCGGTCGGTTCCGGTTTCGGCGAGCTGCGGCCGGTGGGTGGCGCACAGGTCGCGGGCCATCGGGCAGCGTGTACGGAAGGCGCAGCCGGAGGGTACGGAGCGGGGGTCGGGCGGGCCTCCGGGGATGGAGCTGAGCCGGGATCCCTTGTGCTGTTCGGCCGGTACGGAGTCCAACAGGCCTCGTGTGTAAGGGTGGTTGGGCTTGCCGAACACCTCGGCCACCGGCCCCGTCTCCACGACCGTACCCGCGTACATGACGGCGACCCGGTCCGCGTGCTCGGCCACAAGACCGAGGTCGTGCGTGATGAGGACCAGCGCCATCTGCTGCTCGCTCCGCAACTCCCGTAGCAGGTCCATGATCTGAGCCTGCACGGTGACGTCCAGCGCCGTCGTGGGCTCGTCGGCGAGCAGCACCTTCGGCCGCAGCGCGACCGCCATGGCGATCAGCAGCCGCTGACGCATGCCTCCGGAGAACTGATGCGGATACGCGTCCGCGCGCGACCGCGCCTCCGGGATGCCCACGCGTTCCATCAGCTCAACGGCCTTGGCCCGCGCGGCACGCCGCGACATCCGCTCGTGGATACGGAACGGCTCCGCGAGCTGCGCCCCGACCGTGTGAACGGGATTGAGCGCGCTCAGCGCATCCTGAAAGACGATGGCGAGACCGGGCCCGGCCAGCCGACGCCGCGCCCGCGCGCCCAGCGCGAGCAGGTCCTCACCCTCCAACCGCGCCTGCCCACCCACGACTTCGGCAGCGGGATCGAGCAGCCCCGCGACCGCGTGCGCGGTCATGCTCTTGCCGCATCCGGACTCGCCCAGCAGGGCGAGGGTCTCGCCGGAACGCACGCCGAAGCTCACCCCGCGTACGACGGGGAGGGGCCCGGCGGGGGTGCGTACAGAGACCGAGAGACCGTCAACGGCCAGGGTGTCGGGAGGTGTTGGGGACAGCTCGGAGGGAGTGGCTTCGGCCGTCCTCTCCGCCGGGACGGCCTGGGTCGGCTCAACTTCCGACTGCTGGACGGTGGTAGGAGTGGGTTCGGGGCGTCGCCCCCCACGCCGCAGCCCCCGGCGCCACCGCTGACCCGGGTCCGTCGAGAGCCGGGCCCAGGCGGCGAGCACGGTCGCCGACACCGTCGTGATGACGATGGCGAGACCGGGGAACAGCGCTATCCACCAGGCGCTCTGCAACTCCTGGCGGCCTTGGGCCACCATCAGACCCCAGCTCACGTCCGGCGGTTGGATGCCGATGCCGAGGAAGCTGAGTGAGGACTCGGTCAGCATCACGAAGCAGAAGTCGAGGGCGGCGACGGTGAGCAGGGTGGGCAGCACCGTGGGCGCGACGTGGCGTCGGATGGTCGACCAGCCGCTGGTGCCGAAGGTGCGGGCCGCGTCGATGAACAGTCGGCTGCGCAGTTCGGCGGCCTCGGCGCGGGCGGTGCGCAGGTATACGGGGATCCGGGCGACGGCCAGTACCAGCACGATGTTCGCGGCGCTCGGCGAGAACACGTACAGCACGACCACGGCCAGCAGCAGCGAGGGGAAGCTGAGGATCACATCGGCGATCCGCAGGGACACGTTCTCGCGCCAACCCCCGTGATAGCCCGCCCACATGCCCCACACCGAGCCGACGACGAGGGAAACCAGGACAGCGGGTACGGCGACGGACAGGGTCGTCCCGGCCGCGGTTATCAGCCGGGCGGCGACGGGGCGGCCGAGGGAGTCGCTGCCGAGTACGTACGCCCAGCCGTCGTCGAGACTGAAGGGCGGCCGGCTGGGATCGCGCAGGTTCTGACGCGTCGCCAGGTCCCCGATGAGAAGCGGGCCCAGTACGGCGCACAGCGCGACCAGCAACAGGACCAGAGCCGCCGCGAAGGCGAACCGGTCCTGGAGCAGCAGAGCAGGCCACTTCGCCCGTACCGCCGCCCCGTTGGTCCCGGAACCCAGGCCGCTCTCCGCACCCTTGTCCCCGTCCTGACCCTTTTCCGCGTCCTGCCGGAGCACGTCGCCCTTCGGGAGCATGTCACCTCCTTGACTCACGCCGCCGCCTGCTGCCGGACCCGCGGGTCGAGGAGCGCGTGACAGATGTCCACCAGGATGTTGAGCGCGAAGATCACCAGAGCGGTGAGTAGCACCGCGGCCTGCAGGACCGCGAAATCACGCTGCAGAACCGAGTCGATCATGAGCTTGCCGATGCCGGGCCAGCCGAAGATCGTCTCGACGACGACGGCCCCGTTGACCAGCCCGACAGCGAGGTCACCCGCGACGGTGAGCGCCGGTGCCGCCGCATTGCGCAGGGCATGCCCGAAGACCACCCGCGACTCGTTCGCCCCTTTGCTGCGCGCCACCTTGACGTACGGGGCGGACAGCGCGGAGACCATGGCGCCGCGTACCACCTGCACCAGCACACCGAACGGACGGATGAGCAGCGTCACCACGGGCAGCACCCACGCCGCAGCGCCGCTCGTGCCGGAGGTGGGCAGCCAGCCGAGCGTCACCGCGAACACCAGCACGCCCATGATGGCGAACCAGAAGTCGGGAACGCTCGCGGCCGTCGAGGACAGAAAGCTCGCGACCCGGTCGGTGGCCGAGTTGGGACGGTACGCCGCCAGGCTGCCGATCACGACGGCGCCCAGGATGGCGAGCAGCATCGTCCACCCGGCGAGCTGGAGGGTGGCGGGAAAGGCCCGCAGCACCGCCTCACCCGCCGGCTGGGCGGTGCGCAGTGATTCACCGAAGTCCAGGTGGACGACCTGGCCGAGGTAGTCACCGAACTGGGCGAGCAGCGGGTCGTCGAGACCGTTGCGGGCGGCGAACTCGGCCCGCATCTCGGGCGTCGCGCTGAGCGGCAGGTACAGGTTGGCGGGGTCGCCGGTGAGCCGGGCCAGGAAGAACACCCCGAGAACCACGACCAGCAGGGGGATCACGCTGGAGACCGCGCGACGGCGCAGCATGGTGAACATCGGTCCGCTCCTCCCTCAGTCCGTACGGTGCATGTCGGCGAGCCGCATCTCGTCATTGGTGGCCGAGTCCGGCCGGTAACGGACGTTCGAGGAAAGGGCCATGATCCCGGTCATGTTGGCCATGACGGCGTCCCGTACGACCTCGTCGTTCTGGTACGCGAAGGTGTCCGCGAACGCCTTCTGCCGCGCCTTGCCCCCGGCGAGCTGGGCCTCGTCGATCAACGCGTCCAGTTCGGGAGTGCCGTAACTGCTCTGCGCGCCCTTACTGCCGTAGATCTGCCCCATCGTGAACGCGGCGTCCCCCGCCTGGTTGCCGTGCTGCGCCTGGAGGAGGGTGGGGCCGATGCCCTTGGGGAAGGGCCGCAGCAGGTACTCCAGCCAGGCGTTGACGTCGAGCATCTTGATCTCGACCTTCAGCCCGGCCTTGAGCAGGCCGTCCTGGACGACCTCCATCGCCTCGGCGGCCTTCGGGTAGATGGCGTTGCGGCCGATGATCGTGATGGTCCTGTTGGTCGGTACTCCGTCGGCGCGTGCCTCGTCCACGAGTTTCTTCGCGCGTTCAGGGTCGTACGGCCAGGGCCGTACGCGCGGATTGTGTCCCGTGACGCCCTTCGCGACGAGCTGGCCGCTCGGCCGGCCCGCGAAGACCGCCGTGACCAGGCCTTCCCGGTCGATGGCGTAGTTGATGGCCCGGCGGATCCGGATGTCGTCGAGGGGCGCCTTGCCGGCGTCCATCCGCAGGAACGAGACCTCGTTGGTGGTGAACTCCACCGCACGGTCGCCCGCCCCGTCCTCGGGAGCGAGCCCGATCGCGACATCCGCCTCGTCATTGGTCACCATGGCCGCGCGCACGCTGCCCTCCGCCCGCCATACGTACTTCGCCGCGGCGTACTCGGGGGCCTTGCCCCAGTAGCCGGGGTAGCGCTTCAGGCGAAGGAAGCGGCCCTGGCTCCATTCGTCGATCCGGTACGGGCCCGTGCCGACCGGCTCGCGCACCCTGGCACCGGGGTTGGTGGTGGTCGGCACCATCTCGACGAAGGACAGGCGCAGCGGGAGGATCGGGTCCGGCTTCGCCGTCTTGACCTCAAGTGTCGTGTCATTGACGGGAGTTGCGGTGACCTCGCTGTCCGTGAAGATATAGCCGTCGACATTGCAGTCGATGTCCGAGTCCGTGGCGCGCTTGATCGAGAACGCCGCCGCCTCCGCCGTGAACGGCGTGCCGTCATGGAACGTGACGCCCTCGCGGAGCGTGAAGGTCCACGAAGTGGGCGACGTACGGGTCCACTTGGTGGCCAGCGCCTGTTCCAGCCGCCCCGTGGACGGCTCGCGCTCGGTCAGCGCCTCCGTGATGTTGGCCCGCGTCACCCGGCCCGTCGCGGTGAGCGAGGCATCGCAGGGCTCAAGCGTCGGCGGCTCCTCGGGCAGGACGACGCGCAGGGTGTCCGGACCCTCACCGATGGGGTCGGCGCCGGCCACCGAACATCCGGAGACGGCGAGCAGAACGCTTACGGACATGAACGCGCCCACCGCTCGCCCCCGGCGAGGACGGGCGATGGAGCGGGTGTGCGATAAGCGTGGACCGGCCACTGATCCTCCGGGCTGTTCGAGCTTCGTCCACAAGAAGAAACGAAGTTTAGATATGTGGACGCGACATTATGAGATCGACCATGCTGAACGCGTCAAGATGCGTGCAGCAAGAGACTGAACACCCTTACGGTCACCGACACTTCGCGTACGCGGGAGGGGTGAGGCCCTCAGTCAGGAGAGCGGCGCCGTGGAGCCCCTGATGATGACCCGACCGCCCTGCTGTTCGATCCCGGAGCGCGGCGATCCGGCGAGCGCGGCGAACACCGCCTGCGCGGCCGCCCGACCGACCTCTTCGAGATTCATGTCGACACTGGTCAGCGGGGGACGCGCCGCAGAAGTAAGAATCTTCCAGTTGTCGAATCCCATGACCGCGACGTCCTCCGGCACCCGGTGCCCGCGCTCACGCAGCACGTCCATCACCCCGCGGGCGATCTGGTCACTGCCGCACAGGACGGCGTCCACCTCGTGGCGCCGGTCGAGCAGCATCGCGGTGGCCGTCCGTCCCCAGCCCTCCGACCAGGAACCGAAACGCGGCTCGCCCACGGGCTCGAGCCCCGCCTCGGCGAGCGCCGCCAGGGCCCCCTCGGCGCGCTCGCGCGCCGCGCAGTAACCGGGATCCCCCGTGATGTGGGCGATCCGGGTACGCCCGCAGGCGAGGAGGTGTTCCACCGCGATACGGCCCGCGCCCACGCTGTCCGGGACGATCGAGAGATCCGACGGGTCCTCTGAAGGAGCGTAGGCGTAGACCACCGGCACGGGCAGATCGCGGCCCAGTGACGGACGCGGGTCGGTACGGCTGCCCACCACGATCAGGCCGTCGACCCGGCGGCTGAGCAGCGCGCGTACGTGGTGCCGCTCCCGGATCGCGTCACCGCGGGCGTCGCACAGGAACACCGCGACCTCGCCCGCGCCGAAGGCGTCCTCGGCACCCATGAGGATCGGAATGCTGAACCGGCCTTCGAGGTCGCTGGTCAGCAGGCCGACCGTGCCGGTGCGGCCGGCGAGCAGGCTCCGGGCGAGCTGGTTCGGCCGGAACGACAGCCGCTCGGCCGCCTCGATCACCCGCTCCCGCGTCTCGGCGCGCACCTGGCTGCGGCCGTTGAGTGCCTTGGACGCGGTCGCGATGGACACCCCCGCGAGCCGGGCGACATCGCCGAGGGTGGCCGGTTGCGGACGAGAGGGGCCGGTGGCCTGCGCCATGTGAGGTTCTCCTGTCCCGTCGCGTGCGGTACGCGCCGCACGGGCCGTACTCGTCCCGAGGGCGACCACACCGCCGGGTGCCGACGCGTCCGAGGTCGTATGCCGTGCGGAAAACAGTACTCGATCGATTTCGGACGTGGTCTTCAAGCGGTGGCGCAAAGGACTCAGTCCATGTGTTGCAAGGGGATTGACGAGCCATCAGGGCGGTCATAGCGTTCCAGAAAACCTTTTCGGCCCTTTTCGTCGCGGAGTCAGTAGCGCAGCCAGTCCCACATTCACCGTCCCGGAGGACCGGCCGGCCCGCCCGTCGGCCGCCATACAAGGGGGATCGACCATGGGGAGAACAGCCGGACCGCGTCGGAACGCCGCTCGTCTCGGCGTCACCGCGCTCGCACTGCTCGTCGCGACGGGTCTGGTCACGGCCTGCGGGTCGGGGGACGACGGGGGAGGGGGAGAGGGCGGCGGCGCGGCGACCGCCACCGGTGTCGACGACGGGACGACACTGACGATGTGGACCCGCGCCGCCACCCGGCCACAGAGCGAGGCCCTGGTGAAGGCCTACAACGCCAGTCACAAGAACCGGATCGAACTGACCGTCATCCCCACCGACGACTACCAGGCCAAGGTCGGTGCCGCGGCGGGATCGCGTGACCTGCCGGACCTCTTCGCCTCGGACGTCGTGTTCGTGCCCAACTACACGTCCAGCGGCCTCTTCGCCGATCTCACCGAACGCGTCGACGCCCTGCCCTTCGCCGATCAGCTCGCCCAGTCGCACATCAAGGCCGGTACGTACGAGGACAAGAAGTACGTCGTCCCGCACACCCTCGATCTGTCGGTCCTCTTCTACAACAAGGATCTCTACAGGCGGGCCGAACTCGATCCGGAGAAGCCACCCACCACCCTCGCCGAGTGGGACAAACACGCGCGAGCTGTCGACGCGCTCGGAGGAGGCGTCAACGGCACCTTCTTCGGCGGCAACTGCGGCGGCTGCGGGGTCTTCACCTGGTGGCCGTCGATCTGGGCGGCGGGAGACGACGTCCTGAACGAGGACGGGACGAAGGCGACTCTCGCCTCCGACACCGCCAAGAAGGTGTACGAGACCTATCGCGGCTGGGTGAACGACGACATCGTGGCCCCGGGCGCACGCGACGAGACCGGCACCACCTGGACCGGCGTCTTCCCGAAGGGGAAGACCGGCGTGATGCCCATGCCGTCGACGACCCTGGGCCTGATGCCCAAGGACCTCGACCTCGGTGTCGCCCCGATCCCCGGCCCCGACGGCGGCAAGTCGACGTTCGTGGGCGGCGACGCCATCGGCATCTCCGCCACCAGCAAGTCGGCCGACCAGTCCTGGAACTTCCTCGCCTGGTCCCTGGGCGAGAAGGCCCAGGTCGATGTCGTCGCCGCGAACAAGGACGTCGTGGCACGCACGGACCTGGCGTCCAACAAGCACTCGGACGCCGACCCGCGGCTCGTGACGATCAACGAGCTCGTCAAGGACGGCCGAACCCCCTACGCCCTGAAGTTCGGCCAGACCTTCAACGACCCCAACGGCCCCTGGCTGACCCTGATGCGCAACGCCGTCTTCAAGGACGGCTCGTCACTGGACAAGGACAACGAGGCGGTCACAGCCTCCCTGGCGGACTGACCCAGTCCATCACCTGAGCAAGTCCAACTACCGCGCCCCGTAAGGGGCGCGGGGCGGTGTCAATTTGCGGCTCCGCCGCGATGGGGGTCCCCCCGCTCGAGCGAATTCGAGAGTGGGGGAGCGCCCAGCCACAAAGCACCCGCAGTTTCCGTACGAGCGCCCCCCCGCGGACGACGGCAGAGGAGAGCCATGCAGCCACAGGTGGCAGACGAGGCGGCGGCCGGACGCCACGCGGCGTCCACCAGCCGCACGCGGCGCGCCGCCCGCCCCCACCCACCCCACCAGGCCGGAGGCCCGTGGTGGCGGTCCCGCAAGGTCAAGGGCCTCGGTTACGCCGCCCCCACCGCCGCGTTCGTCACGGTGTTCTTCCTGCTGCCCCTGCTGCTCGTCGGACAGATGTCGGTCAGCGACTGGCCGCTCCTCGCCGGGAACCGGGGCGGCAACGCCCCCGAGAACTACACGGACATCACCGACAGCACTCTGTTCTGGCCGGCGGTCCGCTTCACCCTGCTCTACACCGTGATCGTCACCGTCATCCTCCTCGGCCTGGCACTCCTGCTGGCCCTCCTGGTCCAGGAACACCGGCCGGGCGTCGGCTTCTTCCGTACGGTCTACTTCCTGCCCGGCGCCCTCGGACTGGCCTCCGCGTCCCTGTTGTTCTGGGGTCTCTACAGTCCCACCACCGGCCCGCTCAGTCCCCTCCTCGAAGGACTCGGCCTGGTCGACGAACCGGTCTCCTTCCTGGGCGCACCGACCTCGGCCCTGCTGTCGACGGTGTTCCTCGTCGTCTGGAAGTTCGCCGGGTTCTACATGCTGATCCTGCTCGTCGGCCTCCAGCGCATCCCGCACGAGGTGTACGAGGCGGCGCGGATGGACGGCGCGGACCGGTGGCAGATATTCCGCCGTATCACCCTGCCCCTGCTGCGGCCCTCCCTCGCGCTGACGCTGCTGCTGTGCGCGACCGGCTCGCTACTCGCCTTCGACCAGTTCTTCATCCTCACCAAGGGCGGACCGGACAACAGCACCGTCACCATCGTCCAGCTCATCTACCGCGAGGCGTTCCAGCGGCTGGACCTCGGCACCGCCGCGGCGCTCTCGATCATCGTGCTGGCCGTGCTGCTCCTGCTCAACGTCCTGCAGTTCCGCGGCCTGCGCCGCGCGGACGAGTCATGAGCGGAGCCACCGGAGAAGCCATGAGAACGGAGACCATGGGACTCAAGAACACCCTCAGCCGCACCCCGTACTACGTCCTCGCCGGCGGCCTGGCCGTCATCTTCCTCTTCCCGCTGGTGTGGAACGCCTGGGCCTCGGTCAGCGGACAGCCCGGCACCGCACAGGAGTCCGGCTACGGATTCGGCAACTACCGCACCCTGCTCGACTACGACGCAGGCCTGTGGCGCTACCTGCTCAACAGCACGATCGTCTCGGCACTCACGGTCGCGCTCACGCTGGGGGTGTCACTGCTGGGCGGCTACGCCTTCGCCCGCTTCGACTTCCCCGGCAAGAACCTCCTCTTCCTGCTGACCCTGGCCATCCTCATGGTCCCGTACGCCACGCTGCTCATCCCGCTCTATGTGCTGCTCGGCAGACTCCACCTGCAGAACTCGCTCATCGGGCTCAGCCTGGTGCTCGCCATGTTCCAACTGCCGTTCGCCACCTTCATGATGCGGATCTCCTTCGAGGCCGTGCCCCGAGAACTGGAGGAGTCAGCCCTCGTCGACGGCTGCGGAACATCGGGCGCGCTCCGGCGGATCCTGCTCCCCGCGGTCCGGCCAGGACTGATCACCGTGGGACTCTTCGCCTTCCTCGCGGCGTGGAACGACTTCATCGCCCCGCTGATCCTCATCTCGGACAGCGAGAAGGCACCACTGCCACTGGCCATCGCCAATCTGAGGCAGCAGAGCATGGGGGCCGTCGACTACGGGGCGACCGAGGCGGGAGTGGTCGTCCTGGCCGTCCCCTGCCTCCTCCTCTTCCTGCTCCTGCAACGGCACTACATGCGCGGCTTCATGTCCGGCGCACTGAAGGGATGACCCGAAGGCATGAACAGGTGAGGGGGAACAGGCCAACATGACACGGTCACCCATCGTGCCGGTGGCGCCGGGCCGCGGCCGGAGCCGGTTACGGCCGCTCGGCCTCGACGAGGTGAGGATCATCGGCGGCTTCTGGGGCCGGCGGCAGCAGGTCAACGCCGAGGCCACGCTGCACCACTGCCGCGACTGGATGGAACGCGTCGGCTGGACCGGCAACTTCCGGACCGCCGTGCACGGCCGGATCGACCGCGACCGGCGGGGCCGGGAGTTCGCCGACTCCGACGTCTACAAGCTGCTCGAAGCGATGGCCTGGGAGACCGGGCGCCGCGCCGATCCCACCCTGGACGCGGCGATCGCCGAACTCACCGACGCCATCGCCCCCGCCCAGGAACCGGACGGCTACCTCAACACCGCCTACGGCCGCCCGGGACAGCCACCCCGGTACAGCGACCTCGAATGGGGCCACGAACTGTACTGCTACGGCCATCTCATCCAGGCCGGCGTGGCGCAGAGCAGAGCACGCGGCGAGGGCGAGCTGACCAAGACCGCGCGACGCGCCGCCGACCACGTCTGCGCCACCTTCGGCACGGGCGGCATCGAACGGGTCTGCGGCCACCCGGAGATCGAGACGGCACTGGTGGAACTGGCCCGGCTCACCGGCGAGCAGCGCTATCTCGACCAGGCCGCGCTCTTCGTCGCGCGGCGCGGCCACGGCACGCTCGCCGACATCGAGTTCGGCCGCGCGTACTACCAGGACGACTTACCGGTACGAGAGGCGAAGGTGCTGCGCGGCCACGCCGTCCGCGCCCTCTACCTCGCCGCCGGTGCCGTCGACGTGGCCGTCGAGACCGGCGACGAGGAACTGCTCGCCGCGGTCGTACGGCAGTGGGAGACGACGGTCGCGCGGCGGACGTATCTGACCGGCGGCATGGGGTCGCACCACCGGGACGAGTCCTTCGGCGAGGACTTCGTCCTGCCCCCGGACCGCGCGTACTCCGAGACGTGCGCGGGCGTCGCCTCGGTGATGCTCTGCTGGCGGCTGCTTCTCGCCACCGGCGAGCCACGCTTCGCCGACCTGGCCGAGCGCACCCTGTTCAACGTGATCGCGGCCTCCCCGTCCGAGGACGGCCGCGCCTTCTTCTACACCAACACCCTCCACCGGCGCGGTCGGGGCACAGTATCCAGAACCGACACCGACAGTCCGCGCGCCGACTCCGGCCTGCGCGCCCCCTGGTTCGCGGTCTCGTGCTGCCCGACCAATGTGGCACGTACCCTCGCCCAGCTGTCCGGGTATCTGGCCACGGCCGACGAACACGGCGTCCAACTGCACCAGTACGCCGACGCCGAGATCGCCACCACGCTCGACGACGGCCGCGTGATCGGGCTCCGTGTCCGCACCGACTACCCGGCCGGGGGAGTGGTCACCGTACGGGTCACCCGTTCCCCGGACCATCGCCCTTGGACGCTGTCGTTACGCGTCCCCGCGTGGACGGCGGGCGCCACGGCCTGGCTGACGGACCCCGACGGGGTACGCCGCCCGGCCGCCCCAGGGTCGGTCGAGGTCACCCGGGCTTTCCGGGCGGGCGACCAGGTCCGGCTGGAACTGCCCCTCGCGCCCCGCTGGATCCGTGCCGATCCACGGATCGACGCGGTCCGCGGCACGCTGGCGGTCCAGCGCGGGCCGCTGGTGTACTGCGTGGAGTCCACGGATCTGCCCGGCGGGCGGGACGTGGACGCGGTACGGGTGGATCCGCGCTCACAGCCACGGGAACGGTTGGACGGAGGGCGCGGCGGCTACAGACCCGCCACGGTG
Source organism: Streptomyces yerevanensis (assembly GCF_000716805.1). Lineage (NCBI taxonomy): Bacteria > Bacillati > Actinomycetota > Actinomycetes > Kitasatosporales > Streptomycetaceae > Streptomyces > Streptomyces yerevanensis. The sequence goes on along the minus strand of NZ_JNWJ01000006.1, from coordinate 131,628 downwards.
CTGGTCGCCGGTGAGCTGACCGGGACGGACGACCGGAATGAACAGCGCGACGCGTCATGGCCGTACGAGCCGCACAGTCACCCCCCACGTCGTACGACCGCAGCCGACCGTACGGAGATCGTCCTCGTTCCCTACCACTCCTGGGGGAACAGAGGACCTTCGACCATGCGGGTGTGGCTGCCCACGGCGGACCCCGACAGCACCACCCCCACAGGGAGGCAGTCGTGCACGAACCTCGAAGAGAGCACAGACCGCACAGCCGTTTAAGACAGCGCGGCCGAGGTTTCCTCGCCGGAGCCCTGACGCTCGCCCTGGCATTGGTGGCCACGCCGGCCGCCGTCGTCCCTGCCCACGCAGACAACGACGCCATCGGCTACCCCGTGTTCTCCGGAGCGGAGAACCCCGTCCCCGAATTACCCGCGGGCTTCATCGTCAACGAGACCATGCGTGCCCAGTACCGAGCCGATCTGCGGCGCGGCGACGGCACCGACTTCTGGATGGACCGGATGCTGGCCCGCGAAGGCCAGGATCCCGCGGGCACATGGCTGTTCACCCGGGGCCGAGCCGTGTTCATGAAGGAACACGACCCCACGAAGCTCGGTTTCGCGGGCAACGCCGCGTACTGGGAGAGCATCGACAACCGCTCCGCGTACACCGTCACCGTGGCGGCGGACGGCGAGAACATCGCCCTCCGAGAGAACGTGGACGCCAGGAAACAGACGCCGAGTTACTGGCGCAGCGCATTCGCCCACGAGACCACCGGTCTGAAACTGACCCAGACGAAGTTCATCACCGACGCCAATGCCGCCGTGACGAACCTGGCGCTCACCAACTCCGGTTCGCAGTCCCGCACCTTCACGCTGCGCGCCATGTCCCCATACACCACCACCCCCGACGGCGCCGAACTCACCGGCACGGTCGCGGCGAAGAACAACCTCACGACGGTCTTTCCGCGGCTCTCGGGCGACGGGATGAAACCCGAGAGCGAGGGAGAGGGCAAGGGCGAGGCACTGACGCGCTCGGTGACCGTACCGGCCGGCGGCACCGTCACGGTCAAGGTCCAACTGGGCTTCGTCACCGAGGAGATCGGCGATTCACGGACCGCGTACGACTCCGTGCGGGCCGCTTCCCCAAAAAACGCCTTCCGCGACCACGTCAGAGAATACAACCGCTGGTGGGCTGAGAACCTGCCCTATATGGACGTCCCGGACGACAACATCGAGAAGACGCTCTACTACCGCTGGTGGCTGCTGCGTTACAACTTCCTCGATGCCGACATCCCGGGCAACGACTACCAGTTCCCCACCTCCATGGAAGGCGTCCTCGGCTACAACAACGCGATCGCCCTCACCGTCGGCATGTTCGTCGACGACCTCAAATACCTGCGCGACCCGAGCTATTCGTACGGGCCCTGGGTATCGGCGGGAGAGGTGTCGAAGAACAGCAAGTACACCGACAACCCCGGTGATCCCGAGAACTGGTCGAACAGCTACACCCAGTACATCTCCGAGGCCGCCTGGCGTTCCTACCAGGTGCACGGCGGGCCGGACGGCATCGTGCGCAATCTGGCCCGGTACGCCGAGAAGGACGTCCGCGGTCAACTGGCCGACTACGACAACGACGGCAACGGACTGATCGAGTACGACTGGGGCGCCATGACCGGGAACGACGCCGACGCGGTGTCGTTCGACTGGAAGCCCGGAAATCTGGACCGCGCTGAATCGGCATATGTGTTCAGCAACGCCTCGGCGGCCGCCCGCGCCTACGACCTGCTCGGTGAGACCGAAAAGGCCGACGGGATGCGGGGAATCGCGGACCGGGTGAAGAAGGCGGTTCTGGAGCACCTCTGGGACCCGAAGGACAAACTCCTCAAGCACCGGCACGTGGCCTCGGACTCCCTCGTGCCGTGGAAAGAGATCAACAACTACTATCCGTACAGCGTCGGGTTGATGCCCACCTCGGACGAGGATCCCCAGTACCTCGAAGCCCTGCGGCTGTGGGCCGACGCGAAGCAGTACCCCGTCTTCCCGTTCTTCACCGCCAACCAGGCCGACAAGGCTGAGGCCGCGGAACAGGGACACCCGGGCAGCAACAACTTCTCGGTCATCAACTCCACGGTCGCCTTCCGCTTCCTCTCCTCGGTGCTGCGGAAGTACCCGAACAAGTACATCGACAACGAGTGGTACAAGAAACTGCTCTCCTGGAACGCCTGGGCGCACTACGTGGACGGTGACAACCGCTGGCCCGACCAGAACGAATTCTGGGCGGACGGCAGCGCCGACCCGCAGAAGATCGGGTACCGGTCATGGATACACCACACCATCCTCGGCACCACCAACTGGACGGTGATCGAGGACGCAATGGGATTCAGGCCGCGTTCCGACAAGAAGATCGAGCTCTCGCCGATCGACATCGACTGGCCGCATTTCGCGGTGACGGACATCAATTACCGGGGCAGCAATCTGGCCGTCCTCTGGGATGAACCGGGCGACGGGAAAAGGCCGTACGGGAAGCAGGTGCCCGAGGGCTATTCCGTCTACCTCGACGGCAGGCTCGCCTTCACGGTCGACTCCCTCACCCACCTCCTCTACGACCCCGCCACCGGCAAGGTGACATTCCCCGACGGCGGTGACGCCAAGGTGCGTACCAGCAACAAGGCCCGCATCCAGGCGCCCCAGGACGTCGAGTACGGCTCGAAGGAAAGGGTCACCGATCTCTTCGCCAAGGCCGGACGAGACCTGAGTGGTCCTGAGAAGAACGCGGAGAATCTCGCCTCCGGGGCGACCGCGCGAGCCTCGCACGAGGCCGAGGGGCGCGGAGTCTCCGGTGCCGTCGACGGCTTCACCATCAACGAACCCTTCTGGGGTGCGCGAGGCTCGGGAGCCGAAGAGGACTGGTACGAGATCGAATTCGCCGGACCGAGGAAAGTCGACGACGTCAAACTCTACTTCTACAGCGACAAAAAGCCGGGCGGATACTCCGAACCGGCCATGTACACCGTCCAGTTCTGGAACGGTACGGAATGGAAGGACGTGGCAGGGCCGGCCAAGTCGCCGGTCTACCCGAGAGCCAACCGCAATCACGTCCGCTTCGAGCAGGTGACGACGCAGAGACTGCGCGTTCTGCTGACCCACAGGGACGGTCACAGCAGTGGCCTCAAGGAGATCCAGGCATTCGACACCGGTGAGAGAGTCCCCGCCTCGGTGAACCGGGCCCCGTACGTCGAGGCCTGGCAGGACACCTCGTACCACCGGCCCGGCCAGGTCCGGCTGACGGGGATCGTCGAGGACGACGGACTTCCCGCACGGAAACTCACCTCCGTGTGGAAGACGGTCGACGGCCCGGAGGGCGGCACGGTCATCCTCGACGACCCGGGGGCCCCGACGACCGTCGCCCGGTTCACCGAGGCGGGCACCTATACCCTCCAACTGACCGCCACGGACGGTGCGAAGCAGACGGTGAAGCAGGTCGTCGTGAAGGCGGAGGGCCCTTCCGGCGGCACGCAGGCCAACGTGGCTCCGTTCGCGACGCCCACGGCCTCCTACACCTCCGGCTGGGAGTCGGCCGCCGCGATCAACGACGGCAAGGAACCGGCCTCGTCCTCGGACACACCGCGCTGGGGCAGCTGGCCGGAGGAGGGCACCCAGTGGGTCCGGTACACCTGGGACGACCCGGTGCGCGTCGACGGCTCGGACCTGTACTTCTTCCGGGACGCGCAGCCCGGAGCGGGAGACGGCGTCGGTGTCCCGGCCTCATGGGTGATCGAGTACCTGGACGGCGACGAGTGGCGCGAGGTCCGGCAGCCGAGCGGCTACGGCACCGCCGAGAACAGCTACAACCGGACCACCTTCGCCCCGGTCACGACGACGGGTCTGCGGGCCCGGCTGACCGGACACCCCGGGCTCTCCGTCGGCGTACAGGAATGGAAGGTGTACGCCGAAACCCCGGAGTCCGTCCGCGAGGTGCACGTCCCGACGCCACGAGGGACGATCCCCGACCTGCCCGACGAGGTGACGATGGTCTACGCCGACGGGTCCACGGCCCGTTCGCCCGTCGCCTGGCCCGCCCTGGCGGAGGACCAGGTCGCGGAGGGCGGCACGAGCGTACGGATCACCGGCCTTGCGGACCGGTCCGCAAGGCCGGTCACGGCGACCGTCTGGGTACGGCTCACCGACGCGGTCGAGATCACCAGCATCGCCGGTGAGCGGGTGGTGACCCGGCCCGAGGTGGCACCCCGGCTGCCGGGGACCGTCGTCGCGACGTACAACGACGGCTCGAAGGACAGCCGCGTCCCCGTCACCTGGGATCCGGTCGAACCGGGCCAGTACGCCGAGCCGGGAACCTTCGAGGTCGGCGGAACGGTGGCGGGCACCGACCGCCGTGCCACGGCCACGGTCACCGTCACGGCGCCGCCGCCCGGCTCGGCCGGGCGTGCGTCACCCTGACCATCCGCAGCCACCGAACTGTCCCTGCCCGTCGACGATCGGAGACCGAGCATGCCCCAGCTCCCTTCCCGCCGCCGCCTGCTGAGGCTCACCGCCGCGGCGGCCGCCGTTCCGCTGCTCGAACCGGCCACTACCGCCACCGCCGCCGTTCCCGCGCCCGGCCCTCTCGCGGCACCCGCCGCGTACCCCGGGGGCCCCACGGGTACCACCGGCTCCGCACTGCCTGTCCCGGAAACCTGGACGGTGCGGCCGTTCCCGCTGGACGCCGTGCGACTGGGCGAAGGCACCTTCCGCAGCAAGCGCGACCTCATGCTGGAGTACGCGCGGGCCTATCCGGCGGACCGGATCCTCGCCGTCTTCCGGGCCAACGCCGGGCTGGACACGCGCGGTGCCCAGCCGCCAGGAGGCTGGGAGACCTCCGACGGCAACCTGCGCGGCCACTACGGGGGCCACTTCCTCACCCTGCTCGCCCAGGCTTACGCCGACACACGCGAGGCCGAACTCAAGGCCAAGCTGGACTACTTGGTCACGGCGCTCGGGGAGTGCCAGGAGGCGCTGGCGGAGCACGGCTCGCCGCGGCCGAGCCACCCCGGCTATCTCGCCGCGTACCCGGAGACGCAGTTCATCCTGCTGGAGAGCTACACGACCTACCCGACCATCTGGGCGCCGTACTACACCTGCCACAAGATCATGAGGGGCCTTCTCGACGCCCACACCCTGGCCGGCGACGAACGCGCCCTGGAGATCGCCTCGAAGATGGGCGACTGGGTGCACAGCAGACTCGGCCGCCTTCCGAAGGCGCAGCTGGAGCGGATGTGGTCCATCTACATCGCCGGCGAGTACGGCGGGATGAACGAGGTGATGGCCGACCTGTACGCCCTCACCGGCCGCGCGGAGCATCTCGCCGCCGCCCGCTGCTTCGACAACACGGCACTGCTGGAGGCCTGTTCGCAGGACCGGGACATCCTGGAGGGCAAACACGCCAACCAGCACATCCCCCAGTTCACCGGCTACCTGCGGCTGTTCGACCACACCGGGGAGGACACCTACGCCGAAGCGGCCCGCAACTTCTGGGGGATGGTCGTCGGCCCGCGTACGTACAGCCTCGGCGGCACCGGGCAGGGAGAGATGTTCCGCGCCAGGGATGCGATCGCGGCCACCCTCGACGACAAGAACGCCGAGACCTGCGCGACGTACAACATGCTCAAGCTGAGCCGGCATCTGTTCTTCCACGATCAGAACCCGGCCTACATGGATTACTACGAGCGGGCCCTGACCAACCAGATCCTCGCCTCCCGCCGGGACAGCCGCAGTACCGGCAGCCCCGAGGTCACGTACTTCGTCGGGATGGGGCCGGGAGTACGGCGCGACTACGGCAACACGGGAACCTGCTGCGGCGGTACCGGAATGGAGAACCACACCAAGTACCAGGACTCGGTCTACTTCCGCTCCGCCGACGGGAGGGCGCTGTACGTCAACCTGTACCTGGCCGCCACCCTGGAGTGGCCGGAGAAGGGCTTCGTCGTCTCGCAGACGAGCGACTTCCCGGACGAGGGAGCGAGCACGCTGACCGTGGTGGAGGGAAGCGGGCGCCTCGATCTCAAGCTGCGCGTCCCGGACTGGGCCACCCGGGGCTTCACGGTCACCGTCAACGGCGTACGGCAGCCCGGTCGCGCGGTGCCGGGAAGCTATCTCACGGTGAGCCGGAGGTGGACGCGCGGGGACCGCGTCCGGGTGTCGGCGCCGTTCGGTCTGCGGATCGAGAAGGCTCCCGACGATCCCGCCGTGCAGTCCCTGTTCTACGGGCCGGTCCTGCTGGTGGCCCGGAGCGCGGAGCCGACGTTCCGCTCGTTCTCGTTCTACAAGGACTTCACGCTCCGCGGTGACCTGGCGGACGCGGTCCGGCCCGAGGGCAGGCCGATGCACTTCACGACCCACGGCCTGGTCCTCGCACCGTTCCACATCGGGGACGACAGCCAGTACCACGCGTACTTCAAACGGTCCGAACCCGTCATCGTGTTCGGCTCGGCCGACTCCGGCGTGCCCAACCGTGACCGCGGCGACGGTACGACCTTCCTCGACCTGGTGTGGAACCCGGCACCGTTCGCGACGTCCGGCCGGTTCGTCCGTGCGGTACGTGCCCTGGCCGGGGAATGGCTCTCCGAGGGCTTGCTCACCCGGAGCGAACGCGACCGGGTGGTCAGCGCGGCGGCTCGCGCGGATCTCAGGGCTTGAGCGGGGGCCTCCGGGATCTCAGGACCTGAGCGGGAGCAACCGGCCCGCCTGGCCGCTCCGGCGTGAATGGCCGGAGATCGCCCTAGGCGGCCGGCATGCGGCCCCATACGATGCGCGATGGCTCACGGCCTTCACATCTCCTCCACAAGGTCGTGAGTGCGCTTCAGTGTTTGGCATGCCCATGACCTACGAGCCCAGACGTGTGCATGCGCACGCCCTGCTCCATCCGACGCACCTGGTCAGCGACGGTCTCCGCGCAGGCGGACACCGCACCCCCCAACCCCGGCGGCGCCGGCACCTGCCCGCACCGCCCGGACCACCGAAGCACCGGATTGGAAGAAGATGACTGGTGGACTGCTTCTGAGCGGCGCGGTCACAGCGCTGTTCGCCTCGGCGCTCCCCGCGCCGCAGAGCTCCTCCGCGATCACCGACCCGCCCCCGGACAAGATCGTGATCGAGGTCGCCACGGTCAACGGGTCGGGTTGCCCCCAGGGGACGGCCGCCGTGGCCGTCTCGCAGGACAACACCGCCTTCACGGTGACGTACAGCGACTACCTCGCCCAGGTGGGCGGCGGCGCCAGTCCCACCGCGTTCCGCAAGAACTGCCAGCTCAACCTCATCGTCCACGTACCGCAGGGCTTCACCTACGCGGTCGCCAGCGCCGACTACAGAGGCTTCGCCTCGCTCCAGCCGGGCGCGAGCAGTACCCAGAAGGCCTCGTACTACTTCCAGGGATCGCCGAACACGGAGTCCAGAACCCATCCGTTCCGCGGCCCCTACAACGACAACTGGCAGGCCACCGACACCACCGACTGGGCACAGCTGGTCTGGGCGCCCTGCGGAGTGCAGCGCAACTTCAACATCAACACCGAACTGCGCGTCAACGCGGGAACCTCCGCGCCCGGCAGCACCAGCTTCATGACCATGGACTCCACCGACGGCGACATCAGCACCGTCTACCACCTGGCCTGGAAGGAGTGCCCCGGGGAGTAACGCGGGAACACAGCGACCCTGACCGGTGTTCGCTGCTGACCGGGGTCCCACCCCGGTCAGCAGCGAACACCCCTTCCGTACGGGCCAGTCGGCCGTGGAGTCCGCAGGGCCTCGTAACAAGTGCGCCACTTCCGGACGCGTCGATCGAATGTTGACCGGATATTGACTCGGACATGGCAGGCTCTGCGTGTCCGTGGACCGGCGGACGCGCCCCGCAGTCGACCGAAGCGGCACACCATGACACTGACCACCCTGAACTTGGACCACCAGCGCGCCTGCCTTCTGACAACGTTGCCTTCGGTGGCGCCACCGACATCACCAAGGCACTCCGAGACCCCCTCGCCCGCTGAGTGAACAGCGACATGACCTACGTCATCGTTTCTCTCGACCGATCCCGCAGCGGACCCCTTCTGCGCGCCCTGCGCGGGGCACGATTACTCCCTCCGCTCGTCCACCCGTGGGGATCGCACCACGCCTACGAAGAGCTGCTGACGCAGCCGCGGTCGCTCGCGATTCTCGACGTACCGGACGAGCGGTGGAGCCCAGGCCTCGAGCGTCGCGTCGGACTGCTGCGCCGACTGGCGCCCGTCATAGCGCTCGTGCCCGAAGGCACCGATGCCGCCGACCTCCTCGACGCCGGAGCCGACAACGTCCTGACGCGAAACATGCCGGTCGAGGAACTGGCCGTACGGCTGGCCACGGAGCGGCGCTCGCTGGCCTCGGCCGGGCCCGTGCCGCACGAGCAGTGTTCCCCGCCCGCCTCGATGCTTCCCCACCACGGCTCGCAAAGACTGCTCCTGCGTCTGCTGCTCAGCGACCGGCGACCGTGGTGCTGCCACGATCTGAGCCAACTGCTCGGCACCGCCGAACAGCCCCTGAACCGTGCGGCCCTGCGCGCCCGGCTCGACAGGCTCCATTCTGTTCTGGAGCCCCTGGGACTGGCCCTGACCAGGTCCGGGGCCTGGAAGCGGCTCTTCTACACGGTCGTGCCTTCGGCAGAAGACCGCGCCGTAACTCGGCCATGACAGCTCATCAGCGCCGCCGCGCCTAGCTGTGGGGACGGTGCTCCGCCTGGTGCCGGGTGGCGTGGAGGGAGCCGAGGAGGCCCAGGGCGTGGGCGCTGGGGCTGCCTGGCTCGGCGTGGTAGATGACGAGTTGCTGGCCGGGAGCGTCGCGTACGTCGAAAGCCTGGTACGTGAGGGCGAGTTGACCGACGTCCGGGTGGAGGAAACGCTTGGCGTCCTGCGTCTTGCCGCGCACGGTGTGGGCGTTCCACAGGCGGGTGAAGTCCGCGCTGTGCTCGGTGAGGGTGCGGACGAGCTCGCGTAGCCGGGGATTGTCCGGGTCGAGTCCTGCTGCTTGACGCAGATTGGCCACGGTGGCCTGGGCCGTCCCGTTCCAGTCCGGGTAGAAGGTGCGATGGGCGGGATCGAGGAACGCCATCCGGGCCAGGTTGTCCGCCGGTTCGAAGGGGGAGTACAGGGCATCGGTCAGGGCGTTGGCGGCGATGATGTCCAGCGTCGGGTTGATCACGAACGCCGGGGTGTTGGGGTATCCGTCCATCAGCTGGCGCAGCGCCGGACCGACCCTGTCAGGGGCGTGGACGGACGGCTGGTCGCTCGGAATGGTCCCGGCCAGCCGGAACAGGTGGGTGCGGGCGTCCGCATCGAGGCGCAGCGCGCGGCTGAGGGCATCCAGCACTTGGGGGGAGGGGTGGCGTTCGCGGCCCTGTTCCAGGCGGGTGTAGTAGTCGGCGTTCACCCCGGCGAGAACGGCGACCTCCTCACGGCGTAGCCCGGCGACGCGTCGGACCCCGTAGCTCGTCATGCCGACGTCCTCCGGCCGCAGGCCCGCCCGCCGCGCGCGAAGGAAGTCTCCCAAGTGGTTGTCAGCCATAGCCATGACCTCAGGCTAGGCGGCCGATCGGCGCGCTGCCTGGGTGTGCCGCACCCAGGCAGCACACGTCCTGGTTGACGGTCTCCGACCTGCCCAGACTCGGTGGCGCAGGGCAGAACCGCACGACGGACGAGAGGAGTTCCCCATGGCCAGGACCGCCGACGACGACAACGTCGACGTGGTCGGAATGTGGGTGACCGCAGACGGCTACATACGCCAGGAGCTGCGCCCCGACGGCCGCTACGACGAAGCCCGCGGCGACCGGCGCAGCGCGTACACCGGCCGGTACACGGTGACCGGCAGTCACCTGGACTACGTCGACGACACCGGGTTCACCGCGACGGGCGACATCCGCGACGGCGTGCTCTACCACGAGCACCTCGTCCTCCACCGGCAGGAGAAGCAGGCATGACGAACGAAGAAGCAGGCATGACGAACACGGCCAAGGTGGTACTGGTCACCGGCGCGAGCAGCGGCATCGGTGAGGCGACGGCCCTGCGGCTGGCCGCCGACGGTCACCGTCTCCTCCTGGGTGCGCGGCGCACCGACCGGCTGGAGGAGCTGGTCTCGAAGATCACCACCGAGGGCGGCAGCGCGGCGTACCGGCCCCTGGATGTCACGGACGCCGCCGATGTACGCGCCTTCGTGTCCGCCGCCCGCGATCGCTGGGGCCGGGTGGACGTGATGGTCAACAACGCCGGGGTGATGCCGCTCTCCCCGCTCGCGGCACTGAAGGTCGACGAGTGGGACCGGATGATCGACGTGAACGTCCGTGGCGTGCTCCACGGCATCGCCGCTGCGCTGCCGGTGATGCGGGAGCAGGGCGGCGGGCAGTTCGTGAACGTCGCGTCGGTCGGCGCGTACGAGGTGGTGCCCACCGCCGCGGTGTACTGCGCCACCAAGTTCGCCGTACGCGCGATCTCCGAAGGGCTGCGCCAGGAGTCGCCCGGTGACATCCGGGTCAGCGTCGTCTCCCCGGGCGTCACCGAGTCCGAACTCGCCGACTCCATCTCCGACCCGCGGGCCCGTGACGACATGAAGGCCTACCGCGCGGTGGCCATCCCCGCCTCCGCGATCGCGGACGCCATTGCCTTCGCCATCAGCCGACCCGCCGAGGTCGACGTGAACGAGATCGTGGTGCGGCCTGCCGCGAGTGTGCACTAGCTCCGGAGGCGCAGGACCGGGCCGTCCGCCGGTGTGGACGCGGCGGCAGCTGATCGACGGCGCACTCGGTCGTCAGGGCCGTCAGGCAGGTGGCCAACTTCGCAGGGCCATGTCGGCCACCTGCTGGAGGTCGTCGCGGGTGGTGCCGCTGGCGGCCTGGACGGCGATGCCGTTGGCCACGGTCATGAGGTAGCGGGCGAGTAGTTCGGGATCGGTGCCGGGGGGCAGGTCGCCTTCGTCGACGGCTTGCTTGAACCGGTCGCGGAGGAGGGAGGTGTGCTCGTTGCGCCAGGCGATGAGGTCGTCGCGGGCGTTGCGTCCCGGGTCGCCGGCGGCGAGGGATCCCTGGACGCCGAGGCATCCGGTGGGGCAGCCGGGGCGGGTGGTGGCCCGGACGGAGCCGTTCAGGAACGCGGTGGCCACCTGCCGGGCGGTCGGTTCCTGCAAGGCACGCGCTCCGTACGAGGCGGGGCCTTCGGTGTAGCGCTCCAGGGCCTTGCGGAACAGGTCCTCCTTGTTGCCGAAGGCCGCGTACATGCTGGTGCGGGTGATGCCCATGGCGCTGGTCAGGTCGGTGAGGCTGGCGCCTTCGTAGCCCTGTTCCCAGAAGACCCGCATGGCCTGTTCAAGGGCTTGGTCGGTGTCGAAGCCTCTCGGTCGGCCGATCGGTGCCTTCCGTCGCGTCTCCATGCGGTCGATCATACCTCTTCCGTACCGGTCGGTGCAGATGTGCTACGGTCCTTTTCGGTATCGATCGGTACTGAATTTTGTGGAGGTCATCGTTATGGGACAGCTGGAAGGCAAGACTGCCGTCGTCACCGGCGGCGGCACCGGGATCGGCCTGGCCACCGCCGTTCGGCTGGCGGCCGAGGGCGCGCACGTGTTCATCACAGGTCGGCGCAAGGACGTGCTGGACGCGGCCGTCGAGACCATCGGCCCGGCAGGGGCCACCGCGGTGATGGGTGATATCTCCGACCTGGCCGACCTGGACCGGCTCTACGACACGGTCCGCGCCCGGGGCCGGGGCCTGGACGTGTTGTTCGCCAATGCCGGCACCGCGTCGTTCGCGACGCTGCAGCAGGTCACCGAGGACCACTTCGAGGAGACTTTCGGCGTCAACGTCCGGGGCACGTTGTTCACGGTGCAGAAGGCGCTGCCGCTGCTCAACGACGGCGCGTCGGTGATCCTGAACTCCTCGGTGCGCGCCGATGACGGTGTCGCGGCGTTCGGCACGTATGCGGCCTCCAAGGCAGCGATACGGTCCTTCGCCCGGACCTGGGCCAACGAGCTCAAGGACCGCGGTATCCGGGTCAACGCGATCTCCCCGGGCACCATCGACACTCCTGGACTCGACGCCGTGGCCGCGGGAGACACGCCCCTCACCAAGTCACAGTTCGCCGCAGCTGTCCCACTGGGCCGGATCGGACACCCGAACGAGGTCGCCGACGTGGTGGCTTTCCTCGCTTCCGAGCAGAGCAGCTTCCTCCTCGGAGCCAACCTGTACGTCGACGGCGGCGAGAACCAGATCTGACCCACGGGCGACATCCGTCGCGCGATCACCAGCGGCGCCGTCACGAGCGGCGGCGATCCGTGACGGACCGAGACGCGACAAGCTCGCCATCCGCTACGAGACGACCATGCTGGTCGTAGTCCTCAACGAGTAGCTATGACCAGCACTTCCCAACAGACCCTAGTGCTGCGGGCGTAAGTTCAGCATGGGCACGTGCATCATGCCCCGGTCGCGGACCGTGACGGCTGCTCACCCGATCAGGCACCACAGTGCTTCGAGGAGCAGATCGCGCGGCGAGTCCGGGATCGAGCGCAGCACCGCCGCGGCCTCGTCGCGTCGGCCCTGGTCCAGAAGGATCAGGGGAGCCGACCGGCCGGAGATCATGAATGACGGGCGCTCTCGTGATCTACTGCCGATCATGCCGCTGCTGATGTTCGACCTCGACAACACTCTGGTCGACCGCGATGCGGCCTTCCGTCTCGCTGTCCAGGCGTTCCTGGCCGATCACGACCTGCCTGATTCCGATCTCACGTGGGTGATGACCCTCGACGCCAGCGGCTATACCGCCCGTCAGGACGTCGCGGCGGCCATGACCGACCGGTACGGGACCTTGGCACCCAGCACCGCCATCCGCGCCCTGCTCGACAACGGCGCGGCCGACCGCGTCGTGCTGACGGAGTCCTCACGCGAGGCCCTGGGTATGGCGCTGGCCGACGGCTGGACCTGTGTCATCGTCACAAACGGCCGTACCAGGCAGCAAGAAGCGAAGATCCGCAACACCGGACTCGACCAACTCGTCCACGGCTGGGCCGTCTCCGAGGAAGTCGGGTACAAAAAGCCCGGGCCGGAGATCTTCAGAGCGGCAGCGGCCGGCGTCGAAGGATCCCTCGTCGGCGCTTGGATGATCGGAGATTCACCGCACGCCGACATCGCGGGCGCGAACGCGCTCGGTCTGCGCAGCGTGTGGGTGCCGGGCGGCCGACCGTGGACCCAGGACTCGTACCGGCCCACCCATGTCGCTGAAGACGTCGCCTCCGCGGTCAACTGCGTCATCAATGCACCGAGATAATCTCCCCACTCCTATTCAACTTTGACTAGAGTGGTGGGTATGGCTGAGAAGACCATTCCGATCCTGCCGTGCCGGACCATCCAGCCCGTTCTCGACTTCTACACCGCCCTCGGGTTCGAGGTGACCTTCCAACAGACGAGCCCCAATCCGTACGCGGTCGTCGAGCGTGGCGACATCGAGCTGCAGTTCTTCGGCCTGAAGCGCTACGAGCCGACCGAGTCGTACAGCACGTGCTACGTACTGACCGATGACGTCGACGGGCTGCATGAGTCCTTCCGGACCGGACTCAAGGAGGCGTACGGGAAGATCCCGACCCGCGGGCTGCCGCGCATCGGGGCGCTGAAGGACATGTCGTACGGCATGCGGCAGTTCCTGGTGACCGATCCGGGCGGCAACTGCATCCGGATCGGGCAGCCGACAAGTGAGGACCAGCACCACCGGCCCGCGCCCAAGGAGACCTTCGCGCGGGCCCTGCATCACGCGTCACTCCTCGCGGACTCGAAGGAGGATCCGGCTGCCGCCGCGAAGGTCATCGACCGGGTGCTGTGTCTCGAGGACGAGCGCCCCACGCCCGTGCAGCTGCTGCGCCTCCTCGTACTGCGTGCGGATGTCGCCGGGCGCCTGGGTGACGGAGAGACTGCGACATCCGCACTCGCTGAGGCTGCCGCGGTTCAACTCAGCGCTCAGGAGCGGGAGTCGGTCCAGGACGACCTCGAGCGCCTCGCGGAGCTGCGGGCCTAGGAATCGCCGGCACGGGGTACGCCGCTACCCAACTGGTCGGCCAGACAGGCCAGATACAGAGCCATGGTGGTCCGGTGCTCACGCAGCGGACGGCCGGTGATCTGCTCGATCTTGTTCATGCGGTAGACGACGGTGTTGCGGTGGATGTGCAGGGCCGCGGAGGCCCGTACGAGGTTGAAGCCGCTCTCGCACCAGGCGGTGATCGTGTCGCGGAGTACCGGCCAGTCCGGCTGGGTGCGCAGGTCCGCGGCGGTGAGTGCCAGCAGGCGGTTGCGGGCGGGCTGGCCCACCGCCGCCAGGACCTGGTGGACGCGGAGGTCGGTGATCAGGTGGACGGGGGAGCCTCCCGTCACCCGGGCGCCGAGGCGGAGCGCGTCGCAGGCGTCCTGGTAGGAGTCGTGCAGGTCGCCGACCGAGGAGGCGGGTTCGCCGATGCCGGCGCGGGCGGCGAGGCCGTCCTGGGCGGCGATGACGTCGGTGACCCGGCGGCAGTCGCCGACCAGCGACGTCACCGGACGTCTGGCCGGTAGCCGGTGCAGTACGCCGATCCAGCCGGGCGCCGTGGTGGCGACGATGTCCTGGGGATCGGCGAAGACCTCGCGCACCGTGCGGAGCAGTTCCGAGCGGATCAGCGCCATGTCCCGGGTCGGCGCCCCCTGACGGCGGGCGCCCGCATCGGGCACGGTCACTTCGAACGCCACCGCCACCCGCCGAAGCCGCAGGTCGAAACCCAGCTCGGCGGCCCGGAACAGCAGGAACTCGCCTTCCACGACATGAGGGTCGTACGAGGCGATGTCGGCGAGCAGTTTCTCGGCCGCCCGCTCGGCGAGCAGCCGGGAGCGCAGCATCACCGACTCCCGCAGCAGAATCTCCGTCTGGCGCTTCACCAGGAGTCCGAAGCGGCGTACCTGGGCGGGCGTGCCCGTGATCCCGACCGTGCCCACCGCCTGCCCGTCCGTGACCAGCGGCAGGGTGACTCCGGGGCGTACTCCCCGCAGTTGGAGAGCCTGCGAGGTGTTGTGCGTGGCGGGCTCCTTCGTACGGATCACCTCGACGGACGCCTCGTGAAAAGTGCCGACCCGGCTGCTGTCGCCGCTGCCGATGACCGTGCCCTCCGCATCCGTGATCAGCACGTTGAAGCCGATGACCGCGGAGGTGTCCCCGGCGATCTCCTGCGCGAGAGACGGGCTCAGCATCAAGGCTCCTCCCGCCGCCAGGCCGCTGCCCGGATTGGACGCACCGTACAGTGCATCGAGCGATTTCGGCCATAAGTTCAGACGAAGTGACCGGTGACGTACCGCGAGCCGGTCCATAGCGTATGGGCTCTGTCACATCCCCCGCCGGGGCACAGCGAGGTGAACGGCGGACTCCTTCAGTGCCAAAACGGAAGGCCACGCCGATGACCCGTGTGCGCTCACTTGTCGCCGCTTTGTCCGCGACACTCCTGCTTTCGGCCACCGCCGCCTGCGGCTCGGACAGCGACGACGAACCGACCAACGTGTCCGCGAAGGCCGCCGGGCTCGGCACCCTCACGCCGGGCGTGCTCAAGGTGGCCGTCCAGCCGTACGCCCCGTACACCAGTGTCCAGGGCGACAAGATCGTCGGGCTGGACGGCGACATCCTCAACTACGCGGCGGACAAGCTGGGGTTGAAGGTCGAGCCCGAGGTCACGGACTTCGCCGGCATGCTCGCCGGAGTGCAGTCCCGCCGCGTGGACATCACCATCGGCGGTGTCGCCTGGTCCGAGGAGCGGCAGAAGCAGGGGCTGTTCACCGATCCGCCGTACTACTCGCCCCCGGCGATGGCCGTCAGGAACGGCAAGACGTACAAGACGGTCGACGACCTGAAGGGCCTGGAACTGGGCACCGTCGAGGGCTATGTCTGGGTCAAGTCGATCCAGGCCGTGCCCGACGCCAAGCTGCACGCCTACCCCGACGCCAACGGCGTCTTCGACGACCTCGGCGCGGGCCGCGTCGACGTCGGCTTCCTCGACCCGCTGATCATCATCGCGGCGCAGAAGGAACGCCCGGAGTTGAAGATCGAGACCCAGTACATGACGCCGCCGACCGCCGAGCAGGTGAAGGCGAAGCCCGCGTACGAGTACTTCCAGCCGTACCAGACCGGCTTCTACCTCCCCAAGAAGGCCACCAAGCTGGAGAAGGCGATCTCCGAGCAGATCGACGCCATGTACGAGAACGGCGAGATGGCCAAGCTCGTCGAGAAGTACGGCGGTGACCCGGAGCAGTTCCTCACGCCCGACGCCGCTGTCGCCCCCGCGCGCCAAGGCGTGGACCGGCCCGCCGACTGGACGCCCCCGTCCATCGCGAAGTGAGGGGCTGACATGTCCGGTCTCTTCCAAGTCCCTTGGTCCGACTACCAGTCCGACCTCGTCGACGCACTCTGGCGCACCATCTCCTACACCGTCGTGAGCTTCGTCGGCGCCGTACTCCTCGGCCTGGCCGTGGCCCTGCTCAGGCTGAGCAAGGTGTGGGCCGCGCGCGCCGTCGCCGCCGTCTACACCGAGGTCTTCAAGAACATTCCGCTCCTGGCCATCATCTTCCTGGCCTACTTCGGACTGGCCTCGACCGGGCTCAAGCTGGACGTGTTCACGGCCGGCTGCGTCAGTCTCATCGTCTTCTACGCCGCCTACCTGTCCGAGATCTTCCGCTCCGCGATCAGCGGGGTGCACGCCGGACAGACGGAGGCGGGGGAGGCTCTGGGACTGGGCAGGGCAGGCATCTTCGGCCAGGTGATCCTGCCGCAGGCCGTGCGGCAGGCACTGCCCGGCACGAACACCTTCCTCGTCGACCTGCTGAAGTCCACATCACTGCTGGTCACCATCTCCGCCGCCGAGCTGATGTCAGAGGGGCGACTGATCACCTCGTCGACCTTCCGCGCGCTGGAGGTGTACCTGGTCATCTCGGCCATCTACTTCGCCCTCTGCTACCCGCTCTCCCAGCTCCTCCTGCTGCTGGAGCGAAAGGTACGCGCGGGCGTCCCCCTGTCCCCGTGGCGACGGCGCCGGATGCGGGCCGCACGCGCACTGCTCGCGGCCGACCTCTCGGCCGGCACCGACCGCAAGACCGACCGGAAGAAGGCGGCGGTATGACCGAGCCCGTCACCACAGAGAAGACCGTCGCACCGGCCGCCACCACCGACGCCGTCGTACGAATCCAGGGCCTCAGCAAGTCCTTCGACGGCCGTCTCGTCCTCGACAACGTGAACCTGGAGGTCGACCGCGGCCGGATCGTCAGCGTCATCGGACAGAGCGGCGGCGGCAAGACGACCCTGATGCGCTGCGTCAACCTGCTGGAACGGCCGGACAGCGGCACGGTCGAGGTCGCCGGTGAAGTGGTGCACAACGGCGGCCGGATGGTCTGCCGCGACCTGCCCCGGCTGCGTCGTACGGTCGGCATGGTCTTCCAGCGGTTCAACCTGTTCCCGCATCTCACCGCCGTCGAGAACGTCGTTCTGGCGCAGCGCAAGGCGGGCGTCCCCGAACAGGAGGCGCTGGAGCGGGCCGTCACGCTGCTGCGCCGCGTCGGGGTGGCCCACCGCGGACTCGCCCAGCCCGAGCAGCTCTCCGGCGGTGAGCAGCAGCGCGTCGCCATCGCGAGGGCCCTCGCCCTCAAGCCCGAGGTGCTGCTCTTCGACGAACCCACCTCCTCCCTGGACCCCGAGGCCACCCGGGAGGTACTGAGCGTGATGCGGGAACTCGCCGCGGACGGAATGACGATGCTGCTGGTCACCCATGAACTGCCGTTCGCCCGCGAGGTGTCCGACCACGTCGTCTTCGTCGACGGCGGCCGGATCGTGGAGGAGGGCAGGCCCGAGGACGTCATCGACCACCCCGCCGGGGCTCGGACCCGGGAGTTCCTCGCCTCGTACGGACCCACGTCATGACCGGTGCATCCGGTGCGGCGGGCTCGCTCGGCGAGGGCCCCGTCGTGGTCGTCGGGGGCGGCGTCGTGGGACTGTGCACGGCGTACTACCTGGCCGCGGCCGGTCTTCCGGTGGAGGTCGTCGAGCGGCGCGGGCTGGGCTCCGGGGCCTCCCGGGGCAACGCGGGATGGGTCTGCCTCAGCCATTCCACGCCCGTCCCGGCGCCCGGAGTGGTGCGCTACGCCCTCCGCTCGCTGGGCCAGCCGGACTCGCCGCTCTATCTGCGGCCCCTGCCGGATCCGGCGTTCGTACGGTGGCTGTGGCGGTTCTGGCGCAGCAGCACACCGGCCGCCTTCCGGCGCGGTTACGCGGCGATCGCCGAGCTGAACCGCGACACCTTCGACCTCTTCGACGGCCTGCGCGAGAACGGTGTCGCCACGACGCTGACCCGCCCCGGCATGGTGCACGCCTTCCTGTCGCCGACCGAGGCCCGCCACCATCTCGCGATCCAGCGGCAGATGGCGGACGGCCGTTACCCGATGCCCGACGACGTCACCACCGGCCCCGAGGCACATCTGCTGGACGACGCGCTGTCGCCCGGGGTGCGCGCGGCCTACCTCGTCGAGGGGGAGGGCGTGGTCGATCCGGAGGCGTTCGCCCAGGGGCTGGGGGAGGCGCTGGCCGACGCGGGGGTGAAGGTCCACGAGAACGCGGAGGCCACCGGGTTCCGGTCGAGCGCGGGGCGCATCGCCGCGCTGCGGACCACCCAGGGCGAGATTCCCTGTGCGGCCGTCGTCGTCGCGGCCGGGATGCACTCGCCGCACCTGCTGCGCTCACTGGGACAGCCGCTGCCGCTCCAGGCGGGCAAGGGCTACAGCTTCTCGGTGGAGCTGGACCGGGCGCCCCGGCACACGCTGTACTTCGGCGAGCGCAGGGCCGTCGCCTCACCGATCGGCGGCACCACGCGGATCGGCGGCACGATGGAGCTGAGCGGCAACAACAACCGGCTCGACTGGCGCCGTATCGTCGCCGTCGCCCTCGCCAGCCGGCACTACCTGGGCCGTTGGTTCGACGACCCGGACGACCTGGTCGGCCTGATCCGCGACCCCTGGGTCGGCGGGCGGCCGTTCCTTCCCGACGGGCTCCCGGTGATCGACCGCGTACCCGGCCACCACAACGCCTTCGCGGCCACCGGCCACGGCATGCTCGGCGTCACGCTCGGCCCGGCCACCGGGCACCAGCTCGCCGAGTACATCCGCACCGGTCGGCGGCCCGAGGCACTTGCGCCCTTCCGTTTCGACCGGCTGATCCGCTGACACGCTGTGGCGTGCGGCTTCGCGTCGGAGCCTCCGGGCGTGGTCGAGGACGTCGCCCTCCCCCATGAAGGCGACGTCCTCGACCGCTCCCCCGGGTGCCGGAACATGGCCTGCGGTCTGCGCACAGGATGCCGCCTGCCACCTGCCGGGCGCCTGAGTCGAGGGGTACTCAAGTCACCCTGTATCAGGGATGAGTAGCCCGGCTCTTCTTGTACGTGATGACTTACGAACGGGACGCGAAGACCCTGGAACTGCCCTGGCCGTTCACCGGACGCGAAGGCGAACTGGACCTGATCCGCAGCTCGCTGTCCGCCGGACGGCACGGCATCGTGGTGACGGGCCCCGCGGGCTGCGGCAAGACCCGGCTCGTCACTCAGGCCGTCCGCGACACCGGCTGCGCGAAGGTGACGGGGACACCGCAGACCCGGCAGCTGCCCTTCGCGGCGTTCGCGCACCTGCTGCCGGAGACGGCCTCCCTGCACCGCGCCGTCCAACTGCTGGCGGACGTACGGCTGTTGCTCGTGGACGACGCACATCTGCTGGACGATGCCTCGGCCGCGCTGGTCCACCAGCTGGCCGTGCACGGACGTACTCGCCTGCTCGTCGTCGTGACGGACGGCGAGCCGGTCCCCGGCGCGGTCTCCCGGCTGTGGACCGGAGAGCTGCTGCCGCGCCTCGGCCTGGAGCCGCTGCCGCGTGAGGACCTGACACAGCTCGTGGCCGCGGGCGCCGGCGGTGCGGCGGAGCCGCTCACCGTGAACCGGCTGCACCGGCTGTGCCAGGGGGACCTGCGGCTGCTGCGCGCCTTGCTCGGCGCGCTGCGCGAGCGCGGACTGCCGACCCGGGGGTCCGACGCGTGGGCCTGGCGGGGTCCGGTGCCGGTGACCGCGACCCTGCGCGAACGTACCGCGAAGGCCCTGGACCGGCCCCACCCGGACGAACGGGCGGTCCTCGAAAGGCTCGCGTTCAGCGAACCCTTGCCCCTCGATGTCGCCGAGCTGGACCTACGGATCCTCGAACTCCTCGAAGCGCAGGGACTGGTGGCCATCGACGGCCACTCCTCGGTCCGCCTCGCACACCCTCTCCATGGCCCGGTGCTCCGCTCCGAGGCCGGACAACTGCGGGCCAGGCGGCTGGCCCGTACGCCGTCCCGGTGCGGCCCGGCCCTCGACGCGGAGGCCGCCACTTTGGCGCAGCGGATCGAGCAGGCAGACGTACGGGACGTGCCGACGCCGATCGGGGACTGGTTGACCGGAGAGGGCGCGGGCCCGGACAGCTCGGTCCCGGCCGGGTACGCGGCGGTGCGTGCCCGGTACGCACGGCTGCGCGGAGAGCTGCGCGAGGCCATGGTATGGGCGCGCGAAGGCCTGCGGGCGGCTCCGGAGGACCTGGGCTGCCGTGCCGAACTGGCCCTGGCCGACGCCCAGTCAGGTAACACGACGGCCGCTCTCGAGATGCTCGCGGCAGATCCGTCGCCAGGCGGGGCGAACACCTGGCTGATGGCTGCCCGAGGTGACACCGCCGGAGTACTGGAGTCGATCACGGGGGACGACGCCTACGCCCTGTACAACGCGGTGCGCCTCGGCGAACCCGCCCTGGTCACAGACAGGTTGGCCCGGCTTCCCGGCGAACCCGCCGCCCTGCTGGCCCAGCACGCGGACGCACTCACCCGGGGTGACGGCCCGGCCCTGGACCGAGCCGCCGAACGCCTGGAACAGCGCGGCTTCCTGCTCTTCGCAGCCGAAGCACATACGCAGGCCGCGTCGGCGCACCGCGACCCGCGTGCCGCCCGCATGTCGCGTACGCGCGCCGTCACCCTGGCCCGGCGCTGCCAGGGAGCCCGCACCCCGGCACTCTCCGGCCTGGTCCTGGGCGAACTCACCGTCCGCCAGCGGCAGGTCGTCACCCTCGCCGCCGCCGGCCTGAGCAACCGCGAGATCGCGGACCGGCTGACCTTGTCGATCCGCACCGTCGGCAACCACCTCCACAGCGCCTACACCCGACTCGGCGCGACCGACCGCGGCTCCCTGCCCCGGCTCGTACACGACCCGGAGGGAGCGGACGCCTGGTCGGCGTGACGGCTGCCTCCGGCGGTTGAGCAGGGCGCCTACCGGGTGGGTGGGTTCGGTTCGTTGGCGACTGCGGGTTGGTGGGTGGTTGCTCGCGCAGTTCCCCGCGCCCCTTAGGTCCGTGCGTGGGTCGGGGCCGTGGGCCGGTGCGTCAGCCCGTCGCCGACAGGGCATACGGCCCTGGCCTGGTACAAGGTCCTGGTTCTCCGAGACCGAAGCTACGCGACGGGCATACGACGCACCGGCCCACGCCCCCTCCCGCCGGAGGGAAGCCGCGGGGAGTCGGGGGTGCGGGCTCGCGCGGGACGTGTGCTCTTCGGGGTATGGGCAGTCGCAGGCTTTTCAGGGGCGCGGGGCTGTATCAATGTGCGGCTCCGCCGCGTGGGCGCGACCAGCCACAGACGGCCCGCACTCGCCAATGCACCGAACCCACCACCTCCGTAGGCGCCCCGCCCAACCGCCGGAGGCTCAAGCGGCGCCGAACGCCGTAAACGCCCACCCCGTCCCCTGATGCACCGCATCCCCCGGCAGCGCCGCACGCGCGTCCCGGAGGGACTCGGCCAGGGACAGACCGGAACTCAGCCCCTTGTGCAGGGCAAGCATCAACGGCACCACCGTGGCGTCGTTGACGGGAACGCTGCTCGCCACGACGCCCGCTGTGCCCAGCGGAAGCAGGGCCGAGACCAGGCCGAGTACCTCATCGGCCCCGACCGACGCGAGGCGGCCGGTGTCGCAGCTGGACAGGATGATGCGATACGGGCTGCGGTTGAGGCGTTCGAAGTCGTGCACGATCAGCGGGCCGTCGGCCATCCGCAGGGAGGAGAAGAGGGGGCTGTCCGCGCGGAACGTACCGTGCGCGGCGATATGGGCGAGCACGGCGCCGTCGAGCGAGTCCAGTACGCGGGGCACCCGGGCCTCGTCACCTTCCAGTACGGTCGCTGTGCCGTAGCGGTCGGCGAGTTCGGGCACCTCCGCGCCGCCGGTCGCCAGGCCGGGGCCGCGAACCAGTACATGCCCTCCGTCCGGCGGCGGCTCGGTCTCAACAGCCCGCAGCCAGCTGCTCGCCGACGGCGAGACGCTCACCACACGCTCGCGCAGCGAGGGCAGCAGCGCCCACGGCACGCGGTGCAGCCTGGCCGGCGGCACCACCACGAGCGGGCCCGGGCCCAGGTGGGAGACGGCCGGGCCCAGCAACAGCTCCTCCAGCCGCCGCCCCGCGGCCTCGAGCACCGGGAGCCTGCCCTCCGCCCCGGGATGGGCAAGGCGTCGAAGGCCGGCCTGCACATGCTCTACCTCGGCCAGCGCGTCCGTGAGCGGCCCGCCCTCAAACCGCCGTACGCGGCCCTCGCCACAGAGCAGCACCTGTACCCGCCCGCCGAGCTCGGCGATCTCGACCAGCCGCCCCCCGCCCAGCCGCTCCAGCAGCCTGCCGGGATCGAACCGATGCCCGTCGCCCGGCACCGCACCGCGCATACGCAGCGTCCAGGACCGTATCTCCCGCTCAAGACGCCGCTGTTCACGTTCCAGCGCCGGCACCGGCCGCCCGTCGACGCGGGCCGCCTCCGCCCGGGCGGCGATCTCCCGGAAGGCGGTGAGATTCCGCGACAGGGCCGGATCGGCGGGCGGCCGGGTGGGCGGAGCCGAGAGCACCGTGGCCCGCCAGCGTTCGCTCCACACCAGTAACCGCCGCGGCCCGCCGGAGACCAGGCTGGCCCGCTGAGCCAGCGCGGCGAGCTCCGCGCCCTGCGCGGTCGCCCGGGCGCGCAACTCGGAGGCACCGAGCGTCATCCGGTGGTCGTCGAGCACATCGAGTCCACGCCGGCAGGCCTCCAGTACACCCCGGCTGGAACCGGCCGCCTCGGCCCGCAGCGCCTGCGCGGCCCAGCCCGTCATCCGCGCCAGCGGCGGCCCGCTCCGTCGGCTGCGCGCGGCCACGTCCAGATGCCGCTCGGCCTCGGCCCGCCGGCCCAGGCGCAGCGCGATTCGCCCCGCGAGCAGCGACGCCTCGGGCGCGGCCGGCGAGCCGCATTCCGTCAGCCGCCCGGCCACGGCCGCGGCATCGGCGACCAGCCGCCCCGATGTACGCCCGGCTGCCAACCGCGCCTCGAGCAGCACCAGTTGGGCATGCGTCTCCCACCAGGCGCGCTGCTGGCCCGCGAAGAGGCGTACGGCATCGGCCGCCCGCGCGGTCGCGGTGTCCGGATCGCCCGCGAGGCGGGCGGCACGGGCGGCGGCCAGCAGCAACTCCGCCTTGCGGGTGGTCTGGCCGCCGATGCGGTCGAGCACAGCGATCGCCGCGTCGGCCTCGGCCAGCGCCTCGGGCGCGAGACCGGCAGCCATCAGGACCTCGCAACGACGGATGTAGAACACGAACACCGGGGTGCCCAGCTTCGCGTACCGCTCCTCGGCCTCGTCGAACAGGCGCAGCGCTGCGGGGATATCGCCAGAGCGGAAGGCGGCCAGCGCCCGGCTCTCCACGACATCGGCCTTGTCGTGCTCCTGGCCGGTGGTGTCCCACAGCCGCTGAGCCGCCGTGAAGTCGGCCTCGGCCCGCTCCACCGCGCCGAGCGCCAGATGCACGGTGGCACGCAGCGTCAGGGCGCGCGCCGTCCAGATCACATCGCCCGCCTGCCTCAGCACGGGCGTCGCCCGGCGCACATCGTCCAGCGCCTCACGATGGTGCCCCAGCACCCACCACACGTACGCCCGCCGGTACAGGACACGGGCGCGGGTGTGCCCCGTGCCCCGCGCGACGCCCCGCTCGAGCGCGGCAAGACCCTGCCGCGTACGACCGGCGTGGACCAGCGCCACCCCCAGCGTGCCGAGGACGTCCGCCTCCCGGTCGGCCGAACCCGACCGTGCCGCGAGATCACGGGCGCGCCGCAGATGCCGCAGCGCGACCCGCAGATCACCGAAGTCCCGCTGCCACATACCGATCACATGGTGGGCGACAGAGGCGTGCAGCGGCGAAGGATCGCCGTCGAGCACCGCCTCCGCCCGCGCCAGCGCCTCGCCCGGGCGGGCGAACACCATCGGGAGCAGCTCGAAAATCGTGTCGCTTCCGCCTGTCACTCAAAGGATGCTAGGGCCGCGGGCAGTGCGGCAGACAGGTGTGACGCCGAATCGGCCGTCACCGCTGCCGAATCGGTCAACCAGCGCCGCTGTATCAATCAGCTGTCATCCGGCTCTGATTGACGACCCGTCGGCCGAAGGGGAGGGACACGCCATGGCACCACAGCGATTCCAGGAGCAGTTCGACCAGGTCCGGCGCGCGATGCCGGACGTCCCCCTGGCGATGGGGCCGGACGACTCCGCCGAGTTCTTCTACGAGCAGGGCGTCGTCCTGGCCCGTGACGGCGAGGACGCACGGATCGTCGAGGACACCCTGCGGGCACGGTCCGCCGACATCCCGGGCCTCAGCACGGACAGCGTCCGCAGGGCAGGACCGGAGACGAACCGGTCGGGCATCACCCGTATCCAGGTGGGCGACCCGGCGGCAGGCATCCGATCGGGATCGGGCGACCGTACCGTCGCGGGGGCGCTGCGGGCCATGCGCGAGGTGGAGGGCCGGGCCGAACGCCGCCTGGTGAGCCGCAACCACGTCGTGACGATCGCGGTCAACGCCTGCCCCGGCGACGAACCCGTGCCCGGCCGGCCCACCGTCACTGCCAACCCGGCGCCGGCGGAAACGGCGTACGTCCCCGAGACCGCCGTCGGCGTCCTGGTCATCGACACCGGACTCATGCACGACTACCGGTCGTACCCGCTGCTGGCGCACGTTCAGGGCGACGGCGCGCTCGCCGAGACCGACGACCAGGGCTTCCTCAAGCAGTACGTCGGCCACGGCACGTTCATCGCGGGCCTCGTCGCGGCGGTCGCCCCCAACACCGACATCACCGTACGGGGGACCCTCGGCGACGTCGGCGCCATCCTGGAGTCCGAGTTCGGCGACAAGCTCTTCGAGGCCGTCGACCAGGACGGCTGGCCCGACCTCATCAGCCTCTCCGCCGGCACGTCGAACGGCGGCACCGACGGCCTGCTCGGCCTGGAGCGCTTCATGGAGGAACTGCGCGACCAGCCCCGTACGTTGCTGGTCGCGGCGGCCGGCAACAACGCCAGCGCCACCCCCTTCTGGCCCGCCGCCTACGCCGACGTCCCCGGCTACGAGGACGTGGTGCTGTCGGTCGGAGCGCTGCGCGGCGACGGCGAGTTCGGCGCCTGCTTCAGCAATCACGGCCCCTGGGTGAAGATCTATGCGCCGGGGGAGCGGCTGACCAGTTCGCTCACCGGTTTCGACGTCCCCGTTCCGTACGTGTACCAGCACTCCACGTACGACGCCTGCCGGCACGGCTTCGCCTACGTCTGCACCTGCCAACACCCCCAGCACATCGGCGTGTTGAGCGAGGAGCAGCAGCCCAAGCCCGCCAAGCCGGAGCAGGTGATGTTCGAGGGGCTCGCGCAGTGGAGCGGAACCTCGTTCGCGACCCCGGTGACCGCCGCGATGATCGCCGCCCATATGACGGCGCACAAGGAGAGCGATCCCCGGGCCGCTCGGCGGCAGCTGCTGTCGGCGAACCGCGACCACGCGGAGGTACGTGGCGTCGTTGTGCCCGCGCTGCGCCCGCCGACCTGGGCCCCCGTCCCGGTCGCCACGCCCTCCGCGACGGCATGACCTCCTGCTCGGGCACGGTGCTCTTGTCCCGGATCACGGTCGGAATCCCTCACTCCGCGGCGTACGATGACTTGCCGTACACGAGGGGTGGGGCCGTGGACCGTGACGCTGTCGGTGCGCTCGTCCAGTCCGCCGCCGACGGGGACGCGGCGGCCTGGAAAGCGCTGGTGGACGGGCTGAGCCCGCTGGTGTGGTCCGTCGTACGCGCGCACCGGCTCTCCGACGCCGACGCGCACGAGGTGTACCAGACCGCCTGGTTCCGCTTCGCCCAGCACCTCGACCGGATCCGCGAACCGCACAAGGCCGGCTCCTGGCTCGCGAGCACCGCGCGTCACGAGTGCCTGAAGGTCATCAAGAGCACCAGACGGCTGACTCCCACGGACGATCCCCAGGTACTCGACGGGATCAGCGAGGACCGTACGCCCGAGGAGTCGCTGATCGAATCCGAGGAGGCCGCCGCGGAGGCGGAACGCATTCGCCGGATGTGGCAGGAGTTCGAGGAACTGGGCGACCGCTGCCGGGAGTTGCTCCGCGTGCTGATGGCCTCCCCGCCGCCCAGCTACCAGGAGGTGTCCGGCGCGCTGGGTATCGCCGTGGGCAGCATCGGACCCCTGCGTCAGCGCTGCCTGCGTCGGCTGCGTGCGCGTCTGGTCGCCCGGGGGGTGCGGTGAACGACGACGTTGGCAACGACGGCTTCGACGAGGCCGCTCAGGACGACGCCCTCGAGGAGGCGTTGCGCCAGGCCGCCGCCATTCTGGACCCGGTGCCCGCCGAGCTGCGGCACCTCGCCGTCGAGGCCTATGCCCTGCATGCGCTTCGCGATTTAGACGCGCGGCTCGCCGAGTTGACGTTCGACTCGCTCGTCGACGCCATCCCGGTCCGGGGTGCGGACGTGCCCAGGATGCTGACCTTCAGCACGGGGGACCTCACCGTCGACATAGAGGTGACCGCCGAGGGGCTGACGGGCCAGGTGCTGCCGCCGCAGCCCGCCCGGATCGAGATCCTGGGCACCGTGCAGTCGACGGCGACCGGTACGGTCACGGCCGACGAGATGGGCCGCTTCCTCTGCGATCTGCTCCTCACCGGCCCGTTCGCCCTACGGCTGCGGACCGACGAGGAGGTCGTGGTGACGGAGTGGCTGCGCGTCTGAATCCGGCGTCGTGCTCAGGTGCTGGTGCCGCATTCCGGTCATTCCCGTCAGGCGAACCAGCCCTGCGAACCTGGCTGTGAACCGGGCTGCTGGGCACGGGAGTCGGGAGCGGGGACGGGGGCGGGAGCAGTGGGGGAGAGGGGCGGCCGGCCGGCGGGCGAGGGGCCCCCGTCGGCGATCCAGCCGAGTTCGCTCTGGAGCCGGCGGGCCTCGCTGCGGACCTGGAGCGGAATGTCGCCGCGTTCGGAGATCAGTTGGTCGTAGATCGGTGCGTCGTGCACGAGCGGTGCATCTCCTCAGGTCGGTACGTCACCCCAACCGTAAGGCCGCCCCGCCCCGGCGTCGGAGGTACCCCCGGCTCGGCCAGAACCAGAAGCCGCGCGACCATGGACGGACACCGAGCCGAACAAAGGCGGACGGAGGCTCCTCATGCCGGTCATGGACGAGGCTGAGGCGCGGCGGCGGTTCGCCGAGGCCCCGGTGGCACGCCTGGCGACCTCGGACGCCGAGGGGCGTCCGTATCTGGTACCGCTCGTGTTCGCCCAGCGCGGCGACGAGATCGTCACCGCCATCGACTGGAAGCCGAAGCGGCCGGGCCGTGTGAAGCGGCTGGACAACATCGCCGTCCGCCCGGAGGTGTGTCTGCTGGTGGACGAGTACGACGACGACTGGGACCGGCTGTGGTGGGTACGGGCGGACGGCACCGCCCGGGTCGTGCCGCCGGGCGCTCCGGAAAGAGACGCGCGGGACGAGTACGCCACCGCGGTGGAGCTGCTGCGCCAGAAGTACGCCCAGTATCGTCAACGGCCCCCCGACGGACCGGTGATCGTCATCTCCGTACGACGGTGGCACGGTTGGCGCGCCCGTTCCGATGAGCCCACCGGCCGATGACACGGTCCGGATGACCTGGCACGGGAGCGTGCTTGGAGACGGATCCTGCGGGTACTTGGTCGGTCCAGCGGCGGCTGGGGATGTCGCCGCCCGTTCACCGGAGGACAGCGATGGCTCAGAAAGTCCGCGAGATCATGACGAGTGCCCCCGTCGCGGTGGGCACGCGCACCGCGGTCAGCGAGGTCGCGCACCGGATGCGTGACGAGAACATAGGCGCGGTGCTGGTCGCCGAGGGCGACGAACTGCGCGGACTGGTCACCGACCGGGACCTCGTGGTGCGCGTACTCGCCGAGGACAAGAACCCCGCCGACACGACCGTGCAGTCCGCCTGCAGCCCGGAACTCGTCACCGTCACCCCTGACGACGAGGTGGGTCGCGCCGTGCAGTTGATGCGCGAACACTCGCTGCGCCGGCTCCCGGTCGTCGAGGGCAAGCACCCCGTGGGGATCGTCGCCCTGGGCGACCTCGCCATGGAACGTGACCCCGAGTCCGCGCTCGGCGACATCAGCGCGGCCCGCCCCAACGAGTGACGCGCGACCGCCCCTGGGCGGTGGGGTGCTGCGGTAGAACCAGTACATGCGCCCACGACCCGGCGAGGTACTGCACTTCTCGGAAGACCCCACGATCACCGAGTTCCGACCGCACGTCGCCGCCACCGCCCAGCAGACGGAGGCCTACGTATGGGCCGTCGACCATGACCGAGCGCCGGACTACTGGTTTCCCCGGCAGTGCCCGCGGGCCATGGCCTGGACCGTGCCGAGCACATCGCCGTCCGACCGGGAACGCATCCTCGGTCCGGGCGGCGGCGAGCGCGTCCATGCGATCGAGTACGGCTGGGTGGAACGGTTCCTGAACGGCCGACTGTTCGCCTACCGGTTCTCCGCCGACGCCTTCCGGCCGTTCGGCGAACCGGCACCGCACGCTTTCGTCGCGAGCGAGCCCGTCGAACCGCTCGGCCCACCCGAGCCGGTCGGCGACCTGCTCCAGCTCCACCGGGACGCCGGAATCCAGCTGCGCGTACTCGACAACCTCTGGGATTTCTGGGACGCCGTGATCACCAGCACACTGGGATTCAGCGGCATCCGCCTGCGCAACGCGACGACCAGGCCCGTACGCGACTGACGTAACTGATTGCGTATCCGACCGGGACCGACGCCCGGCTATCCCTCCTTGGCCTTCGCGTACTCCTGGGCCATGCCGCCCGCGAAGTCGTACGCGATCACTGCTTCGTCACCCACGACCCAGGCGTCATGCCCGGGCGGGACCACGAAGACATCGCCGGGTCCGACCTCGCTCTCGGCGCCGTCGTCCATGCGGACGCGCATCCGTCCCTGGACGACATAGCCGTTGTGATGGACCTGGCAGCTCTCGGTCCCCGCGATCGGAGCCACGGACTCGGACCAGCGCCAGCCGGGCTCGAAGGTTGCCACGGCGAAGTCCAGCCCGGTGAGGTGGACGGCTTCGAGGTGGCCCCTGGGGAAATCGCGTCGCTCATCCGGCTTTTCGACCGTCTTGACCTCGATCATCGTGCTTCCCTCCATCGCGGCCATGCCCAGCACTCTCGCGGGCCTCCACTACATCGTCTGCCTGTCAACCGGGGGCCGCCATTTGAGGGACCGGCGAGGATGCCCCTGTGGATGTCAGTCCTCGGAGACGTTCGCGGTGAGCAGGCGGAGCAACTGCTTGGCCATGGCGTCCTGTTCGCGGGTCAGGCCCATGGCGTCACCGATGGCCACGGGCACGGCGTGGGCCCGTTCGCGAAGGCGCACGCCGGTCTCGGTGAGACGAATGGCGACGGAACGCTCGTCCTCCGCACGGCGCTCGCGGCGGATCAGGTCGTGCGCCTCCAGGCGCTTGAGGAGGGGGGAGAGGGTGCTGGATTCCAGCTGGAGCGCGGTCCCCAGGTCGCGTACGGAGACCGCGTGTCCGGCGTCACGCTCCCACAGCACGAGCATGACGAGGTACTGCGGGTAGGTGAGCCCGAGCTCGTCCAGCAGGGGACGGTAGCGCGCCGTGACCGCCCGTGAGGCCGCGTAGAGGGCGAAGCAGAGCTGGTCGTCCAGGAGCAGGGAGCCCTCCTGCCTCGGTTCTGCCCCGGTTGCGGTCATGGTCTCGCTCCCTTGTTCCGGTCCTGTGCCCTGCATGAGGTACCTGCGCTCTGCACGAGGACGTCCACCCTATCTTTCACGTCCCCTCGATTGTATCGAGAGCTAATAAGTTGTGCACGACTAAATAGCGCGCTACTCTCATGTTGTGCCGCCGCTCCCCAGCGCAAACCGCCTCCGGAGTGTGCGCGGCATTCGATCCGAGGAGACCGCCATGACCGAGAACGCCGGCCCCCGCCCGGTCCTGGAGCCCGCCGCCCTGTCCTTCGCCGAGGCGACCGCGAACCCGCCGTACCTGTTCGACCTCGGCCCGGCCGACGGCCGCAAGCTCGTCGACGAGGTGCAGTCCGGCGACGTCACCAAGCCCGCCGTCGACGAGGAGTGGGTCGTCGTGCCGGGCGGTCCCACCGGCCAGGTCCGCGTACGCATCGTGCGACCCGCGGGAGCGGGGGGCGTCCTCCCGGTGATCGTGTACATCCACGGCGCCGGCTGGGTCTTCGGCAACGCCCACACCCACGACCGCCTGGTGCGCGAACTCGCCGTCGGCACCGGCGCAGCGGTGGTCTTCCCCGAGTACGACCTCTCGCCCGAGGCCCGCTACCCCGTCGCCATCGAGCAGAACTACACCGTCGCCCAGTGGATCGTCAGCGACGGCGCCGACCACTCCCTCGACGCCACCCGCATCGCGGTCGCCGGCGACTCGGTGGGCGGCAACATGGCCGCCGCGCTGACTCTGATGGCCAAGGAGCGCGGTGACGTGCCCCTGGTCCAGCAGGTCCTCTTCTACCCGGTCACCGATGCCGCCTTCGACACCGGCTCCTACCGTCAGTTCGCCGAGGGCTACTTCCTGCGCCGCGACGGCATGCAGTGGTTCTGGGACCAGTACACGACCGACGAAGCCCAGCGTGCCGAGATCACGGCCTCCCCGCTGCGCGCCACCACCGAGCAACTCGCCGATCTGCCCCCGGCGTTGGTCATCACCGCCGAGGCCGACGTCCTGCGCGACGAGGGCGAGGCCTACGCGGGCAAGCTCCGCAAGGCCGGCGTCCCGGTCACCGCGGTCCGCTACCAGGGCATCATCCACGACTTCGTGATGCTCAACGCCCTGCGCGAGACCCACGCGGCGGGGGCCGCCATCGCCCAGGCCGTCAGCACCCTCCGTACGGCCCTCGGCACCTCCTGACGCGACACGGCCGGGCCCCGGGAACGGGGCCCGAAGTGTGCGGCGGGGGGTGAAGGTGTTTGGATGAAGCCATGAGCAACGTGTACTTCGACATCACCATCAACGACCAGCCCGCCGGTCGGATCGTCTTCAAGCTGTACGACGACGTGGTCCCCAAGACCGCGCGCAACTTCCGTGAGCTGGCCACGGGCGAGCACGGCTACGGATACGAGGGCTCCGGCTTCCACCGGGTCATCCCCGACTTCATGCTCCAGGGCGGCGACTTCACCCGCGGCGACGGCACCGGCGGCAAGAGCATCTACGGCGAGAAGTTCGCCGACGAGAACTTCCAGCTGAAGCACACCAAGCCGGGACTGCTGTCCATGGCCAACGCCGGTCCGAACTCCAACGGCTCGCAGTTCTTCATCACGACGATCATCACGGACTGGCTGGACGGCAAGCACGTCGTCTTCGGCGAGGTCGTCGAGGGCATGGACGTCGTCAAGGCCGTCGAGGCCCAGGGGTCCCGCTCCGGCGCGACCAGGGTGCCGATCAAGATCGCGAAGTCCGGCGTCGTCGCCTAGTTCCCAGCCGACGACGGACAACAAGGGCCGCGGCGACCTCCGCCGACTCGACTTCCCGGGTCGGCGGAGGCGCGGTGTCGGGACTCAACCACCTGACAGGACAAGGGATTTGGCGCCACAGGCGTTGCGCGGCAGCGCCTGCCCTCCCGTAGCGTTACGCCGTATCCACGACTACGGAGGCACGATGGCCCCTTCCCGACGCTCCCCGCTCATGCTCGCCGGTCTCCTCGCCACCGCCGGCGTGACGCACTTCGTCGCGCCGAAGCCGTACGACGCGACCATCCCCCGCATGCTGCCGGGCTCTCCCCGGACATGGACCTACGTCAGCGGCGCCGCCGAACTCGCCCTGGCGGCCGGACTCGCGCATCCCCGCACACGCCGCGCAGCAGCCCACGCGACGGCGGCGTTCTTCGTCGGGGTGTTCCCGGCCAATGTGCAGATGGCCCTCGACTGGCGACACCGCCCCACCGCCATCAAGACCGCGGCCTTCGGCCGCCTGCCCCTCCAGATCCCCCTCGTGCTGTGGGCGAGGGGCGTCGCACGCGGCTCCCGGCGGGGGTAGGACCGGGCGCGGCGCGAGAGCCGGGGTCCGGAGCCTCGCGCCGCACAGACCTGATCAACTGTCAGGTTCGTCAGATTCGTTGCCACAGAGCCGGAGTGCTCGCGGGCTGCCACGCCGTCTGCGCCTGATGTGCCTGAAGGCACTTGTAGGTGACGCCGCCGTAGGTCGCCTCGCTCCCGACGCCGTAGACTTGGCCCGCGGCCCAGGTACCCGCCGGCTCGGCCGGGACGCCGCCGGGAGTGCCCGTGGCGCTCGTGCTGGTCGTGAGGACGAGTCTGTACGTGGCGAGCAGCGGGTTGATCGGCTGGTAGTAGGTCGTCCCGCCGCTCGTGCAGTCGCCGGAGCCGCCCGAGAGGACACCCTGCGCCTGGGTGCCCGAGACGAAGGAGCCGCCGGAGTCGCCCGCCTCGGCGCACACTGTCGTCTCGGTCACGCCGTCGACGGTGCCCTCGGCATAGCTGACGCTCGTGTCGTGCTGCTCGATCCGTCCGCAGTGCCAGCCGCTGGTGGAGCCGGACCGGCAGATCGCGGCGCCCACCAGAGCCTGTGCCGAGCCGGTGACCTGGACGTTCCTTCCTCCGTCGGCCTTGACGTCGGGAGTCGCGGTCCAGTCGTTGTTGACGCGCACCCAGGCCATGTCACGGCCGGGGAACGTGGAGGCTCGGAAGCTTCCCTGGCCGACCCCGTTGTAGCCGGTGGTCCTGTCGCCCGGTCTCCCGCAGTGGCCCGCGGTGGCGAAGCCCCGCTGCTCGTCCATGGTGACGGAGAACCCGACGGAACAGCGGGCCCGCTCCTCGATGTTGTGAAACGCGTCGCCGCCCCGGATGTCGTGCAGCGCACGAGGCCGGTCCGCCGACACCTTGACGCCCACGAGCTTCCGGTCGACCCCGGCAGCCGCGACGAGCGCGTTCGCGGCGGATCGGTTGGTCGCCTGCACCGTCACCTGGTTTGCCTGGATGTCGACGTACCGGACCGGTGTGTCGAGCGGCTTCTTGGTACGGGCCGCGGCGGCGTCCAGCCTCACCTTGGCGGCCCTGAGGTCCTCCAGAGCGACCTTGGCGACCGCGGCTTTGGCGCCGCCGGCCTCGATGACGGGGACGTCCGCGACGTCGGTGGTGGCGACAGTGAGGCCGGCGGAAGTCGAGCCGTGCAGCCAGGCGCCCGCGAAGCGCTCGCCCAGAGCGTTCTGGAGACGGCCGGCGCGCGTGCCGGCCTCCGCCTCGTTCACCAGCCGCGTCCTGGCCTGCGTCTCGGTCAGGCCCAGATCGCGCCGCAGCGCGCGCAGCACTTCGGCCGACGGCTTGTGCGCGCCCAGCGTCTCGGCGGCGGACGTCGCGGTCGTCGGTACGGGGGGCTCGGCCGCCACGGCCGCGGGCGGCCCCGTCAGCACGAGCGCGCCGAACACGGTCAGGGCGGCACAGACTGCTCCGGCGGATCGAAGGACCATCAGGGTGTCTCCTCGGGTTCGACGGTGAAAGGGCATCGAATCCGTAGGTTTTGCCGCAACCGGCGCAAAAGATGTCCAGCTCCGCGCCTCTTCAGCCGAACAGGGAGCGGGATTACGGGCCGCACTCGTACGCTCCGGCATCGGCTTCACGCGGGCTCGAGTCCCGGATCGCCCGCCTCGGTCACGAAGAACGCAGCCGTCGTGACGGGCGCACCCGGCGTGGTCACGGCGGACACGGTCCGGAAGCCGGCCCGCGCCGCCGCACGTCCCAGCTCGACCCGCGCATCCCTCGTGCCGTCATTCTTCGTGGAACTCCCGCGCGGCCGTCGTCGGACGCGTCACTCGAAGCGCGCGGTGTCGCCCGCTCCCTTGCGTACGATCTCGGCCTCGCCGCCCGAGAAGTCGATGACGGTGGTCGGTTCGGTGCCGCAGTCCCCGGAGTCGACCACCGCGTCCACGACGTGGTCGAGGCGCTCCTTGATCTCCCAGCCCACGGTCATGGGCTCCTCCTCGTCCGGCAGCAGCAAGGTGCTGGAGAGCAGCGGCTCACCCAGCTCGGCGAGCAGGGCCTGGGCGACGGTGTGATCGGGGATGCGGACTCCGACCGTCTTCTTCTTCGGGTGCAGCATCCTGCGCGGCACGTCCTTCGTCGCGGGGAGGATGAAGGTGTAACTGCCGGGCGTGGAGGCCTTGATGGCGCGGAACACGTCCTTGTCGATGTGCACGAACTGGCCGAGCTGCGCGAAGTTCTGGCATACGAGCGTGAAGTGGTGCCGGTCGTCGAGTTGCCGGATGGACCGGATCCGGTCGATGCCGTCACGGCTGCCCAGCTGGCAGCCCAGCGCGAAACAGGAGTCCGTCGGGTAGACGACCAGGGCACCTGAGCGGATGCTCTCGGCCACCTGGCCGATGGTGCGCTGCTGGGGATTGTCGGGGTGCACGTCGAAGTACTTGGCCATCTGCCGAGCTTATGCGCTTGTCCGGCGAAGCTCGCGCAGGGCTGGTGTCCCGCCGGACGCGGTGCGTCCGGCGGGACGGCGGTGTGTCAGCGTGTCAGCGGAAGTTCACGTCGCTGCACAGGAAGTACGTCTGGTCCATGTGCGAGGCCTGCCAGATCGTGTACACGACGTGGCGGCCGGTCAGGCCCGACGTGCTCACGTCGATCGAGTAGTTCTGGCTCGGTGCGTACTCGCCGGTCCGGGCGACCAGTTGGAGGTCGTTCCAGGTCAGTGGCTGGGTGGTCGGGTCGAAGCCCTGGCGGGTGACGTAGACCAGGAAATAGTCCGCGCCATGACTGGCCTGGTCGTACAGCTCGATGGTGAAGTCGCCGGCGATGTCCGTCGTCTGCCAGGCGCCCACCGTGTCGAGGGAGTTGTAACGGCCGCCTTCGGCCTGGCCGCCGCTGCACAGCTGCCCGTCGGGGACGTGCGCCTGGAAGCCGCCGGCGGAGCCGTTACGGTACAGGCCGTTCCAGTTCCACATGGCGTTCGGATCGTCCTGCCAGGCCTGCCAGCACATCGGGTCTTCCTGTGCCATGTCGGGGTTCTGGAAGTCGTCTCCCCAGCGGTCCCAGCAGCCGTAGTTGCGGGACGCGGGGTCGATGACGGAACCGTGGGCGGCGGCGGTGCCGCTCCAGGGGATCAGGCAGAGCAGGGCCGCGGTGAGCAGGCTCAGGGCGAGTGTCACCCGAGGCCGGGTCAGCTTGATGCGATCATGACAATCAGACACGGGTCTCCTTCTTTCCGAGACGGTGAATTCCGGTATGGGAGCGCTCCCGCATCCTCCAGATTCTTCCTCGGGCGCCAGGGCCGCAACGGTCGATTGCGCCACTTCCGCGCCCACTTCCACGCCCCTGATGGC
Source organism: Streptomyces yerevanensis (assembly GCF_000716805.1). NCBI lineage: Bacteria > Bacillati > Actinomycetota > Actinomycetes > Kitasatosporales > Streptomycetaceae > Streptomyces > Streptomyces yerevanensis. Next base: position 95,875 of record NZ_JNWJ01000006.1, on the reverse strand, counting down.
GCGTTCGATGCATTCGACGGGACAATCAGTCCGCCAGCGTCGCTCCGGCGAGTTCGCCGCGCAGCCGTACCGTCTCGGCCGGGTCCCAGCCCTCACGTGGCACGGAGGAGAGCAGGAGCCGGGTGTACGGGTCCGCCGGGGCGTCCAGGACGCGGGCCGTCGGGCCGGTCTCGACCGTGCGGCCGCGTCGCATCACCAGCGTGTCGTCGGTGATGTGCCGTACGACGGCCAGGTCGTGGCTGACGAAGACCAGGGCCACCCCTGTCTCCCGGCGGATATCGGCGAGAAGCTGGAGGATCTGCGCCTGGATGGACACGTCCAGCGCCGCCACCGCCTCGTCCAGAACCAGCACCTGAGGATCCACGGCCAGCGCACGGGCGATGGCCAGCCGCTGACGCTGCCCGCCCGACAGCCCACGTGGCCGGGCATCGGCCTCCCGCTTGCCCAGGCCCACCTGATCGAGCAGTTCGCCGACCCGCGTCGCGGCGGCCCCACCCTCGTACCGGCCGTGCAGCCGCAATGCGCCGTGCAGACACTGACGCGCCGTCAGGCGGGGGTCCAGGGAGACATACGGATCCTGGAAGACGATCTGGATCTCGCGGGCGCGGCGCAGACGTGCCGCTCTGCCCCCGCCCGGCCGCCTCAGGCCGGGCAGCTTTCCGCCGCGTTCCCCGGGCGTCCGTTCCCGCCCGTTCACAGCGATCGTTCCCGCGTCCGGCCGTACCAGGCCCACCAGCATCCGGGCCACCGTGGTCTTTCCGGAGCCGGACTCGCCGACGACGCCCAGCGAGCCGCCGGCCGCCACGGAGAACGAGACATCGTCCACGGCCGTCGTACGGCCGCCGCCCGGGAGCGGATAGCTCTTGCACAGGCCCTGTACGACGAGTGCGGGTTCGGCCTTGGTCATGCGTTGCTCCTCGCTACGAGTTCCAGACGGCGGCAGGCGGCGGATCCGCCGTCCACGGATCCGCCGTCCGCCGATCCGCTGTCGTCGCCGAACGGAACCGTCACCGGCGTCCAGCTCTCGCACTCCTCCTCGGCGCGCGGGCAGCGCGGGGCGAACGGGCAGCCGGTGAAGGTGTCGGACAGTGACGGCGGGCGGCCGGGGATGGGGCGCAGTTCGCGCTCGTCGCCCAGTGCGGGCGAGCAGTCCAGCAGGCCGCGGGTGTAGGGATGCCGTGGGTCGGCGAACAGGCCGCGGGCGGGCTGGTGTTCCACCACGCGGCCCGCGTACATCACGTACACGCGGTCGCAGTAGGCGGCGGCGAGCGGCAGATCGTGGGTGATGAACAGCGTGCCGAGGCCGCTGCCGGCCTGTCGCCGCTCCTCCTGGATGCCGCGCAGCAGGGCCAGCACCTCCGCCTGGGTGGTCGCGTCCAGCGCGCTCGTCGCCTCGTCGGCGAGCAGGAGGCCGGGGTCCGTGGCGAGCGCGGCGGCGATCACGACCCGTTGCAGCATGCCGCCGGACAGCTCGTGCGGGCGCTGCCGCATCCGGCGCTCCGGATCGGGCAGCCCCACGGCGGCCAGCAGTTCCACGGCCTTCGCTGCCGCCTTGCGCTTGGGCAGCCCCAGGACGCGTACGAGCGGTTCGGTGAGGAAGTCGCCGATCCGGCGGACCGGGTTCATCGCCGAGCGGGGGTCCTGGAAGACCATGGAGACGGTACGGGACCGGTGGGCGCGCAGGCGGCCGGGTTCCATGGCGAGTACGTCCTCGCCGTCCACCCGCACGGCGCCAGAGACCGACGCCCTCTCGGGCAGCATGCCCAGCACGGCCCGTGCCGTGGTCGACTTCCCGGAGCCCGACTCGCCGACCAGGCCGACCACTTCGTCCCGGCCGACGGTCAGCGACACCTCGGCGAGCAGGGGTCGGGCAGCGGCCCCGGAGGGCAGCCGGAGGGTGAGATTCTCGATGTCCAGCAGCATGGACGGTTACCTTCCTTGGCCCAGCCGGTCCGAGACCCAGACCCCGACGATGTTGAAGGCCACCACCACGGCGGCGATGGCCGTGCCCGGTACGAGAGCCGGCAGCAGCGCTCCCTGCACCACCGCGTCCTGGCCCTCCTGCACCATCAATCCCCAGTCGATACTGGGCGATCCGGCGCCGAAGCCCAGATAGCTGAGCGTGGCCAGGCTCATCAGTCCCTCGCCGAACAGCACCACGAGATAGCCGACGAGCGCACCGGACAGATTGGGCACGAGATGACGTACGCAGATCCGCGCCCCGCCCATGCCCTGGACCCGATAGGCGTCGATGTAGGGCTTGGACCGCTCGGACAGGGCGAGACTGCGTGTGTACCGGGCGATGGTGGGCGCGTACGCGAGCCCCATGGCGACGACGGAGGTGGTGAGGCCGTCGCCGAACACCGCGATCACCAGGACGACGAACAGCAGGCCCGGGAAGGCGTACATCACGTCGGTCACGCGCGAGAGCAGGGTGTCCACCCAGCCGCCGTACCAGGCCGCGACCGTGCCCATGGTGATGCCGAGCAGTGCGGCCAGCGCGAGCAGCGCCAGGGGAGCGAGCAGGCTCGACCGGGCTCCGTACAGCACGCGGGAGAGCAGGTCCTGTCCTGAGGCGTCGGTGCCCAGCAGGTGCTCGGGGCTCGTCCCGGCGAGTGAGGCGGACAGGTCGACGGCGTCGGGCGCGTACGGTGAGAGCAGGGGCGCGAAGACGGCCGCCACCACGACCAGGGCGAGGAAGCCGCCCGCCACCATCACCGGTACCGGCCGCCGGGCCCGCGCCTTGACCGGGAGCAGTGCCCCGGCTGTCAGAGTCGTCATGCGGTCCTCCCTCCGAGCGAGACCCGGGGGTCGATCAGCGGATGTACGAGGTCGACCAGTGTCGTGACGACGACATAGCCGATGACCATCAGCAGCAGCACCGCCTGCGTGACGGGGAAGTCGTGCGTGGTGATCGCGCTCACCAGCAGCGAGCCGACGCCGCTGAGGCCGAAGGCGGTCTCGACGACCACCGTCCCGGCGAGCATGCCTGCCATGACGAGACCGCACATGGTGACGATCGGGCCGAGCGCGTTGCGCAGCACATGCCGTACGACGATCTCACGCTCCGTCAGACCGGCGGCGCGGGCGGCCTCCACATGATCGGAGGCGTACGCCTCGGCCATCGCCTGCCGGGTCACCCGGCTGATCACCGCTAGTGCGCCGAGCGCCAGCGCGAACGCCGGGAGTGTCAGATGGTGCAGCCGGCCGGCGAATCCCTCGCCCTGGCCGGTCACCGGGAACCAGCCGAGCTGCACCCCGAACAGCGACACCAGCGCGATCGCGGCGACGAACGAGGGGATGGACGCGGCGAGCGTGGTGCCCCCGACGACGGCCGAGTCCATCCAGCCGCGGCGCAGCGCCGCCAGCACCCCGGACCCGATGCCCAGGACCACGAAGAACACCGTGGCGTAGGCGACGAGTTCGAGGGTGGTCGGCAGTCGCGCCCCGATCAGGTCAGCCACCTGGTCGCGGTACTGGAACGACCGGCCCAGGTCGCCCTGCGCGCTCTCCCAAAGCCACCGCCCGTACTGGACGACGAGCGGCTCGTCGAGGTGGTACTCGGCGCGGACCGCAGCGAGCTTCTCAGGAGTGAGCTCCTGCCTGCTGCCGGAGAGGAGGACGGCGGGGTCGCCCGGTGCCGCGTAGACGGCGGAGAAGATGACGAACGAGGCGGCGAGCAGCGTCGCGAGCAGGCCGGCGATGCGCCGCGGCAGTCCGCGCAGCATGGCTTCAGCCCTTCGTTCCGAGGTCGGCGGCCCAGGGGTAGTACAGCGACACCATGGACGCGGGCGGGCCGGTGTACTTCTCGCCGAGCACCAGCACCGACGGCACCTGCACCAGCGGAATCCACACGGCGGCGTCGGCGAACTTCGACTGCGCCTCGATGACGAGCTTCGCCCGCTCCTTGTCGTCGATCGTCTGCTGGGCCTTCTTGACGAGGGCGTCGTAGCCGCTGTCCGAGTATCCGAGCCAGTTGTTGGCGTTGCCGGACATGGCGTTGTCGTAGAAGCCCACCGGGTCGGCCTTGGAGATGTACCAGTCGACCGCGATCAGATCGAAGCCCTCCCGCGCCTTCGGGTCGGCGAAGAACTCGTCGTACTGACTCGGCGGCACCGTCTTCACATTCACTTCGAGACCGATCTTCTGGGCCGCGCCGCGCACCGCGTTGGTGATGACCGTCTGGCTCTCACCGCCGTCACTGGCCACGACGATCGGCTGCGCGGGCGCCCCGGCCTCCTCGACCAGCTTCTTGGCCTCGTCGATGTCGTCGGACGACGGCGACGCCGTGTAGGCGGTCGACTTCTCCAGGTCCGTCTGAGCCTTCTGGAACGTGGCCTTCTCGTAGCCCCACGCGCCGGGCCCGACGGGCGTCGCCCAGGGCGTGGCGAGCCCGCTGAACCCGGACTTGGCGATGCCCTCACGATCCAGCGCCAGCGACAGCGCCTTGCGCAGCCGGGTGTCCTTCAGCGCGCCGCTGTCGGTGGGGCTGAGCGACCAGGCGGTGGTGCTCTGCCCGTAGTAGGCGCGTACGCCCTTCTTCTCGGCCAGTACGGCGGCCGGGCCCGTGGCGGTCAGATACGCGCCGTCCGCCGCGCCGGTGGAGACGGCGTTGACCAGCGCGCTGCCGGTCGCCCAGCGGAAGACGACGTTCTTCGTCAGCGCCGGGCTGCTGTCGTCCCAGTAGTCCGCGTAACGCTCGATGTTGATCGACGATCCGGAATCCCAGCTCTTCAGCCGGTACGGCCCCGTGCAGGCGTCCGGCCGGCCAGGGGTGCCGTAGTCGTCGCCCTGCTTCTCCACCGTCTCGCGGTCCATGATGATCCCGGCGTCGCCCGCCAGCGCCTTCATGAACAGGGCACTCGGCTCCTTGAAGGTGACGGTGACCTCGGAAGCGCCGGTCTTGGTGATCTCGTCGACGTCCTCGTACTCGTCCGACTCCGACATTTCCGGCTGCGCGTGCCGCTTCAGGCTCCACACCACGTCGTCGGCCGTCATGGGGGAGCCGTCGTGGAAGGTGACGCCGTCGCGGAGGGTGAGGACGAGCGTCCTGTCGTCGGTGTACTCGGCCTTCGCCGCGAGCTGCGGCTCGGTGGTGAGGTCGGGCTGGAGCTGGAGCAGCCGCTCGCAGACGTTGGCCAGCACGGTCCGTCCGCTGGTGTTGCCCTGCCGGTCCAGGTCCAGGGAACCGGGCTCCTGCTCCACCAGCCAGTTCACGGAGGCGGCCTCGCCGGACGCCTTGGCGGTGGTGTTGGTGAGCTTGAGCTCGGCGGCGTCGGCGGTCGCGCCACCCGACCCGGTGGAGGCCCCGGAGCACCCCGCGGTGAACAGCAGTGCTCCCGCGAGGCCGGCTGCGGTGGTACAGAGCTTGGTTCTCATAGCAGGCTCTTCCTGGTGGTTCGAGAGGTGAGGAGGCGTCAGCGCGGTGGGGGGCGTTTGCGTCGCGGGCCGAGGGCGCGTCAGTTCGGGGCGTGCGGGCCGTCGTAGAGGTTCCAGGGCAGGTGTTGGTACTCGTGGTCGCAGGGGGTGCCCGGGGTCACGTAGTAGTCACCGGTGGTCAGGTCCACGCAGGAGGACAGCAGCGTCGTCCACCGCTTGACCTCCGCCTGCCGCGGATCGGGGTGGGTGCACAGGCCCTCGGGGTGACCGAGGTGGTCGGACATGGCCTGGCGGATCAGCTTGCGGGAGTCGTCGGGCGCGGTGGCCGTACGCAGCTGGCGCAGTCCGGCCTCGGCGCGGGGTACGCGGATGAGTGAATCGGAGGACGCGGGGCGGTAGTTGGCGGCGAGCTGGACGGGCACGCCGGCCTGGTAGTGGTTGCCGTGTACGAGCAGGCCGTCGGCCGGATACAGCCAGCCGTGCGCGCCGGGGGTGGTCTCCAGGTCGATGGCGAAGCCTTCGCGGCAGGTCAGCAGGGCGTTGCTGGCGATATGGCCGCGGGTGCGGCACAGCACCTCGACCGCCTCGCTGATCGACTCGCTGTCCAGGACGCGGCGGCGGATCACGGTCTGGGGGAGGCCCACGGCGTCGTCGAAACGGCCGCCGAGACCGTTGGCGTTGAGGGCGATGCCCGCGGAGTTGGCACCCTGGCGGCCGATCTGGCCCGCCTCGACCTGCATGATCACCGTGGGGCGCGGGGGCTGGACGATCCGCAGCATCACGAGGGTGTCCGCGGTGCCCGCCCGCCAGTCCCAGTTCTGTCCGCAGTACACGTGCCCGTCGCCGCTGGCCTCGCCCATGACGGCGAAGGAGGTGCAGCCGTCGGCCGTTCCCTTCTCCTCCACGGCGTCCTCCGTGGAGTCGTCCCGGCCGCGCATCCTGGCGAAGGTCTCGTCGTAGATGATCTCGCCCCGGGCGTTCAGCGCGAGCACGTCCAGCAGCCCGACCCCGGCGCCCTCGGCGATCCCGCTCATCTCCTCGACGAGATCGGGGGCGTACGCGCGCACCGGCTCCAGCCAGCGCTCGGCCCGCGCGGTGACCTGCTCCCAGGTGAGCCCCGACGACTGGCCGAAGGCTTCCTGGTAGTAGGCGAGCGCGGCGCCGAGTCTGCCGCGCACGGCTTCGCCGTACTGACGGCCGCGCTCGACGGGCGTACCGGAGATCTCGACGATCGGGATGGCGCTGGCTGTCATGCCTCTCCTGTGTTCTGCGACTGACGCTCTGGGACTGTGCTCTGCGACGCATGTGATCCAAGGCCCGGAGCCACAGCGGCCTGTAATGTGCGTTTCAGGATCCGGAGCTTCTGGAATGATGGCACCAGGTTAGTAATGGACGCTACGAGGAAGTCAATAGCTGTAATGAGCGAAACAGAAGACGTAACCGGAGCGACACGACTCCACGCCACGATTCGCGACCTGTGGGGGGAGTTGTCTGCATCAGAGCGCGTGGTGGCCCAGTACCTGGCGAGCACTCCGCCGGAGCACCTGCTCTTCGCCAGCGCGCAGGAACTGGGCACGGCGAGCGGAACCAGCAACGCCACGGTCGTACGCGCCCTGCAGCGCCTCGGCTACACCGGACTGCCCGCGCTCAAGCGGGAACTCGCCGCCGACTTCACCTCCGCGACCGCTCCCGAGGAGCGGCTCAAGCAGCGCATCGCCCATGTCGGCCACGACCTGGAGCAGATCAAGGACCGCGTCTTCGACGAGGCAGCGGAGCGTCTCGAACAGTGCCGCAGGCTGCTGGAGACGGACGTACTCAAGCAGGCGGTCCAGATCCTGGCCGACGCGCGCGAAGTGGTCGCGTACGGCGTCGGCGCCTCCGAACTCGCCGCCCGCCACCTGGTGTTGAAGCTGCGCCGGGCCGGCCGCCGGGCCCGCTTCGTCGGCGCCACCGGCTTCACCATGGCCGACGAACTGCTGGACCTCGGCCGTGGCGACGCCGTGGTGATCCTCCAACCCGGAAGACTGCTACGGGAGTTCACCGTCCTCACCGAGCGGGCACGGGCGGTCGGCGCGAGCGTCCTGCTCGTGACCGACGAACCCACCAGCCCGCTCGCCGCACGCGCCGACGTGGTGATCAGCGCCCCCCACACCCCCACCGGCATCACCGCCGAGTCCCTGACCGGCACCGTCGTCATGGACACCCTCGTCCTGGCCCTCGCCTCACTGGACGAGCACCGCGCCGTCGAGACCTCCCACCAACTCACCGTCCTGCGCGGCCAGTTGCTGGATCCCACCGAGCCACGGCCACGCAAGAGCTGAAGCCCACCCCGCATCCGAACGCACGCGAACCGGAACCGCCCATGCACCGACAACCGCCGCCCCACTGGCCGGGCGGGGCACGCTGCGCCGTCATGCTCAGCTTCGACCTGGACGGCCCCACCCTGTGGCTCGACCGCGCCACCGGGCAGTGGGACGACGCAAGGGGCTTCTCCATCGGCGCGTACGGCCCCTGGCGAGGCACCCCGCGCCTGCTGGACCTGCTGGAGGACCGCTCACTGCCCGCCACCTTCTTCGTGCCGGGCAAGATCGTCGAACAATGGCCCGCCGTGGTGAAGGACATCGCCGCGTCCGGCCATGAGATCGGCCATCACGGCTGGATGCACGAGACCTTCTTCGACCACTCCCGGGCGGCACAGCGCGACATCATCCAGCGGAGCCAGGACCTGCTGGAACGTACCACCGGAGTACGCGCGGTGGGCTTCCGCAGCCCCAGCGGCGACATCGCAGCCGACACCCCCACCGTCCTCGCGGAGCTGGGCTTCTCCTACTCCAGTTCCATGCGCGGCGACGACCGGCCCTACCGCTGGCAGGCCGACGGCCACGCCCTGGACCTGATCGAGATCCCGGCGCACTGGGAGCTGGACGACTACCAGCAGTTCGTCTACAACGAGTCCCCGCCGGAGCCGCGCGGCCTGGACCGGATCGCGTCCACGCTCACCACCTTCGACAACTGGCGCCGCGAGTTCGACGGCTACCACCGATGGGGCCTGTGTTACGTCCTGATGCTGCACCCGCAGGTCATCGGCAAACCCCAACGGGTGCGTGCCCTGGAGCGACTGCTGGACCACATGAGCCGACCTGGTGACGTCTGGTTCGCCACGGGTGCCGAGATCGCCGACTGGTGGCGGTCGCACGGCGAGACCGCTTCGGGGAGGGCGATATGAGCATCTCTGATACGGCCATGCCTCCGCTCGGCGGTGACAGCGGCATCCGGCGGCGCAGGCAGCCGCGCCCGCAGTGGCCGGGAGGTGCCAGGTGCGCGGTGGTGCTCACCTTCAACCTGGACGCCGAAATGTTCTGGCTCAGGCAGCACCCCTCCGCCCGGCACCGGCCCAAGACCCTCTCGCTGGGGACGTACGCCACAACCCGCGGCGTCCCGCGCCTCCTGGACCTTCTGGACGCGTACGGGCTCCCAGCCACCTGGTTCGTTCCCGAGCACACCGCGCTGCGCCACGCCGATGCGGTCCGCCAAGTCGCGGCGGCGGGACACGAGATCGCCGCGGCCGCGCCCCCCGTCCCCGGCGGAACGCCCACCCCGGACATCCGGGAGACCTGGTCCCGCACCGCCGACCTGCTGACGACGGTGACCGGCGCCCGGCCGACCGGGTTGCGTGCCGCCCCGGGCCCGATGGGCGACGGTCACACCGCGCTCCTCGACGAACTGGGCTTCGGCTGGTCCTCGTCCACGCACGGCGACGACCGCCCCCACCTGCTGTGGTCCGCCGGACGGCCCACGCCCGTCGTGGAGTTGCCCTGGCAGTGGGAGTACGCCGATCACCCCTACTTCCTCTTCAACGGCGCCCCGGTCGCCTTCCCTCCCGCCGAGTCCCGCATCGCCGCCTACCAGGATGTCCTGAACGACTGGAAGGACTCCTTCGACGCCTACCGCGACTACGGCCTGTGCTGGGTCCTGGCCCTCGACCCGCAGTCCATCGGCAAGCCGGGACGGGTACTGATGCTCGAGGAACTGCTGGACCACGTCCGCGCACAGGGGGACGTCTGGTTCGCGACCGGCCGGCATGTGGCGGAGCACTGGCGTCGGGCGGCCGATCCGGGGACGGGATCGGAGGGCCACCCCGAGAGGGTGAGAGCTGCTTGGAATGAGGGAGTTTGACGACCAGGACCCCAATTGGTTGTCGCGTCGATTCCCTCGGGCCGGCCGGCCCGCCCCGTGACGGGCGCCGCGGGGTACCGCCTGCCGACGGCCGAGTGCCATCAGCTCAGGGCGCCGTCAGCCTCGCCGCTCTTCTCCCGGCCCTGGGCGCCCTCCTCCACCGGAGGCATGAAGGCACGCAGCCACCGCTCCGTCTGGGTGACGTGTGCCTCGGCCGCGCCCGCGGCGGAGCCAGGGTCGCGGTCGGCGATCGCGGTGGCCAGTACGCGGTGGTCCGCGTCGCTCTTGCGCCGCAGCTCGGGGCCCTCGGGGAGGGTGAAGACCTGGTACTTGCGGGAGCGGGCGCGGAAGACCGCGAGCAGGGAGGCGAGGGTGGGGTTTTCGGCGGCCCGGGCGATCTCCGCGTGGAAGCGGTGGTCGAGCTCCGAGGCCTCGGCGGGGTCGTCGGTGGCCTCCATGGCCTCGATGAGTGAGAAGAGCGTCCGCACGGTCTCGGGGGTTCGGCGCGCGGCGGCCTTGGCCGCGACATGAGCCTCCAGGACCCGCCGGATCTCGTACACCTCCAACAGGCCGGGCAGCGGGAGGAGTTCGAGGGTCAGCGAGAGGCTGCCGATGATGTCCTCCGGCCTGAGCTGGGAGACGTAGGTACCCGAGCCGTGCCGCGGCTCGACCACTCCCAGGGCCGCGAGCATCCGCACGGCCTCACGCAACGATCCCCGCGAGACGCCGAGTTCCTCGCCGAGCTCGGCCTCGGGCGGAATGCGCTCGCCCGCACCGAGACGTCCCGTCGCGATCATGTGTCGTAGGCCGTGGAACGCCTTGTCGACTGCGGACATTCGACTCCTCCCTGACGGACCGGCGGCATCGCCGAAGCCCCCGTGCACTGTACCGAGTCATCTCGAGTCATCAGATGTCTTGTATGTATCGGCCAGGATTCATCTGATGACTTTCCCTTGCATGAGCCTTGCAGGCGTGAAAAGGCCATGCCAGGATGCCGAGTCATCATATGTCTCTGGAAAAAATTCAGACACTGTCTGATGTCTCGGGCACTCGGGCCGGGCAGATATGGAGTGATGTGAGCGAGACCGAGGTCACCACCGCCCCGCGCCCCCTCCTGCTGGCCGACGGCCGGCCCGCCGCCCGGGCGTGGTCGCTGGACCCCGCGATGAAGCACCTGAACCATGGCTCGTTCGGGGCGGTCCCCTCGGTGGCGCAGGAGCGGCAGAACCAGCTGCGTGCGGAAATGGACCGCTCCCCGGTGGTGTGGTTCCCGGCGCTGCCGCAGCGGATCGCCGCCACCCGGGTCGAACTCGCCGCCTTCCTGCGGGTCGCCCTGGACGACCTCGCCTTGGTGCCGAACGCGAGTGCCGGTACCAGCGTCGTGTTCGCCGGCCTCTCCCGCCGCCGCGGTGGCGAGATCGTCGTCACCGATCACGGCTACGGGGCTGTGACCATGGGCGCCGAACGGTTGGCACGCCGCTGGGGCGGCCGGGTCCGCACCGCCCGGGTGCCGCTGGACGCGGACGAGGAGCAGGCGTACGAGGCCGTGGCCGCCGAGATCGGCGAGGCCACAGATCTCATCGTCCTCGACCACATCACCTCGGCGACCGCACGCCGGATGCCGGTGGAGCGGATCGGCGCGGAGGCCCGGCGGCGCGACATCCCGCTGCTCGTCGACGGCGCCCACGCCCCCGGTCTGATCGCCGCCCCCCTCGACGGTGTGACGTGCGACTTCTGGGCCGGAAACCTGCACAAGTGGGGCTGCGCACCGCGCGGCACCGCCGCGCTGGTCGCCCGCGGCCCGCGGCGCGAGCAGCTCTACCCCCTGATCGACTCGTGGGGCGCCGCCGATCCGTATCCCGACCGCTTCGACCAGCAGGGCACGGTGGACCTCACCAGCTATCTGGCGGCGCCGACGGCGCTGGACCTCATCGAGCGCACCTGGGGCTGGGGGACCGCCCGCCAGTACATGGACGACCTGGTCGGCTACGCCGAGCGCGTCGTCGGCGCCGCCTTCGCCGAGCTCACCGGCGAACCCAGCGCCGTCGACGTGGGCATGCCGGTGCCCGGAATGCGGCTGGTGCGGCTGCCGACGGGGCTGGGCACCAGCCGCGTCGAGGCCGACGCGCTGCGCGACCGGGCCGCCCGGGACCTGGGCGTGGAGACGGCCTTCACCAGCTTCGGCGGCACCGGTTATCTGCGGCTGTCCGCGCACGTCTACAACACCGCCGCCGACTACGAGTACTTCGCCGAGGGCTGCGTCCCCGTCCTTTGCGAGTGGGCCCGCGCGGCCCGCGAACAGCCCGGCGCGTCGTAGGCGGCGCGACCCCTCCAACCCCCGTCCCCGATGCCGCTGCCAGCGCGGCCGTATCCCAGGAAGAGGTCGGCACGATGAGAAGAAGGACGGCAGCTCTCGCCCTCGGCACAGCCGCCACGATGGTACTGACCGGCTGCTCCGCCATGAGCGGCGGTGGTGGTGGCGGAACGGTCACCCTCAACATGGTCGAGAGCCTGACGAACCCCGCCCGCACGGATCTGCTGAAGGACCTCATAGCGGACTTCGAACAGCAGAACCCCAAGATCAAGGTCAATCTGGTCTCGCCGCCCACCGAGCAGGCCGACCAGAAGATCCAGCAGATGCTCCAGTCCGGCAGTGGCGTGGACACCCTCGAGGTGCGGGACACCACCGTGGGCCCGTGGTCGAACAACGGCTGGCTCTACGACATGAAGAAGGACCTCACCGGCTGGAAGGGCTGGGATGCCATGACGGAGAACGCCGTCAAGGCCTCCCAGGACGCCGACGGCGAGACCTACTTCGTCCCGTACGGCTTCTACGGCCTGAGCGTCTTCTACCGCACCGACCTGATCAAGGAGGCCGGCTTCAGTGCGCCGCCGGCCACCTGGGATGAGCTGCTGACGCAGGCCTCCGCCATCCACGACCCGGCGAAGCGCCGCTACGGGTACGCCTTCCGCGGCGGGGCCAACGCCAACGGCAACGCCACCGCCGTCATCGAGGCGTACGTCGCCGACGAGATCGACCCCGCCAACGGCTTCAAGCTGAAGGACGGCAGCACGATCTTCTCCGTGCCCGAAGCCCTCGACGCCATGGAGACCTACCTCAAGCTCTTCAAGCAGGCGTCCCCGAAGTCGTCCGTGTCCTGGGGCTATCCCGAGATGGTCGAGGGCTTCTCCAACGGCTCCACGGCCTTCCTGCTCCAGGATCCCGAAGTGATCGCCACCGTCTCGGAGTCCAAGGCGATCGCGAAGGACCAGTGGGACACCGCCCCGCTGGTGGCAGGCCCCAGCGGCAAGACCGTCCAGCCGCTGGCCACCGCGGGATGGGGCGTCGCGGACGGCAGCAAGAACAAGGCCGAGGCCGTCAAGCTGGTCGAGTTCCTCTCCGAGGGCGAGGCGTCGACGACCTTCACCAAGAAGAACAGCCTGGTGCCGATCCTCAAGTCGGCCACCGAGGACCCGTTCTACAAGACCGGCCCCTGGTCCAGTTACGTCACCATGACGGAGCAGCCGGAGAAGTACCTCAACGTCAGCCAGCCGCGCGGCGTCGCATGGTGGACCGAGTGGCAGCAGAAGGCCGACGCCGATGTGCAGAAGATGGTGCTCGGCAAGCTGAAGCCCAAGGCGCTGCTGGCCGGCTGGGACGCGTACTGGACCGAGAAGTGGCAGCAGGAGGGCTAGGCAAAATGCCGTCCGCGTCCGAAACGACGAGTTCGAGTACGAGTACAAGTGCGACGGAAACGATGAAAACGGCGTCGGCGGGCTCCTCCCGGAACCGGAAGGGGGGAGACCCGCCCGCCCGAGGCACCGAACAGGGCCGCCGCAAGCCGGAGTTCACCTCCCGGCGCGGGCTGCTCATCGCCGCCTTCATGGCCCCGGCCGCGATCTTCGTGGCGGTCTTCACGTACTACCCGATGATCGCCGGCAGTCAGATGGCCTTCCGCAACTGGAATCTGACGGACCTGAGCGACACCTCCTGGGTGGGCCTGAAGAACTTCCGTGACGTCTTCGCCGACCCCGCCTGGGGCACCGTCCTTACCAACACCGCCGTCTGGGTGTTCGGTTCGATCGTGCCCCAGTTGGTGATCGGCTTCGCCCTCGCCCTGTGGCTGCGCCGGAAGTTCCGCTTCCGCGGCCTCTACCAGGCGCTGGTCTTCTTCCCCTGGGCGATCTCCGGATTCCTCATCGGCATCCTGTTCCGCTGGCTGTTCAACAGCGAGTTCGGTGTCGTCAACGACCTGCTCCAGAAGGCCGGGCTGATCGACGAGCCGGTCGCCTGGCTGGCCGACCCGAAGACCGCGATGTTCGCCGTCGTGGTCGCCAACGTCTGGTACGGGGTCACCTTCTTCACGATCATGATCCTGGCCGCCCTGCAGTCCGTCCCCGAGGAGCTGTACGAGGCGGCGGCGCTCGACGGAGCCGGCAAGGTGCGCACGCTGTTCCAGATCACGATCCCGTACATCAGGGTCACCCTCGCGCTGACCGTGCTGCTGCGGGTCATCTGGATCTTCAACTTCCCCGACCTGATCTTCGGAATGACCGGCGGCGGACCCAACAACGAGACGCACATCGTGACCACCTGGATGATCAAGATCACCCAGCAGGGCGACTACGGCAGGGCCTCCGCGCTCGGCCTCATCGTGGTCGCCACGCTGCTGGTGTTCGCGGTCTTCTTCCTTCTGGCCACGCGCGAGAAGCGAGAGGTGAAGCCGTGATCGGCAAGGAGTCCACGGCCGGCCGGGCCACCAAGTTCACCTTCCTGGGGCTGTGGCTGGTCTTCACCGTCTTCCCGCTCTACTGGATCACCATCACGTCGCTGAAGGCACCCGGCGACATCTTCACCTTCCCGATCGCCTACTGGCCCGAGCGCTTCTCGCTGGAGAACTACAGCGGGCTGTTCGGCAAGGCCGACTTCGGCGTCTACCTCACCAACAGCCTCATCGTGGCGACCGTCGCGGGTGCGGTCGCCACGGCGATCTCGATGCTGTCGGCGTACGTACTGGCACGCTTCGAGTTCCGTACCAAGTCCGCGCTGCTGATGGCCGCCCTGGTCACCCAGATGATCCCGACCTTCATCGCGCTGGGACCGCTGTACCTGCTGATGACCGACCTCAAGCTGGTCGACAACCGGCTCGGGCTGATCCTCGTCTACATCGCCGTCTGCATCCCGTTCTGCACGGTGATGCTCCGCGGCTTCTTCGAGAACATCCCGGACGCGCTGGAGGAGGCCGCCATGATCGACGGCCTGTCCCGGTTCGGGGCGCTGTTCCGGGTGCTGCTGCCGGTGATGCGTCCCGGGATCGTGGCCGCGTTCATCTTCAACTTCGTCAACTGCTGGAACGAACTCTTCCTGTCCGTGACGCTGATGAACAGCGACACCAAAAAGACGGTCCCCACGGCCCTGAACGGATTCATCTCCAGCTTCAACATCGACTGGGGCTCCATGTCCGCGGCGGCGGTCCTCACCATCCTGCCCACGATGCTGCTGTTCGCCTTCGCCAGCCGTCACATCGTCCAAGGCCTCACGTCCGGCGCGGTGAAGGGCTGAGAGAGGCGGCGAGCAGCCGGTGGTCGGCTGCAACAACTGGTACTACGCCTGATCAGGGGAGGATCAGGGGTGCCCGCCCCCCGATCGGCTCCGCGGCTCTACCAGCCAGGGGCGGAGCCTTGCGTTCAGGTCGCCGCGGGTGCCTCGTCCCGGACGAGACCGGCGACGTGGTCGGTGATCGTGTCGAGAATGTCCGCCCAGGCCGCGTCATCGCCGAGGACGAGGAAGTTCAGAGTCAGGCCGTCGGTCATGGCGGCCAGATAGCGGGCCAACACGGGGACGGGTACGCGGAGTTCGAAGTTCATGCTGTGCCGGAGCTGTTCGATGAGTTCGGCGTAGGTGTCGGAGTACAGCTCGTACTGCCGTCGTGCCAGATGCTCGAACCCGGGTTGGCGCAGGGCGTACTGAGTCAGTTCATACGTGAGCATGTGCTCGCCCGGATTGGCGGACACATGGTCCCAGTAGGCCTGGAAACCGGCCCCGATGGTCTCACGCAGGGTGGCCTTCGGCCGGATCGCTTCCTTCACCACCGTGACGTAATGACCGGTGATCGTCTCGATGACGGACTCGATCAAGGCCTGCTTGGAGTCGAAGCAGTAGTGGAAGACGCTCAGTGACACGCCTGCCTCGGCGGCGATGGACCTGGTCGTCGTCCGGGGGACACCGTCTCGGGTCATCGCACGGATCGCCGCCTCGGTGAGCTGTCGGCGCCGCTCGGCCGACGGCATCCGTGCCATGTGGATTCCCTTTGCTCTCGTGTCTCGGCTCTCGTGTCTCGGCTCTTGTGTTCCGCCGGGGAAGGCGGCCCGCGGCCGGCCGGATCAGGCGAGCTGATCCGGCCGGCCGCGGCCCTGGACACCGACTCGGTGCCGTCACTTGCTGTAGACGCCGACTTCGCGGAGGGAGTATCCCCATTCGGTGCCCCGCTCGAGCCCCTGGACGCGCACATAGCGGGCCGGCACGCCGCTGAACCGGGCCGTGTCCAGGCCGCCGTCGCCGGTGGTGGTGGACCATACGGACTGCCAGTTCGTGCCGTCGGTGGAGAGCTGGATGCGGTACGCCTTCCCGTAGGCACGCTCCCAGTCGAGGGTGACGCGCTTGACGAGGCTCGCGGACCCGAGGTCGAGCCGGAGCCACTGGTCGCCGCTCCAGTCGCTCGCCCAGCGGGTGTCCGGCTTGCCGTCCACGGCCCTGGAGGGTGCGTAACTCGTGAACGGGTTCGACTCCGAGGAACTGGCCGAGGCGGTCGAGCCCGAGGCGAGGTTGACCCCGGCCTTGTGGTCCTCGGACGCTCCCCAGGTGCCGAGATAGGACTCGGCGCCCCGCAGGAGGTCGTCCACGACGTCCTGGCCGCCGACCCGCCGGATGTCCTCGATCCAGTCCGGGATCATGCCGGCGTGGGCGGCGCCGTCGGTGTTGTAGTCCCAAGTGCGTTCGCCGGTGGTCTGTCTGGCGATGACGGAGCCGCCGTCGACGCTCTTGAAGGGGTACGTGACCGGGTTCGAGGTGCCCGCGCCGCGCGGGGCGGGGTGCTCTCCGATGCCGTTGAAGTCGGTGCCGTAGCCGTAGCCCACGCCGTACTTCTCACGCAGCGCGTCCGTGCGCTTCGCCTCCGCGCTGAACTCCTCGGAGCCGTGCATGTACTGGGCGACGAAGCCGCCGAGGGAGTAGACCCGCTCGGTCCAGTTGAGGTCCATCCAGCTGTGCGAGGACAGGACACCCGGGTACTGCTCGGCCTCGAAGATGTCGAGCACCCGGCCGGTGGCCTTGACGCTCATGTGGTCGATCTCGAGCATCATCTTGCGTTTCATCATGCCGCGCGCGGCGTACTCGCCGAGATCGGTGAGACCGCGGACGTTGCACTGTGCGTCCTCGTCGTACTCCGGGACCTCGGTGCCCGCCGGCAGGTCCTCCTCGGCCTCGGACGGCGCCTCGCCGATCGGGTTGTCCTTCTGCGGGCCGGTGCACTTCTCCGTCTGCCAGAAGGTGCCCGTCGACAGGAACTGGCCGACGTTGATGGCCGTACCGAGCCCGTGCTCGTCGAAGCGGACCCCGCACAGCGCGTTGTCGAACTTGTGGCACAGGAACATGCTGCGCACGCCCAGGTCGTACAGCTCGTCGAGGCCCTTGTCGATGTCCTCCTTGTCGCACTGCGCGATGTCGAGGACCTGCTTGCAGCCGAACGGCTCGGAGGTCTCGACGCCCAGGATGACGGCGAGCTTGCCCTGCTTGATGACCTCGCGGGCCTGCGCGCTGTCGGTGACGATCCGGAACCAGCCCTTGCCGGTGCCGCCGTACATCTTGTCGATGTGGTCCTGCATGTCGTACGTCAGCTTCGCCTGTAGCCGGATCGAGGTCATCTCGTCGCAACTGCGGTCCTTGAAGGGGTAGACCGAGCAGATCATGCCGTTGGTGACGAGGTCGTTGACGAGGACCCGCTGACCGCCGCGCCAGGCGCGCTCGATCCAGGCGTAGTAGTTCGCCTGATGGGTCATCGAGTCGTACGCCGGCCAGTCCTTGAACGTCGGCCAGCCGACCGGGTCGTGCTTGCCGTCACCGCCGTGGGTGATGTAGTCGAAGATCGCGAGCGAGCCGTCGGGATAGTGCTCGGGACAGTCCTTGAGCGCGTCCGCGACGCCCGCCGCGGAGAAGGGCTTGCCGCAGATGAGCCGGCCGCCGAACGCTTCGTTGGACATCAGGTGGTTGTGCGCGTCGACGAGGCCCCGTACCTCCCCCTGGGAGTCGGTTCCCTTGAAGGGCTCGCCCGTGACATTGATCTGGGAGTCCGGCGCGGGCCGCGCGACCGGGGTCCACCAGTCCGTCTCGGCCGCGGAACTGGACGTGGGGCCGAGCGTCATGGTCATCACGATGAAGAGCAGCGAGAGAACCGTGATGGGGGTACGCCTGCGGTGTTGCTGTCGAGTCATGGTCATCACTCACGTCTCCGGTCGGCGGATGGCGCCGTCGATGAGCCAGACAGACGGTCATGGGCGCGACGAGGTCACGCGCATGGTTGTCATGACTCGCACAAGCAGATGTCATGAGAATCGCGACTGTGGTCAACGGAGTCAAGAGTCCGGGACAGATGACCTGATGGCTTGTCGGTCGCGCCGAGCCTCCGGGCGCTGTTGCGTGACCGTCGAAGGACGCTGAACGGGCAGCCCCGGATGTCGCGTTCGAGGGCCTGGACGGAGCGGTGGATGCCCCGCCGGAGCTTCTTGGCGGTCAGCTCGGCGAACCACCGCTCCACCAGGTTCAGCCAGGACGATCCCGTCGGAGTGAAGTGCAGGTGGAAACGGGGATGCGCCAGCTCAGGTCACTAGGGGGCTTCTGCCCCTGTCTCCAGGCCCGTGGGCCGGCCGAGCGCGTCCTGAGCCGGAAGGCTGGTGGGCCGGGTGCGTAGTACCTCTTCGACGGAGGAGAGGGCGAAGCGGACCGCGCCGGTGATCACGGCCTCGTCGCCCAGGGCGGACAGCCGCCACTGCGGCAGGTCGACGAGGAGGCTGCGGGCTTCATCCTCGGCGGCGTTCAGGAGGAGTTCCCCCGCCGGAAGCAGGCCGGGGACAGGGAAGAGGCTGGTGCCGAGCACGACCAGCGCCGGGTCGAGCGCCAGCAGCACGGGAGCGATCCCGGCGGCCAGCCTCCGCCCGTACGACGTGATGGCCGCGACTGCTTCGGGATCCCCTGATGCGGCGCCATGGACGATGTCGGTACCGGTGCGACGCGCAGGGTCCGCGGGATCCGGGGCAACGGCGTCCGGGACCAGGGGTTCGAGGCCGGGTTGCGACGAAGGGCTGCCGGGGAAGCGGATGAAGCCGATCTCGCCGGCCGCACCGCGGTGTCCGCGCAGCAGGCGCCCCCCGGTGATGACACCGGCGCCGAGGCGTTCACCGAGCAGGACGAAGACCATCTCGTCGGCTGCGCCGCCGACCCCGCGCCACTGCTCGCCGAGCGCGGCGAGGTTGGCGTCGTTCTCCACGGCGACCGGGCAGCCGAAGGTGTCGCGGAGGGTGGTGACGATGTCCGCCTCGGCCCAGCCCTTGAGGTTGTCGGCCTGCCGGATACGGGTGTTGCTCCGGTCCACCAGGCCGGGGGTGCCCACCGTCGCGGCCCACACCCGCCGGGCGTCGGCTCCGGAGCGGTCGATCGCGCGCTGCACCACCCCGGTCACGGCGCGGGCGCGGGCCCGGCCGCCCAAGTCGGCGCGTACCGCCTTGCGTTCGACGGCCACCGGCCGGCCGTCGAGGTCGGCCAGGCAGGCGCTCACCGAGCGTGCCCGTACATCCACGCCGATGACGAAGCCCGCGTGCGGGCAGAAGCGGAACCGGCGGGCCGGGCGGCCGGGCGAACGCTGGCCACGGGCGGAGACGGCCGGGGCGACCTCGATGAGGCCGCAGTCCATGAGTTCCTCGACGATCGCCTCAACGGTGGGACGGGAGAGCTTGGTTGCCTCGGCCAGGGTGGAGAGCCGGGGGTGCGGGTCGGTCGAGCGGACGGCGGCGAGGATGGCCGCGGCGTTCGTGGCACGCAGGTCCGCGACGCCCACCACCGCGGGCAGTTCGCGCCCGGGGGAGTGCGGCTCCGGCAGCCCGCCGAGCGGCCACAGCGCCCGCGCGGCGGGGGCCGTGGACGGGGAGCGGTCCCTGGACGTGGCCAATGATCAACCTCCTGTGGAGCGGCCCGGCGGGGACCGGTACGGACCGCCCTGACGATAACAATCCAGCCATGAGTCCTTGACGCACGCCAGGCTCGCTCCGATTATAAAACGCAACTGCGTTATCGAACTAGTCGAGCTCACCAATCGAGCTCATAGAGCTGTCGAAACCCGGCGCTTGCGGGACCCACCGCGATCCCGGCCCGTCCACGGCGTCTTCCCACCCTCCTCGCGCCGCCTCCGCCGCACACCATCGCGGCCTCATGCATCACGTCTCCACCGCCGCTCGGCCTTGCCGTCAGCTCTCCCTGTCCCGTCACGCCCAGGAGACCCCATGAGCCCCAGCCCGTCGTCCCTGTCCAGACGTACGTTCCTCACGGCCACCGGCGCCGTCGGCGCCGCGGCGCTCACCGCGTGCAGCGATCTGACCCCAGGCGCATCGTCGTCGGAGAAGAGCAGTTCCGGCCCCGTCTCCACGGCGATACCGGCCGACGAGAAGATCACGCTGGTGGTCGCCGACGCCGACGACACCACCATGACCCCGGGCCTCATCGCGGCCTTCCGCAAGAAGCACCCGAACATCACCGTCAAGCGCAACTACACCGGCTGGGACGACTACCTCAAGAGCATCAACACCACCATGTCGGCCGACAGCGCCCCCGACATCGCCCAGTTCACCTCCGGCATGCAGAACCTCGTCCCGGGACGGCTGCTGCTCAAGGTCGGCGAGTACGGCAAGGCGTACGGCTGGGCGGAGAAGTTCCCCGGTCTGGACCAGATCACCCTCACCCCGGACGGCAAGACCGTCGGCACCGGCGACCTGTACGGGGTGGGCGCGGGCCTGTCGTTCGAAGGCGTCTACTACAACAAGGCCAAGGCGCAGAAGCTGGGCCTGACCGTCCCTCCGGCCACCCTGGACGAGCTGGAGGCCCTGTTCGCCAAGGCCAAGGCGGCCGGTGAGACCGCACTGGTCGCCGGCAACCTCGACGGCGGCCTCAACCACCCCTTCAACGTGCTGCTCTCGGCCTATCTGACGCCGAAGGACCGCGAGGCGTGGGCCTATGGCCACCAGAGCGCCACCATCGTGCTGCCGGAGGCCGAGAAGGCGGCCGAGACGCTCAAGCGGTGGGTGGACGAGGGGTATGTCACCCCCAAGGTCAACGGCGTCAGCGACAACGACGCCACCGCCGCGTTCGCCAAGGGCGAGGGCGTCTTCCGGATCAGCGGCAACTGGGCCGCGGCGGCGGTGGCCGAGGGGCTGGGGGAGGGGGCCGGCTACTTCAACATGCCGCCCGTCACCTCCGGCGGGAAGGTACGCACCACCGGCGCCGGGGTGTACTACTGCGTGTCCAGCAAGTCGAAGAACGCTGCCGCGGCCGCCGCCTTCCTCGACTTCACCGCCAGTGCGGAGGCCGCCGCCATCACCGCCAAGGCGGGCTTCATGGCTCCCGACGCGGGCGCCATGCCGAGCCAGAGCGGGCTGCTGGGCGATGTCCAGCAGGGCTGGCAGACGGTCGTCAAGGACGCCGGTCTGCAGCCGTTCATCCAGAACTCCTCCAGCCCGACGATGGGCGACACCCTCACCACCCAGCTGCAGCTGCTCGCCGGAGACAAGGTCACCGCCGAGAAGTTCCTGGCCGGTCTCCAGACGGACTTCGAGAACTACCACAAATGACCACTGCCGACCGACTGACCGGCCCCGCCCCTGCCCCCGGAGCCCAGAGCCGGGTGGAGCGCGCGGCGGGCGGCACCGTGCGCAGGCACCCCCGCCCGGCGCGGTCCGGCCGCCGCCGACGCCGGGCCGTGGCGTTGCTGTACCTGCTGCCGGCTCTGCTGCCCTACACGCTCTTCGCCGTACTACCGCTGCTGCACACCGCTTACCTCTCACTGTTCGACTGGGACGGGGTGACCCTCCCGTCCTTCGTCGGCCTCGACAACTACGGCCGTATCGTCACCGACCCGCAACTGCGCGCCGCCGCCTGGCATGCCGGTGCGCTGATCCTGTTCTTCTCCGTCCTGCCCATCTGTCTGGGGCTGGTCTCGGCGGCGATCGTGTCCCGGCGTGCCGGGCGCCGGGGCACCACCCTGGTCCGCACGGTGCTGTTCCTGCCCCAGGTCATCCCGCTGGTCGCGGTCGGCATCCTCTGGCGCTGGGTGTACGCCGAGGACGGCACCCTCAACCAGGCGCTGAGGGCGATCGGCCTGGACGGCCTCACCGACGCCTGGCTGGGCAGCTTCACCTGGGCCCTGCCGGCCGTCGGATTGATCGGCAGCTGGGTCGTCTCCGGCCTGTGCATGGTGCTGTTCCTGTCCGGGACCCAGCGCATCGACCCCGAGATCTACGAGGCGGCACGGATGGACGGGGCAGGCCCCGTACGCGAATTCACGGCGATCACCGTTCCGCTGCTGCGGCCGGAGTTCGCGGTCGCGCTGTCCATCACCGTGATCGCCGCCCTGTCCAGCTTCGACCTCATCTACATCACCACCGGAGGAGGCCCGGGCAACAGCACCGTCGTCCCCGGAATCCTCATCTACCGCCTGGCCTTCGGGGGCGGCGCGGTCGGTGTCGCCAGTGCGCTGGCGATCGTGCTGACGGTGGTCATCTCCCTCGCCGTCCTGGTGATCAACCGGCTGTCCAGGGAGGCGCCGTGACCTCGTCGACCTCACCGACCTCGTCGGCCAGAGCGGTCACCGGGCGGCTGGCGGCACCCGTCGTGCTCGCGCTGTTCATGGCCGCCGTGCTCATACCGTTCGCCTCCCTGCTGCTGGCATCACTCCAGCCCGCGGGCGCACCGCTGACCGGCTTCGCCCTGCCGGACGGCCTGCACTTCGAGAACTTCTCACGCGCCTGGTCCGCGGCCGGCTTCGGCACACTGCTGCGGTCGAGCGTGGTCATCGCGCTGTGCGTGGTGCCGGCCGCGGTGGTGTGCGCGACCCTCGCCGGGTACGCGCTCGCGACCCTGGACGTTCCCGGCCGGGGAAGGCTCTACGCGTATCTGCTGCTCGGCCTGTCCATCCCCACCGAGGGCACCATCATCCCGCTCTACTACGACCTGCGCGCCATCGGGCTGACCAACACCGTGCCGGGGCTGGCACTTGCGGAGATCGCCGCGTTCATGCCGTTCGGGGTCTTCTGGATGCGCGCCCACTTCGCGACCATGCCACGCAGCCTGATGGAAGCCGCGCGGCTGGACGGCGCCTCGTCGTGGGCGACGCTCTGGCGGATCCTGCTGCCCAACTCCCGCCCGGCGGTGACCACGTTGGGCGTTCTGTACTTCGTCTGGAGCTGGAACCAGTTCCTGCTCCCGCTCATCCTGATCCAGGACCCGGCCCGCCGTACGGCCCCGGCCGGACTGGGTTTCTTCACCGGGCAGTTCGGCGTCGACGTGCCGCTGCTCGCCGCGGCCACCCTGATTGTGATCGCCCCGGTGGTGCTCGTCTACCTGTTCTTCCAGCGGCACTTCATCAGTGGCGTACTCAGCGGCGCCCTAAAGGGCTGACCACACAAGGCCTGAACCCACAGGAGGTCGGAGAATTCAATGGCAGAACTCGAAGTCGCGCTGATCGGTGCGGGCGGCATCGCCCGCACGCATCTGCCCGCGTGGGCCGCCCTCGGCGCGCGGGTGCGCCTGTACGCACCCGACGGCCGCGCCCCCGCCCTGGCCGGCGAGTTCGGCGCGACATCCGTGAACTCCCTGCGTGAGGCGATCGCCGGGGCCGCCGTGGTGGATGTGTGCACGCCGACCGACACCCACCGGGAGATCACGCTGGCCGCCGTCGCGGCCGGGGCCCATGTCCTGTGCGAGAAGCCGCTGGCGCTCAGCGCGGCCGAGGCGGGGGAGATGGCCGACGCGGCGGAGGAGGCCGGGGTGAGGCTGTACCCGGGACATGTCGTGCGCTTCTTCCCCGCCTACGCCCGGCTTCGCGACCTGGTCGCCGGAGGCGGCCTGGGCCGGGTGGCGGTCGCCCGGTTCACCCGCACCGGCCGCTATCCCACCTGGAGCGGCTGGTTCGCCGACCCGGCCCGCTCCGGCGGGATTCTGACGGACCAGATGATCCACGACATGGACGTCGCCCGCTGGCTCTTCGGCGAGGTCGTACGGGTCCACGCCCGGCACCAAGGGCATCTCACCGCCCCGGCCCCGGAAGGGGCGGTCGCCACCGGTACCGCCGTACTCACCCACGCGGGAGGCGCCATCACACAGGTCGTAGGGGTGTGGGGGCCGCCGGCAACGCCGTTCCGCACCACGTTCCATGTGTCGGGCACCGGCGGTACCGTCCAGCACGACTCGCAGGCCCACCTCGACCTGCGGATCACCGGTCGCGCGACCGGCGGCCCGGCGGCCGGCATACCCGTCGGAGACTTCGGGGAGTCGCCGTACTTCACCCAGATCCGCGAGTTTGCCGAGGCGTTCGCGGGTGGTCCGGAACCACGGGTGAGCGGCCGGGACGGCGTGGCGGCCGTCCGCATCGCCGAGGCCGCGGCTCAGTCCGCGCGTACCGGACGGACCGTTGAACTCGCCCCGCTGGCCCCGCTCGTCCCACAGCCAACCACCGTACCCACAGGGGGAATTGACCAGTGAGAGTCGCCGTACTGTCCTTCGCCCATGTGCACGCCGCGACCTACATCGGGCTGCTGCGCGACCGCGACGGCATCGAACTGATCACCGCGGACCCCGACGCCCCGCCGGGCGATCCCACCCGGGGCCGTCAACTCGCCGAAAGCCTGGGTGCCGCCTACGCCGACACCTGGGACGAGGTGTTCGCCCTCCGTCCCGACGCCGTGGTGGTCACCAGCGAGAACGCCCGGCACCGGCACCTGGTCGAGCGGGCCGCCGCGACCGGGGCACATGTGCTCTGCGAGAAGCCCCTCGCGACGACGGAGGCGGACGCACGAGCCATGATCGACGCCTGTGAGCGCGCCGGGGTCGGACTGATGACCGCCTATCCTGTACGGTTCAGCCCCGCGTTCACCGCCCTGCGCCGCGCGCTGGCCGACGGCCAACTCGGCGGGCTGATCAGCGTCCACGGAGCCAACAACGGCTCCAACCCGGCCCGTTCGCGCCCCTGGTTCGCCGACCCGGAACTGGCCGGCGGCGGAGCGCTGGCCGACCACACCGTCCATATCGCCGACCTCGTGGACGCGTTGCTGGACGGCGAGCAGGCGGTGGAGGTGTACGCCCAGGCGAACGGCATCCTGGACGACGACGGTCCCGCACCGGCCGTCGAGACCGCGGGCCTGGTCACCATCCGCTACCCCGGAGGGTTGGTCGCCGCCGTGGACGCCAGTTGGAGCCATCCGCCGGACCACCCGACGTGGGGCGGGCTCGCCATGACCTGCGTCGGAGAAAAGGCGATCGTGGAGTTCGACGCCTTTCCCCCGCTGCTCGGCGGGTTCGACTCCGCCACCGGTCGCGACCGCTGGGAGGCGGGCGGGACCGACCTGGACGCCGCCATGCTCGAGGAGTTCCTCGACACCGTACGCACCGGACGGCGGCCGTCTCCCGACGGCGAGACGGGCCTGCGCACCCTCCGGATCGTGCTGGCCGCCTACGAGTCGCTGCGCACCGGACAACCGGTCGCACTGACGGATGCCTTGGCCTGACCGGCGGCTGAACTCCCAGCAGATGGCCGTCGACGTCAGGCCTGGGCGGCGCGTCCTGCGGTGCGTGCCCGGTCCCAGGTGCCGGCGGTGACGCCACGTTCCCGCAGGGCCGCTTTGCGGACCTTGCCGGTCTCGGTCAGTGGCAGGGACGGGACCGTCTCGATGTAGCGGGGCACGGCGAACGCGGGCAGCTCCAGCGCGCAGTGCCGGGTCAGGTCCTCCAGGTCCAGCACCGTGCCCGAGCGGACGACGATCGCGACCATCACCTCGTCCTCGGCCAGTTCGGAGGAGACCGGGAACGCGGCGGCCTCGGCGACCGCCGGATGGGTGCGGACCGCCGACTCCACCTCGGACGAGGAGATGTTCTCGCCGCGGCGCCGGATGACGTCCTTGATCCGGTCGACGAAACGGAACCAGCCGTCCGGCTCGCGGATCACGCGGTCGCCGGTCCGGCGCCAGGAGTCGGAGGGCTCCACCGCGTCGCCTGCATAGCCGGTCGAGAAGGCGTGCTCCCGGTGGCTGCGGACGACGAGTTCACCGGGCGTCCCGTCCGCAACAGGAGCGAGGCCTTCGTCGACCACCCGGGCGGAGAAGCCCGCGCGTACGGTGCCGAGGCAGCCGGGGCGGGCCTCCTTGGGTGTGGAGCCGATGACGAGGTTCGTCTCGGTGGAGCCGAACCCGTCGACGAGACGGATGCCGAAGCGCTCGCGGAACGGCTCCCACGCGGCGGCCGGGGTCGCCGGCGACAGCCCGCGCCACGCCCGGTGCGCCCGGTCCTGAGGGCCCGGCGGCTGCGCCAGCAGCATGGGCACCATCGCACCGAGCAGGTACACCGCGGTCGCACCGGACTCGGCGACCTGCGCCCAGTACCGCGTGGCGGAGAACCGCCCGCCGACGACGCAGCTCGCGCCCACCGTCATGGCGTGTGCGAGCGTGTTGAGGGCGTTGGTGTGGAACAGCGGCAGACAGGTGAAGAGCACGTCGTCGGAGGTGAGACGCAGGGAGTCCGCGACGTTGCGGCCCCACCACACGAACTGGGCCTGCGGACAGCGGACACCGCGCGACGCGCCCGTGGTGCCCGAGGTGAAGAGAATGGCGGTGGTGTCCTGCGGACGTACCGGTGCGGGCGGGAGCGCTCCGGTCGTGCCGGGCACAGGGGCGTCCTCCTCGCCCGCCACCCACACCGTGCCCTGATGGCCCGCCTCGACGGCACGTTCCGCCAACTCGGCCTCGGCGTACAGAAATCGCGGCTGAGCTTCGTGCAGCACATGCCGCAGCGACCGGCCGCGCAGAGCGGTGTTCAACGGCACCACGACCGCGCCGAGCCAGGCGCAGCCCAGGATCAGGTCGACGAGTTCGATCCGGTTGGGCAACAGGGCCGAGACCCGGTCGCCCGGTCCGCAGCCCCGTGCCGCGAGTGCCCCGGCCATGGTGGCGGCCGCCTCGCGGGTCTCCGTGTACGTCCGCGTCGTGTCGCCCATACGCAGGAAGGTCCGGTCGCCGTACCTTTCGGCCGCCGCGTCGACGAGTTGCGGCACGGTCAGCGCATCCGCGATGCCACTCACCGCAGAACTCCGGCCTCGTGAAGTCGTCGAAGCCGCTCGGGACCGATGCCTGCCACCTCGCTCAGCACCTCGTCGGTGTCGGCACCGAGCAGGGGCGCCGGCTTGCGTATGCCGCCCGGTGTGCCGGTGAGGCGGATGGGCACACCCTCGTGGAGGAAGGCGCCCGCAGCCGGGTGCTCAAGACGGACGTAGAAGCCACGGGCCCTCAACTGAGGGTCGTGCTCGACAAGTTCACGACCGTCCTGCACCGCACCAGCCGGAATCCCGCGCTCCTGCAACAGCTCGGCAGCGGCATCGGCGGGCATCCCTCGTGCCCAGTCGGCGAGTACGCCATCGATCAGCGCGCTCTCCAGCCTGCGGCCCTCAGCGCTCAACAGCCGTTCATCATCGGCCAGTTCAGGATGCCCGATCGCATGGCAGAGAGCCGTCCACTCCTCGTCCGAGCGGACGCTGACGGCCAGCCAGCGGTCGGCGCCCAGGCACCGGTACACACCCTGAGGGCTCCACCGCGGGTGTGCGTTGCCCATCGGCGACCGTGCCGACGTGAGGAGGCTCGTTCCCATGTGGGCGGCGATCGCCTCGAGTTGGGAGAGGTCGACGTGCTGTCCGCGGCCCGTCTCCGCGCGGTGCTCCAGCGCGGCGACCGTGGCCAGTGCGGCCTGAAGTCCCGCGACGATGTCGCCGTGTCCGTAGATCACGCCCACCACGTCGTCCGGGCCCCAGCCGGTGAGCCCGGTCAGCCCGCCACTGGCCGAGACGGTGTCCGCGTACGACACCCAGCCGGACCGCGGGCCGGTGTGGCCCATGCCCGACATGCTCACGTAGACGAGGCCCGGGTTGATCTCGCGCAGCGCCTCGTAGCCGAGGCCGAGCCCGGTCATGACGGTGGCGCTGAAGTTCTCCACGAGGACGTCGCAGGAGGCGATGAGTTCGCGGAGCACCGCGACGCCCTCCTCGGTCCGCGTGTCGAGGGCGATGCTGCGCTTGTTCCGGTTGACCTCGTTGAAGTAGCCGTTCGTGTTCGGGTCCGTGCGGTCGTTCCGGGAGAGGTGCATGAAGGGCGCGAAGCGGGTCGGATCGGGGCGCCGGACGGATTCGACCTTGATGACGTCGGCGCCGTGGTCGGCCAGGATCTTTGTGCAGTACGGGCCCGCGAGCACCCAGGTCAGGTCCAGGACGCGTACGCCGTCCAGCGCGGGAAGGCCGGGGGAGCCACCGTCGGCCGGGCGCGGCGGACGAGGTGCGTCGAGCAGCGCTTGGTCGGCACCGGGCAGGGGCACGGTGAGCGACGTGACGCGGCGGCCTTCGGGGAACGCGAAGGGGAAGCCGAGGTCGGTCCGGTCTCCCTGCTCCGTCCGCACCTGGGTGAAGAAGCCGCGCGCGGCGAGCTGCGGGTTGTCCGGCAGTTCGTCGGGCAGGTCGACGGCGGCCCACGGCAGTTTCCTGGCCTGCGCCCGCTCCGCGAACTCGGCCTTCGGCCACGTACCCACGAAGTCCTGCACGACCTTGAACACATGCTCCTGGTGCTTCTTGCGCTCGACGGGATCCTGCCACCGGGGCTCCGCCAGATCGGCCTCCGCGCCCTCCTCGCGCAGCCAGGCGAGCAGCGCGTCCCACATGCGGGGGCTGCCGCCGAGCCCTCCGCCCAGATGACCGTCCGCGGCCCGGAACAACCCGTGCGGGACCAGCGGATGCACCCGCCCGGGACGCGACGGGACCCGGTCCTCGTGCAGGTAGGCGAGGGCGCCCGCCTCCAGTGCGGCGGCCACGCACGCCTGCGCGGACACATCGATGAGCTGCCCCGGGCCCTTACGCCGCGCCCGCAGGCCGAGCAGGACGCCGATCGCCGCGTTGACACCCGCGAGTTGCTCCGCCTGGTTCTCCGGCAGCCGCAGCGGCGGACCGTCCGGATCGCCGACCTGCGCCAGCATGCCGCCGAGCGCGGCCACCACCAGATCGGTGCCCTGCCAGTAGCTGCGCGGGCCGACGCAGCCGAACGGGGTGACCCGTACATGTACGAGATGGCCGAGACCGGCGGCGACCGGCTCGGCACCCGCGGTGCTCCCGTCGAGCAGCGCGTCCGCGCCCTCAAGGAGCCGGCGCAGCTCAGCAGCACCTTCGGGCGTGCCCGTATCGAGCGTCACCGAGCGCTTCCCGGCGTGCCAGTGCGCGAAGGCGGCGCCGTCGAGTTCGTGCCGGGTCGCATCGCCTCCCGGCGGTTCGACCAGCACCACCTCGTGACCGAGGCCCACCAGGAGCCTGCCCGCGAAACGGGCGAAGGGACTGGACAGTTCGACGACGCGCGGAGCCGCCTCGCTCACGTTTCCTCCGGTGAGTGTCGGTGGGGAGTCAGTCGTGCTGCTGGTTCAGGAAACCGGTGACGACGGTGTAGTAGTCGTACGGTCGCTCCTCCTGGAGGTGATGCGACGTCCGGCTCATCACGTGGAGGTTGCCCCGGGGCACCATCCGGGCAAGCATCAGCGGGTAGTCCGGGGTCAGGAACGCGTCGTACATGCCCCACATGAAGAGTGACGGCGCCTCGATCCGGCCCAGTTCTCCGGTGAGGTCCTGCCAGTCGCCGCGCGGGTTGTCCGAGGCGGCGGCGAGCGCCATCTCCTCGGGGTCGAGGCTCTGTTCGTGGCGCAGCCTCACCGTGCCCTCGGGGACGGCGTCCGCGTCGTACCACTCCAGGCGGGCCATCAGCTCGCGCATCTTCTCCGGCGAGGGGCCGTCGCCGCCGTAGTACACATCCCGGGCGTTGCGACCGCGGCGGGCGCCCTCGGGAAGCGGCGCGAGGGGCCCGTAGAAGACCGGCATGCTGCCGGTGACGACGAGGGAGCGCACCCGCTCGGGGTACTTGGCGGCCAGGTTGAGGGCGATGGTCCCGCCCCACGAGTTGCAGATGAAGTCGGCGCGTTCCACGCCCAGCGAGTCGAGCAGTGCCACGGTCTTGGCGGCGTGGTAGTCCCACATGGGGCCCTTGATGACCGGCTTCGCGGACTTCCCGTACTGCAGGATGTCGACGAGGAAGCACCGGCGGTCCGCGGCGAACAGCGGTGCCACCTGTCCGAAGTCCGACCAGCCCGTGCACCCCGGGCCGCCACCGTGCAGAAAGACGGTGGGGCTTCCCTCACCCAACTCGATGTAGTGATACGTGACGCCGTCCGCCTCCGCGTAGGTGCCCGGCGGAGGCGGCTGAATGTCCATGAGCTCCATGCCCCGCATGGTGTCCGGCGAGGGGAGCTCGGCCCAAGCGGAATGGTCCGCTGAGCGGGCCGGTTCCGTGGTGGCATGGGGCGGCCCTGGCTAGCGTCAGGTCATCGCCGGGCAGCCGGTGCCGCCCGTGGAGTTCACGCCCGACTCGGTCGTCCTGCTGCGTTTCGGCGCCGTCACGCGCAACACCCATCGCATCCACTACGACACCGCCTTCGCCCAGTCCGAAGGGCTGGCCGGCCCGGTCGTCATGGCCCAGTTGCACGGCTGCCTCTTCCACCGGGCCGCGGCTGGTTTCGCCGGCGAAACCGGGCGGGTACGCGAGGTCGCCTGGCAGAACCGGGCGCCCGCGCACGCGGGGGACCGGCTCGTGGTCACCGGCACGGTACGAGAGGTCGATCCCGCACGCGGTGAGGTCACGCTCGACCTCGTGGAGCGGTGTGGAGCCCCGGACGGCGAAGATCCCGGCACCATCTGCTGCCGGGGCCATGCCGTGGTCGTGCTCGCCTGACACCAGCATCTTCCATGACGTGGTGGACGGGGTCGCCTCGATCCGCTTCCTGTGTCGGTCACGGGCGCAGGGGCCGGGGCGCCATAGGAGTTCCCTATAGCACGTGCTGACATTTCGTCTTTGCCTCTCGTTCTTTTCCGTACGTACCGTGAAACAGCTCGACGAAGTGCTCACCGCGATTTCTCCGAAGATTCGCGCTCTGCGCACGTCGACCCTTTTCCGTCGAGCGGACAATTACGCGATCGAGAGGACCGGTGGCATGACCACGATCGAAAACGGATCGGAAACGCGAGAACTCAAGGGAAAGCGGGCCCTGGTCACGGGTGGTTCTCGCGGAATAGGAGCGGCCGTCGTGCGTCAACTCCTGGACGCGGGCGCCGAGGTGCTCACGACCGCCAGGTCGGCGACGAGCACGGTGCCGGAGGGGGCCGCCTTCGTGGCGGCCGACGTGCGGACACGGGCCGGCGCGGAGACGCTCGCCGCGGCCGCGCAGGAGGTGCTCGGCGGAGTGGACGTCCTGGTCCACAACACGGGTGGGGCGCAACCGTACAAGGACACTTCGGCCATCCCCGACGAGGAGTGGCAGGCCGCGCTGGACTGGAACTACCTGGCGTCGGTGCGGCTGGATTCGCTGCTGGTACCGGGGATGCGGGAACGGCGTTCGGGGATGATCCTGCACGTCTCGTCGGCCGCGGTTCTCACTCCGATGGGACCGTTCCTGCACTACACGGCGGCGAAGGCGGCACTGGAGAACTACAGCCGGGGACTGGCCCTGGAACTGGCCCCGTTCGGAATCCGGGTCAACACCGTGTCCCCTGGCAGAACGGCCACCCCCGGCGGCGAAGCAACGCGGGAGCAGTGGGCACGCCTGAACGCGGCGCCGGGCGAGACCAACGCCAACGACACCCCGCCGCTGGGTCGCGAGGGTCAGCCCGACGACATCGCCCACGCGGTGCTGTACCTCGTCTCCGACAGGGCGAGCTGGCTGACCGGAAGGAATTTCATCGTGGACGGCGGAGAATTCCCCATGGGGTGACACCGGCTGAATTCTAGAATGCCGGTTTCGACAAAAAGAATTCAGTGGCGCCCGCCTCCTTCCCGGCCGTCAGGACACCGGTGAGAAGAAAGCGGACCCGGACCAGTTCTCCTGACGCAGGAATTCGAGCAGGGCCGTCTCCGCCGGGCCCGCACCCTGCCGGAGCACGGCGATGACGGGCTGGGGGACAACCGGGGACACCGGGCGGACGAGGTGCTCGTGACCGTGGGGCACCGCGGAGGCCGGGACGAGTGTCACTCCCAGCCCGTGGGCGGCCCAGCGCACGGCCGTCGCCGTCTGGGACACGCGGGCGGCCGTGGTCGGGGTCAGATCGTTGTCCCGCAGCACGTTCAGCAGTACGCCGTCGAGCGCGCTGTCGCGGTCGAACCTCACCCACGGCTCCCCGTCCAGTTCGCGCAGCTCGACCCGGTCCGCGGCGAGCTGCGGGTGCCCGGCGCCCAGCACCACGACGAACTCCTCGTCGCCGAGGTGGTGGGCGTTGGCGGGGCTCCGCTCGCACGCCGCCATCAACGCGAGGTTCAGCACGCCCCGGCGACACAGCCGCTCCAGCTCGGCGGAGCTGGGCTCCTCGAAGACGGTGACCTCCAGCCGCGGGAAACGGCGACGCAGCGCGCCCAGCGCACCTGGCAGCTGCCGTGTGCCGAAGCCCATCTGCACCGCGACCACCAGCTCACCCACCAGCTCGTCGGCACCGGCCCGCGCCGTCGCCCTCGCCCGCCGCGATGCCCTCACCGCGACCTCCGCCTCCCGCAGGAACGCGCGGCCGACCACGGTGGGCACCAGCCCGGTCGGCGTGCGGGCGAACAGTTCCACGCCGAGTTCCCGCTCCAGGCCGCGGATCTGCTGGGACACCGACGGTTGAGCGACGTGCAGCAGCTCCGCCGCCGCCGTCACCGAGCCCTCCTCGGCAACGGCCAGGGCGTACTCGTACTGACGAAGGCTCATCGGCTTCCGTCCCCTCCCAGCGGTGGACCGCAGTCCACCCCGCTGTCGTCGTCGCAACAGGTGTCACAACGCGGGAGGCGACACGTTTACTCCACGTAGCGCGCCCTGGAACCGCGAAGCCCAACCCGCCTTGCCCGAAGAGACGTTGTTAGCCTTGGCTGTGATCGGTTTCCCGCTGTACGACCGAGGTTCGCGATGAACCGCGTCGACTCCTTCCCGCTCGGTGCCGCGACCACGCTCGCCGAACTCGCGCGGGATCCGCACCCGCGACTGGCGTTGCTGCGTGCGCATGAGCCCGTGTCCTGGCTGCCGGAGCTGGACGGCTGGTTGGTGACGCGTCGCGACCTCGCGTTGAGCGTGATGCGGGATGCCGAGACATTCACCGTCGACGACCCTCGGTTCTCCACCGCACAGGTCGTCGGGCCGAGCATGCTGTCCCTGGACGGTGACCAGCACACCCGCCACCGTGAGCCCTTCACCTCTGCTTTCCGTCCTCGGACGGTGCGTGACGGGTTCGCTTCGTTCATCGAGCGGGAGACCGACCGGATCATCACCACACTGCAGCCGACGGGCGCCGTCGAACTGCGACGTGCCTTCGCGGGCCCGCTCGCGGTCGCCGTCGTGACCGAGGCACTCGGGCTCGTCGGCACCACCCCGGTCACGGTGCTCTCCTGGTACGACTCCATAGTGCGGTCGGTCTCGGCCATCACCGCCGGACATGAGGCGGAGCCCGCCGGTGCCGCGGCGTACGCGCGACTACGGGCCGCCGTGGAAGCAACCGTCGCCGGCCGCGGAGGTTCTTCGCTCCTTGTCTCCGCCGCCGGGCAGTTGGCGCTGCCCGAGGTGGCGTCCAATGCCGCGGTGCTGATGTTCGGAGGTATCGAGACCACCGAGGCGATGATCACCAACGCGCTGCTGCACCTGCTGCGACATCCGGACCAACTCGCACTGGTCCGGGCCGACGCCGACCTGCTGGACGGCGCGATAGAGGAATCGCTGCGCCTGGAACCCGGTGCGGCGGTCGTGGACCGCTACGCCACCGCTGACATCGTCCTCGGCCCGGCCGCGATCCGCCGGGGTGACCTGGTCACCGTCTCTCTGACGGGTGCCAACCGCGACCCTGCCGTCTTCGCCGACCCCGACCGGTTCGACGTCCGACGCGAGAACGCGCGGCTCCAACTGGCCTTCGCACACGGCCCGCACTACTGCCTTGCCGCGCACCTCGCCCGCCTGGAGACCCGCATCGCCCTCCAGCGTCTGCTCGAACGCCTCCCCGCCCTGCGCCTCGACCCGGACCGCCCCGCCACTGCGCACGGTCTGGTCTTCCGTAAGCCCCCCACCCTGCACGTGCTGTGGGACAGTCCTGCCTGATCGGTGTCAGGACAAATCCAGCGCCACCTTCCCCACCGCCTCCCCGGTACGCAGCCTCTCCACGGCCTCCGCCAGCCCATCAAGCCCGTACCGTTCGATCGGCAACGTCAGCTCCCCTGACGCCAGTTCGCCCAGCATCCGCTCGGCGTCCGCGGCGACCTCCCTGCCCCGTGACATCAGATTGACGGGCAGCAGTGCCACGTCGGCGAGCAGGAAGTCCGCGAGGTCCACGGTGAATTCGCGTCCGGCGGTGTAGCCGACCAGTGCGACGCGCCCGCGTGGACGGACGAGCCCGAGCGCGTCCCGCAGCACCGGCCCGCCGACGGTGTCGATGAGCGCGTCCACCTGCCCGCCCACCGCCTCAGGCGACAACTCGGCCGCCAGGACCGGCTTCCCGGGCGCCGGCACATGGCCGAGCTTGGCCGGGCGGCCCACCACCCCGATCACCTCGGCTCCGGCACGCGCGGCGACCTGGACGGTCAGCGCGCCGACCGCGCCCGCCGCGCCGGTCACCATGACCCGCTCGCCGGGCCGTATCGCCGCGACCGAGTGCACCGCGGCCCAGGCCGTGCCCGCCGGTGAGAAGAAACTGCACGCCAGCGCGGGATCCGTGCCATCGGGCACGGGGACCGCGGCGGCGTCGGGCACGACCGCGTGCTCGGCCCAGCACCCGTCCCGACGCAGCCCAAGACCCTTGCCATTGACCCTGACCAGGCTGCCCTCGGCGTGCGTGTCCGAGGCCAGAACCACCCCGCACGCCGTGGTGCCCGGCACCGCGGGCAGATCCGGCAGGATGCCGAACTTGCCGTCCACGACGTTCAGATCGAGGTGGCCCACCTGCGCCGCCCGTACGCGTACGAGGGTCTGGCCGGGCTCCCGTACGGGCACCGGCCGCTGCACCAACCGGGGCAGGGTACCGAACTCTTCCAGGACAAGGGCACGCGAGGTCTCGCCACTCACAGCTTCACTCCGTATCGACGCAGGACCCGGGAGGCGACGATCCGCAGCACGCGGTCGAAGACGAACCCCAGGATGCCCAAGGTGATGATCCCGACGAAGACCCAGTCGATGCGGCCGTAGTTGCGGGACGTCCAGATCAGCGAGCCGAGCCCGACCTGGGCGGCGACGATCTCGGCGGAGACGATGGTCAGGAAGCTGTTGCCCATGGCGAGGCGCGCACCGGTGACGATGTACGGCACCGTCGACGGCAGCACGATGCCCTGCAGGATCTGCCGACGGCTCGCGCCCAGACTCGCCGCCGCGCGCAGCTTCGACTCGCTCACGGCCATCACGCCGGCGCTCGTGTTCAGCGTGACGATGAAGACCGCCGTGTAGAAGATCAGCACGACCTTCGACGACTCACCGATGCCCAGCCACACCACCGCCAGCGTCACGAACGCGACCGGCGGGATGAAGCGGAAGAACTCGATGTACGGGTCGAGGAGTTGGCGTACGAGCTTGATCTGCCCGATGAGCAGGCCGACCGGTACGCCCACCAGGAGACCGAGTCCCCAGCCGATCAGGATGCGGCGGCTGGAGGCGATGATCGAGTTGGTGAGCGTTCCGTCGCCCGCGAGTTCGCCCGCCGCGTCCAGGGTCGCGCTCGGGGAGGCGACCAAGGAGGCACCGTACTGCATCGCCAGCAGCTGCCAGATGCCGATGCCGACGAGGACGGACACCACGGACACGAGGATCCCGCGCAGTCCTCGCGCGGCGTCCCGCAACGCACGCCGCTCGACTCGCGGCTCGGCGACGGGTTTCGCCGTGACGACCGTCATGCGTCCACCTCCGGGTCGAGGCCCTGGTCGCGCAGGGCCTTGCGTACCTCTTCGCCGATGTCGTCCCGCAGGGCGCGGCGCAGTTCGAGGGCCGCGGGGTCGGTCTCGTCGCGCGGCCTGGGCAGGTCGACGGGGTAGACGGACTTGATCGAGGCCGCCGGTCCCGCCGTCATCACGGCGACGCGGTCGGCCAGCAGGATCGCCTCGTCGATGTCGTGGGTGACGAAGACGACGGTGCAGCCCGATGCCCGCCAGATACGGCCCATCTCCTCCTGCAGCACCTGCCGGGTCTGTGCGTCGAGCGCGCCGAACGGTTCGTCCATCAGCACGACCCGCGGTTCGTTCGCCAGCACGCGGGCGATCTGCACCCGCTGGCGCATCCCGCCGGACAGTTGGTCCGGGAACCGGTCGGCGCAGTGCCGCAGCCCGACCAGGGCGAGGTACTCGTCGGCCAACTTGGCCTGCTCGGCACGGGACTTGCCGCGCATCCGAGGACCGAACGCCACGTTCTGACGGACCGTCAGCCAGTCGAAGAGCGCCTCGCTGCTCTGGAAGACCATGCCGAGGTCGGGATCGGGGCCGCCGATCGTGACGCCGTCGACGGTGAGGCCGCCCTGGTGCGGCCGTACGAAGCCGGCCAGCGCGGACAGCAGAGTGGACTTGCCGCAGCCGCTCGGACCGAGCAGACAGAGGAATTCACCGGCGGCGATGTCCAGTGAGATGCCGCGTACGGCGTGGAAGGAGCCGAACCGGATGTCCACTTTGTCGACGGACACGGCCGCGCCGCGGCTTCCGTTGACGGCTGACGTGCCGGACGGCGGCCGGTCGGCCTCGATGGCCTTCGTCATCACGATCCCTTCGTCTGTTCGGTGAACCATCCGCGCAGCGCGGCCTGTGTCTCCATGAGTGCCTCGGTGGGTTGGTCATCGGGTGCGGCCCGGGGATTGACAAACCGTAGAACGCGGCACGGCGGCGGGCATGGATCGCGGTCTGCTCAGCGGAACGGGTCCGTAGGCGGATCCCGTGCGCCCCCCGATGCTCGAAGCCATGTTCCGACGGCAGCAGGAGGTCACGCACGATGACGACGGGTGAGGACTCGCTCGCCTCCAAGGGCACCGACCGAAGCAGCCGCAGACCGGCCGGGCAGCCAGGTCGGCAGCCCGGCCGGCAGGACTGGTCGACGTGGCCCCACTACGACGCGGCGGCGGCCGGCTTCCGCGGCTACTGGTATCCGGTCACCTGGTCCAGCCACATCACCGGCAAACCGCTCCCCTTCACGCTCTGCGGCGAGAAGATCACGCTGATCCGGGACGGAGGCAAGGCGTACGCGCTGCACAACCGCTGCCCGCACCGCGGTGTGCCGCTGTCCGAGGGCAACCAGCAGTTCCCCGGCACGGTCAGCTGTCCGTACCACGGCTGGACGTTCGACCTGCCCACCGGCAAGCTCTGCGCGGTCATCACCGACGGCCCCGACTGCCGGCTGACCGGCAAGGTCGAGGTGAAGACGTACCCGGTCGAGGAACGCCTCGGCATGGTGTGGGTGTACATCCCCGTCGCCGACGAGGAACCGCACCCGATCGACGAGCAGCTTCCCGAAGAACTCGTCTCCAACGGCTTCGTCATGGGCGGTCGCATCGAACCCCGCGGCGGCAACTGGCGGTTCGCCTGCGAGAACGGCTTCGACGAGGGCCACGCCAAGTACCTGCACCGCACCGCGCTGTGGCGGCTGTTCAAGGCGATGCCCACCTGGAACATCACCAGGATCGTCCCCCAGGGGCGCTGGATCTTCCGGGTGCAGGACGAGGTCCACTGGGAGGCCGACTTTCCGGGCGTGGGCCGTTGGTCCAACAAGCGCTGGTGGAAGCAACAACCGCCCAAGGAGACCTTCAACCTCGGCAACACCGGCAAGGCGGACAAGGTCGACCCGGTCATCGAGGCCCAGGAGTTTCCGGGCTTCGCGTCCCTGTCCATGCCGGGCGTGCTGCGCATCGCCTACCCCAACTTCATCCACTACGAGTTCTACGTCCCCGTCGACGCCGACCACCACCGCTACGTCGGCGTGATGGTCAACTTCACCGAGGGCTGGAAGACCCTCGGCTTCTACACCAAGTACCTGGGCGCCATCCGCTGGCTGTTCCACGGACAGTTCTCCGGCCAGGACGCCTGGATGGTCGACGTCACCGACGCGCCCCCGGAGAAGCTCTATCGCCCCGACATCTCGCTGACCGCCTGGCGGAACCTCAGCGAGGAGGAGTACGCCAAGAAGCTCGCCGCGGTCGACGCCGCCGGACCCGTCAACGGAAAGAAGGGCTGACCATGGGCCGCACCCTGCTCACCCTGCTGGCCGGAGCCGCGCTCGCCCTCGCGCTCCCGCCGGCCAAGAAGCGCTTCGAGCGCACCACCATGACCCAGGTCCACAGGATCAACCAGTGACCGGCGGTCAACCGGCTGGCCTGGCCGGGCTGGACGGCCGACGAAGCGCCTGGGTCACCGAAGCCTGGCGGCACGTCACCCCCGATCGGCTGCGCGAACTCGTCGTCGGACTCGTCGACATCCCGAGCCCGACCGGCGACGAAGGGCCCCTTGCTCAACACATCGCCGCCACTCTTTCGCACGCCGGATGCCGGGCCCAGGTGCAGCCGCTCGACGACCGCCAGGCCAATGTCTGGGCACGCGTCGAGGGCGACGGAACCGGCCCCGACCTCATGCTCTACGCCCCGATCGACACCCTGACCGTGGGTGAGGAGAGCGAGGATCTCCCCTGGATCGGGCCGGAGTTGAGGGACGACATGCGCCCGAAGGCCGTCGTCGACGGGGAGTTGGTGACCGGACTCGGGGCGTCCAACCCGAAGGGGCACGCCGCCTGCGTGATGATGGCCGCCGAGGCGATCGCCCGGGCCGGGATCCCGCTCACCGGCGATCTGGTCGCCGCGTTCGGCGCGGGCGGTATGCCCACCAACGCGCGTCCGGTCGGCGTCCGGTACAACACCGGTCAGGGAGTGGGTTGTTCGTTCCTGCTGGAGCAGGGCGTGTGGGCCGACTACGCGGTCATCGCCAAGCCCGGCTGGACCATCTCCTGGGACGAGGTCGGCCTCGTCTGGTTCGAGGTCACCGTCCGCGGCACCCACACCTACGTCGGCTCGCGCCACCGGCTCCCGTACGACAACGCCATCGCCCGCGCAGGAGAGGTCGCCCAGCACCTGGAGGAGTGGTTCGTCGAGTACGCCGACCGCCACACCGCCGGCACGGTCGCACCGCAGGGCATCGTGTCGTCGGTACGCGGCGGCTGGCCGCGCATGGCAGCCGTGACCCCGGCCGCCTGCACGCTCATGGTGGACCTCCGCATCAGTCCAGACACGACACCCATGCAGGCCAAGCGGGAGTTCCTCGCGGCCCTCGACAAGCTGCCGAAGGCCGACGTGACCGCCGAGATGGTGCTGGCCATCCCCGGCACACGGACCGACCCCAACAGCTGGATCTCCCGTACCGCACAAGCGAGTTGGGAGTCCCTGGAGGGACGCGAACACAGCATCGTCCGCGGCAACAGCGGCGCCACCGACGCCAACATCCTGCGCGGTCGCGGCATCCCCACCGTCCGCGTCGGCATGCCGAAGGTCACCGAGGCCCCCTTCGAGATCGACTTCGCGAAGGGCATGAACACCGTCGACGTACGGGCCATGGAGAAGCTGACGCGTCATCTGATCCGTACGGCCGTCGACACCGTCACCCGCTCCCGGACCGAGGTGGAAGCATGACCGAGATCGTCCTGGGCGTGGGTGCCTCGCACAGCACGCTGATGAA
Organism: Streptomyces yerevanensis; assembly: GCF_000716805.1. NCBI lineage: Bacteria > Bacillati > Actinomycetota > Actinomycetes > Kitasatosporales > Streptomycetaceae > Streptomyces > Streptomyces yerevanensis. The sequence continues at coordinate 56,257 of NZ_JNWJ01000006.1, read as the reverse complement.
CACCCATTGGGAGGAGACCCTCCACAAGGACCGCGCGGAACGGTTCCGCGACGCGCTGAAGGCGGCGCGCGACGAGCTCGCGGCGGCCCGCCCCGACACCGTGATCCTCGTCGGCTCCAACCACTTCCGGGGCTTCTGGCTGGACCTCATCCCTTCCTTCACCCTGGGCGTCGGCGAGTGCATCGCGAGCGGTGAGTCCGGCACCCCGAAAGGGCCGCAGCCGGTGGATGTGCCGCTTGCCCGCCACATAGCCAACTCCCTTGTGGAAGGCGGCCGTTTCGACCCCGCGTACTCGGCCCGGCTGCAGATCGACCACGGCCAGTCGCATGCCGTCCAGTACCTGCTCGACGGACTGGACGTGGAGATCGTCCCGCTCGTCGTGAACGTCTTCGCCCCTCCGCTGCCCACTCTCGCGCGCTGCGAGCAGCTGGGCAGCGCCATCAGGGACGCCGTACTCGCCTTTCCCGGCGACCGCCGCGTCGCGGTGATCGGCTCCGGCGGACTCTCGCACCGGCTGCCCTGGCCCGACTGGCGCGATCCGCACGGCGAAGACGAGGAGTTCATGGTCGGCGCCTGGCTGAACGGCCGGGAGAACTGGCAGGACTACGACGCCCGGCGCCGGGAGATCATCCGGGCAGCCGAAGCCGCCCTCAACCCCGAGTTCGACGACGAGTTCCTCTCCCTGGTGGAGCACGGCCTGACCCACCGCATCACCGAGTACTCCACCGAAGAACTGGAGAAGGCGGCGGGCAACGGCGCCCAGGAAGTGCGCACGTGGCTGCTCATGGCGGCCCTCCTCGACCACGTTCCCGGCCGGCGGCTGGCCTACGAGCCGATGCCCGAGTGGCTGACGGGTATGGCCGTCGCCGTCCTCGACCCCGTACAGACCACCGAAAGGCAGCCATGAGCATCTGGACCGAACTGACCGGCGTCGACTACCGGCACGCGTACGTGGAGACCGGCGGCTTCAAGACCCGCGCCCTGCAGGCCGGCCCCGAGGACGGCGAGCACGTGGTGTTCCTGCACGGCACGACCGGCCACCTTGAGGCGTTCGTACGGAACATTCCGGCGCACGCCGAGCGCTACCGCTGCCACGCCATCGACATGCTCGGTCACGGCTACACCGGCAAACCGGACCGCCCGGGCGAAATCCCCGCATACGTCGAGCACTTGATGTCCTACCTGGACGCGGTCGGCGCCGAACGCGCGCACCTGGTCGGGGAGTCGCTGGGCGGCTGGGTCTCGTCCTGGGCGGCGAGCGAGTACCCCGACCGGGTCGCCTCGCTGCAACTGCTGTGCATGGGCGGCACGAAGGTCAACCCGAAGGTGATGGAGCGGCTGAAGACCTCGACGCGGGCCGCAGCCCTGGAGGACGACGTGTCCTTCACCCGGGAGCGGTTGCGGCTGCTGTGGGCGGAGTGGGACGAGGACCTCGGCGAGGAGCTGACACGGGTCCGGTACGGGATCTACCACCACCCCGACTTCCAGCGGAACCTCCACAACCTGCTCGCTCTCCAGGAGCCCGGGACGCGCGAGCGCAATCTTCTCCGGCCGGACCGTATGGCCCGTATCAAGGCCCCGACCCTGGTCGTCTGGGGCAACAAGAACCCGCTCGGGGACGTCCCGGAGGCCGAGGCCATCGCGGCCGCCATCCCCGGCGCCCGTCTGGAGGTCTTCAACGAGTGCGGGCACTGGCCGCAGCACGAGAAGGCCGACCTCTACAACCCGCTCAGCCTGGCGTTCCTCGCCGAGGCGCGGTAACGAACTCCCGGAACACCGCCCCACCTGCGGACTCTCGCCGGCCGCGTCCGCGGTCACCGCGAATTAACACCTCACCCATAGTCATGCTCAAGGCAGGCGTGGTTCCGTTGAGGGTCCGGATCCAGCCACGCACCGCGTTCTCCGGAAGGCAACGGATTGATCGGGAGGTTCTCCCCATGACCGTCACCTCGGTCGGCCACGCCGACATCGATTCGGCCGGCTCCACCGGCATCCGACCCGTCGGGTCCGCCATCCCCCGCCCACCCGACCCAGCTCCCTGCCCCGACCCGATGAACTCCGTCCTGGGCAAGGTCAGACCGATTCTGGAGGCCTTCACCGCCGAGGACAACGCCCTCTCGCTCGCCGAACTGGTACGCCGCACGGGCGTGGCCAAGGCCACCGTGCACCGGCTCGCCCAGGAGCTGGTCGTCTGGGGGCTGCTGGAGCGGACGGGCTGTGACTACCGGCTCGGGCTGCGGCTGTTCGAGATGGGCCAGCGCGTGCACCGGCAGCGCATCCTGCGTGAGGTGGCCCAGCCCTATATGGAAGACCTCCTGCTGGCCACTCAGGAGACCATCCACTTCGCCATCCACGACAGCCTCGATGTGGTGTACCTGGAGAAGATCTTCCCGCACCGCGGGCTGAACGAGGAGTCCCGGGTGGCGGGCCGGCTGCCGCTGTACTGCACGGCCACCGGCAAGGCGATCCTGGCCTTCTCCCCGGGTGCGCTCTTCGCCGAGGTGATCAGGAGCGGGCTGAAGCCGTTCACCCGGCACACGGTCACCTCGCCGGGCCGGCTGCGCGCCCAGTTGGAGCGGATCCGGGCGGAGGGCATCGCGACCGAGGCCGAGGAGATCCGCCTGGGCTACACGAGCATGGCCGTACCGGTCTTCGGCAGCCAGTCCACGCTCGTGGGCGCACTGTCCATCACCGCGCCCACCTACCGCATGGACCCGTCCGGGCACGCCACGGCGCTGCGCACCGCGGCCCTGGGGATCAGCCGGTCGCTGCGGTGAGCGCGGTACTGCACGAGGTGCTCTCCCGCGCCCGGAAGCTGATCGGCCAGTGGGAGAGCGAGGACTGCGGTGTGCTCGGCGTGAAGGACTTCTGCCGGTACGCCGCCGCACTCAACGATGTGGACTACATCCGCCGGGCCCGCGCCCAGGAGGCCGCCGGTGAACAGGTCGTGGCCCCCGCCCTGTTCCTCGCCGGAACGCTGAGCTGGGAGGACGGTCCGGTCGAGGACGAACTGCGCCCGGACGGGCTCGCTCTGCGCGAATCGCCCTGCACCCAGGGCCTGCCGGTCCGCCAGGTGCACGGCGGTCAGTCGGTCCGACTGGGCCGCCCACTGACCGCGGGCACCCGCGTCACCGCCGCCCGCGCGGTCACTTCGGCCGACCAACGACGCGGCCGGTCGGGCGAGTTCGTGCTGCTCGGCGTCACCACCCGCTTCACCGCGGAGGACGGAGAGGACCTGATGACCGTGGACGAGACGATCGTCGTCCTGGACGGCGTCCCAGGGGAGAAGGGCGCCGAGAAGGACGACGAGCAGAGCGGGGCCGCCGCATGACGTCGGCCCTCGTCGCCGGGCAGGTCTGCCCGCCACGCGTGTACGCGCACAGCAGGGTGCAGCTGTTCCGGTTCAGCGCGGTGTCGTGGAACTCCCATCGCATCCACTACGACGCCGAGTTCGCCGCCACGGAGGGCTTCCCGGACGTGGTCGTCCAGTCCACCCTCCACGGCGAGACGCTCAGCCGGTACGCGCTTCAATGGGCCGGGCCCGGAGCCCGCCTGGAATCGGTGAGCTGGCGCAACCACGCCACCGCCGTGGCCGGTGAGCAGCTCACCTGGACCGCGACGGTGCGTACGACCGAGCCCTGCGACGGTGGAGTGAGGGTGACGCTCGACGTCTCCGTCCTCAAGGACGACGGCACTCCCTGCGTCACAGGGCACGTCGGACTCACTCGGCGTGCTGCTCGTACCAGCCCTTCAGCAGAGAAGTCCCGAGGTCCGGCGACTTCTTGATCAGTTTCTGGTCGAGGAGAAAGTCGACGATCTTCTTCGACTCGGTGAGATCCGTGTCGTTGATGCCGCGGGCGGCGAAGGTGATCTCCGGCAGCACCTTCTCCGTCTCCGCCGCCGGGAGTTTGACCTGCTGGTTGGAGGCCTTCGCCGCGGCGGCGGGGTCGTCGGTGACGAGCTTGTCCGCGGCGGCCACCACCTTGAAGATCTTGCCGGCGACCTCTTCGTTGTCCTTGAGCCACTTCTGGTCGGCCAGCAGCCACTGCACGTACTTCACCCCGAAGTCACCGATGCGCCCGGCGATGTGACCGCCCTCCGCGTCGCCCTTCGCCGCCCACGGCTCGAACAGGACGTACGCGTCGATCGAGCCCTGCTGCAGCATGCCGGGGATCTCCGGCGGCGAACTCTGCGGGATCTTCACCGACTTCGGATCGATGCCGTTGTGGCGCAGATACTGGTGCGTCGCGTACAGACCGAGCCCGCCGATCGACGCCATGGTCCTGATCTGCTTCGGGGAGTCGATGCCGTCGCGCAGAACGACCTTGAGGTAGCGGTCGGAGGACTGGAAGACGCCCAGGGACCGCAGATCGGGATTGGACGCCATCAGCGGCAGGGCGGTGGAGTCGGCGTTGGCCGAGATCTGCGCGGTGCCCGCGGACACGGCCTCGGCCGCCGCGGGACCGCCCTCGGTCTTCACCAGCTCGACGTTGATGCCCGCCTTCTTGAACATGCCGCGTTCCATGGCGAGATAGAACGGCGCGTACGAGGCGTCCACGCCGAGGGCGACCCGGACGGTCGGCTTCCCTGCCGACGACACCCCGGTCGAGTCCGTCGTACCTGCCGTGCAGGCCGTGGTGAGGACCAGTGCCGCGCAGGCGGCGGTCATGGTGCTGAGCCTGATCCCGGATCGCGGCTTTCTGTCCGTGTACATGTGCGCCCTCCCATGGCGGGAAATCGTCGGACGCCGACCATCCCAGTGCTGCCCGGGCGGGCATAAGCGAAGCGTCTTGCTCACCGGACCGAACTCATTGGGCGGGATCAGAGCCGTCCATACGCTCCCGGAGCATGAGCGTACTTTCCGACGTGCCGGTGAGCACGGACGAGTCGCGCCGGATCGAGACCGACGTCCTGATCATCGGCGCCGGGCCCGCGGGTCTCTACGGCACCTACTACGCGGGCTTTCGCGGACTGCGGGTCGCGGTCATGGACGTCCTGCCCCAGTGCGGCGGCCAGATCAGCGCCATGTACCCGGAGAAGCCCATCTTCGACATCGCCGGGTTCCCGTCCGTGCGCGGCCGCGACCTGGTGGACAACCTGGTCGCCCAGGCCGAACCGTACGAGCCTGTCTATCTGCTCGGTCATCGAGCGGTCGAGCTCTCCCATGATGCGGACGGACATCCCGTCGTACGCAGCGACCAGGGGACCACGGTCCACGCCGGAGCTGTCGTGATCACCGGGGGAGTGGGCACGTTCACCCCACGGCCCCTGCCGGCGGGCGACGCCTACCTGGGCCGTGGCCAGGTCTACTTCGTACCCAGCCCGGCCGACCACGCCGACCAGGACGTGGTGGTCGTCGGCGGCGGCGACAGCGCCTTCGACTGGGCGGCGCTGCTCGCCCCGGTCGCCCGGTCCGTCAGGCTCGTCCATCGCACCAGCCGGTTCCGGGCCCATGCCGCGACCGTGGAGAAGGTCCGCGCCCTCGGCATCGAGATCATCGTGGACTCCGAGGTGAGCGCGCTGCACGGCTCCTCGCACCTCGAACAGGCGGAGATCCGGCACCGCGTCGAAAAGACCACCCGGCTCCTCCCGGCACAGACCGTCGTCGCCGCCCTGGGCTTCACCGCCGACCTCGGCCCGCTCAAGGACTGGGGCCTGACGCTGCAAGCGCGGCGCATCGCCGTCGACACCCGGATGGCCACCAACGTCCCCCGCGTGTTCGCCGCGGGCGACATCACCGACTACCCCGGCAAGGTGCGCCTCATCGCCGTCGGCTTCGGCGAGGTCGCCACCGCCGTGAACAACGCCGCCACCGTCATCGACCCGGAGGCCCAGCTGTTCCCCGGGCACTCCACCGAGAAGGAGAACTGAGATGACGTACGTCATCGGGTCGGCCTGTGTCGACATCATGGACCGGTCCTGCGTCGAGGAGTGCCCCGTCGACTGCATCTACGAAGGCGCCCGCAAGCTCTACATCAACCCCACGGAGTGCATCGACTGCGGGGCCTGCGAGGTCGCCTGCCCCGAGCAGGCGATCACCGTCGACCGGCGCGCCGAGCCCGAACACCGCGAGGACAACAAGCAGTTCTTCGAGGTGGTGCTGCCCGGCCGGGCGGAGCCGCTGGGGGCGCCGGGTGGTGCGAGCGGGGTGGGTCCCGTCGACGCCGATTCGCCTCTGCTGTCCGGGGCGTCCGGGGCGAGCTCATGACCGCCCCCGAGGTGATCAAGGCCGCGGACACTCTGGTCGAAGCCGTCCGCACGGGTACGGCCTGCCCGCCTGTGCGTTCACTTCTCGCCGAGGGTGATGTCGAGACCGCGTACGCCGTGCAGCGGGTGAACGTCGAGCGTGGCGTGGCCGCCGGGCGGCGGGTCGTGGGCCGGAAGATCGGGCTGACGTCACCGGCCGTGCAGGCCCAACTGGGCGTGGACCAACCGGACTTCGGGGCACTGTTCGCGGACATGGCGGTCCCGGAGGGCGGCCGGGTGGCGGCTGGGCGGCTGCTGCAGCCGAAAGTGGAGGCGGAGGTTGCCCTGGTCCTGGGCGCGGATCTGCCGCACCGCGAGTGCACGGTGGCCGATGTGCTGCGGGCGACCGGCTTCGCGCTGCCCGCGCTGGAGATCGTGGACAGCCGCATCGCCGGCTGGGACATCAGCCTCGTGGACACCGTCGCGGACAACGCCTCCAGCGGCCTGTTCGTGCTCGGCGGTACGCCGGTGCCGCTGATGGGCCTGGATCTGCGCGGCGTGCGGATGACGATGACCCGCGGCGGTGAGCCGGTCTCCGAGGGGACCGGTGCCGACTGCCTGGGCGGTCCGCTGAACGCGGCGGTCTGGCTGGCCTCGACGCTGGCGGGTATGGGTGATCCGCTGCGGGCCGGGGATGTGGTGCTGACCGGGGCGCTGGGGCCGATGGTGGTCGCGGCCCCGGGCGACCGCTTTGAGGCACGTATCAGTCAACTGGGCCGGGTGGCGGTCGAGTTCGCGACGGAGGGAGACAGGTCGTGAGTATCCGTACCAAGGTGGCCGTGATCGGCTCCGGGAACATCGGCACCGACCTCATGATCAAGGTGCTGCGGCTGTCGGAGAGCCTGGAGATGGCGGCGATGGCCGGGATCGACCCGGACTCGGACGGCCTGGCGCGCGCCCGTCGCCTGAAGGTCGCCACAACCCACAAGGGCGTGGACGAGCTGGTCACCATGGACGAGTTCGCAGACGTGCGGATCGTCTTCGACGCCACCTCGGCCGGTGCCCACCGCCGCCATGACGAGGTGCTGCGCGGTCTCGGGCGCACGGTGGTCGACCTGACCCCGGCCGCCATCGGCCCGTACGTGGTGCCGCCGGTCAACGCGGACGCCCACCTGGACAGCCCGAACGTCAACATGGTCACCTGCGGCGGGCAGGCCACCATCCCGATCGTGGCCGCGGTCTCGGCCGTCACCCCCGTGCACTACGGGGAGATCGTCGCCTCCATCGCCTCCCGCTCGGCGGGACCGGGCACGCGGGCCAACATCGACGAGTTCACCGAGACCACCGCCTCCGCCATCGAGAAGGTGGGCGGCGCGGCCCGCGGCAAGGCGATCATCGTCCTCAACCCTGCCGAACCACCGCTGATCATGCGGGACACGGTGCACTGCCTCGTCTCCGAGTGCGACGAACAGGCCGTCACCGCCTCGATCGAAGCCATGGTCGGACGGGTGCAGGCGTACGTGCCCGGCTACCGCCTCAAACAGAAGGTGCAGTTCGACAAGGTCGCCGCCGATGACCCACTGCGCATGCTCGTGCCTGTCGGCACCGCACCGGTGAAGGTCTCGGTGTTCCTGGAGGTGGAGGGCGCCGCCCACTACCTGCCCGCCTACGCCGGCAACCTCGACATCATGACCTCGGCCGCGCTGCGCACCGCGGAACGCCTGGCCGCCCACCGCACCCGTGAGGTGACCGCCCGATGACCCCGGCCCTGTACCTCCAGGACGTCACCCTGCGGGACGGCATGCACGCCATCCGGCACCGCTACACCGTCGAGCAGGCCCGCACCATCGCCGCCGCCCTGGACACCGCCGGCGTCGCCGCGATCGAGATCGCGCACGGCGACGGCCTCGCGGGCTCCAGCATCACCTACGGCGTCGGCGCCCACACCGACTGGGAATGGATCGAAGCGGTCACCGACGCGGTACGGCAGGCGACTCCCACCACCTTGCTGCTGCCCGGCATCGGCACCGTCCACGACCTCAAACAAGCCCACGCGCTGGGCATCCGCTCGGTCCGTATCGCCACGCACTGCACCGAGGCCGACATCTCCGCCCAGCACATCGCCGCCGCACGGGAGTTGGGTATGGATGTGGCCGGTTTCCTGATGATGTCCCACATGGCGGAGCCCGCCGAACTGGCCCGCCAGGCGAAGCTGATGGAGTCCTACGGCGCGCACTGCGTCTACGTCACCGACTCCGGCGGCCGGCTCACCATGGACGGCGTACGTGACCGCTTCCGCGCCTACCGCGACGTCCTCGACCCGGCCACCGAACTCGGCATCCACGCCCACCACAACCTGGCCCTGGGGGTGGCCAACAGCGTGGTCGCCGTCGAGAACGGCTGCACGCGTGTCGACGCCTCGCTGGCCGGTCAGGGCGCCGGGGCCGGCAACTGCCCGCTGGAGGCGTTCATCGCGGTCGCCGACCTGATGGGCTGGCAGCACGGCTGCGACCTGTTCCCGCTGATGGACGCCGCCGACGACCTCGTACGCCCGCTCCAGGACCGCCCCGTTCGCGTCGACCGCGAAACCCTCAGCCTCGGCTACGCCGGGGTGTACTCCAGCTTCCTGCGCCACGCCGAGACCGCCGCCGCCCGCTACGGCCTCGACACCCGCGCCATCCTCGTCGAGGTCGGACGCCGAGGCATGGTCGGCGGCCAGGAAGACATGATCACCGACATCGCCCTCGACCTTGCGGCGGCGGGGGAGCGGGCAGCGAAGGCAGGTCACCGATGACGCCCACCCTCGGCAAGGGCTATGTGCCCAGCCCCTTCGGGCAGTTGCACTATGCCGAATGCGGCACGGGCGAGCCCGTACTGATGCTCCACCAGACCCCGCGCTCCTGGACCGAGTACCTCGACGTACTGCCCCTGGTCGGCGCCGAACACCGGGCGATCGCCATGGACACCCTGGGCTTCGGCGCCTCCGCGAAACCCGAGGGGCCGCACACGATCGAGCGGTTCGCGGACGCCGCCGACGCCCTGATCGAGGCGCTGGAACTGGACCGCTTCCATCTCGTCGGGCACCACACGGGCGGGGTGATCGCGGTCGAACTCGCCGCCCGCCACCAGGACCGGGTCGCGAGCCTCCTGCTGTCCGCGACCTCCTTCGTCGACGAGGAGAAACGGCGTACGGCAGCCACGCGCAAGCCCGTCGACCACGTCGACCCGAAACCCGACGGCTCGCACCTGGTGGAGCTGTGGAACCGGCGTCGCGGCTTCTACCAGGAAGGAGAGGAGGCCGCGCTCAACCGGTTCATGGTCGACGCGCTGACCGTCCTCGACCGGGTGGAGGAGGGCCATGAGGCCGTGCGGCGCTATGTGATGGACGAACGTCTGCCCCACATCACCGCCCGGACCCTCGCGGTCTGCGCCTCTGGCGACCACTACTCCCTGCCCTCCCTGGAGAAGTTCGCCGCCGCCCTCGGCTGCGAGACCCGCGTCCTGTCCGGCGGCCATGTCCCGGTCCTGGAGCAACTGCCCGAGGAACTGTCGAAGGTCGTCCTGGAATGGGTGGCGGCGGCGTAACCCGGTCACTTGAGGCCGGTACACGGTCACTTGAGGCCGATGTGCGCACCCGGCCCGAGCGGCAGGTCGAATCCGTAGAAGATTCCCAGGACCACCAGCCACAGCACCATGAACGGCACCACGAAGACGGCGAGCCGGGAGATCAGGGTGCCGAGCCTGGCCTCAGGCTCGTACTGGCGGAGCATGGCCAGGATGAGGAAGACGTACGGGTTCATCGGGGTGATGGCGCCCGTCGCGGAGTCGCCGATACGGAAGGCCGCCTGGCTGAGCGCCGGGCTCATGCCCATCAGCATGAACGCGGGGACGAAGACGGGGCCGACCAGGGACCACAGGGCCGAGCCGGAGACGATGAAGAGGTTGAGGCAGGAGGCCAGCAGAACGAACACGACGATCGCCCAGTAGCCGGTCACTCCCAGGGAGTTGAACAGCGCGGCGGCCTTCACCGCCAGCAGCACCCCGACGTTGGACCAGGTGAACAGCGCGATGACCTGCGCGGCCACGAACATCATGACGATGTAGCCGGACATGTTCTTCACCGAGTCGGTCACAGCGGTCACCGCGTCCTCGGTGCTGGTGACCTTCTTGACCGTGATGCCGTAGGTGAGTCCCGCCAGCAGGAAGGCCCCGAAGAGGACCGGGACGATGCCGCTGAGGAGCGGCGAGGGCACGAAGGCCCCGCCCTCGCCGCGCAGCGGAGCGCCGGGCGGCAGCCACAGGGCGAGGACCGCGCCGAGGTAGAGCAGGACGACCAAGCCGGTGTGGAGCAGACCTCGGCGCTGGACGGGCGTGAGGGCCAGGCTGCGCTGCTCGGGCTCGTCGGCGGAGGGCTCGTACGTGCCCAGCCGTGGCTCGAGGACGCGGCTGATCAGGAACCCGCCGAGCAGGGCGAGCACGATGCTGCTCGCGGCGGTGAAGAAGTAGTTGATCAGCAGATGGATGTCGAGTCCGTCGGCCGCCGGGAGCACCGAGGCCGCCTGCTGAGTGATCCCGACGTACAGGGCGTCGAGCGAGCCGATGGTGAAGCCGGCGGAGTACCCCGCCGTCACACAGGCGAAGCCGCCGATGAGACCCGCGACGGGATGACGTCCGGCGCTCTTGAAGACCAGAGCGGCCAGCGGCGGCAGCACGATCGCGGCGACGTCACTCATCATGTGCGCCTGGCCGGCGATGAGCGCCACCGCGTACGGCAGCACGGCGCGCGGCACCCGGGCCAGCGTGGCCCGCATCAGGGTCTCCAGCAAGCCCACCTTCTCCGCGAGCCCGACCACCATGATCAGGACCAGTACGGCACCGATCGGCGGGAAGGACACGAAGTTGGGGATCAGGTTCTCCACCAGCCAGCGCAGTCCCTCGCCGGTGAACAGTCCGGCGATCGGCTTGGTGTCGTCGGTGCCGGGGACGTCGACGGAGACATCGGCGAGGGCGAGGGTGGTGGAGACAAGGCCCAGGATCACGAAGAGCGAGGCGAAGAGGACGATCGGGTTGGGCAGGGCGTTGCCTGCCCGCTCGATCAGCGAGAGCACCCGGTCGAGGGCGCCGCGCCGCTCGGGGGCCGGGGCTTTGCTGTCCGGCGTGGGGAGGCCGGTCAATGAGGAGGACATCAGGGCTGCCTTCCGGTCGGGGCCGCTGGGAGCAGGTCCTTGCGGATCACGCCGTCCTGGACGACGCAGACGATGTTGGCGGGAGCGCCGAGGACGCCGATGTCCGTGAGCGGATCGCCGTCGCAGATGACGAGATCGGCGGTTCGGCCGGCCGTGAGCGTGCCCAACCGGTCGGCGACACCGAGGAGTTCGGCGGAGGTGCGGGTACCGGCGACGATGGCGGCCATCGGGTCCATGCCCAGGTCCACCAGATAGCTGAGCTCCATCAGGTTCACACCGTGCGGACCGACCGCGGCGTCGGTGCCCAGCGCGATCCGGGCGCCGTACTCGATGGCCCGGGCGATGTTCTCCTTGGTCAGCCCGGACCAGCGGACCTTCTTCTGGTAGTGGTAGTCCGGCATCGTGTCCTTGTTGATGCCGGCGTACACGGTGGACAGCGTCGGTACGACGAAGGTGCCGCGCTCGCCCGCCATCTCCAGGGCCCGCTCGTCCAGGCCGTAGCCGTGCTCGATGCTGGTGACACCGCCCCGGATGGCGTTGACGATGCCCGCGTTGCCCTGGGCGTGCGCGGCGACCGGCTTGCCCCCGTGCCGCCGGGCCTCGTCCACGACGGCCCGGATCTCCTCTTCGAGGAGGCCTTCGTCGTCGGGCTGGTCGTACGGGCTGCCCATGCCGCCCGTGGCGCAGATCTTCACCAGGTCGGCGCCGTCCCGCAGGACACGGCGCACGGCGAGCCGGGCCGCGTCGGCCGTGTCCGCGAGCTCCGACATGCCCGCGCTCAGATCGGTGCCGTCGGGCAGGCGTACGTCGGCATGGCCGCCGGTATGGCTGATGATCCGTACGGCCGTGTGCAGCCGAGGGCCCACGATCCGGCCGGTCTCGACGGCGGTGCGGTAGCCCGCGGACAGACCGCCCACGTCACGGGCCGTGGTGATGCCCGCGTCGAGGGTCTGCCGCATCCGCGTGGCCGTGTCCAAGGTGACCAGAACGGGGTCGAGTTCGGCGCGACGACCGGGCGGCGAGCCCTGCGCGTAGGCGAGATGGACATGGCAGTCGAAGAAGCCGGGCAGAACTGTACGGCCCCCGGCGTCGATGGTCCGCGGCGGCGTGATGTCCTCGGGCGTCGAAGCGGCGGGGCCGGCGTAGGTGATGGTTCCCTCGACGTCGATGACAACGACCGCGTCGTTCACGGGAGTTGTGCCCGTGCCGTCGATGAGCCGGGCGTTGTGGACGCGCAGAGCGGTCCTGGTGGTCTCCTGCTTCATGGCATCCGTCATGGCGGGCGGAATCACTCCTCGGGGCTGGGGAAACAAGCGAATGGAGTGTGGAATGCACAAGAAAACCCCGTGTCACAGTGCAGAATTCGGCTTCGATCCCGCTGAACCGCGCAGGAATGCGCCGCCCGCAGGAGCGCAGGATCGTGCCACCGGAGAGCTGGACGAGCTGGACCGTGCCGTCGTGCACGCGCTGCAGATCCACCCCCGGGCCTCCTGGACGCTGGTCGGCGACGTGCTCGGCGTCAACCCCGTGACCGCGGCCCGGCGTTGGCGGCGCCTGAAGGAGGCCGGTCTGGCCTGGGTGACGGCCTATCCACGGTTGTCCGACTCCCGGAACGTGGTGAGCGCGGTGGTGGAGGTCGACACGGAGCCCGGCGCGGCGCAGGACGTGGCCCGGACCCTCGCGACGGAGCCCGGCGTGGCGAACATCAAGCTCATGGCAGGCGGCCGAGACCTGGTGGCCTCGATGCAAGCCCGGGACCTGGGCGAACTCACCCGCCTCACCACGTACTTGTTCCAGACGACACCGGGCGTACGGGCCACACGTACCCATCTGTCGACGGGCGTGCCCACCGAGGGCAGCCGTTGGAGACTGCGCAGCCTGGACTCCCTCCAGTGCGCCCGGATCGAGGCGGCCCTGCCTGCGCCACCGGCCGCGGCCGAACCCACCGGATGGGACGGCCTCGACGCGCGGCTCATGGAACTGCTGGGCACCGACGGCCGGATGTCCCTGCGCGAACTGGCGGCTGCGACCGAAGCGGGCCTGACAACGGTCCGCCGCAGACTCCAGTCGCTGCTCGCCTCACGGGTGAGCCTGCGCTGCGACCTGGCCCGCCCGCTGTCCGGCTGGCCGCTGTCCGCGGTGTACTTCGCGTCCGTACCCGGCCAGTATCTGGCGGAGACCAGCCGTGTGCTGGCCGGTGTGCGGGAGGTCCGGTCGTGCGCGATCACGGCGGGACCCCACAACCTCGTCATCGACGTCTGGCTGCGTGAGCTGGCCGACGTGCACACCTTCGAGGCGCACCTCTCCCGCAGGCTGCCACGCCTGACCGTCGGCGACCGGTCCGTGGTCCTGCGCACGGTCAAGCACATGGGACGGCTGCTGGACCACGACGGCCGCTGCGTGGGCGTCGTACCGCTGCGGAACCCGCACGGCCCTGAGCCGTCCGCCTCAGGCCCGGACCTCTCCGTGGGATAGCGGGAGCCCGTACACGCGGCAGGCGTTGTCGCGCCCCATCCACGCGCTGATCCGGAGCGCGTCGGGCAGGCTGAGTTCGTCGGCGTCCACCCGGTCCTGGAGCAGCTCCGCCAGGCCGTGCCGGAAGGCTAGGGCGCCGAGCTGGTAGAACTCCGCGACTCCGTACGCGTCGGAGCTGTAGAGCAGTTTGAGGAACGGGGTGATCTCGAGCGCCTCCTCCAGGATCGTCCGGGCCCGTGCGGGGCCGACGTAATGCAGGGTGAGGCCGACGTCGAGGTACACCTGCTCGAAGACCGTCGCCAGATAGGCGGCCTGGCGCTGATAGGGCCAGCAGTGCAGGAGCAGTACTGGAATGGTGCCCGAGGTCAGGTGCAGCCAGTCGGTCAGCAGGCTCGGGTCCACCCGGTGCATCCGGATGTCGCTGTCCCCGAAGCCGGTGTGCAGCTGGAGCGGCAGCCCGAGGTCAACGGCGGTCCACAGCAAGTGCCGTACGAGGTCCGGGTCGTCCAGTCGGCCGCCGCGTGCGAGCCACCGCCGGGCCGCCTCGGTGACCTCCGGGTCCGAGGGACGAACCGGGTCCAGGTCGAATCCGGTGCGGTAGGCGGCCACCGACTTCACCGCGACGACGCCCGGCCGCCGTACGGCATCCCACGCCGCCGCCCGGAAGACGTCCGCGTACGCGTCCGGCTCAACTCCCTTCGCCGCCACGGCCTCGGCGACGTTCTCCAGCCGTACGACCTCGTACGCGGCTCCGCCCGCGACCTCGGCCAGCTCCCGCGGCGTGGTGAGACGATCGGGGGCGTATCCGGTGTCCACACAGAAGACGTCCGTGCCCGCGGCGGCGAGGAAGCGCCGGTTGACCTCGCGCCCGCCCAGTTCGGCCCGCCGGGCGAGGTACTCCTCGGCCGGCGCGTGACGAGGCAGGTCCAGCAGGGGAGCGCAGTGGCGGCGGACCGCCACGCCCACGGGGCTATCGAACGGTGAGATCCCGGGCCACGCCCCGCCCTCGGTGATCAGCGACTCGAAGCCCTCGCGGTCAAGGTAGGCGGCGGTGACACCATGGCAGTGGTGGTCCACCAACCGCAGCGCGGCGAGCGCCTCTTGGACGGGTCCCGGGCTCAAGTCAATACTTCCAGCGGTACGCCGCCGCCACCTGCCCGTCGTCCAGCCCGGCCACGGCCGCGATCTCGCCCAGGCGCACGGCGATCACGGCGTCGGCCAGGACCGGTCCGAGCGCGGCGCGCAGCAGCTCGTCCTTGCGGAACTCCTCGACGGCCTCGTCCAGCGATGTCGGCAGGCGGCGTACGCCCCGGGTCGCCGCCTCCTCGGCGCCGAACCGCGCGGGATCTCCGGTGATCTCGTCGGGCAGGGCCGCGGACGACTCCAGGCCGTCGAGTCCGGCGGCGACGAGGCAGCCGAGCGCGATATACGGGTTGGCGGCGAGATCGACGGGCTTCACCTCCAGGTTCGCCGCCTGGTCGCGATGGCCCGCCGTGCCGGTGATGACGCGCACCGCGGATTCGCGGGTCTCGCGGCCCCAGGCGGTGAACACCCCGGCCCACTGTGAGGGTTTGAGCCGCAGATGGCTGGCCGGGCTCGGCGCGGTCACGGCCGTCAGCGCCGGCAGATGCGCGAGCAGCCCGGCGGCGAACGACTCCGCCTCGGCCGTCATGCCGTACCGGCCCTTGCCGCCGGAGTGCAGGTTTCTCCCCTCGCGCCAGGCGGAGAGATGGACATGGCCGCCGTTGCCGACGCCCTCGGCGAAGACGGCCGGGGCGAACGAGACCCTGAGGCCGTGCCGCTGTGACACCGCCCGGATGGTCTGCCGCACCAGCACGCTCCGGTCGGCCGCGGCCACCGGGTCGAGCGCGCCCACCGAGATCTCGAACTGACCGGCCGCGTACTCGGGATGGAGCTGGTCGACATCCACACCCTGGGCGGCCAGCGCGGCCAGCAACTCGGCGGTGCAGTCGCTCAGTTCGACCTGTCGGGCGGCGCCGTAGGCCGGGCCCGAGACCGCGGGCACGAAGTCGTCGCCGGGGGCCGATCCCTGTCCGACCGCCCACTCGATCTCGATGCCCGCCTTGAACGAGATCCCGTATCGCTCGGCGGCATCGACGACGATCCGGCGCAGAAAGGTGCGACCGCACCCCGGATGCCGCTCGCCTTCCTGGGTGACCCGGTCCACCGGGACCCATGCCCAGCCGGGCTGCCCGGACAGGACGACCAGGTGATCGAGGTCGGGGTAGAGACGAAGATCGCCGTCCGGTGAGCCGAGTACGTCGGTGGAGACGATGGAGTCGTTCGCCAGAAACGTGTCGAACACCGGCGACATACCGACACCCCACTGGGCGGCCGAGGCGAGCTTGGCCGTCGGAATCGTCTTCACCCGGCCGATGCCCGCGGTGTCGACGTAGGCCAGGACGATGCCGTGCACGCCCCGCCCGGTCAGCTCCGCGCTCAGGGCGGTGGCCCGCTCGACATCGCCCGGGCGCCCGCCGGGGACGGGATCGGCAAGGGTGGTCATACGTCCTCCTCGGCGAGGTTGATCCGATCCTCACGTAGGTACCGCACCCGGACAACTCCCCCTGGCCGACCTGAGGTATGGTCTCCCACCGGTCAGTAACAAAACCGAACGGTTGCTCGCCGTTACGGAGAGTGTCGGAGGGCCGCAACACAATGGAATCCCAGTTTGGCGACAGCGGATCCGTGGACCTGGACGACACACGGCTCGAGGCGTTGAACCCGCAGCCCCTGCTGACCCGGGACTACGAGACGCGCCCCGCCCTCGTCTACGAACGGCTGAGACAGCAGCACGGTCCCGTCGCGCCCGTCGATCTGCTCGGTGTGCCCGCCTGGCTGGTGCTGGGATACCGCGAGTCCCTCCAGGTGCTCCAGGACGACGACGCCTGGCCGAAGGGGCTGGAGAACTGGCGGGCCCGCTCCGAGGGCAGGGTTCCCGCCGACTGGCCGCTCGGACCGTCCCTCGAGGTCAACCACGTACTGATCCAGGGCGGTTCGGGATACCGGACGCTGCGGATCGCGTGGGACGCGGCGCTCAAGCCGTTCCAGGACCCGCGCCACCCGCAGGCGAAGCGCCTCAGGACGGCCGTCACCGCGTACGCCGACGAACTGATCACCCTCATCGCCCAGGGCGGCAGCACGGGTGTCGCGGACCTGTCCGCGCAGTTCTCGCGACCGCTGCCGCTGATGGTGGCCAGCCATCTGCTGGGCTTCCCCGGCTCGCAGGGCGACGACGCCCTGATGGACATGTGGCGCGTACTGGACGCGGGCCCGGACGCCGAACCCGCCCTGGAGCGGCTGCTGGAGACGCTGGCCGAACTCGCGGCGGCGAAGCTCAAGGAACCGGGGGACGACTTCCCGTCGTACCTGCTGGCCGCGCACCCGGATCTCTCGCTCGACGAACTGGCCCGCGAGCTGTTCATGCTGCTCGGCATGACGTCCGACCACGTCGGCATCCTCGTCTCCAACACCGTGGTCGAAGTCGTCTCGGGCGAGGGCGGTGTACGGGCCAGCCTGTCCGCCGGGATGGTCAGGGAGGCCATGAACCGGGCGGTCATGCGCAAGCCGCCGCTGGTGAATTTCGTACCGCGGTTCGCCGCCAAGGACACCCCGATCGGGAACTACACGATCCACGCGGGCGACCCGGTGTGGGTCTCCTCGGCCGCCGCGCACGCCGACCCTCTCTTCGCCGAGCACGTGGAGGGGAGCACCACGATCAGCACCCGGGCCCACCTTTCATGGGGCGCAGGGCGGCGCCAGTGCCCGGCCCGAGAGCTGGCCTCGACCGTGGCGGCGGTGGGCGTGAGCCGCCTGTTCGAGCGGTTCTCCGACCTCGATCTCGCCCTCCCGGCCGACCAACTCCCTTGGCGCTCCTCCCCGTTCATGCGTGGCCTGCGCTCCCTGCCCGTACGGTACGAACTCGCCTCACCGGCCGAGCAACCGGCGGCGGCCACTCCCGAACCGGAGACGGCCGGAGCGGTGGTGCCGGACCCGTCCGCCCGGCAGCGCTCATCGCTCTGGCGGTACCTGACAGGGCTGATCCGCGCGGGTCGTTGATTCCCCGAGCCGGATCACGCCCTTACGCGCGGCGCATCTCCAGTACGACCTTGCCCCAGGCGTGCCCGGACTCGACACGGCGCCTTCGCCACTCGGCCTCGGTTCGGTCGGCTCGCCGATGAGATCGATGAGGGGGGCCCGCCAATCGCTCAGCGCAGCTCATGGCGGGCCCCGTGCTCAGGCGCGTGCTTCGCTGGCCGAAGGTGTCACCTCCCCGGTTTCGCGTACGTCGGGCTCGGGTGCCGTGGCTGGTGGGGCGAACATCAGCCGCAGTCCGAGAGTGGCCGCGAGCGGGCCGAGGGCGCACATCGCGGCGGCGCTGACGAAGGCGGCGCCCAGATTCCCCGCGTCATAGCCGAATCCGCCGAAGTACGTGGCGAAGGTCGACGCGAAGCCGAAGAACATCGCTGGGATGAGAGCGAACGGCTTCAGCCGACCGGTTGCCAGCAGGGTGCCGTTGACGAAGAAGATCACCACGCCCAGCGCCAGGGTCTGGGCGAACGACCCGGTGCCGAACATCGTGCCCGTCTCCCGGTTGAGCAGGACGGCCACCACCGCGAACCCCGCCCCTGTCGTGGTGGCGGTGATCATGGAGATGGCGTTGGCGATGCTCGGGCCGCCCTGCATGAACGTTCCAGCCCAGGTGATGAAGATCGCCCAGGTCGGCATGTTGAGCGGGCTCATCAGCAGGAAGACGGTGGCGAAGGCGATGATCGAGGCGCTGACCTCGTGCGGCAGTCTGATGCGTCCGTTGCTCATGGCTACGCCAATCCGCCCGGCTTGGCCAGCAGTTCCTTGATGCCCGTGTCGATGAACTCGGTGTCCTTGGGGCTGCTGCCGCCGCCGGCGAAGTGGCCCCAGATGCCGGGGATCACGCGGAGTTCGGCGCCCGGTATGTGGCTGACGGCCCAGGCCTCGTCCTCCGGCGGGAAGTAGAGGTCCTTCTCGGCGGGCATGTCGAGCGTGGTCGCCTTGATGGAGGCCAGCGCGGCCTCGGTGTTCCCGTCGAAGCCGGGGGTGAGTCCGACGTCGCCGTTCTGCCAGGTCCAGAGCATGGTGAGCAGGTTGTTGGGGTCGCGGCCGTCGAGGAAGAAGCCCTCCCAGAAGCCGACGAGGAAGTCCTCCAGGGAGGTGTAGCCGAGCTTTTCGTACTCCTTCTCCCAGTAGAACGCCTGCGAGAAGCCCCATCCCGCGTACACCCGGGCGAGCGCGCGCAGTCCGGTGGTCGGCCACTTGTTCTCGTCGTACCAGCCGCCGTTGTAGATCGCGTCGGCGGTCAGCGCGGCCTTGACGCCCTCCAGGAAGACCTTGTTGTGGAGGCTGGTGCGCGGGGAGCCGCAGAAGGGGGCGATCCGCTCGACCATCTCCGGGTAGCTGACGGCCCATTGGAAGGTCTGCCCGGCGCCCATCGACCAGCCGGTCACGAGTTGGAGCTTCTCGATGCCGAACTCCTCGGTGACCAGCTTGTGCTGGGCCTCGATCTGGTCGTACACCGTGATGTCGGGGAAGCGGGCGCGGTCGTACGGCGGCGGGGTGTTGCTCGGCGAGGTGGAGAGGCCGTTGCCGAGCATGTTCGGGACGATGATGAAGTACTCGGCCGGGTCCAGGGCCATGCCGGGGCCGATGAGCCACTCGTTGTCCCAGTGGCGGCCGGAGTACCAGGTCGGGTAGACGATCACGTTGGACTTGTCCGCGTTGAGTTCGCCGTACGTGGTGTAGGCGAGGTGCGCGCCGCGCAGTGTGGCGCCGCTCTGGGTGGTGAAGTCGCCCAGCTGGAAGGTGAGATGGTCACTCATGGGGCTGCCTTTCGGGACGTTCAGGAGGTGACGGCGCACTGGCCGCGGTCGGCTTTTCTCGGGCCCTCGGCCGTCGGCCGGATGTCGAAGTCGAAGATCGCCGTGGGGAGGTAGAGGGTGCTGCACGCGTTGGGGATGTCCACGACGCCGCTGAGCCGGCCCTCGATCGGGGCCGAGCCGAGCAGCAGGTAGGCCTGCTCGCCGCTGTAGCCGAAGGACATGAGGTAGTCGACGGCGTTGAGACAGGCGTTGCGGTACGCCATCGTCGCGTCGAGGTAGTGGTTGGTGTCGGTCTCGTGGTCGACGGAGATGCCGACGAACGAGATGAACTCGGTGTACTGGGGCGCGACGTTGCCGGGCATGAAGATCGGGTTGGTCGTGACCCCGTACTTCTCCATGCCGCCCTTGATCAGGTCGACGTGCAGGTCGATGAAGCCGCCCATCTCGATGGCGCCGCAGAAGGTGATCTCGCCGTCGCCCTGGCTGAAGTGCAGGTCGCCGCCGGAGAGCAGGGCGCCGGGGACGAGGACGGGGTAGAAGACCCGTGAGCCGCGGGTGAAGTTCTTGATGTCGTGGTTGCCGCCGTTCTCCCGGGCCGGGACCGTACGGGCGCCTTCGGCGGCGATACGGGAGGCGGTCTCGCCGTCCGCCGTGCCGGCCAGCGAGTTGTCGGCGAGCGGAGGCAGCGCGAGCGCCGGAACCCGGTGCGGGTCGGTGTCGATGAGGGCCTGCTCGCGGGCGTTCCAGCGGGCCAGCAACTCGGCGGACGGCGCGGTGCCGAACAGGCCGGGGTGGGTGATGCCGGTGTAGCGGACGCCGGGGATGTGCCGGGAGGTGGCCTGCTGGCCGTGGAAGTCCCAGACGGCCTTGTACGAGTCGGGGAAGCGGTCGGTGAGGAAGCCGCCGCCGTTGTTCTTGGCGAAGACGCCGGTGTAGCCCCAGCCTTGCCCGGAGCCTTCTCCTTCCGACTGCGGTACGGGGCCCAGGTCGAGGATGTCCACGACGAGCAGGTCGCCGGGCTCGGCGCCCTCCACCGCGATGGGGCCGCTGAGCATGTGGGCGTGGGTGAGGTCGACGTCACGGACGTCGTTGGCCGAGTCGTTGTTGCCGATCTGGTTGTCGGTCCAGTCCCGGCACTCGATACGGAAGTCCGAGCCCGGCTTCACGGTGACGGCGGGCGGGATGTCGGGGTGCCAGCGGTTGTGGCCGGGGACCTTCTGGTCTCGCATGGACATGGCTTGGTCGACGCTGAAGACGACTTCGGGCATGGGCTGCCTCCAAGGACGGGGGAATCCAGGGGGATCGGGGATCCTGGGGGATCAGGGCTTGGGCAACTGGGTGTGCCGGGGGTCGGCGGGCGCAGCCGGACTGCGGCGGGCCCGGGGCACCTCGCTGACGACGCGCGGTGCGTGGGCGCTCGCCTCTTGGGCGTTCAGGGCGCGGGACAGGGGAACGGGGGTGCGGGTGAGCATCGGGGCGGTGAAGACCCTGCGAGCCTGGCCTCCGCACGCGTCGCAGGGTTCTTCGGGGAGGGCGCTGCCCATCGGACGGATCACGTCGAAGGTGCCGCAGCCCGAGCAGCGGTATTGATACGTGGCCATGGACGACCAGCCTCCAAAAGCTTCGAGAAAAAAGTATTTCCAGCCGAAGCAATTGGGCAAGAGGGCGGCGCGTTACGTGCGTGTAAAAGAAAGGCCCACCACGGGGAGGGGGCGGCTACGGCAGCTGCTGGAGCACGTCCCACTGCAGCCCGTCGGCCGCGGCGAGGAACACCCGCTGCTTCAGATGACGGTCCCTGATCTGCACGGTGCCGCGCGGAGTCTCGTACTCGAGGCCCTCGGCGGTCGCCTGAATGCGGTCCATGTCCGTGGTGCCGGCGCGGCGCAGCAGTTCGGTGAGCATGCGGACGCCCTCGTAGCAGGATTCGCCGAGGCTGTTGAGCACCGGCGCCCGGGGCCCGAACCGGCGGAAGTACGCGGCGGCGAAGTCAAGGCCGTAGGCGGTGGGTAGGTCCTCGAAGTAACCGGCCGAAGTCATCAGCCCCCGGGTGTTCTCGGGCCCGGTCGCCAGGAGCACGTTCTCCTCGATCAGGGAGCTGAACCTGATGTGGTCGCGGTCGAGCCCGGCGGCGGTGAACGCGCGGTTGAACAGTACGGCGTCGTCGCCGATCAGCAGCATGAGGACGGCCTCGCAGTCGCTGGCCGTGACCCGGGCGAGGACCTGGCCGAAGTCCTTCGTGCCGAGTGGCACGTACATCTCGTCGCAGACCTCGCCGCCGAGTTCGCGCAGATAGCGGTGGGCGGCGCGGGCGGAGGAGCGGGGCCAGACGTAGTCGTCGCCGACGATCGTCCACCGCCGGATGCCGAGTTCGCCGGCGAACCACTGCAAGGCGGGCCGCAGTTGGCGGTTCGGGGTCTCACCGGTGAGGAATACGCCGGGGGACCGCTCGCCGCCCTCGTACAACGCGGTGTAGACGTACGGCACCCGGCCGTCGATGCGCGGGGCTACGACCTCCCGGACGGCGGAGATGTGCCAGCCGGCCACCGCGTCGACGACGCCGCCGGAGATCAGCGCGTCGATCTCGGTGGCCACCTGCTCGCGCGGCGCCCCGCCGTCGACGAGTACGAGCCGCAGCTCCTTGCCCAGTACTCCCGATTCGGCGTTGACCTCCTCGGCCGCGAGCCGGGCGCAGCACTCGCAGGACGGGCCGAAGATTCCGGCCGGGCCCTGGAGCGGGATCACGAGGGCGACATTCAGCGCGTCCCGGGTCCGGGGGCCTGCCGGAGTGCCGAGCCGGACAGACGCCTTCTCGATCATAGGCGCTCACACTAGCGATTGGTTGCTACGAGAATATTTCGCGGCGATAAGGATATGACTGTATCGTGGAATCACTCCATGCGATCCGGCCGGTCTGCCGTGCGCTGACGATCGGTCACCATGGCGCCGCAACGACACCGACGAAGCTTTGGCAGGGCGATGACGACGACCCCGGCGACGGCCGTATCCGACCTCGACTTCGCGCGGGCGCTCACGCTCGTGGAGCGGAGCGTCGTATCGAGGCTCGGTGAGGCGTTGAAGGCGGAGGGTGCGACGCTCGAGGAGTGGCGCGTGCTGTCGTTCCTGGACGACGGCACCGGCCACGCGATGACGGAGATCGCCGAGTTCGCACTCCTGTCGGCTCCCACCCTGACCAAAGTGGTCGACCGCATGGTGTCCCTCAACCTCGTCCTGCGCCGGGTGGACGACGCGGACCGGCGACGTGTGCTGGTCTTCGCGTCCGAGCGCGGCAACGAGGCGCTCGGACGCTGGACGGCGGCGGTGGAGCAGGAACAGGAGAGCATTGTGACGGCCCTCGGTGGCGAGGAGGCGGCTCTGCTCAGGACCCTGCTGCAACGGGCGTGGAGACGTCTGGGTTCCTGAGACGACTGTTGAACTTGCCGCCTTGGCCCGGCTGTTGCGGCTCGCGTCGTTGTTGCCGCTCGGTTGACGCGGTGGTGTTCAGCGCTGCGCCCATTTCGGTGTCCACGTCTCGGCGTCGCGTTGGCCGGGCTGTGCGGATTCCAAGTAGGCGCGGAGGGCGGCCAGTTGGGGATGCGGATTGTCGCCGTGCCAGATCAGCGAGTGCGGGTAGACCGGTGTCGGGTCGTGTACCGGGATGCGCCGCAGGTCGTAGTCGGCGGGCCAGACGAATCGGGTGCCTTCGCCGACGAAGGTCGCCAGGGCCGAGGAGTCGGCGATCATGTCGAGGAGCGGCTCGAGGCCGAAGTTGGGGCCGGTCGCGTCGATGGTGAGCCCGAAGGTGAGGGCGAGTTCTTCGTAGTAGGCGGCCCATTCGGTTCCGGTGACGATGCCGGGCATCCAGATCCGGTGCCCGGCAAGCGCGGCGGGCGTGACCGCACGGGTGTCGGCGAACTCATGGGCCGGTCCGGTGAGGAGTTGGAGCGGTTCGTCGTGGACGCGGACGGCCTCGATGCCGTCGGGGAGATGCCGCGCGGGCGTCGTGACGGCGCGGAACGATGCGTCGATCGTGCCCGCCCGGACCGCGTCGATAGCCGCGTCGGCGTCCAGGAAGTGGGTCACGACATCGAGTTGGGCCTCCGGATGCGCCCGGTGGAAGTCGCGCAGCAGACCTGCCGGCGCGAGCCCCCGTCCGATCACGTCGACGCGCAACGCCCGGCGGCCAGGACGTACGGACGCGGCCGCCCGCTCCTCGGCCCGCAGCAGCTCGCGGGCATGCGGCAGGAACACCCGTCCGTCGACGGTGAGTTGAGCTCCGCGCGCGGTACGGGTGAACAGCCGCACACCGAGGTCCTTCTCCAGCACGGCGATGCGCTTGGAGACGGCTTGCTGGGTGAGGGACAGTCCGGCGGCGGCTTCCCGGAATCGGCCCGCGTCCGCGACGGCGACGAAGGTGCGTACGGCTTCTAGATCCACGCCGACCGAGCGTACGGGGACTTGTCGAAGTCCGGTGCGTACCGCGCCCCTTCAGGGGCGCGGGGCTGTATCGATGTGCGGCTCCGCCGCGATGGGGGTCCCCTGCTCTGGGGGTCCCCCCAGGCCCTTAAGGCACTGGGGGAGCAGTCGAGAGTGGGGGAGCGACCAGCCACGACGAAGCCGCAGCTTCGAACCACCCTCCCAGCGGAGCGCACAGCGTACCGACCTCGCAGCACAACGCCCAGTTGTGCCTCCCTGGCCGAGCGGTTGTTTGACCGCTCGGCCCCCGCTCGCTTGGATCTCGCTGATCAAGGTGAGGTTGTTCCGGCGAGGCAGCGGGGGTGCGCTGGACATGGCGATGGGGCTGGGACGCTCGCTGGGGCGGCAGTTCGGGTGGCTCTGGGCGGCGTACGCGACCAGTACGTTCGGTACGCGGCTGGCGTTCGACGCGTTCCCCCTGATCGCGATTCTCGTGTTGCACGCCGGGCCGACGGAGGTGGCGGTGCTGGCGGCCGCAGGTCTTGCGGTGGGGGCTGTGGTCGCGGTGCCGCTCGGCCCCTGGGTGGAGTTCCGCCGCAAGCGCCCTGTGATGATCGCGATGGACCTGATCCGGTTCGCGGCACTGATGAGCGTCCCGGCCGCCTACGCGCTCGGCCGGCTCGACTTCGTCCAGCTCGTGATCGTGTCGGTCCTCGTCGCCGCGGCCGACATCACCTTCACCGCGGCGAGCGGCGCCTGCCTCAAGGCACTCGTACCGCCGGAGGACCTGATCGTCGCGAACGGACGGTTCGAGTCCACGAACTGGACCGCCACGGTGCTCGGACCGCCGCTCGGCGGGGCCGCGATCGGGCTGTTCGGCCCGGTGATGACCGTGGTGGCCGACGCGGTCAGCTTCCTGCTCTCGGCCATGGGCATCCGCGCGATCGGCGGCACGGAGCCGCGCCCCGTGCGAACCGCCGCACCGGCCCGACTCAGAGCCGGCGACCTGCTCGAAGGGTGGCGGTACATCCTGGCCCACCGGGCGCTGCGCCCGCTGTTCTTCAACACGATCCTCGTCAGCGGCCTGATCATGGCGACCTCGCCGCCGCTCGCCGTCCTCATGCTCGGCGACCTCGGATTCGCGCCATGGCAGTACGGCCTCGCCTTCGCCGTGCCTTGCGTCGGCGGTCTGATCGGCTCACGACTGGCCCGTCGGCTCGTCGCGCGGTTCGGGCGGCACAGGGTCATGCTCACCGCCGGGACGCTGCGCGCGTGCTGGTTGCTCGGGCTGGCCTTCGTCCGCCCCGGCACCGCCGGACTCGTGCTCGTCATCGCCGTCGAATTCGGGCTGATCACCAGCATGGGTGTGTTCAACCCGGTGTATGCCACCTACCGGCTCGAACAGACGGCGACGGACCGGATCGCCCGCACCCTGTCCGCGTGGTCGATCACCAGCAAACTCACCGTCGCGGCCCTGACCGCCCTGTGGGGCCTGCTGGCCGGCCTCACCGGCCCCCGCACCGCGATCGCGATCGCCGGCCTCCTCATTCTCACAACCCCGCTGCTCTTGCCTCGGCATGACGACGCGTCAGGACACAAACGGGAAGGTGCCGGGAGCCGCACTTGATCCGCCGCAACGCGTAGGCGGCCGACTCGGCCCGTCAACTCCCAGGTATTGGCGGGCGCTTCATCGTTACAACACCTCTCAGAGATCACGTGTCAATGCGCATCCAGATGACTGTTCTGGGCATGTCAAGCGTGCCATCATGCGCACCCCCGCACCGTGGTTGATCAGGAGGACGCGTTGAAGACGAGTTCACGGATCCGCAGAGCAACTCTCATACTCGGCAGCGCCGTTGCGCTGGTCGTCGCCTTCCCCGGCACTGCTCTCGCGGCCCCGCCGCGGTCCTTGCCCGCCAACGCGGAAGCACTGGAGCAGACGTTCCAGCCGACGTACGACTACGACACGGACGGCTGCTACTCCACGCCCGCCATCGGCCCCGACGGCACCCTCAACGGCGGCCTCAACCCGACCGGATCCCTCAGCGGCGAGTGCCGCGACGCCTCGGACCTGGACAACACCAACGGGTACTCCCGCTACAAGTGCAACAACGGCTGGTGCGCCATCATGTACGGCCTGTACTTCGAGAAGGACCAGGCCGTGGCCGGCAGCAGTCTCGGCGGACACCGCCACGACTGGGAGCACGTCGTGCTGTGGGTGCAGAACAACCAGGCGATGTACGTGTCCACTTCGGCCCACGGCGGCTTCAGCGTGTACGGCCGTGACCAGATCCGCTGGGACGGGAACCACCCCAAGATCGTGTACCACAAGGACGGCGTCAGCACCCACGCCTTCCGCCCCGCGACATCGGGCGACGAGCTGCCGGAGAACCACAAGGGCAGCTGGCAGTACCCCCCGCTGGTCGGCTGGAACGGCTACCCCGCGGGTGTGCGCGACAGGCTGAGCCAGGCCAACTTCGGCAGCGCCAACTTCGGCCTCAAGGACGGCAGTTTCAACAACCACCTCGCCGCAGCCAAGCCGGCCGGCATCGCCTTCGACCCCAACGCCTGACGTACGGCGCCCGGGGGCGCCGCCGCACACCGCAGCGCAGACGACGGCCCGTCAGTCAGTCCCCGGCGGGCTGTGTTTCGGTCTGTGTCGGCGCCGTCGGCGCCGTCGGCGCCGTCGGCTCCGACGGCGCCGGTGCGTCCGGGGCGGTGTAGAAGACGGACGAGCCCTGCTTCGTACGCTGGGCCTGGCTCTTGGCCACGAGTCCTTCGACCGTCGTGCGTACGACGGTGGTCTTGATACGACGTTCTGGGTGGGCCTCGCCGAGCGCGGTGGCGATCTCCGCCGCGGAGCGTGGTTCGCTCTGTTCGCGGAGGTGACGGCGGATGAGTTCAACGAGGGTGGGCTGGACGGACGTTGGGGTCTCGGCCTTGGCTGTGGGCTTCTTGTCCGCCTGCTTCTTGGCTGCCGGCTTGGCCGCTGTCCTGTCGCTCTGTGCGGTGGCGGCCTTCTTCGCGCGGGCCCGCTTGCCGGTGCCCGACTCGGTCGTGGACTTGGGCCTCTTCTGCCGGGTAGGAGAGGGCGTCGCGGCGTCTTCGGGCGCGGGCTGAGTGGGCGCGTCCGCACCCAGCGCCTGCTGCATGTTCACCAGCACGCTGTGGTCGTGCTGCAGGGCGAGCAGCTGCTCCTGCAATGCGCTGATCTCCGCGCGCACGCGTTCCTGTTCCTTGGCATTGCGGTCGAGGTCGCCGACCACCTGGGCGATGTACTGCGACGTGAGCTCAGTGGCTGGGGGAGTGCTCTCAGTCATGGTGCTGACCTTCCTCGGTCCTTGGTCCTTCGCGAGCCGCATCTGCTGCGGGGCGCACCGGCGTAGAGATGGTACGTACAGATGGAGCCGGTTGTTCCCCGCGAGTGACGGCAGGCTGACGTCAGACGTGGTAGGCCTACGTCCCTGGTACCGGTCCTGCCTGGGCCCACAGCCCGATCCGCCGGGACTGGGCCGCGTTTTAGCGTCACAGCATGCGTATCGGAATTCTGGGCACGGGCAATGTCGGCCGAGCACTGGCAGCGGGCTGGTCCGCGGCGGGGCACGAGGTCGTACTCGGGTCGCGTCGGCCGAAGGAGCGTACAGATCTGGGCTTCGCCGTCGCCGGTCTGGGGGAAGCGGCCACATATGCGGAAGTGGTGGTCAACGCGACCCCGGGGACGGCATCACTGGACGTACTGACCACGATCGGAGCGGCGGCGCTGGCCGGGAAGACACTCGTCGACGTCGGTGTCGGCCTCTCCGACGACTTCACGGAGCTGTCCCACCCCAACAGCAGTCTGAGCGAGCAGATTCAAGAAGCGTTTCCCGAGACCCTGGTGGTCAAGACGCTGTGCACCATGGACGCGTCCGCGATGACCGACCCCGGTGGCCTGGACGGCCCGAGTACCGTCTTCCTGTCCGGCAACAGCGCCGCGGCCAAGCAGACCACGGCCAGGCTGCTCGGCGACCTGGGCTGGCCTCCGGCCTCGCAGCTGGACATCGGCGGCATCACCACCGCACGCGGCCAGGAGCACTTCGCCCTGCTCTTCATGGGAATCGCGGGCGGCCTGGGCACCCACACCTTCAACATCAACGTCGTCAGCCGCTCATCGGCGGTGTGACACCACCGCCCGGCACACAAAACGCCGCGCGGCCGGGCCGCACCCCTGCATACGGGGAACGGCCCGGCCGCGCGGCCTGAGCGCTACGCGCCGCTCGCCCTGAGCATGTCCTCACGCTCGACGATCTTCACGCGCTCCCGGCCCTCGGGCTCACCCAGCGCCTTCTCCGCGGTGTCCAGCCGGTACCAGCCGTCCCACGTCGTGAAGCGGACGTTCCGTTCGCCGAGGAACGTGTCCACAGCCTCCGGAGCGGGCGAAGTGGGCGTGTGCAGACGGCCGTTCGCGTGGTCGTCCAGCAGGTTGGCGACCGTCTCGTTGGCGTCGCCCTTGGTGTGACCGATCAGGCCCACGGGACCGCGCCGGATCCAGCCCGTGACGTACGTCGACTGCAGGTGCGCGCCGGTGTCCTCGATCACCCGGCCGCCGTTGTCCGGCACCGTGCCCGACTCGACGTCCCAGGGCAGCTTGGGCAGCTTGTCGGAGAGGTAACCCACCGCGCGGTAGACCGCGGTGACGTCCCAGTCCTTGAACTCGCCGGTGCCCTTGACGTTGCCGGTGCCGTCGAGGACAGTGCGCTCGGTGCGCAGGCCGACGACGTTGCCGTCCTCGCCGAGGATCTCGGTCGGCGACTCGAAGAAGTGCAGGAACAGTTTGTGCGGGCGGTCGCCGACATCGCGGATCGCCCAGTTCTCCAGCGTCTTGGCAACCATGTCGGCCTGCTTGTTGCCGCGCCGGGTCTCGATCGATCCCTCGTCGTAGTCGATGTCCTCGGGGTCGACGATCACCTCGATGTTGGGGGAGTGGTCCAGCTCCCGCAGCTCCATCGGGCTGAACTTCGCCTGCGCCGGTCCACGGCGGCCGAAGACGTGGATCTCGCGAGCCTGGTTGACCTTCAGGCCCTCGTGGACGTTCGGCGGGATCTCGGTCGACAGCAGCTCCTCGGCCGTCTTGGCCAGGATGCGCGCCACGTCGAGTGCCACATTGCCGACGCCGAGTACGGCGACCTTCTCCGCCTCGAGCGGCCAGGTCCGCGGGACGTCCGGGTGGCCGTCGTACCAGGAGACGAAGTCCGCCGCGCCGTACGAGCCGTCGAGGTGGATGCCGGGTATGTCGAGCGCCCGGTCGGCCGTCGCGCCGGTGGAGAAGACGACGGCGTCGTAGAAGGCGCGCAGATCGTCCAGGCTGATGTCGCGCGGGTAGTCGACGTTGCCGAAGAGACGGACCTGCGGCTTGTCGAGCACCTGGTGCAGGGCCTTGACGATGCCCTTGATGCGGGGATGGTCGGGAGCCACGCCGTAACGGATCAGGCCGAACGGGGCGGGCATCCGCTCGAAGAGATCGATGGACACGCCGGGTTCGGCGGCCACTTCGGACTTCAGCAGCGCGTCGGCGGCGTAGATCCCGGCGGGGCCGGCTCCGACAATGGCTACCCGCAGGGGGCGGGACATGATCAGGTTCCCTTCGAGTGGTGAACAGGCAACTCGTCGGCAACCCTAAACTAAGGCAAACCTTACTTGGTACGAGGGTCCGGCCTATGACCTCATAAAGCAGCCTTATGAGAAACGGGGAATCCCGTCAGTGCGGCTCTGTCAGCTGGGCCTCGGCCGCAACCAGGATCTCCGTCACCCGCAGGCCGAAGGTGGCGTCGCACGGGTGCGGACGGCCGGTGCGGGCAGCGGCGAGGAGGGCGTCGGCGGCCCGGATCAGAGCCTGGACCGGTCCTTCGGCGGACGAGGGCAGAACGGCCGCTCCCGCCTTGCCGCGCAGTTCGACCGTGGCGCCGGCAGCCGCGGGCGGAGCGGTGAGGCTGAGAGTCAGGGTGCTCGACGCCCCGCCGATGTGCTGAAGGATCAGGTGGACGGTGTCCTTCGGGCCGCGTGCGGCGGCCGCCACCCGCTCGACGTCGCCGAGAACCGGCAGCAGTACGGACAGGGCGTGCGGGCCGACGTCCCACAGGCCCCCCTTCTCCCGTCGCCACGGCGAGTCGGCGAACGGACTGTCGCCGGAGAACACCGAACCGAGCCACTCCGCGCGTCCCGTGAACCACCCGTCCAGAGCGGCCTGTTCGGTGATCCAGGCCTCAGTGGTGTTCTGGAAACGGGCCGTGAAGAAGACGACCGAGGCGACACCGGCCTCCCCGGTCGCCTCGACGACCGCCCGCCCCTCCTCGACGCTCGCCGCGAGGGGCTTGTCGAGCAGCAGATGGCAGTTCGCCCGCGCCGCCCGCGCCGCGAGCGGGGCCTGAACGGAGGGAGGCAGGGCGATCGCCACGGCGTCCACCTCGGCGAGCAGGGCGTCGACGTCCTCGTACGCGCGTGTCCCGTGCCGTTCGGCCAGTGCCTCGGCCGCGTCCATGCGCCTGCCCCACACGCCCACGAAGTCCAGTTCGCGGTGCTCGCTCAAGGCGGGGGCATGGGCCATCTCGGCCCACGGTCCTGTACCGAGCAGTCCGATGCGCATGCCGCCGCCTCTTCTCGTGCCGTGCCATGGGGCGACCGGTGCAGGTTGTCGTCCGGCCGCCTGTGTGCGCTGAGCCTTTCACGCAAGCCCCGAGGGTGCGCAACCAGCCGTCGTCCCAGGCCGGGCTGCCCTCAGTAGGTGTCTCTCGCGGTAGTCACGTAATTTGCCTAAAAGTATTAGGCAGGCGCATGATTGATTATGCCGAATGGGAGGAAGGCATGGCACGCGTAGGACTGACAACGGAACGCCTGACCCGGGCAGGAGCCGAACTGGCCGACGAGGTCGGCTTCGACCAGGTGACCGTCTCCGCGCTCGCCAGGCGGTTCGATGTCAAGGTCGCGAGCCTGTACTCGCACCTGAAGAACTCCCAGGATCTCAAGACCAGGATCGCCCTGCTCGCCCTGGAGGAACTCGCCGACCGGGCCGCCGACGCCCTGGCCGGACGGGCCGGCAAGGACGCCCTCGCGGCCTTCGCGAACGTCTACCGCGACTACGCCAGGGAGCACCCCGGCCGTTACGCCGCGGCCCAGTTCAGACTCGACCCTCAGACGGCGGCCGCCAGCGCCGGCGGCAGACACGCGCAGATGACACGGGCGATCCTGCGCGGCTACGACCTGACGGAACCGGACCAGACCCACGCGGTCCGGCTGCTGGGCAGCGTCTTCCACGGCTACGTCAGCCTGGAGTTGGCCGGCGGCTTCAGCCACAGCGCCCCCGACTCACAGGAATCCTGGTCACGAATCCTGGACGCCCTCGACGCGCTGCTGCGGAACTGGCCCGGGCCCTGAAGTACCGGGCGGAGACCGCGCCACGCGGCACATCCAAGCAACCTGACCATGCCGATCAACAGGCGGAGGC
Organism: Streptomyces yerevanensis; assembly: GCF_000716805.1. Taxonomy (NCBI): domain Bacteria; kingdom Bacillati; phylum Actinomycetota; class Actinomycetes; order Kitasatosporales; family Streptomycetaceae; genus Streptomyces; species Streptomyces yerevanensis. Next base: position 24,641 of record NZ_JNWJ01000006.1, on the reverse strand, counting down.
CATGCACACCCACCACAACTGGACCACCACGCCCATCACTTCGGACCTCCTCCGCGGCGCCCTCGACCTGGAGCACACCACCCACGGCGTACTGCCGCACCGCCTGCCCGCCCGAGCCCGCGCCCAGTGCACCGACCCGCAGCTCGCCATGGTGGAGTCCCAGCCCTCCGGCGTACGACTGCTCTTCCGCACCCGTGCCACCACCGTCGAAATGGACACGCTGCCCACCAAACGGACCTACGTAGGTGCCCCGCCCCGCCCGGACGGCATATACGACCTGCTCGTCGACGGCCGTCTGACCAGCCAGGCCACCGTGACCGGCGGCAACACCGTGACGATCGACCTGACCACCGGAACCGCCGAGCACCAGCCAGGCCCGCCCGGCACCCTGAGCTTCACCGACCTGCCCGACGGCATCAAGGACATCGAGATCTGGCTGCCGCACAACGAGACCACCGAACTGGTCGCCCTGCGCACCGACGCTCCTGTCGAGCCCATCGCGGACCGGGGCCGCAAAGTCTGGCTGCACCACGGCAGTTCGATCAGCCACGGCTCCGACGCCGCGAGCCCCACCACCATCTGGCCCGCACTGGCCGCCTCGCTCGGCGGCGTGGAACTGATCAACCTCGGCCTGGGCGGCAGCGCCCTGCTCGACCCCTTCACCGCCCGCGCGATACGGGACACCCCCGCCGACCTGATCAGCCTCAAGCTCGGCATCAACCTGGTCAACGCCGACCTGATGCGCCTGCGCGCCTTCACCCCCGCCGTGCACGGATTCCTCGACACCATCCGCGAGGGCCACCCCACCGCACCGCTGCTGGTCGTCTCGCCCATCCTGTGCCCCATCCACGAGGACACGCCGGGCCCCGGCGCCTTCGACTTCAGCGCGCTCGCCGCCGGAGAGCTGCGCTTTCGGGCCACCGGCGACCCCGCCGAGCGTGCCACCGGAAAACTGACGCTGGGCGTCATCCGGGAAGAGCTGTCCCGCATCGTGCGCCAGCGGTCCGCCGACGACCCCCACCTGCACTACCTCGACGGCCGCGACCTCTACGGCGAAACCGACTTCGCCGAACTGCCCCTGCCCGACGAACTCCACCCGGACGCCGCCACCCACCGCCGCATCGGCGAACGCTTCGCCGAGCGGGCCTTCACCACGGGCGGCCCCTTCACCGACCACAGCGCGTGAAGCACGTACTCCGGGACCTCACGGGCGTACGGCGGTGACGAGCCAGTAACGGCCCGTCAGCCGTACGCCACTGTCGTCCTGATACGCGCCGAAGGCCTCCACCGCGGCCCGCCGGGCACGCTCCTCCGTAGCGGAATCGGCGTCCGCCTCGCGCAGCCAGTGCCGCAGCGGCCCGAAGCCGAAGAGGAACCCGGCCGCGTCGTCGGCGTCCTTGCCCCAGTACTGCGGCACTTCGACGCCCTCGACGGTCACGTCGTCGAAGCCGGCGCCGGCCAGGATCCGCCGGGTGTGGCCGGGGTCCGCGAAGGCCTGCGGGCCCGGGCCGGTGGACTGTGACAGGTCGGGCAGCTGTACGTGCTCTCCGATCGCCGCGAAGACCGTGGACTGGCCCATGCGTGCGAACTCCTGCGGACAGACGAAGGCGAGCCGCCCGCCCGGGCGCAGGGCACGTCCGATGTTGCCGAACCCCGCGACCGGATCGGCGAAGAACATGATGCCGAAGCGGCTGACGGCCACGTCGAACGCGGCCTCCTCAAAGCCGTACACCTGCGCGTCGCCCCGTACGAACTCCACATGGCCGAGGGACTCGGCGGCGGCGCTCGCCCGCGCCCGCTCCAGCATGGGCGCCGACAGATCGATGCCCAGGGCGTACGCGGCGCGGTCGGCAGCCAGGCGGGTGACGCGGCCGTTGCCGCAGCCGATGTCGAGAACGCGGTCGGTCGGCGCGAGGGCCGCCGCGTCGAGGAGCGGGGTGTTGGCCCCGTCGTTGAGGGCGTCGTAGCGGTCCTGGTGGTCGGCCCAGTGCCGGCCCTCGTAACCGTTCCAGGCCGCGGCCTGCTGGGAGTTCACCACATCGTCGGGGGCGGGCGGGCCAGCCGGGATGTCCGTCGAATCCGTCATGTCTTCATGGTGACGTGTGTGCCCTGATGTAGGTCGTCCGGGTGACTGGTTTGTGAGAGGTCTCTATGAATTTGTGGGGCGTTTGAACATGGCAGGGCTCGGCTCCGTATGGGGGCAGGGGATTGTCATGCCAGGCCTCCGCCGAACCGTAGGAGTACTCCCGTGAGACGCAACACGCGAAGACGCCCAACGGGCGCACGACGCACGACCTTTGCGGCGGTCGCGCTGATGCTGGGAGGAGGTGCGCTGGTAGCGGCGAACGTTTACGCCACGGCCACCGAGAGCGGCTCGGGTCAGCAGCCGGGTCAAAGTCAGGCCGACCAGGTTCTGGCTTCGGGTGCTGCCACGATCGACTGCCCGGACGTCGGCACCAAGTTGACGGCGGTGCCGGACCAGGCGAGGGCGGAGGTCGACAAGCAACTCGCCCTCCTGGACAAGCAGATCGCCGAGGCCTACCAGCGACTGCAGAACTCGGCGCAGGCCGTCCAGCAGGACGCCGGCTTCGCCGACAACGCGATCATGAATCCGCTGAAGGACAAGCGGACCGCGACGATCGACCGGATCGCGATCGCCATCGGGCGTGTGGGGGAGCGTCCGGAGGGTCTTGAATCTCTTGCCGCCTGTACGTTGCGCGCTACCGGTAACGAGGCCGGCGGCGGCGAGAACGGCGATCAGGCGGGCGACGGCCAGGACGCGGGCGACGCCAATCAGGACGAACAGGGCCAGGAGCAGGGTGAGGGCCAGGACGGCCAGGAGCAGGGTGACCAGCAGGGCGGCAACGGCGGTCAGGCCGCCAACGCGCCCGTGGCCGCGGACTTCACCGACATCAAGACCGTGCAGCCCAACGTGGCAAAGCCGCAGCAGCAGAGCAACGCCTCCCGCGGCACCTTCACCACCAGCTGTGGCGTGAACGCCAACGGCCTGTTCAACTCGGACAACGTGATCGTGGCCCCCGGCGTCACCAACGGCGCCCACCACTTCCACGACTACGTCGGCAACCAGGCCAACGACGCCTTCGCGAGCGACGAGGACTTGGCGAACGGCGACACGACGTGCGTGGACCAGGGCGACAAGTCCACGTACTACTGGCCGGTGTTGCGTCTGCAGAACGGCGTGCAGGAGCAGGACGCGAACGCGCCGGGCGGTGGCATCGAGGGCAACGTCGGTGAGATCGTCACGCCCAAGAAAGTGACCTTGGACTTCGTGGGCAACCCGCAGAGCAAGGTCACCGAGATGCCGCGACTGCTGCGCATCATCACCGGTGACGCCAAGGCGTTCGTCAACGGCACGGCGAATGCCAATGCTTCGTGGAGCTGCACCGGGTTCGAGGACCGGCAGCTGAAGGACAAGTACCCGCTCTGTCCCCAGGGCAGTGACGTGGTGCGCACCTTCAAGTTCCAGAGCTGCTGGGACGGCCGGAACATCGACAGCGCGAACCACCGCACCCACGTGGCCTTCGCCGACGCGGGCGGCAACTGCGCGAACGGCTTCCAGGCGATCCCGCAGCTGGTGCAGCGCATCGTCTACGACGTCGACGCGCCGAGCCTGAACGACGGCGGTCGTACGGTTCCGTTGTTCGCGGTGGACTCCTTCCCCGAGCAGGTGCACAAGCCGGTCACGGACCACGGCGACTTCATCAACGTCTTCGACGAGGACCTGATGGGGGAGATGGTCGACTGCATCAACGCCGGCCGGAAGTGCGGCGTGGGCGGCGACGCGGGTGCGGGCGCCGGTGAGGAGCCGCAGGACAAGCCGACGGAGAACCCTCAGGACAAGCCGACGGAGAACCCTGACGACGCGTCCGGTGGGAACGGCGGCAACGCCGGGAACGGCGGGAACGACGAGGCGGACGCCGGCAACGGTGGCAACGGCGACAACGCCGGAGACAAGGACACGCCGGAGCCGGCCACGAAGGCGCCGGACGCCGAACCGGAGGTCGGATCCGCGCCCGCCAGCCGCCCGAACCCCGAGGTCTACGCGACACCCTCGCCCACCCAGGGCGATCAGGACGTGTCACCGGCGGAGGGCTTGGACGACAGCGGCAGCGGTGGTGAAGGCGACTACTCGGACCAGGCGTCGGACGCGGGCGGGAACGATCAGGCGGCCGGTGCACAGACCGAACCGCAGGGTGGTTCCGGCTCTCTGGCCGAAACGGGTACCCAGCTGTGGCCGGCCGCGGCCGGAGCGGTGCTCGTGATCTCCGGCTTCGTGCTGTTGCGCCGTATGAGGCGCAGTTCGTACTGACGCCTCTCTCGTCGGACGACATTGGGCGGCGACCGGACCTGCATCGGCAGGCCGGTCGCCGCTTTTGTACGTGGGCGATGCGGGGCACATCCGGCCTGCGACGCCGGGTGACGTCGAGGGCTCGGCTCACGCGGTGGCGGTCAGACCGGCACCGTGAGCGTGGCTGTGTAGCCCTTGTCGACGCTGCCTTCGACCGTGGCCATCTGCTGGTCGTAGCCGTCGCTGAAGATCATGTCGCTCTCCAGGGAGAGCTGGCCCAGGTTCTGCACACTCTGTTCGTAGCCGTCGCTCGCGTACACCGTGTCGCAGACGTCCTTCGGAAAGGCGAGCTGTGAAGTCGCCGTGATGGATGTGGCGTTGGTCGCGTCGTCCAGGCTGCCGTACACCTCGAAGTGGATGTGCGGCCAGCGGCCCGGATAGCAGCCAGGGAAGACGCTGGTGAACGTGACCTGGCCCTTGGAGTCGGTCTCCTGTACGCCGCGCAGGTAGTTCTCCTCGGTGACGCCCTCGGAGTACAGCGAGTAGTTGCCGTCCCGGTCGCACTGCCAGAGGTAGACGGCCGCGCCTTCTTTCGGCGTATCGCAGCCGGAGGTGGCGTCGACGACGGTGAGGGTGATGGTCAGCGGTACGCCCTCGGCGGTGCCGTTCGCGGAGCCGAAGCTGGAGGTGATGTCCGAGCGGACGACGCCGCTTTCCTTGAGGACGTTGACGCCGTTGGACCCGTCGCCGGGGTAGGGCCCGGCCGTCTCGCCCGGGATGGTCTCGCAACTCGCCTCGGATGCCCCCGAGGAGGCCGCGGAGGACGAGGCCGAGGAGGGCGAGGAGCCGGCGGTCTCCGGCTCCTCACTGCTGCAGCCCACTACCGGGACCAGACTCACGCCGGCCAGCAGCCGGATCATCTTGCGGCGGTGAAGCGTGGGGAGGTCGAAGGAGAGACCTCTGTCGTGGTCGTGGAGTTCTTCGCTCATGAGGGCTCGCCTTTTGCTCGTCTGTGCCACCTGCTGGTTGTGCGTGACAGTAAGGCCGCTGCCTGTGAAGCGTCCACGAGCCGGCTGTGAGTGTGGCGGGCCAGGCCCGGAGCGGTTCATCTATTTCACGTTCGAGCTGGAACCTGAAGACGCCACAAAGCCGACCGCGTCTCGCGGGCGTGGTTCGTGCGGATCGGTGTGTTGGGCATCCGGGTGCTCGACGTCCTGCGGCGCCTGGGGGCTCGCTGTAGAGCGCTCTTCCAGGCGGACACCGGTCCTGCGGGCGCAGTGCGCCGGCTGTCCGCTCCCCGGCCGGGGAGCGAACGCTGCCATTTCCACGGCGGTCGGGTTGAGCGCCCATCGCCGCGCGTCCGTCGTTGCCACGCTCCCGGCCCTGCGGGCCGACTCGGGCCGGGGCTGTCCTGGCCCCGGGGCGTGCTCAGTCGTCGAACGCCGAGGCCAAAGCGTCCCGTTCGAGGCCCAGCGCGGTTTCGGTGAAGCGGGCGATGGTGCGGCGGACGTCCACGATGCCCTGGTTCACGCCGATCGAGGAGTGGACGATGACGCCGTCCAGGGCCGTGAGCAGCTGCCAGGCCAGGGCGTCGGGGTCGTGCGGGGTGAAGCGTTCCTCGCGTACGCCCCGCTCCAGGACCGCGGCCAGGCGGCTGTGGGTGACGCGCATGGCGTGGTCCACGGCCGCGTGGACCCTTGGCTTTCGGGCCGCCATGTACCAGGCGTCGAGCCACACCGTCTTGTGCGGCTCCGGGCTCTCCGAGACCCAGACGCGCAGCATGTGACGCAGTCCCTGCACCGCGTCGCCGAGTTCCTCGACCTCCTGGAACGTGCGCTCGAAGTCGGTGCTGACGGCGTGGGTGAACGCCTCAGCCTCCAGCGCCTCCACGACGTCGAAGTAGTGGTGGATCAAGCCCGGCGCACAGCCGAGCCGGGCGGCGACGCCGCGGTACGTCACGGCCGCGAGCCCCTCCTCCAGTGCGACCGCCGCGGCTGCCTCGATGATCTCCTGTCGCCGCTCGGCGGGTGCCAGACGCCGGCTCTTGGCGGTGGGCTGCGGTGCGCTCATGGGGCTCTTCCTACGTCAGCCGGTACGGCCCGTGCAAACTCCAGGTTACTTTTATTGGCTTCCAGGCCAATAGTTCTTGACCGGTTCGTGCCGCCCGTGGTCGACTCCTGCCGTCCGTTTCTGTTGGTCACATGGCCAATAAGATCGTGGTCGACAACTTCTGGGCGGTGGCACTCATGGACCCTCAGCCGGTACTGACACCCGCGTCGGCGGGCCCGCCCGGCCCGGACGGCACCGGCGGGCCGGGCGGCTCGGGCGGTGATCTGCCCGGCCGCGTCGAAGTGCGCGGCATCGACCACATCCCCGACGCCGAGCGCCACGGACGTCCGCGCGAGCTGTTCTGGGTGTGGTTCGCCGCGAACATCACGTACCTCTACTTCGTCCTCGGCGGTGTCGTCCTGCTGCTCGGACTGACCCTCTGGCAGTCCGTGCTGGTACTCGTCGTGGGCAACCTGTACTGGGTCGGCGTGGGCACCCTCGCCATCAGCGGTCCGCCGTCCGGCACCCCGAGCGTCGTCGTCACCCGCGCGATGTACGGCGTGCGCGGAAACCGGCCCTTCAGCGCGGGCATCGGCTGGCTCGTCGCGATCGCGTACGAAGCCGTCAACCTCGCGCTCGGGGCGCTCGCCGGATTCGCGCTGGCCGACCACGCCGGGCTGACCGTCTCCGGTCCGGTCAAGGTGATCGTGCTGCTCGTCACCGCCGCGGTGACCTTCGCCGTCAGCATCTTCGGCCACGCGACGATCGTGCGGCTCAGCCCGTACTTCACCGCCGTGCTCGCCACCGTGATGGTGCTGCTCGCGGTGTTCGTGCTGCGGGAGGCCGACACCGGCTACGTACCGGAGGCCCCACTGCACGGCGCGGACCTGTGGGCCACGCTCTCGATCGGCGTCGCGATCATCGCCGCCGTGCCGCTGTCCTGGGCCAACGGCGCCGACTACGCGCGCTATCTGCCCCGCACGGTGTCGCTGCGCCGGGTCCTCGGCCACACGGCGCTCGGCGCTTTCCTGCCCCCTGTGATGCTGGGCGTGCTCGGCGTCCTCGCCGGTACGCGCATCGACATGGGCGACCCGCAGGGCAACATCGCCGAGATCGTGCCCGGCTGGTTCTATCCGGTGTTCCTGTTCGTCATCGTGTTCAGCTCGATCACGAACAACATCCTCACCGCCTACTCCTCCGGCCTGTGCCTGCAGTCGATGGGGCTGCGCGTGAGCCGGGCGCGCTCGGTGTTCCTCGACGCCGCGCTCAGCATGGCGATCGCCTCGTACGCCCTGTTCGTCCACGACTTCACCGACACGCTCAGCCGACTCCTCGAGATGACCGTGGTCGTGCTCGCTCCCTCCATGGCCCTGTACGTCGCCGACATCGTGCTGCGCCGCAACCGCTACGACGGCGTCGCCCTCCACGACGAGACGCGGACCAGCCGCTTCTGGTACCGCGGCGGGTTCAACGTCGCGGGCGTGGCCGCGCTCGCGACGGGTACGGCCGTCTCCGTGCTGTGCGTGAACACCTCCGACTTCCAGGGGCCGCTGTCCGAGGCGCTGGCAGGCAGCGACGTGAGCTTCGTGGTCGGGCCCGCGTTCACCGTGGCGGTGTACGCGGCGCTGTGGCGCTGGAGCGAGCGGTCCGCCCGTCCTCAGGAGGCCGGCCGTGGCTGAGCCGATGGTCCTGACCGCCGACGACCTCGACGGCCTGGCCCTCGGCTGCGCTGTCTACGGCACCGGTGGCGGCGGCGACGTCTCCGGTGAGCTGTTGGCCGCTTCCGTGGCCCTGAAGACGTACGGCGACGTCCCCCTCGTACCGATGACCGATCTGCCGACGGACGGACTGATCCTCCCGCTGTCGATGATCGGCGCGCCCACCGTCGCCCTGGAGATGCCGGGCAGCGGCCGGGAGGCGGAGGCGGCCCGGGCCGAGGTCGAGCGGCTGACCGGGCGGCGGGTCGTCGCCGTGATGGCCGCGGAGATCGGCGGCGCGAACGGCGTGGCACCGGTCGGCTGGGCGGCCCGGCTCGGGCTGCCCCTGCTGGACGCGGACGGGATGGGACGCGCCTTTCCCGAGCTGCAGATGGTGTCCATGCACGTCGCGGGCCTGAAACCCGAGGTCGTCGTCCTCGTCGACGCGCTCGGCAACACGGCCTCGCTGCGGCCGGTCGACGCGGTGTGGGCCGAGCGCTGGGGGCGGGCTCTGTGCGTCGCCTCGGGCTCGTCGGCGCTCATGGCCGACCACTTGCTGACGCCCGCCGACCGGGACGCGGTGGTCCACGGGTCGGTGTCCCGGGCCCTGGAGGTGGGCCGGGTGCTGCGAACCGCCGATGAGCCCATGGACGCCCTGGTCGCCGCCCTCGGCGCCCGGCGTCTTGTGACCGGCGTGCTCGAGGACGTGGACCGGGACACCGACGAGGGCTTCGTCCGCGGGAGCGTGACCGTTTCCGGGCGTGGCGCCGACCACGGGCGGCATCTGCGTATCGAGTTGCAGAACGAGAACCTGGTGGCGTGGGAGGGCGGCGCGGTCCTCGCGAGCGTTCCCGACCTGATCACGGTGTGCGACACGCAGACGGGCATCCCGATCGCCACCGAGTCCCTGCGCTTCGGCCAGCGGGTCACGGTGCTCGCCTGGCCGTGCGACCCGCTGTGGCGCACCCCGCGCGGCCTGGAGGTCGCGGGCCCGGCGGCCTTCGGATACGAGCATCACTACATGCCGGTGGAGTGGACCGGCCTGCTGATGGAAGGGGGCCGCCGATGACCCGCAACTCCTCGTCGACCCGCAACCCCTCGTCCCGGCTGCGGATCGGCATCGACGTGGGCGGCACCAACACCGACGCCGTGGCGCTCGACGCGCGCGACCGGCTCGTCGCCCGCGCCAAGCGGCCGACCACGGACGACGTCACCGGCGGTATGCGCGCCGCGCTCGAAGCGGTCCTGGCGGAACTGGGGGAGCGGTCCCGGGACGTACGCGCCGTCATGCTCGGCACGACCCACGCCACCAACGCTGTCGCCGAGCGCCAGGGCCTCGCCCGGGTCGGCGTCCTGCGTATCGCCGGACCGGTCGCCGACGCGGTCCCGCCGCTCGCCGCCTGGCCGTCCGACCTGTACGGGAAGGTCGTCGCCGGTGTCGCCGGGGTCGGCGGCGGTCATCTGATCGACGGGCACCCGGTGGCCCCGCTGGACATCGAGGCCGTCAAGCGTTTCCTGGGGGAGGTCGCGGGACAAGCCCAGGCGATCGCCGTGACCTCGGTGTTCGGGCCGGTGCAACCTGAGCACGAACTGTGCGTCGCCGAGCTCGTACGGGCCGAACTCGGCACTGGAGTGCGCGTCTCGATGGGCCATCAGATCGGCGCCCTGGGCCTGTTGGCACGAGAGAACTCGACGGTCCTCAACGCGGCGCTCGGCCCCGCGATCGGAGTGGTCACGGCGGCCCTCTCCCGGGTCGTCACCGACCACGGCCTCGACGCCGCCACCTACTTCGCGCAGAACGACGGCACGCTCATGGAGGCGGCCCACGCCGACCGTTTCCCCGTGCTCACCATCGGCTCCGGGCCGTCGAACTCCCTGCGCGGCGCCGCGCTGCTGACCGGCCGAAGCGACGCCATCGTCGCCGACGTCGGGGGCACCACGACCGACCTGGGCGTCCTGGTCGACGGCTTCGCGCGGGAGAGCGCCGCCGGGTGCGTCATCGGCGGCGTACAGACGAACCTGTCCATGCCCGACGTGCTGTCCATCGCCTACGGCGGCGGCACCGTCGTCCACGACAGCCGTGTCGGACCCGACTCCGTCGACCGGGCGATCACCACGCGTGCCCTGGTGTTCGGCGGCGACACGCCCACGCTCAGCGACGCGGGAGTCCTCGCCGGACGGATCGCCCTCGGGGACCGTGACCGCATCGCCGACCACCGGGACGGCGGGCCGGCCGCCCGGCTCAAGACGGCGGTGGAGGACTTCGACACCGAGTTGTCCCATGCCGTGGGCCTCGTCTCGCACGGCCGCTGCGACCAGCCGGTCATCGCCGTCGGCGGCGCGGCAGGCCTGGTCCCCGACACGGTCGGCGGGCATGCCGTCGAACGGCCCCGCAACGCGGATGTCGCCAACGCGGTCGGCGCGGCCATCGCCCTCGTCGGCGGTGAGTACGAGACCGTCGTCCCGGCCGGTTCGGGACGTCGGGAAGCTCTCCAGGAGGCGCGCGCCACCGCCGTCGAGCGGGCGATCGAGAGGGGCGCGGACCCCGACGACGTCTCCGTCGTCCGCATCCGCGAGGTGCCTCTCAGCTACGGCGGCCACCGGTCGATCAGGGTCACCGTGAAGGCGGTCGGGCGGCTGGCGGACCCGGGCTTGCCTCCTCCGTAGGCGAAAAGGAGCTCGCCCTGCGGCGGCCACAAGGTCAGGACGGGCGGCAAGGTTCGCGCCAAGTGGACAGACGCCGCGCGGGGGGTTTGTGACGGTACTGGTGCACAGCGAATCCGTCGAGAGTCCGTATGTCCCAAGGATCGTTCCGCAAACGACTGCTGACTGTGAGTGAAATACGATTCTTCACGGCGTATGGGTGATGGGCGGCGTGTACGGGTGAACGCGGGGATCGGTACGATGCCGCAGCTCACCGCAGTTCAACGCCTTACGTACCACGGGGGATCGTCGTGTTCGGAATCGTCAGGCCCTGCCGTCACCGGCTCGGAGAGAGTCTCAAAACCCAGTGGATGGCGCATTTGTGCGGGCTGTGCCTCGCGCTGCGCAAGGACCACGGACAGTTCGCGAGGGTCGTCACGAACTACGACGGCTTGCTGATATCTGTTCTGACGGAGGCTCAGGCAGAGAAGGACGGCGGCGGGCGGCGCACGGCGGGACCGTGTCCGCTGCGCGGAATGCGTAGCGCGTCCGTCGCACACGGTGAGGGGGCGCGGCTCGCGGCCGCCGTCTCGCTGGTGCTCGCCTCCGCCAAGGTGCGCGACCACGTCGCCGACAAGGACGGGCTGCTGGCCCGCAAACCGGTGGCGCTCGCCGCGCGCCGGGTCGCCGCGAGCTGGGGCCGGGCCGGGGAGCGGACCGGCTCGGACGTCGGCTTCGACACCGCCCTGCTCGTCGACGCCGTGGACCGGCAGGTCGGCATCGAGGCGCTCGCCGGGCTCGGAACGCCCCTTCTCACGGTCACCGAACCGACCGAGACCGCGACCGCCGCCGCCTTCGCCCACACCGCGGTCCTCGCCGGACGGCCGGGCAACGCGGAACCGCTCGCCGAGGCCGGGCGCCTCTTCGGGCGGCTCGCGCATCTCCTGGACGCCGTGGAGGACAAGGAGGCTGACGCCGCGTCGGGTGCCTGGAACCCGCTCACCGCGACCGGGACGCCGCTCACGGAGGCCCGGCGGCTCGCCGACGACGCCGTGCACGGGATACGGCTCGCGCTGCGGGAGGCCGACTTCACGGACGCGAAGCTCGCGCACCGGCTGCTCGTGCACGAGCTGCGCACCTCCGTGGACCGGGCCTTCGGCACCGCCGCCTGCGCGCACGGACCCGCGCCGACAGGAGCGATGCCGGGCGGACCGTACGCCCCGCCCGGCGGCCCGTGGGCCCCGTTGCCCCCGGAGCCGCCCCGCCGCGACCGGCGCGGGCTGCTCGCCGGGTGCGCGGTGTGGATGGGGCTCGCCTGCACCTGCCAGATGTGCTGCGGAGGGTTCGACGACCCGTGGAGCCGGGAACGCCGGGAAGGACTGTGCACCAGCACCGACTGCAGCGGCTGCGGTGACTGCTGCAGCTGCTGTGAGTGCTGCGGGAACTGTTGCGGCGACGACGGCTGCGGCTGCGACGGCTGCGACTGCGGCTGCAGTTGCTGAGCCGCTCCCGGTCGGTCCCTTGAGCTCCGGCGGCGAGATCGGCCGAGATCGGCGAGGTCGCGGTCGCCGAACCTGACCCCCGCATCCTCGCCGTCTTCAACGAGGCCACCGGCCCCCTCCGGGCCCGTGATGTCAGCGAAGCCCTCGACCACGAACTGCTGCGCAAGAACATCGAAGGCACCCGCGCCGAGCTGAAACGCCTCGCCAAGCCCGACATCCTCACCGAGGCCGACACCGGCAGCTTCACCCTCGCCCGTCCAGTACCTGTGGGCACCGAACGCCCAGACGTCGTCCCGGGAGACGGTGACGATGTCGTACAGCGAGGCGTCGTCCTCCGGATCCGGCTCGGGGCGGTGGAACTCGGGCGTCGGGAACGACCGCCACTTCTTCCCGTCGAAGTGCACGTCCAGGCAGGCGTCTCGGCGGGCGGTGTCTCCTGGTCAGACGTCGGTCGTCCCCTGCCCGGCGACGCGGCCACCACCCGCCGGTCGGCCGTCGACAGCGCCTCGTCCACGGCCCGTTCAGCGGCGGCACGGCGCTGATCCCGCTCCTCGTCGGTCCACAGCGAGGGCGGCGCGAGCGACCGGACGTACCACCGCCACAGGGGCACTCGCTCGCGGCGCGCCGCCGCGTGAGGGCCGCGCACGCCTGTACGGCGAGGACGCAGAGCCCGAGGGCGAAGAGCGCCAGGGCAGCAGGGCCACGAAGAAGTCCGAGACGCCGCCCCACCTCCTTGACCGCCATCTCCCGCCGCAAGACCCTGTCGTACGCCGTCCACACGGACCCGTACCCGCCGGATCTCACCTGGCTCCCGACCCGATAACGCCCACCGAGCGCGCCCTGGCCCCATCCCCTGCACCACGGCCCTTCCCAGAGGGACCGCGGGAGGCGGCGGAAGAGGAGAACGGGCCGGCTGTCACGCGGGCGTGCGGGCGGACGCCACCGCGGAGTTGATCGCGCCGGCGGACAGCCGGCTACTGCGAGTCGGCGCAGGCCGGCCCGGCCTGCTGCGGGATCCCCGGACTCCTGTCCATTCGAACGCCAGGTCGTGGCATGCCTCGTCCGAGGGAAGCGCGACGTATCCCGATTGCCCGCAGGTCTGCCTGCACAGCCTTGAAGACATGACGGAGTGGGGGATCACGTCGGCCCGCAGGGGACTGATGCGAGTGAGCGTCGCCGCCGTTGTCGTGCTGGGCTCGGTTGCACTCACGAGTGGTGCGGTGCGGGCGGAGACGGCCGATACGGACAGCCCGCCGCCCCACGGTGTACGTGTCGAAGTGACGGCGGGGCCCGCGCCTGGATGCCGTCGGATCGTCGTTGACACCGAGGGTGGCCACTCCCTCGTGACCGTGGGGTGTGACCCCTGCCCGCACTCGTACGTGGCCGTGACAGCGCGCACGGCGCCCCAGCTGCAGTTGAGCCTCGTGTGGAAGCGACCGTGCGAGAGGCCGCCCGCCACGCCGCCCGCGCCGCCCTCACCTACTCCGCGTCCTGAGCCCTCACCTACTCCGCGTCCTGAGCCCTCGCCTCCGAGCGCCCCTGTCCCCACCCCTGCCTCCCCGTCACCTACCCCTGCTTCCCCGACCCCCACGCCCTCCCCACCGAGGGTCACAGCTCCGCAGGCCGCGCTTCCCGTGCCGACCCGGCCGCACCCCTCGAAGGCGGCCGGTATGCCGAGCCAGAAGCCGAAACACCCGGAGCGGGCGGCGCCGACCCCGCAGCCCGACACGCACCGGACGTACCAGGCCCCGCCGCGCAGAGCGACACGCGACGGGATCCCGTTGATGACCCTGGCCCTGCTGCTCATGGCTCCGGCGGTACTGGCCGCGGCGGCCCTGCGCACGCGTTCCTCGTCCCGGGGCGGCGGGCGCGGCCGTTAGGCGGCCACCTGGGTCGCGCCCCTCACCACCGCCACAGGTTGAGACGCAGCGACCGGACCAAGCCCCCACTGCAAGCCCCACCGACCCTGCCGCTCTACGGAGGTTCCATGTCGCAATGGCTGGTCCTGGCTCTGGTGATGGCCTCGGCCTGCGTGGTGGTCCTGGCCATCACCCTGCTCAAGCACCGGCGTATCGGTGCTGATGACGATCCCACCGAGACCCCCGACGTCATCGAGTACATGACCATGATGATCGGTGTTGTCTACGCGATCGTGCTCGGACTCGCCATCGCCGGTGGCTGGGAGGCGCGCAGTGCCGCGCATGACAACGTACGCGCCGAGGCCCAGGCCCTGCACGAGGTCAACGAGCGTGCTCAGGCCTACCCGGCGGCCGTACGGGACCGCATCAAGAAGGACATCGACGCCTACGTGCGCTACGTGGTCGACGAGGAGTGGCAGGTCATGGCCGATCACGGCGAACTGTCCGACCGGGGAACCGAACTGTTCTCGCGGGTACGCAAGGACGTCGCCGGCTACGAACCGCGGACCGATCAGGAGGACCGGGCCTACCAGCCGATGGTCGACCAGGTTGCCGTTGCCGATGACGCCCGGGGCTCCCGGGGCGACAGCGCGGGTGGGGCGATGCCGGGCGTGGTCTGGTTCGGCCTCATCGCGGGCGCGATGGTGACGATCGGCATGATCTTCACCCTGCAGATCCGCACCTCTCCACCGGAATTGCTGCTCGCCGGCCTGTTCAGCGCCCTGATCGCCTTCCTGCTCTTCTTGATCTGGGAATTCGACTCCCCCTTCAGCCGGGACGCCGGCACGGCGGCCGGCCCCTTCCTCGACCTCTTCCCCGCCGTCGACTCAGCCGCACCCTGACCGCCGTCGGCGGCGACGCCGTCCCGGACAGCCCGTCGTCCGAAAGAGCGACGCATCCGGAAAGCAGCACCTCCACAGAGAGGAACGAGAGGCAGACCATGTCACAGCCCTTCAAACTTCCGGCGTTCTACGAGCCGTACCCGGCACGGCTCAGCCCCCACCTGGAGACGGTGCGGAAGGACTCCAAGACCTGGGCCCGCAGGATGGGGATGATCGAGGGATCGGAGGTCTGGGACAGCCGTGACTTCGACTCCCACGACTACGCCTTGCTGTGCTCGTACACCCATCCCGACGCCCCGGCCGCCGAGCTGTCCTTGGTCACCGAGTGGTACGTGTGGGTGTTCTTCTTCGACGACGACTTCCTGCGGCGTTTCAAGCGCAGCCAGGACCTTCCCGGAGCCCGCGCCTACCTCGACCGGTTGCCGGCCTTCATGCCGATGGAGCCCGGGGGTGCGCCCGCGGAGCCGGCAAGCGCGGTCGAACGCGGCCTGGCCGACCTGTGGGCCCGCACCGTGCCGGCCATGTCCCAGGACTGGCGCCGCCGGTTCGCGACGAGCACGAAAGCCCTGCTCGAGGAATCCCTGTGGGAGCTGCGCAACATCTCCGACGGCCGTGTCGCCAATCCGCTGGAGTACATCGAGATGCGGCGCAAGGTGGGCGGTGCCCCCTGGTCCGCGGGTCTCGTCGAGTACGCCGCGGGCGCCGAGGTGCCGGAGCCGATCGCGGCCTGCCGTCCCATGCTCGTGCTCCGGGACACCTTCTCCGACGCGGTGCACCTGCGGAACGACCTGTTCTCCTACCAGCGGGAGATCGAGGACGAGGGCGAACTCTCCAACAGCGTGCTGGTCTTCGAACGGTTCCTGGGCTGCGACACCCAGCAGGCCGCCGACGCCGTCAACGAGCTGCTCACCTCTCGGCTGCAGCAGTTCGAGCACACCGCGCTGACCGAGCTGGCACCGCTGTTCGCCGAGCACGGCCTGCCCCCGCAGTCCTGCGCCGACGTCCTGGCCTACGTCAAGGGACTCCAGGACTGGCAGGCGGGCGGCCACGAATGGCACATGCGCTCCAGCCGCTACATGAACGGCGCGGCCGCAGGCTCACCGGTCACGGCGAGTGCATCAGCCATCCCGGGCGGCCTGGCGGGTGTCCTGCACGGTCCGACCGGTCTGGGCACCTCCGCGGCCCGCATCACGGCCTCGGTGGTGGCAACGATGCCGAAGCGGCTGCGCAGCCACGCGCATGTGCCGTTCCAGCGGGTTGGGCCGGTCCCCGTCCCCGAGCTGTACATGCCGTTCACCACACAGCTGAGCCCTCATCTGGACGACTCACGCGAGCACGTCGTCGACTGGGCCCACACGGTGGGCATGCTGGAGCCGCTGCCCGGCGTGCCCGGTCCCGGCATCTGGGACGAACACAAGCTGCGGGCCTTCGACTTCGCCCTGTGCTCGGCGGGCATCCATCCGGACGCCTCCCCCGAAGAGCTGGACCTGACGTCGCACTGGCTCACCTGGGGAACGTACGCCGACGACTACTACCCCGCCGTGTTCGGACCCCGGTCCGACATCACCGGCGCCAGGCTGTGCAACGAGCGGCTGTCCGCGTTCATGCCGGTGGACTCCACGGCGGTCCCCACCCCGGCGAACGCGCTGGAACGCGGGCTCGCGGACCTGTGGTCCCGTACGGCCGGCCCGATGACGACCGCCGCACGCCGCGCGTTCCGCGGCACCATCGAGGACATGACCGGCAGCTGGGTGTGGGAACTGTGCAACGCGGCGGAGAACCGCATCCCCGACCCGGTCGACTACATCGAGATGCGGCGCAAGACCTTCGGGGCGGACCTCACGATGAGTCTGTGCCGCCTGTCCCACCGGCGCACGGTACCGCCGGAGGCGTACCGGAGCCGTCCCGTCCAGGCGATGCAGAACTCGGCGGCGGACTACGCGGCCCTGATCAACGACCTGTACTCGTACCAGAAGGAGATCGAGTTCGAGGGTGAGATCCACAACGCCGTCCTCGTCGTCCAGGACTTCTTCGACTGCGGCCTCACCGAAGCGCTCGGCATCGTTGCCGATCTGATGACCTCACGGATGCGGGAGTTCGAACGCGTGGTGTCCACCGAGCTTCCGGAGATGTTCGACCAGCTGGATCTCGACTCCGACACACGGGCCACGCTCACCGGGTACGCACAGGAACTCAAGCACTGGCTCGCCGGAATCCTCATCTGGCACCGGCAGTGCCACCGATACGAGGAAGCCGAGCTGCGCCGCCCGGTGGGCAGGTGGACCAGCCTGCCCACCCGTCCCACCGGTCTCGGTACATCAGCGGCTCGTATCCCGGCCTCCGCACGTCTCCGCACTCCTGCCGCCGTCCCGCCGCCGTCCCGCGGACGGGGCCGCGCCTGAGGTGCCCCTGCAGCAGGTGCGCGACGGTCTCACCGGGCGGTTGCCCCGTCCGCGCCGTCGACGCACTCGGCCTTGTCGTACTCTCAAATCCGCCGAATTGCGATCCGCAATCGAGCCACTCCCGTGGCTCGGCCGCACTGCGTGAATTCCGCTTTCGCCATTGGGGGTGCCATTTGGGTGCAATTTCATGCCAAAAAGAGCCCGTCAAAGCGGAAGCGCCCCTCTGGGGAATCCTCGGTGGTGCCCGTTCGGTGGCAGTTCATTCCCACTCGTTTGAGTTATGGCAAGACGCCGGTTTCAAATGTCACGCTTTTTCAGCGAGCCGAAAAACTGATTCTCCATCACAAACGCTTGGGGGAAATACATGTCGGTCGAGGCGGGTAGCGAGAACCGCACGGAGCAAGACCGTCGCCAGCAGAGCCTGGCGACGTCGGCCGCGCGCAACCTGGCCACCACCACCAAGTCCGCCCCGCAGATGCAGGAGATCACCTCCAGGTGGCTGCTGCGGATGCTGCCCTGGGTCCAGGTGGAAGGCGGAACCTACCGGGTGAACCGTCGGCTGAACTATGCGGTCGGGGACGGGCGCGTGACCTTCGTGAAGACGGGGGACCAGGTGGAAGTGATCCCGGCCGAGCTGGGGGAACTTCCGGTTCTGCGGGACTACGGCGACCTCGAGGTGCTCGGCGAACTGGCGCGGCGCTGCCGGCAGCAGGAGTACGAGCCCGGGGCGGTCCTCGCCTCCTTCGGCAGCCAGGCGGACACGGTGTTCCTGTTGGCGCACGGCAAGGTCGAGAAGGTGGGCTCCGGGCCCTACGGAGATGACGCGGTACTCGGAGTACTGGCCGACGGCGCCTACTTCGGCGACCAATGCCTCACCGCCTCCGACGGCATCTGGGAGTTCACGGCACGTGCCCTGACCCATTGCACCGTTCTCGCCCTCACCCGGCAGGATGTCCTGACACTGGCGGACCGTTCCGTATCGCTCCACGCCCACCTGGAGCAGGTGCGGTCCGTTCCCGAGCAGCGCACCAACAAATACGGGGAGGCCGCGATCGACCTGTCGGCCGGCCACGTCGGAGAAGCCCTGCTACCGCACACATTCGTGGACTACGAGTCGGCCCCGCGCGAGTACGAACTGAGCGTCGCGCAGACGGTGCTGCGGATCCACAGCAGGGTCGCCGACCTCTACAACCAGCCGATGAACCAGACGGAGCAGCAGTTGCGGCTCACCGTGGAGGCGCTCAAAGAACGCCAGGAGCACGAACTCGTCAACAACCGTGAGTTCGGTCTGCTTCACAACTGCGAGTACGACCAGCGTCTGCAGCCACACAACGGCGTTCCCAGCCCCGACGACATGGACGAACTGCTCAGCAGGCGCCGCGGATCCAAGCTGTTCCTCGCCCACCCCAGGGCGATCGCCGCGTTCGGACGGGAATGCAGCAAGCGGGGTCTCTACCCGGACACGGTGGACATGCACGGCCACCAGGTGCCCGCCTGGCGCGGTGTGCCGATCTTCCCCTGCAACAAGATCCCGATCTCCGACGCCCGTACGACATCGATCATCTGCATGCGTACGGGCGAGTCGGAAGCGGGCGTCATCGGGCTCAGGCAGAGCGGCATCCCGGACGAGATCGAGCCGAGCCTGTCCGTTCGCTTTATGGGCATCAGCGAGCAGGCGATCATCTCGTACCTGGTCACGGCCTACTATTCGGCGGCAGTCCTGGTGCCGGACGCCCTCGGCGTCCTGGAGAACGTCGAAATCGGCCACTGGCGCTGACACAGGTGCCGAGACCCGGAGCTGGGCCGGACAGCCCTTGGACGATCGCGGACCGTCCAAGGGCTGTCCGGCACCCCGGCGGGCCCTCGACGCCGGCTACGGCCACTCGCGGCTGCGGATCTCGACGTCGAAGGAGAGGAAGGGCGCGAACTCCGCCCAGGCATCGGACCACAGCTTGATCACCGCTGGATACTTCGTGCCTCAGGTGTCGCTGAACTCCAGGAACGGCGTTGGCACGTTGGCTGAGCGGGGCGGGATGATCTTGTGGTTGATCGTGTCTGGAGGGGATCGCCCGTGTCGTCCGCGTCGCTGTCGTACAAGGGGCACCGGTACCCGGTCGAGATCATCTCGCACTGCGTGTGGCTGTACTTCGCCAGGCGCTTCTTCCGCCGCCTGCCGAAGAACACGGGTGCGGTGCCGCGGGTGATCGTCACCGACAGGCTCCGCTCCTACGGCGCGGCCCACCGCGAGATCATGCCCTCGGTCGAGCACCGCTCCCACAAAGGCCTGAACAACCGGGCCGAGAACTCCCGCCAACCGACCCGGCAGCGCGAACGGGCCGTGAAAGGCTTCCGCAGCGCCGGCGGAGCGCAGAGATTCCTCGCCGCGTTCAGCGGCATTTCACCCCACTTCCGGCCCCGCCGCCACCTGATGTCCGCTCCCAACTACCGAGCCGAGATGACCGTCCGCTTCGCGACCCGGGACCAGGTCACCAGCGTCGCCGGCCTGCCCACCACGCCCTGAGCACCCGGCCCACCACACCCCACCACACCGTCAAAACACCTACACATCCAACAACGTGACAGCGCCGGTCCGCCGCTTCTGGCGGCCCGTCTCGTCGGCATGGCCGCCAAGGCCCT
Source organism: Streptomyces yerevanensis (assembly GCF_000716805.1). Taxonomy (NCBI): domain Bacteria; kingdom Bacillati; phylum Actinomycetota; class Actinomycetes; order Kitasatosporales; family Streptomycetaceae; genus Streptomyces; species Streptomyces yerevanensis. The sequence goes on along the minus strand of NZ_JNWJ01000006.1, from coordinate 4,641 downwards.
TCACGCGCCCGGCCGGGAGGTCTCGTCCGGCACCTCCGACACATGGGCGCTGACAATGCGCCAGCCTACGGAGAAGCGTGTCCACGACTGCGTCTGGCGGCCGACGGCGTTACCCCCGGGGTAGGCGAACAGGGTGGTGACCACCGCGTAGTCGGTCCCGAACGTGCTGATTCTGGTGTCGAAGAGTTTTCTGCCCGGGGGAAACGGCGGTTGTTGCCGTCGCCAGTCCCGGATTTCCTCGATCCCGGCCTGCCGATCGGCGATACCGAAGCGGACCGTGTCGGGTGAGGTCCAGAAGTACCCGGTGATGCTTTCGTGGTCGTCGGTGACCAGGGCTTCCTCGTAGCCGGCGAAGACCGCCGTCACTTCGGCGACCGTCTGTGGCAGGTCCACGTCCATCCGCTCTCCGTTCGTCATGGGTCCGATCCGTCCTCGCGCGGCCGTGCGGCCAGGTGGTCACCCGGCCGCACGGAAGTCGCCTTCAGCCGTCGTCAGCTGTGGTGAGCCATCGTCAGTCGGTGGCCGCCGACTTGTCCGGCTCGGCGGTCTCGGTGGCCTCGTCCGGCAGGACGGCGGCGCCGGCGCCGGCCGGCACAGTTTCCGGGACCGGGTCAGGTCCCTGCTCGTCCTCCGGCTCTGGCGCCGCAGCCGCAGAGGAGCCGCCGCCGTGCAGCCGCTCGAGTGCCAGTTCCTCGGCGTCCGGCTCGCGGGGCGCCGGCCGGGTCAGAGCGAAGGCTCCGCACAGCACGGCTGCGAAGAGGTAACCGAGGCTGACGCTCCCGCTGGCGTTCCAGTCGATCTTCGGGGCGTGGATGAGCCCGATGAAGGAGAGTGCCGCTCCGGCCAGGGCCACTCCTGCCGCCGGGACGAACCGTTTGTCGATGACGAACGCGACGAGCGCGCCCAGGATCAGGCCGGCCAGGATCGCGCCCTGGCCGAGGACCATCAGCCCGTGGTAAACGACACCCGACGACTCCAGACCGGCCTCCCCGACCTTGGTCGCGCTGGTGCCGGCGGCTGCGAGGGCGTTGTCGATCTGGCCGACGGCCCAGGAGGCCAGGTTCGGCACGAGTGCGGCGACCACGGCCGCGGCGTGTGCCTTGGGTGAGAGCTGGAAGGCCTGGGCGCCGATGAGCAGGCCGATGTAGAGCAGGATGGGCACGATCGCGGCGACCGGGAAGATCGCGCCCAACAGACTGAACATGCCCAGGAAGCACATCAGAGCGATGACCGCGCCGGTGGCCAGCGAGTAGCCGGTGCGCCCGCCGGCCTTCTTCCACCCGGGGTGACCGACGTATACGGCGGGCGGGAAGGGAGAGCCCAGCGCGGAGCCGATGACGGCGCCCGCGCCGTCGGCCAGCAGTACCGAACGCAGGTTGTAGTTGTCACCGGCGGCAGCGGCGCTCTCGACGTTGCTCATCCCCTCGGTGAAGTTGTAGACACCCAGCGGGATGGCGGTGGCGAGCAGCGGTGCGACGTCCGAGAGACCGGAGAACAGCGTGCCGAGGTGGAGGCCCGGGAGAGCGAAGGTGATGTCGTCGGCCGCCGCTGAGACCGCAGAGCCGTCCATTGCTCCGCCGGCCCAGCCGATGGCGGTGCCCACCAGCAGCGCGGCGAGCCCGATGGGGATGTTGCCGGGCAGCTTCAGATCGGTCATGAGACCGATCAGGAGCAGCAGGAAGACCGGCAGGGCGATCCACAGGTTGTCCCACATCTGGCCGGCAGGCCGCATGGAGATGAAGGAGACAGAGATACCGGCGAGGGTGCCGAGCAGGGCTGCCCGGGGTGCGTACCGGCGTATGTACGGGCCGATGAAGGCCCCGATGATGACGATCACGCCGATGATGAAGGCCCAGGCGATACCGGCCTTCCAGGCCAGCAGCGGATCCTTGGTCTTGAGGTAGATCGGCAGCATGATGACGAACACGACGATGAACATGTGCGGCACGCTCGGCCCGTAGGGCATCGCGGTGACATCCTGCCGCCCCTCCCGCAGCGCGAGTCTGCGGCCGAGGTAGGCGTAGTAGATGTTGCCCGCGATCAGGGCGATGCCCAGCGCCGGCAGGATGATGTGGAAGACATCGTCGGCGGGAATCTTGAGGACTCCCAGGCACAACCCGGTCAAAGTGAGCACATTGACCAGGACGTTGACGCCCAGTCCGAAGAACGCGTTGGTGTCGCCCCGTACCCACAGCGGGAGGGGCATGGGTCTTTTCTCGGTGGGGGCGGTGCGGCGGAGCGACAGCATGGGATCACCCTTCGTCGGGTGGAGCGGTGGTTACGGCGCGGGGTACGCCGGGTAACGGGGTGTTGGCGGGCCGAGGCACCGCTGAGGTGACGGTGCGGTCGGGTCAGTCGGGGGCGCGCTCGGTCGGCCGGGGCGCTGGTCCGGGGCCCTGTCAGAGCGGCTGGCTAGCCGGTTCGCGGACGGTTTCAGGAGCGTCGGGGCCGGCGGGCGATGCGGTGGCCAGTGCCGCCAGGAACGCGGCCGACTCCGCGGTCCAGCCGAAGATGCCGCCCTGCGCGGCCACCATCTCCAGGCCCGCCTGCTGGAATTGAGGGAAGTACGAGCCGACGCAGTCCGACAGCACCAGGCACTCGTATCCACGGTCGTTGGCTTCGCGGACCGTCGTATGCACACACACTTCGGTGGTGACGCCGGTGACCACGAGACGGCGGATGCCGCGAGCGGTGAGCAGATCACCGAACCCGGTGGCGTAGAAGGCGCCTTTGCCCGGCTTGTCGATCACCGGCTCACCCGCCACCGGGTAGAGCTCCTCGATGATGTCGTGGCCCTCCTCACCGCGGACCAGTATTCGGCCCTTGGGGCCCGGGTCGCCGATGCGCATGCTGGGGTTTCCTCGCAGCAGCTTGCTGGGGGGACAGTCGGACAGGTCCGGCAGGTGTCCCTCGCGGGTGTGCATGACCGCCATGCCCACGGCGCGGCAGGCGTCGAGTACGGCCCGCAGCGGAGCGATGGTTCTCCGTAGTTGTTCCACGTCATTGCCCAGGCTCTCGCCGAATCCGCCGGGTTCGAGGAAGTCCCGCTGCATGTCGATGAGAACGAGTGCCGTCTCGGCGGGGTCGAAGGAGAACGGGTACGGGGCGGCCTCGACACTGAGTGATTCTGGGACTGCCATGGCGGTTCCTGCTTTCGTCGAGGGGAATTGGAGTCGACTCGGTCGCTCGGGCGGATTGGGCCCATGCGCCCGGATGTGCAGGACTGTTCGAGCGGTGCAGGGGCCCGTCCCGGGAGTCAGCTCAGGAGGTGGCCTCAGTCGTGGCGGCGATCAGGTCGTCGGCGGTGGAGACGCATCCGAAGACGCCGCCCTGCATGGTCACCATGTGCAGCGCGGCTTCATGGTTCGAAGGGTCCGTCGCGCCGGTGCAGTCGGAGAGGATCAGACATTCGTAGCCGCGGTCGTTGGCCTCGCGCATGGTGGTGTGGACGCACACGTCCGTGGTGATGCCGGTGAGGACCAGATGTGTGATGCCCCGGGTGCGCAGTACGAGGTCGAGGTTGGTGGCGTAGAACGCCCCCTTGCCCGGCTTGTCCACGATCACCTCACCGGGAAACGGGGCCACTTCGGGCACGATCTCCCAGCCGGGTTCCCCCCGGACCAGAATGCGGCCGCACGGTCCGGCGGCGCCGATCTCGGCGCCGATCTGCGCGGACCGCCAGCGCTTGTTGGCCGGCAGGTCTGCCAGATCGGGGGCGTGCCCCTCACGAGTGTGGACCACGAGCATGCCCGTGCTGCGGGCGTGCGCGAGCAGCTTCTGCGTCGCCGGGAGCCCGGCCCGGGTCAGCGAGATGTCGTATCCCATCGTGTCCACGTAACCGCCGGGTCCGCAGAAGTCCGTCTGCCAGTCGATGCAGAGCACGGCGACACGGTCGGCGGGCACGGATGTGTCGTACGGCCATGCGTAGGGCTTCGCGGTGACCGGGCCGACGATTACTGTCGGGCTTTGCGGACTTATGAGCGTACTGTCAGCCATTGACCCCCCAAGCCGGTGAAGCGGTGTATGGGAAAGTAGCCACAATATTTCTGGCATTCCGTACATGGTGATTATGTGGAAATTAGTTTCGGCCAGACGGTCGCCACGTTACGGAGAAATGACGCGGCCACGGGTGGGCGCAGGGCCCAGGGCCAGGGCCCCTTTACGGAACGACTACGCCCTCCAGCGTGCGCAGCGGCAGCCCGGGCCGGTCAGGGACGGCGAAGCTGCGGGCCGCCAGAAGCGGCGGACCGGCGCTGTCGCGTTGTTGGATGTGTAGGTGTTTTGACGGTGTGTTGGGGTGTGGTGGGCCGGGTTCCGGCCGGGTGCTCAGGGCGTGGTGGGCAGGCCGGCGACGCTGGTGACCTGGTCCCAGATCGCGAAGCGGGGTAGAGCACCGGCTGCCCGTAGCGGGCACGGGCACGATCGGCGACGGCTTCGATCGCGAGGGGCTTGTCGTCCCGCGTGTCGAGGGTGAGCTGACGGATGGTGTCCCGCCGAGTGGTGTAGCCGGTCGAGGGTCGTGAACGCGCGGGTGTCTGCCCGGGGGCGTGCAACCGCTGGTGGTGAGTGCTCCCTGAACAAGGGCAGGCCATCGCGCAAGTCTCCCTGGTGAACGGGCAGTTCGACCGGAGGAGCACACGC
>NZ_JNWJ01000005.1:0-273363 GCF_000716805.1 Streptomyces yerevanensis | reverse complement strand
GCTCGCCGTCCTCGTCCGCCGCGGAGCCGACTTCGCGGCGGCCGAGGACGCCGTGCAGGACGCGCTCATCGAGGCGATCCGCGTCTGGCCCGCCGACCCTTCCCCAAGCGCTCGGCTTCGCTCGAGATCTCCGCGTCGACCTCGGCAGTCGGCACCTACCGAGCGCTGCTGCCGGTTGGTCGCGATATAGTCAGGAAGGTTTCCTTACTAAAGGGGATTTCGCGATAAGGTAACAACGACGGCATGTGGCGGCAAGAGGGTCTGACGACAACAGACGACGAAGAGGTGCGATGGAGATCCGTCGAGAGCTCGCAGGCGCGGCTCTGCCCAGCATGAGCCTGCTGCGGGAGCTGACCGACCAGATCGTGCTGGACACCGTGTTCGAGCAGGCGCCCATCACCCGCGCGGAGCTCGCGCAGCGAACGGGCATCTCGAAGACCACCGTCTCGGAGTCGGTGCGCCGTCTGGAGGAGATGAAGCTGCTGCTGCCCGCCGGGGAACAGCGCGGCCGACAGGGGAGGGTCGGTACCTACTACCAGGTGGCCGCGGACGCGGGCTTCGTCATCGCCGTAGACCTCCATCAGAACGAGATCAGGATGTGCGCCGCCGACCTTTTCGGCCGCCCGTTCCTGGAGAGCACGCACCAACCCGCTCAGCCCCGCGACCCCGAGCACATCGCCAGGCAGTTGCGCTCCATCATCACCGGGGCGATCGACCAGGGGACCGTCGGCCACGGAAAGCCCCTGACCATCGGGGTGTCTGTTGCCAACCCCGTCGATCCCAGGACTTCCGCCGTGATCCCGCTGGAGGACACCCCCTACCCGGAGGGCGTCTTCCAGCCCCAGGAAGCCCTGGCCGGTCTGACCGACGCCCCGCTGCTGGTGGAGAACGACGTCAACCTCGCCGCCGTGGCCGAGCGTTGGCACGGCGCGGGACGCGGCGCGGACAGCTTCGCCTACGTCTTCATCGGCGTCGGGATGGGCATGGGGCTGGTCATCGGCGACCGGCTCATCCGGGGCGCGCGCGGGGTGGCCGGGGAGATCGGCTACCTGAGCGTCAGCTCCCAGCCCCCCGGCACCCAGGTCCGACACGGCTTCGCCCGCGCCGTCGCGGCGGCGGGGTTCCGCGCGCAGCAGTCAACAACTGACGGTCCGGATTCCGTGACCGTCGCCCGCGAGATCCTTCGGCGTGCCGACGAGGGCGACGACCAGGCCCGCGCCGTCGTCGAAGCGGAGGGCCGCACCATCGGCGAGGCGATCGCCACCGTCTGCGCGGTCGTCGACCCCGAACTCGTCCTCCTCGGCGGCCCGATCGGCAGCCACCCCGCCCTGCTCGAACCCGTCCGCGCGGCGGTGAACGCCCTCGCGCCCCTGCCCCCACCCATCGAGTCCGGCGCCCTGGGCGACGCGGCCCCCCTGCGCGGCGCCCTCGCCGTCGCCCTGAGGCGCGCCCGTGCCGACCTGCATACCCGTGCCCAGGGAACCTGAGGCCGCACAGGCGAGTCCCGCGAGCGGCCGGCAGTACGCCGCGCCGGCCCGGCCTGCGCACGCGCGTCAGGCGGCAGCGAACTCCATGGCGGCCATGGCGGCTGTCTCCGCGTCCGGCAGCACATGGTGATTGGTCATCAGCAGATCCGGGGAGGCGAGAAACGCCGTTCCCAGCGGCAGCAGCCTGCCGTTGTCGAGCATCGAGACGCGGCCCACGGTCGCGGCGGCACGCGACCCGCGCGAGAGGAAGCTGACCGCCTGGAGGTCCTTGGAGGCGCCGATAATGCGCTCCAGCAGCCGTCGGCCCGGCTTTTCCTGCGCTGCAAGCGACAACACCGTCTCCATGGGCAGCGCATCACCGCTGATCAGGTGTTCCGCACGCGCCTGGAGCTGGGTTTCGGTGTCCGGCAGGGAGACACCCTGCCCCGTCGGACGCTTGGCCGCCTCACGCTGCGGGAGCCCTTCGCTGTAGCGCGCGGCCGCTGCTTCGTCATGGCGCCGGCGGGCGGCCTGCACTCGCTCATGCATGTCTGCAGTGAAAACGTCGGAGTCCATGACCACCATCCCGAAGGCGAGGCTGAGGAGGAAAACGGGCTGGTTTCTGCATAGCAGGATCTGCCGCCGCGCCGCATTGGGGGACTCCCCATGGAACCGGCTGCCGGCCGTGTTCTTGGTCGGGTTGCCCTGTTCGGTAATCCGGTGGACGTCGTTCGCCGCGAAGCATGGCACGCTTCCGGACGTACTGCGGAGGCCTCATGTCTCCTGGCGGTCCCGACCGGCTCCGACCAGAGACAGGCGGAGCGCCTGCACCACCGCCTCGTAACCACGGATCCGATTCAGCCACCCATCCGCCAGCAGCAGACGGGCCAAGGCCCGCATCCGCATTCCAAGACCCTGACGCGATTCCAGGACCCTGACGCGTAAATAGCAGCCCTCGGCCGGCAGGTCCTTGAGCAGGTAGCCGTGGGCGCCCGCCCGCAGCGCCTGTACGACGTACTCCTCGTCGTCGAACGTCGTCAGCATCACCACTCTGCACTCCGGTGCCCGGCCGCGCAGGACGGCGACCGCCTCGACCCCGTCCATCTCCGGCATCCGGACGTCCATGAGGATGACGTCCGGTTCCAGCTCCAGGGTCTTCGCCACGGCGTCCCGGCCGTCCACGGCCGTACCGACGACGGCGATGCCCGGCCGGATGGACAGCAGGGAGGCGATGCCGTCCCGGATGAGTCGCTGGTCGTCCACCACCAGCACCCGTACCGGCGGCGCCGGCTCCTGGTCGTCCGTGGTCATCTTTCCCCCGTCTTCCCGCGCGGAACGGTCACCGTCAGCCGGGTACCGGAGTCCGGGCCGCTGTCGATCTCCACGCTCCCCGCCACCAGGTGCACCCGCTCCCTCATCCCGAGCAGCCCGAACCCGGTGACGGTCGCGTCCGGTGCGAAGCCGCGGCCGTCGTCGGTCACTTCCAGCTGTGCGGCGTCCTCGGCCAGGCGGACGGCCACCGTCACCCGCGTGGCCCGCGCATGGCGGCGCGCGTTGGTCACGCCCTCCTGCGCGGCCCGGTACAGAGCGGTCAGCTCGGCCGTGCTGTAGCCGTCCTCATCACCGTTCACCTCGACGGTGACCCGCGGCGATGCCGCACCGCTGTGTGTCAGGCCGGCCAGCGCGGCCGCCAGCGTGGGGTGCGCCGCCTCGCCGCGCAGCGCGCGGACCGACTGCCGGACGTCGCCCAGCGCGAGCCGCACCGACCGCCTCGCCTCGGTCAGCGCCCGCTGGGCCGCGTCGGGGTCCAGGGCCCGGAAGTCCGAGGCCATCTCCAACTGCACGGACATCGCCGTGAGATGGTGCCCGAGACTGTCGTGGATGTCCCGGGCCAGCCGGTTGCGCTCGGCGGCGGCGGACAGCGCGGCGACCCGCGCGGCGTACTTTTCCACTTCGAGCCGGGCGCGCTGTTCGCCGACGGCCACGGCGGCCATCGAGATCGCCAGCACCAGGCCGACGGAGAGCATCAGCAGGTCGGACACGCGCTCCAGATCGCGATACCAGCCGGGTGCGGTCAGCAGGTACGCGGTGAGCGGCCCGGCCAGGCACAGCGCGCCCAGCGCGAGCGCGGTCGTGCGGCCGAAGGCGAAGTAGGCGGTGAACGGCAGCAGCACGAACAGCACTTGGGACAGGCCCGAGGTGTCGAGGAACACCACAGCACCGATCAGTCCGCACCGGGCCAGCAGCAGCGGCACCCGGGCCCCGGGCCGGCGGCGTCCGACCGCTTCCAGAGCGAACAGCGCCCCGATCGCGGCCACAAAACCCGACACTCGCCATGCCGCGGGCTCAGGGCCGTCGCCCAGGCCGGCCGCCGCGTAGTACAGACCGCCGACGAGCACCGCGCCGTACAGCAGCGGCGCCACCCACCGCACGGGCCCATATGCCGCCATGCGCACCGCCTCGCCCCCTCACCCGCTGCCGCCAGGCTAGGCCGAACGCGACCGCCGAGGGGCACCGGCGGGAAACTCCGGCCGGTTCGGGCCGATCGGCACATGCCGAACGGCACAACACGGCCCGGAAGACGGTGACTTCCGGCTGCCGACGGCCGACGTCCTGCACCTCCCGCCACCTGCTTGCCGCTCCCTACCGTGACGGCCCTGACCCACTGCCCGAGCCAGACCGAGCACCCGGAGCGGCCTCATGTCCTCGTCCCTCACCTCATCGACCCTCACCTCATCGACATCGACGTTTCGTGCCGGCGCCCTGTGCGGGCTGCTGTCCGGCCTGCTGATCGCCCTGCCCGCGCTGGTCGAGGCGTTCACCGGGGAGACCTCCGCGACCAGCGTCCCCCTCGCCCTCTCCTCCGCGTTCGCCCTGCCGCTGCTCACCGCACTGCACCGGCGGCAGGGCCCGGCCGGCGGGCGCCTCGCGGAGGTCGCCCACATCGTGAACCTCGTCGGGCTCGGTCTGTTCGGTGGTGCCGCGTTCGCCTCGAACCTGGTGCTGTTCTACTTCGACGACGACGTCATCGAGGAGACCCTGACCGGGCCCACGATCCCTGCATTCATCGGCTCCGCGGCGGTCTTCGCCGTGGGCTGCGCCCTGTTCGGAGCGGCGATGATCCGGGCCCGCGTCCTGCCGAGGGTTCCGTCGTGGGGGTACGCCGTCGTCCTGCCGCTGTTCGCGTTCCTGACCTCGCTGCCCGACTCCCTGCTCACCAGTGCGCTGCACGTCCTGGTCGGCGTCATCCTGATGTGGCTCTCGGCCGCGCTGTGGCGGACAGCTGGAGGTATCGAGCACGCTTCCGCCCCGAACCCGGTGTCCGCCTGAGCCGTCGTGCGAACCCCTCCCAGGTCAGAGCGGATTTGCGGGTACGAACGAGCTGTCCTGGCGGAACACGTCGGAGCCGTCCGTCGGGTCCACCCGGAGCTGGTAGCTGTAGTGGCGCAGGTAGTACCCCGGGTAGTTGTACGACTCGAAGCGGACGGAGCCGCTCGCCGTGCCCGTACGGGCGATGTACGTGGCGTCCCTGGCGAAGGTCGACGAGCCGTCGTTCGCGTCGAAGCGTGCCCGGAAGTCCCAGTGGCGCAGATAGTTCCCGGCCGCGTTCCGGAAGGAGTAGCCGCCCGCGTCGGCGAGACCCGGCACGACCGTGAACGTCGCCGCCTGCTTCTCCGCCGCGCTGCTCGTGGAGCTCACCACGGGGAGGTTGAGCAGGGCGGACTGCTCCTGCCAGTAGCGGGTGGTGTAGTTGGCCGAGCGCAGCGAGCGGCTGACGTTCGCCGGCAGGTTCACCCCGCCGGAGACCGTCTCCTTGAGCACGGTGAAGTGGCGTGCCGTGCCGGAGATCGACGGCAGCCTCTTCGGGGCGCTCCAGGTGGCGAAGGTGTCGTAGCTGTCGCTGTAGTAGTAGCTGCCGTCGCCGTAGCCGTCGAAGAAGATCCGCCACGCGCCGTTGTCGAGCTGGATCAGCGCGGCGCCCTCGCGGGTGCTGCCCCAGCCCGCCCAGTTGCCGGTTCTGCGAATGGTGTACGGGCCGTTGAGGGCGGTAGCGGTGGCGTACTCGATGTACTTCGTCGTCTCGTTCTTCGTGAACGCGTGGTAGGTGGAGCCGAGCTTCACGATGAACGTGTCGATGTGGTTGGCGCCGATGCCGGACAGGGCCACGGGCGAACTCCACGCGGTGAGCGCTGAGTTGGTGGCCCTCAGCCGATACGGCGTGAAGATCCACTGGTCGTTGGTGGTCGAGCAGGACAGGATGATGTTCACGCTGCCGTCGCTGTCGACGAACCACTCGGGTGCCCAGGCGCGCGACAGGTTCGCGATGGGGACGGTGTAGTCGTACAGGAACGTCCAGTTGACCCGGTCCGAGCTGCGGGCGAAGCCGATGGTGGTGCTGGTGTCCTGCCAGGTGTGCGTGGTGTACGTGACGTAGTAGTAGCCGTCGGAGTGCCGGAAGATGCTGGCGTCACGGATCCGGCCCGCCGGCGGGGTGTACGCGGACGCCTTCAGCATCCGGAAGTCGGTGGCGTCGTCGGACTCGTACACATTGACCGTGGCGTCGGTGCTGTTGAGGAACGGCACGATGGTGTAGCGGGTGGCGGAGCCGCGGGGCGGTGCGGCGGCCAGGGCCGAGCCGAGCGTTCCGGGCAGTGCGCCCAGCAGGACCGCCGAAGCGGGGAGGGCGGCCATCGCCCGCAGCACGCCACGGCGGGACGGTGTCAGGGAGTTCGGGGCTCTGGTGTCGTTCGGTACGGCGGCGGGTCTGTCCGGTGTGTTCATGTGCGGCTCTCCTCGGTGCTTTCTTCTGCGGGTACGGCCCGTCCCATGGGCCCTGTTTCTCGTTCGGGGCCCTGCGGAACGGGCCGTACGCAGCGGTCAGTTCACAGGCGCGCCCCGATGGCCGTGCCGTTACGCGGGACCAGGAAGCCGGCGGCGGACGGCAGGGAGCCGTCGGCGTCGCGGGGCCCCGTGATCGCGGCCGGGTTTGTGCTCTGGACGGAGGACTCGCCCCAACTTCCGCCCAAGTTCCAGGAGTTGCCGGTGGCGACGGTGCCCGAGCCGACGGCGACGGCCCGCCCGTCCGCGACCGACAGGTTCTCCTTCAGTACGGCACGCGATCCCGCACCGTCGGCGTCGAAGCCCGTACCGGCGTTGCCGAAGGTGGAGTTGCGGCTCAGCGCGAGCGCGCCGGGGTTGCCGTTGTCGGTGACGCCGTGCTTGGCGTTCTTGAACGAGACGCTGTTGCGCAGGGTGTGGGCGACCGACGGGTCGGGATCCCCGCCGCCCATCTTGAAGCCGTTGCCGTCGCCCGCGAAGTCGGGGAAGTTCCAGCGGTTGAAGCCGTTGCCGTACGCGACCGTGTCCTCGATGACGATCGGCGAGGTGAACTTCCAGGCGTCGAAGCCGTCGTCGACGTTGTTCCACAGCCGTGCGCCCCGCACCACGTTGCCGCTCCCGCTGCCCTCCTTGATGGCGAGCCCGTCCGCGCTCTCGCCGTTCTTGCGCGGATCGCGGTTGCCGTAACTGTCCAGGTTCAGGATCTGGTTGTTGCTGGAGGCACCCTGCAACTGGAAACCCGACTCGTAGTTGTCGTGGGTGCGCAGGCCGGAGAAGACGTTGTTGTTGCAGCCGTCGCAGTAGATGCCGTACGGGCCGTTCACGATCTCCAGTCCCGAGATCCGCCAGTGGGACGCCTCCTGGTGGATGGCACCGCGCTCGGCACGCGGGATGCTGCCGCCAACAGGTGTGTGACTGGCGGGCAGTTGCTCCCCGTCGACGACGACGCGTTCACCCTGGTACGCCTCCAGGGTGATCGGCTGGGACGCCGTGCCCGAGGTGGTGATGGTGATGTTGTCGGTCATCCCGTACGTACCGCCGCGGACGGCGATGACGTCACCGGGCCGCGCCTTGTCCACGGCCTTCTGAATGGTCCGCAGCGGACGCGCGAGCGTTCCTGGAGCGGAGTCGTCGCCGTTCACGGCCACGACGATGGTGGGCGTGGCGGCGGCTGATGTCCCCTCGGCCGTCACTGTCGCCGTTGCTGTCGTCGTCGGCACCGCGACCCCCAACACGAGTAATCCGGCGAGCACACCGACTGTGCGCATAAGGCTTCCTCTTCCTGTCCGGACGGATGTCGTCTTTCTGTGGTCACCCGACCGCGGGACGTTGCCGTGTCGCGCTGTCGGGAACCATGAACACCGGCCAATGGCCGACATTTCGAACGGAGTTCGGCAAGCCGGTCGAAACGTAAGGTGCAGGTGGGGCCGCGTCAAGACTCCGCGAACGCTTGGCGACTTCTGGCGCCGGTGAGTCGCAGGCATACGTACGAGCTGATCGTGACGCAACCATTGACGTGCACCCGCCTGCCTCTTACGTTCTGGTCGGTTATCCGAACCTTGATCGATATATCGGACATCGCTCCCGACCAGAAGCTTGAGTAGAAGAGGCCCCCCCATGGCGTCATCCCCCTCCAGACGATCCCTGCTCCGCGCCGCCGCCCTGGTCGCCGCGACCCCGGTGATATCCACGATCCCCGTCGGCCGCGCCGCCGCCGAGACCGGTGCCGCCGCGGCAGCGGTCGCCGTCGCGGCCGGGCTGCCGGCGCCGACCGCCTGGGCGGTGCGGCCGTTCGAGCTGGAGGACGTGAAGCTCGGGCAGGGCGTCTTCGCCACCAAGCGCCAGCTGATGCTCGACCACGGTCGCGGCTACGACGTGAACCGGCTGCTCCAGGTCTTCCGCGCCAACGCCGGGCTCTCCACGGGCGGCGCGGTCGCCCCCGGCGGCTGGGAGGGCCTGGACGGCGAGGCCAACGGGAACCTGCGCGGCCACTACACCGGCCACTTCCTGACCATGCTGTCGCAGGCGTACGCGTCCACCGGCGACCAGGCGTACGCCGACAAGATCCGCACCATGATCGGCGCGCTGACCGACGTGCGCGCGGCACTGCGGACCGCCCCGCGCATGCTCGCCGTCACCGGGAAGTGGGGCGGCGCCCACGAGAACGTCCGGGGCTCGTACCAGTACGTCGATCTCCCGGCCGCCGTGCTCGGCGGTGCCGCGGCGATCACCCTGTCGGTCTGGGTGAAGCCCACCCACAACGCCAACTGGCAGCGTGTCTTCGACTTCGGCAACAACGCCACCCGGTACATGTACTTGGCCGGCCGCAACGCGAACGGAGTGCCGCGGTTCGCCATCACCACCAACGGGCCGGGCGGGGAGCAGGGGCTCAACGGCACCGCCGCGCTGCCGCTGAACCAGTGGAGCCATCTGGCGGTGACCATCTCCGGCAGCACCGGCACCCTCTACGTCAATGGCACCGCCGTCGCCCAGAACACCTCGATGACGCTCAACCCGTCCGTCCTGGGCACCCTGACGAACAACTGGCTGGGCCGCTCGAACTTCTCCGGCGACCCGGTGTTCGCGGGCGCCTTCGACGAGTTCAACGTCTGGTCACGGGCCCTGACCGCGGCCGAGATCACCTCGCTGCAGACGAACGAGGCCAAGAACTCCTCCGCCGGACTTGGCAACCTCGCGTCGTACTACTTCTCCGCCACCACCGGCGGCACCTTCGCCGACGCCTCGGGCCGTGGCCTGACCGCCACCCTGCGCCGCACCTGGGGCGGACCGAGCCACCCCGGCTTCCTCGCCGCGTACCCGGAGACGCAGTTCATCGACCTGGAGTCGCGGACCACCGCGGACTACACCAAGGTCTGGGCGCCCTACTACACCGCGCACAAGATCCTCAAGGGCCTGCTGGACGCGTACCTCGCCACCGACGACGACCGGGCGCTCGACCTCGCGTCCGGCATGTGCGACTGGATGTACTCCCGGCTGTCCAAGCTGCCCGACTCCACGCTCCAGCGCATGTGGGGCATCTTCTCCAGCGGCGAGTTCGGCGGCATCGTCGAGACGATCGTCGACCTGCACTCGATCACCGGCAAGGCCGAACACCTCGCGCTGGCCAAGCTGTTCGACCTCGACAAGCTCATCGACGCCTGCGCCGCGAACACCGACACCCTTGACGGCCTGCACGCCAACCAGCACATCCCGATCTTCACCGGGTACGTCAGGCTGTACGACGCGACGGGCGAGACCCGCTACCTCACCGCCGCCAAGAACTTCTGGGGCATGGTCATCCCGCACCGCATGTTCGGCATCGGCGGGACGAGCACGGCCGAGTTCTGGAAGGCCCGAGGGCTCGTCGCGGGCACGATCAGCGACACCAGCGCCGAGACCTGCTGCGCGTACAACCTGCTAAAGCTGAGCCGGATGCTGTTCTTCCACGACCAGGACCCGAAGTACATGGACTACTACGAGCGGGCCCTGTACAACCAGGTCCTCGGCTCCAAGCAGGACAAGGCCGACGCGGAGAAGCCGCTCGTCACGTACTTCATCGGCCTCACGCCCGGGCACGTACGCGACTACACGCCCAAGCAGGGCACCACCTGCTGCGAGGGCACCGGCATGGAGAGCGCCACCAAGTACCAGGACTCGGTGTACTTCACGAAGGCCGACAACTCCGCCCTGTACGTCAACCTGTACAGCCCCTCCACGCTGACCTGGTCCGCGAAGGGCGTCACCGTCACGCAGGCCACGGACTACCCGAGGGAGCAGGGCTCCACGCTCACCGTCACCGGCGGCAGCGCCTCCTTCGAGCTGAAGCTGCGCGTGCCGTCCTGGGCGACCGGCGGCTTCCGGGTGACCGTCAACGGCAGCGCGGTCAGCGGAACTCCGAACCCCGGCAGCTACTTCACCGTCTCCCGGAACTGGCAGAGCGGCGACACCGTACGCGTCACCATCCCGTTCCGGCTGCGGGTCGAGAAGGCGCTCGACGACCCGTCCCTCCAGACGCTCTTCTACGGCCCGGTCAACCTGGTGGGCCGTAACTCCAGCACAAGCCATCTCCAGGTCGGGCTCTACAAGAACGCCGCGCTCTCCGGCGACCTGCTGCCCTCACTGACGCCGGTGTCCGGCAAGCCGCTCCACTACACGCTGAACGGCACCGAGTTCGCCCCCTTCTACGAGGGCACCGAGGACCGGACGCACGCCTATGTCCGCCGGGCGGAGCCCAAGGTCGTGTTCGGGAACACGGACTCCGGGGTCGCCAACCCGGCGAAGTCCGACGGTACGACGCTGCTCGACGAGATCTGGGCGGGGGCGCCGTTCGCCAACAAGGGCGCGCTGGTCTCGCGTGTGCAGTCGACCGTGAATTCCTGGGTGTCGGCCGGGCTGCTGAGCCAGGCCGACGGTCAGCAGGTGGTCACCACGGTGCAGAACGCCACGTACGTGCCCTGACGGCGGGCGGATCTCTCGGGTCTCTCCGGGCGAGGCAACTGCCGGGGAGGTCACCGGTGTTGACACGGTGACCTCCCGCTCGGCTCATGCTTTCTGCGTGTCCACGGAGATGGTTGTGACGCCGTCCCACTGCGGCGGAATGGCCCCGCTGCCGTTCGGGCCGCCGTTCTGCAGCGCGATCGTCCGCGCGGGGGAGGGGATCCTGATGCCCTCGACCCGGTAGCGCGTGTGCAGCCGCTTGATGAACTCGTGCTTGATCCGGTACTGGTCGCTGAACTCGCCGACGCCCAGGATGACCGTGAAGCTGATCCGCGAATCCCCGAACGTGTGGAAGCGGATGGCGGGTTCGTGCTCGGGCATGGCGCCCTCGACCTCCGTCATCACCTCCATCACCACCTCGGAGGTCACCCGCTCGACATGCTCCAGGTCGCTGTCGTAGCCGACCCCGACCTGCACGGTGAGCGTCATCTCCTGTTCGGGACGGCTGAAGTTGGTCATGTTCGTGCTGGACAACTGGGCGTTGGGGATGATCACCAAGTTGTTGGAGAGGTCACGTACGACCGTGTTGCGCCAGTTGATGTCGACGACATAGCCCTCCTCGCCGCTCGACAGCTGGATGTAGTCACCGGGCTGGATCGTCTTCGAAGCGAGGATGTGGATGCCCGCGAAGAGGTTCGCGAGGGTGTCCTGGAGAGCGAGCGCGACCGCCAGACCGCCGACGCCGAGGGCGGTGAGCAGCGGGGCGATGGAGATGCCCAGGGTCTGCAGGACCACCAGGATGCCGATCGCCAGCACCACGACACGCGTGATGTTGACGAAGATCGTGGCCGATCCGGCGACGCCCTGCCGTGACTGGGTCACGGCCCGCACCAGGCCCGTGATGATGCGCGCCGCCGTGATGGTGGAGGCGAGGATGAGGAGAACCGTCAGGACCTGGTTGGTGTTGTGATTGACCCGGCTCGTCAGAGGCAGGGCCGCCGCGGCAGCGGCCACGCCGCCGGCCAGCGCCGCGATCGGTACCAGCGCGCGTAGCGAGTCGACGATGACGTCGTCCCCGCGCCAACTCGTACGGTCCGCGTGCTTGCCCAGCCAGCGCAGCAGCAGCCGCAGCAGGATGCCCGCCGCAAGCCCGACAGCCACCCAGACGCCGGCGATGATCATGTCCTGCGCGGTGAGATCGCGGTTCACCAACTGCCTCCCGTCGCGCTGGGAAGGGCGCTTACGCCCGGTATGCGATGTCTTGTCACTTGGTCACCTGCTGCTCGATTCCGTGAAGTGCGCTCCCGCCGGGACATCTGTACGAAGACACGGCAGGCTCGCTCATCCTGCCGTATTCGCGCGTATGCCTCACCCCTGGCCCGCTTCGTTTCCGGCCATCGGCGTAGGCGCATTGAGTGTGTGGACGCCCGGCGTGGCTGGGGCAGGGCATGCGCGGAGTGATCACCGGCGACTCAGGGGGCTGGGACTCGTCCCCTTCGCCGCGCCCAAGATGGCCTGGATACGCCGCCACCGGGGCCGAGGCTCAGATCATCTTCAGCCGCACCAACGCGCCCAGCGTCAACGCCCCCGGCAGCAGCGGCAGCCACACCGTGATGATGCGGTAGGCGAGCACGACCGCCGTCGCCACCGCGGCCGGGCCGCCCGCCGCCACCAGCGCGACGATCAGCGCGGCCTCGACCGAGCCGATACCGCCCGGCGTGGGGATGAGCGCCACGGCGACCGTCGCCGCCAGATACGCGACCACGATGTGCAGCGGAGACACCGGCAGCCCCAACGCCAGCCCCACCGCGACCAGTCCGGCCGCCTGCAGGATGGGGAAGGAGATCGAGCCGCCCCACAACGCGAGCGCGCGCGCCGGCCGGGTGTGCACGGAGCGCGCCTCGCTCAGCGCGGTCCGCAGGAAGGTGAACACGACGGTACGCAGCCGTCGTGCGAGCAGCAGGACCGCCACCGCGACGCACACCGCCGCACCGGCGGCGAGCAGCAGCGGACCGATCGCCGCGTCCGGGATGAGCTTGTCGGGTCGCAGCGCGTCGGGGAAGGCGATCAGCAGGGCCAGCAGCAGGCCGGTCCGGGCTATGGACTCCGCGAGCAGATAGAGCGCCAGCGCGGCCGAGGAGCGGGCCAGCGGAACACCGCACACCGCCATGAAGCGGAGGTTGACGGCACTCGCGCCGAGCCCGGTCGGCAGGAGGTGGTTGGCGGCGCCCGCCGCGAACTGCGTGGCGAGCAGCCGGCATTTGGGCAGCCGTTCGACCAGGGCGCCCTGCCGGGTGACGGCCGCCGCGACCCAGGTGAGGCAGGTCGCCGCACCCGCCGCCAGCAGCCAGGGCCACTTGGCCGTCGCCAGGTGGCCGAAGCCGTCCACGAGCACGGACCAGTGGCGCACCGCGACCACGGCCACGAGGGCGAGCGGAAGCAGGCACAGGATCTGGCGGACCGGGATGCGTCGGTGGAGGGCTCGGGGAAGTCGTACGTCCGTCACACCTGGAGAGGCTTTCCGCGCCGTGCCAACGGGCGGTTGCGGGCACGGGGACGGCGGCTTACGCGCCGGGCACG
The DNA here is from genome assembly GCF_000716805.1 of Streptomyces yerevanensis. Classification (NCBI taxonomy): domain Bacteria; kingdom Bacillati; phylum Actinomycetota; class Actinomycetes; order Kitasatosporales; family Streptomycetaceae; genus Streptomyces; species Streptomyces yerevanensis. The sequence continues at coordinate 260,041 of NZ_JNWJ01000005.1, read as the reverse complement.
TCCTTGGGTCATGTGCATCGGTCAACCCCTTGACCTCAAGGTTGCTTGAGGTCTTAGCGTCGTACGCATGAGCATGGAAACCACCGCCTGGACGCAGCTGCACAGCGTCATGAACGCCCAGCAGGAACGCCGCCCCTTCGCCCGCGCGACACTGCGCCGCATCGCCGGTTTCGCCCGCCCGCACCGCCGCCGTATCGCGCAGTTCGTCGTGCTCAGCGTGGCGACCGCGCTGCTCGCCGTGGCGACGCCGGTCCTCGCCGGGCGCGTCGTGGACGCGATCGTGTCCGGCGGTGAGGAGGGCACGGTCGTACGCCTTGCCCTGCTCATCGCCCTGATCGCGTTCGCCGAGGCGGGGCTCGGGCTGATGAGCCGCTGGCTCTCGTCGACGCTCGGCGAGGGACTCATCCTCGATCTGCGCACAGCGGTCTTCGATCATGTGCAGCGCATGCCGGTCGCGTTCTTCACACGTACCCGTACGGGGGCGCTCGTCAGCCGACTCAACAACGACGTGATCGGCGCCCAGCGCGCGTTCAGCAACACCCTGTCCGGAGTGGTCAGCAACCTCGTGACGCTGCTGCTCACCCTCGCCGTCATGCTCACCCTGTCCTGGCAGATCACCCTGCTCGCCCTGGTCCTGCTCCCGGTGTTCGTCATCCCCGCCCGCCGCATGGGCCGTCGGATGGCGAAACTCCAGCGCGAGGCCGCCGACCTGAACGCCGCGATGGGCACCCGCATGACCGAGCGGTTCTCCGCGCCCGGCGCCACGCTCATCAAGCTCTTCGGACGGCCCGACGACGAGTCGCAGGAGTTCGCGGCGCGGGCCCGGCGGGTGCGCGACATCGGGGTGCGTACGGCGATGGCGCAGACGGCGTTCATCACCGCCCTGACCCTCGTCTCCGCGCTCGCACTCGCCCTGGTGTACGGACTCGGCGGCTGGTTCGCGCTGCGCGGCAGCCTGGAACCGGGCGCCGTGGTGTCGCTGGCGCTGCTTCTCACCCGCCTCTATGCGCCCCTGACCTCCTTGGCGGGAGCCCGAGTCGAGGTCATGAGCGCCCTCGTCAGCTTCGAGCGCGTCTTCGAGGTGCTCGACCTGAAGCCGCTGATCGAGGAGAAGCCGGGCGCCCGGAAGGTGCCGGACGGTCCGGTCTCCGTCGAGTTCACCGACGTCCGCTTCGGCTACCCGTCCGCCGACAAGGTCTCCCTGGCCTCGCTCGAGGAGGTCGCCTCCCTCGACACCCGCGGCGGCGCCGAGGTCCTGCACGGCATCTCCTTCCGCGCCGAACCCGGTCAGACCGTCGCCCTCGTCGGCTCCTCCGGCGCCGGAAAGTCGACCATCGCGCAACTGCTGCCCCGGCTGTACGACACCGACGAGGGCTCCGTACGCATCGGCGGCGTCGACGTCCGCGACCTGAGCGCCGAGTCGATGCGGGCAGCCGTCGGCATGGTCACCCAGGACGGGCACCTCTTCCACGACTCGGTCCGCGCCAACCTGCTGCTCGCCCGGCCCGACGCCGACGACGACGAACTGTGGGCCGTACTGCGCCGCGCCCGCCTCGACGACCTCGTACGCTCCCTGCCCGACGGCCTGGACACCGTGGTCGGCGAGCGCGGCTACCGGCTCTCCGGCGGCGAACGCCAGCGCATGACCATCGCCCGCCTGCTGCTGGCCCGCCAGCGCATCGTCATCCTCGACGAGGCCACCGCCCACCTGGACAACACCTCTGAAGCCGCCGTCCAGGAGGCCCTCACCGAAGCCCTGGAGGGCCGCACCGCGGTAGTCATCGCCCACCGGCTGTCGACCGTACGGGCCGCCGACGCGATCCTCGTCGTCGAAGCCGGCCGGATCGTGGAGCGCGGCACGCACGAGGAACTGCTCGCGGCGGGCGGACGGTACGCGGAGCTGTACCGGACGCAGTTCCAGAAGGCCGCGCCGCTCGAGAAGGCGGATGTGGCGGAGATCGCTGTGGTGGGCGAGGCAGTGGCGTAGGCAGCGCGCGGGGCGCCGCCGTACTCTGGGCGGCGTCGGCGCGTACCCGCACCCCGGGACGCGACCCTCTTCACCCCAGGAGCAACGCCTCATGCTGCGCACCATGTTCAAATCCAAGATCTAGCATCTGGGTATTTATGCAGGTCAGAGGCGTGATCGGGTTGCTCGGGTCAGCAAACGGTCAGCATTGGGCGCGCAAGCGTCCTGGCATGCTGACCTGGTGACCGCCGCGGCGGGGCCTGGGCGCAGATGCCTGGCTCCCGTTCGGAAGGTTTGTTACATGGCACGACAGCTCGCCCGCGGTATGGGCTCGTTCTTCAAGGACTGCGGCTGCGCCAGGCTGTCCCTCCCCTCGTAGCGTGAAGACCCTGACTGCAGGGGAAGTTGGGTGGGAGCTGTTCCTGCCCTAGGAGTGGGCGGCGGGCGACAGGTGACGCGAGGCGGCCCGAGTGCCCGACCGCGTCGGACCTGGCTGGCACTGGGTCTGCTGGACCGGCTGGCGGCCTGGCTGCCGACCGTGCCAGAGATCCTGGTCGACTCCAGCTACGGCCCCAGCGTCACCTTCCGGCTCGCGCTGGAGGAGCGCGGCTGGTCATGCCTCATGGCCGTCGACCCGAACGGAACCGCTCGGCTGGCAGCGGCCGAGCCGTTTCAACCGGTCAGTCGGGTGTCTCGGTCGAGTCGGCCGGCTCGGAACCGTCGGCCGGCGTGGACCGCTCGATGTCGTCGTCCGTCGCGGCCCAACTGGCCAGCAGGTTCAGAGCGTCCTGCGTGGGGGAGGCGGGCTCGGCGGTGTAGCTGAGGAGGAACTGGCTGGGGTCGCCGCCCACCGGGAAGGATTCGAACGGTAGGTCGAGGTCGCCGACGACGGGGTGGTGGAGGAGCTTCACGCCGGTGGTGTGCATGCGGACGTTGTGGGCGGCCCAGCGGTGACGGAACTCCTCGCTGCGGGTGGACAGTTCGCCGATCAGGTCGGTCAGCCGCCGGTCGTAGAGATCGCGGCCGGCCTCGGCGCGCAGCATGGCGACACAGTCGCCTGCGACCTGGTTCCAGTCGCGGAAGAACTCGGTCGCGTGCGGGTTGAGGAAGATGAATCTGGCGTTGTTGGGCGGGCGCACAGGGTCGGCGTAGACCGGGGAGAAGAGGGCACGCCCGAGGCGGTTGGCGGCCAGGATGTCCCCGCGTCCGTTGAGGACGAAGGCGGGTGTGCCGCTCATGGAGTCGAGGACGCGCTGTACCGCGGGCCGGATGCGCTGCTGGGCCGGCCGGCGGCGTGGCGGGCGGGTGGTGCCGGCGCCGCGCAGGAGGGCGATCAGGTGGATGCGTTCGGCTTCGTCGAGCTGCAGCGCCTGCGCGATGCCCTCGATGACACTCTCCGATACCCCGGTGGCGTTACCGCGCTCCAGGCGGGTGTAGTACTCGCTGGAGATGCCCGCGAGCAGGGCTACCTCCTCCCGGCGCAGCCCGGTGACCCGTCGGCGCTCTCCGCCGTACACGGGCAGTCCGGCCTGCTCGGGGGTGACCTTGGACCGTCGCGTGCCCAGGAACTCCCGGATCTCCGCGCGGAAATCATCACGAATATCGCGGTTGCTGCCGTTGGGGTCTTTTCTGCCTGCCATGCGTTTCACTCTACGAGCGCCGCCGCCGGGTTGGGGGTCCCTGTCAGTGACCCCCTCATCAGGGACTCCCACGCCGCCGTGACAGCCGGTTGTGTTGGTGGTGCACCGCCCCACGGCGGTGTGAATGGCCCGGATACGGCGGTGCTTGTGCCGCCGGTCTCCAGCCCCTTCGCGGCGCCGTCGGCGCCGTGATCACCGGAGTCAGAAGGACGATCATGCGTCGATACACCAGGCCGACCGCCGTAGTCACCGCGCTGGGAGCGCTCAGCCTCGCGGCCTTCGGAACGGGAGCCGCGGCCGACACGGCCGACCGCAACACCGGTTCCGGGTCGCCGTCTCGAGTCACGCCGGAATCCGTCTCCTGGAACCACGGGACCGCTCAGGTGAACAAGCGCATCATCGAGCGCTACACCAGCGAGTACCTGCCCGGTCGCAATCCCGCTCTGGCGAGCAAGTTCGTCAGCCCGGACATCGTCGTGCACTCCGGCGGCCAGACGTGGCAGGGCCGGGACACCTATCTCGGCATCGTCGCGGCGAACCTGAAGGCGTTCCCCGACCTCAAGTGGACGGTGCAGGACATGCGGGCCGAGGGCGACACCGTGGCCGTCCGTTACACCATGACCGGTACCCACGAAGGACCCTTCGCCGGGGTCGAGGCCACGGGCAAGGCGATTCGCTCGGAGAGCATGGCGTTCTACCGCCTGTCCCACGGCAAGATCGTCGAGGAGCGTGCCCAGCTCGACATGCTCGGCATCCTCCGGCAGATGGGCGCCATCCCCGCCGCGTAGCAGCGGAGCGCGGTACTGCACCCGCCCCCACTCCCCTCACGCCGAGGGCGGATGACCGGCCCTCGCCGCGCCCTCGGCACAGGGTTCGCCCCCGCCGGGCCCTGTGCCGCACATGCAGAGAACCAAAGAAACAGGACACCCTCATGGCATCGAAACTGACTGGCACGGTTGCTCTCGTCACCGGCGCGAGCAGCGGTATCGGCGAGGCCACCGCCCGCCAACTCGCCGAGCTCGGCGCCTCCGTGGCCCTGGTGGCCCGCCGCAAGGACCGTCTGGACGCACTCGCCGCCGAGATCGAGAAGGCCGGTGGCACCGCGCTGGTGGTGGAGGCCGACATCACCGACCGCACCCAGGCCGAGGCCGCCGTCGAGCAGACCGTCGATCACTTCGGACGGCTCGACACTCTCGTCAACAACGCCGGCCTGATGCTGCTGGGCCCCGTCGTCGGCGCGGACGCCGAGGAGTGGGAGCGCATGATCGCCGTCAACGTGCAGGGTCTGCTCTACACCACCCGCGCCGCCCTCCCGCACCTGCTGAAGGCCGCCGAGGACGGTCCACGCCGGGTCGCCGACATCGTCAACATCAGCTCCATCGCGGGCCGCGTGGCCTGGAACGGCTACGGCGTCTACAACCTCACCAAGTTCGGGGTGAACGGCTTCACCGAGTCCCTGCGCCAGGAAGTCACCCAGCGGCACGTCCGCGTCGGTGTCCTGGAGCCGGGCGGTGTGAACACCGAACTGGACTCGCACAACAAGCCCGAGATCCACGGCGAGATGATCCAGCCTTTCCTCGACACGACCGAGATCCTCGCACCCGAGGACATCGCCGACGGCGTCACCTACATGGTCACCCGGCCCCGCCACGCCTCCATCGCCGAACTGTGGATCATGCCCACCGACCAGGCCTGACGCCGTCCGGCCCGCCCGGCCCTTCTCCGCCCGCTCGGCCGCCGGGAGGGCACGACGCATCACCACCGCACACACCAGATGCCGGATGAACGGCGCCTGAAAGGAAACCCATGAGCAAGGTCATTCTCGTCACCGGTGCCGGACGCGGTCTGGGCACGGACATCGCCCGCGAGGCCCTCGCCGCCGGCCACCAGGTCGTCGCCACCGGCCGCCGCCCCGAAGAGGTCGAGAAGACCCTCGGCGGACCGCAGGACAACCTGCTGGTCACCAGGCTCGACGTCACCAGCCTGGACGACGCCGAGGCCGCCGCCCAGGCCGCCGTCGACCGCTTCGGCCGCATCGACGTCCTCATCAACAACGCCGGGAACCTGTTCACCGGCTACTTCGAGGAGATCTCGCCCGCGCAGATGCGCCGACAGTTCGAGACCAACCTCTTCGGCCCGATGAACGTCACCCGCGCCATCCTTCCCCACATGCGAGCACAGCGCGCCGGCCACGTCATCACCATCACCTCGACCGCCGGCCTGGTCGGCATGGAATTCACCTCCGCCTACGCCGCCTCCAAGTTCGCGGAAGAGGGCTGGATGGAGTCGCTGCGCCACGACGTCGAGCCGTACAACATCCACACCACCGTCGTGGAACCCGGCTACTTCCGCACCGAACTCCTCGTGGACGGCTCCACCATCTGGCCCGAGCTGTCCATCGACGACTACGCCCCGCGCACCGCCCCGCGGATCGAGGGCATGAAGAGCATGAACGGCAAGCAGCCCGGCGACCCCGCCAAGCTCGCCCGCGCCCTGCTCACCATCGCCGACCAGGACAAGCCCCTCCAGCGCTTCGTCGCCGGCGCGGACGCCATCGAGGCCGCCCAGGCCAAGGCGAAGGAACTCCTCGCCCAGGCCGAAGCCTCCCGCGAACTGGGCGACAGCCTCGCCTACGACGACACCCACGCCTGAGAGGGGCACCATGCCACTGAAAGGCGTGTACGAGCCGAGCGCGGCGCAGTTCGTACGTGACCAAGTGGAGCTGTACGAAAGCTCCGGCGGTACGCAGGGAACGACGCTGGGTTTCCTGGTCACCCGTGAAGAGGACGAGAAACTGGGGGACGTGCCCGTTGTCATCCTGACCACCCTGGGCGCGAAGAGCGGCAAGATCCGCAAGTCCCCGCTCATTCGGGTGGAGCACGACGGCTCCTACGCCGTGGTCGCCTCCGCGGGAGGAGCCCCCAAGCACCCGGTCTGGTACCACAACGCGGTGGCCGACCCCCGAGTCGAGCTCCAGGACGGCCCGGTGCGCCAGGACATGCTGGCACGCGAGGTGACCGGGGACGAGAAGGCCGTGTGGTGGGCCCGAGCCGTCGAGGCGTTCCCGCCCTACGCCGAGTACCAGAGGAACACGGACCGAGAGATTCCGGTCTTCGTTCTGAAGCCGGCGGCCCAGGAGCACTGACCCGGGCACAAACCGGTTCCGCGTTCCGATCCCCGTCGCCTGTCACTGGCAACACAGTCCTGGCCTACAGCGACCCCGTGCCTGAGCAATACACCCGGCATCGCACGGTCCGCCGACTGGTGGCGCTCCGCACTGATCGCGACCGCTGACCGGGCCTGAGGGCCGTTACGACAAGGAGTACCTGATGAAGCACGTATCCCTGGGCGGGCTTGATGTCTCGCGCATCGGCCTGGGAGCCATGACCATGGCCGGCACCTACACCACCGGCGGAGGCCTCGATGACGCCGAGTCGATCCGCACCATCCACCGGGCCCTGGATCTGGGGGTCACCCACATCGACACCGCCGAGATCTACGGCCCCTTCCACAGCGAGCACCTCGTCGGCAAGGCCCTCAAGGGCCGACGCGACGACATCGTCATCGCAACGAAGTTCGGCCTCGTGTCCCACGCCGGCGACGGCCCCGGCGTCATCGACAGCAGCCCCGCCAACGTGAAGACCGCCGCCGAAGGCTCACTCCTGCGGCTCGGTACCGACCACATCGACCTCTACTACCAGCACCGCGTCGACCCCAACACGCCCATCGAGGAAACGGTCGGCGCACTGGCGGAGCTGGTCGCCGAGGGCAAGGTGCGCCACATCGGGCTCTCCGAGGCCGGGCCCGAGACGATCCGCCGGGCACACGCCGTGCATCCGGTGGCCGCGCTGCAGACCGAATACTCCCTGTGGACCCGCGACGTCGAGGCCGAGATCCTCCCGCTGCTGCGGGAGTTGGGCATCGGATTCGTGCCCTACTCCCCGCTCGGACACGGCCTGCTGACCGGGCAGATCCGCACCGTCGACGACTTCACCGACGACGACTGGCGCAAGACCAATCCGCGCTTCACCGGCGAGAACTTCCAGCGCAACCTGCGCATCGTCGACGAGGTGCGGGCCATCGGCGCCGAGATCGGCGCTACCCCCGCACAGACCGCGCTGGCCTGGCTGCTGACCCGCGGCGACGACATCGCCCCCATCCCCGGCACCCGCCGGGTCTCGCGTGTCGAAGAAAACACCGCCGCCGACGGTGTGGAACTCACCGCCGCCCAGCTCGACCGCCTGAACAACCTCACACCGGCCGCCGGCGAACGCCACAACGAGGCCAACATGGCCAGCATCGACCGCTGACCGCTGTTCCCAGCTCAACCAGCGCTCCTGGACTTCGCGAAGGACTGACGCCCCGGCGAAGTTCCCTGACCCGTCACACCGACCAATCCGCGTCCATTCACCTTCTCCCTGATCACTGAAAAGGTTTCTCACCATGTCCAAGGTTCTCCTTGTCGTCGGCCACCCCGACCTGTCCCAGTCGAAGGCCAACGCCGCGCTCGTGGACGCCGTCCGCGATCTGACCCATGTCACCGTGCACGACCTCTACGCCACCTACCCCGACTTCCAGATCGACGTCGACGCCGAGCAGGCGCTGCTGGCCGACCACGATGTGATCGTCTTCCAGCACCCGGTGTTCTGGTACAACACCACCCCGCTGTTCAAGCAGTGGCAGGACAAGGTCTTCACCTTTGGCTGGGCCTTCACCATCGACGGCTCCGCCTCGCAGCTGGCCGGCAAGAAGGCCGTCGTCGCGGTCACGACCGGTGTCCCCGCCGATCACTACACCCCTGAAGGCTCGAACCAGGCCACCATCGAGACCCTCCTCAGCAACTGGCAAGCGACCCTGCGGCTGTGCCAGTTCGACATCCAGCAGCCCATGGTCAAGGTGTACGGCACCGCCTTCGGCCTCTCCGACGAGGACCTGGCCACCGCCGCCAAGCAGTACAGCGAACTGCTCGCCTCCTACGCCACCTGACCCGCTCTCACCACCGCGGCCGCTTGCCCTCAAGGTGACGCGGTGGTCCTGGGGCACACCAGTCTCCGGCCGCTCTTCGCCGTATCGGCGTCGAGCGGCCGGAGAGATGACCGCGCGACCGCAAGGTTCGCAACGCCGACCGGCTTGCCGAGACGGCCCTCCAGGTCTTGTGCGACCAGCGCACCAGCCTGGCCGGAGGGCAGCTGACTACTCAGCTGATAAACACTCGGAGCAGGCCATGTCCCGGTAAGAAGCCGCAGCTCAGCCGATCATGGAACGTGCGGGGCGAACAGGTCCCTCGCCGGGGCGATCTTCCCGTTGTACGCACATGGAGACAGGGCCTGTCAGTAGCTCGGGGATGCGAATCCGACCGAGCAGTGCCGGGAGGTCCTGGTGTCGGCAGATCGACCTGCTGGGCGAGGGCGTTGTCCCGGTCCTTCGCGGGAGTTCGCCTTTGACAACCGGGCCAGTAAGGCTGCCGACGTGGCCCGGATCCGCCGACTGGTTCTTCCAGGTGTCATCATCGTCAAGGGCTGGCCCGGAGTTGGCGGGGCAAAGACCATGCAGTTCGTTCGCCCCTCTGAGGTCTGGCGGATTGCAGCGTCGGCCTCGTACGACCAGCCCGGACAGCCGGTCTGCTGCGGCTTGTTGGCGCGGTGACGCAGCTGGCCGCGCCCCAGGTACCGAAGGCCACGCCACGCCGTTCAGCAGGAGTGGCGGCCGACAGCAGGGTGAGCGTCAGCGGCGTCACGATCGCGGGCGCCGAAGCCCTGCACCGCTCGGGCGGCGATCGGTTCGTTCGTATCCGGGTGAGCGGACCACGGCAGTGGCGGCGGTGGAAATGCCACGCCCGATACGAACAGCCCTCGGCGGCCGAAACGGTCGCCGAGAGCGACGCCGAACAGGGCTGCCTCGCAGGTAGGCGGGGAGTTGAGCTGTTGACATGGTCGGCGTCGGCGCGGCCGACTTCCCGGAAGACGAACGAACCCCAGTCGCCGCCCTGGGTGCCGTAGCGCTCGTAGCCGAGGCGGGCCATCAGCTGCGCCCAGGCGCCGGCCACCCGCGTGGGGTCCCGGCCGCGTTCGGTGACCGGGCCGGAGAACCCGTACCCGGGGATGGACGGGATGACCAGGTGGAAGGCGTCGGCAGGGTCGCCGCCGTGTGCACGCGGGTCGCTCAGGGGGTCGATCACGTGCAGGAATTCGATGACCCTCTTCTCCTGTACGGGAAGGCGTGTTCCGGGTACAGATCTCTACCCCCCACCCGAGCCGTCCCGAAGTGGCTTCCGCAGTACCGTGTCCGGCATGAGCAGGGACGCACACCTCAGCGAGCTGGGTGAATTCCTCAAGGCCCAGCGTGCAAAGCTGAGCCCCCGTGCAATGGGACTGCCCGAGAGCGGGGCACTGCGCCGGGTCCCGGGCCTGCGCCGGGAGGAAGTGGCGCAGCTGGCTGCGATCAGCACCGTGTACTACACCCGCCTGGAGCAGGGCCGCATTGAAGCCTCGACTCCGGTCCTGATGGCCCTGGCCCGGGCGCTGCGTCTGGACGACGACCAGCGCGACTACATGCTCGAACTGGCCGGGAAGGAAAACGCGCGGCCACGTCGGCACTCGGCGCAGAAGGTCCGGCCGTCGACGCGGCGGCTCCTCGACAATCTCACCGACACTCCCGCCATCGTTCTCGGCCGCTGCATGGACATTCTCGCCTGGAATCACCTTGCGGCTGCCTTGCTCGCGGACTTCTCCCAGATTCCGGAAGGGCAGCGCAATTCTGCGCGAATGCTCTTCACTGATCCGGCTATGAGGGATCTGTATGCGGACTGGGAAACCGTCGCGCGTACCGGCGTGGCATTTCTGAGGATGGAAGCAGCGGACAATCCGGATGATCCCAGCATGACCGCACTCGTCGAGGAGCTGTCTGAAAAGGATCCTCAGTTCCGGGAGTGGTGGGCCGCCCACCACGTGGCCCACCACGCCATGGGAACGAAGACTTTCCGTCATCCCGTGGCCGGCGACCTCACCCTCGACTGGGAGGCTCTCGCCTGCCCCACCGACCCCGACCAGCAGCTCGTCATCTTCACGGCGGAGCCTGGCACTTCCTCCCACGAGGGACTGCGTTTCCTCGCCTGCTGGCCCGCCACCCACCAGTCGAGAGCTGACGCCGCCGGCTGATCCTGGGCGTCATCCGGTCTGCGTCGTGTGGTGGGCAGGCCGGTCGTCACGCAGCTGTTCGTGTGGCCGATGGAGGAGCGCCCGGGGCGGGTGGGTGAATGGGGCCGGTGCCGCGGGTCAGGGGCAGGCCGGTGCCGCGGTGGGTGTGGGCGATGATCTCGGCAGTGATGGAGATGGCGGTTTCCTCGGAGGTGTGGGCGCCGAGGTCGAGCCCGATCGGGGAGTGCAGGTGCGCGAGCCGGTCCTCGAGTACGCCGGCTTCTCGCAACGCCTTCAGGCGGTGGTCGTGGGTGCGGCGGGAGCCCATGGCACCGACGTAGCCGACGGGGAGGTCGAGGGCCAGGCGCAGCAGGGGGATGTCGAACTTGGCGTCATGGGTCAGTACGCAGACCGCGGTGCGGGCATCCACCTCCGTGTGCTCCAGATAGCGATGTGGCCAGTCGACAACGACGTCGTCGGCGTGGGGGAAGCGGGTGGAGGTGGCGAAGACGGGGCGGGCATCGCACACCGTGACCCGGTAGCCGAGGAAATGACCGGCCTGGCTCAACGCACCCGCGAAGTCGACAGCGCCGAAGATCAGCATGCGGGGGCGGGGCGCGTGGGTGTGGACGAGGACCGAGAGCCTTTCGGGGCAGGTGTCGGCGTCCCCGCCGACCTCGATCCGGGAGGTGCGGCCCGCCCGGAGCAGCGCGCGGGCCTGGGCAGCCACCGCCCGGTCCTCGCCCGGGCTGCCGAGGGTTCCGTCGTACGCACTGCCGTCACCCAGCAGGGAGAGGGTGCGGCCGAGGAGGTCCTCGGGGCCGTCGATGATCTGGGCAAGGGCGGTGGGCCGGCCCTGGGTGACGGCTTCGAGGGCCGTGGTGAGATGGGGCTGGTCGGCGGGGTCGACGTGCTGGACGAGGACGTCGAGTTCGCCGCCGCAGGTCAGGCCGACGGCGAAGGCGTCATCGTCGGAGTAGCCGAACCGGGCCCGTGCGGGGGCGCCTCGGTCCGCCAGCACCTGTTGGCACAGTTCGTAGACGGCTCCCTCCACACAGCCGCCGGAGATGCTGCCGACCGCGTTGCCGTCGGTGTCGACGGCGAGTGCGGTGCCGACCGGCAGGGGCGCGCTGCCGTGGACGTCGACGATGGTGGCCAGGGCGAAGGGGCGGGCCGCGCGGCACCAGTCGTACAGCGTGTCCGCGATGTTCAGCATGGGGGTGGTCTCCGTGTGATCCGGGTGAGGCGTCGTGGGACGACGGTTGTTGGGAGGTGGGCCGCCGCCGTGTCGTCGAGGGGAGTGACACGGCGGCGGCCCTGGGGGTCCGGCGGCCGGGCATGGTCAGCCGCCGAACGGTCGGGTGAGCACCCCGGGCGGCCGTCTCACCACGAAACCGGCCGCCCGGGGGCTCGTCTCGGGCCTCAGCTCAGAGAAGTGCCTCGGCGGTGATGGGCAGTTCGCGGATACGGCGACCGGTGGCGTGGAAGACCGCGTTGGCGATCGCGGGTGCCACGCCGATGTAGACGATCTCGCCGAGTCCCTTGACGCCGATGGGGTCGGCCTCCAGGTCTTCGCCGTCGTTGAGGAAGATCCCCCGCAGGTCGGGGATGTCGGCGTTGACCGGGACCATGTAGTCGGCGAGGTTGGCGTTGACGATGCGGCCGTCTCGGTGGTCGGTGACCGTGTGCTCCAGGAGGGCCGCGCCGATGCCGCCGACCATCCCGCCCAGCGCCTGGCTGTCGGCGAGCTTGGGGCTGATGATGCGGCCCGCGTCGAAGACGCCGAGCATCCGCCGCACCCGAACCAGTCCGAGACGGGCGTCGACGGCGACCTCGGCGAAGATCGCACCGTAGGTGTACATCGAGTGCCGTGCTTCGCCGGGGGTCCAGGAGCCGAGGACTTCGAGGTGGGTGCGGTTGTTGCGGGTCAGCAGCTGCCGGTAGGTCTCCCCGCGTGCCGGATTGTCCGACACGTGCAGCCGTCCGGCGCGGACCACGACGTCGTCGGCATCGACGCCGTACAGCGGCGAGTCTCTGTCCTCGACGGCCAGCTTGATCGCCTGCTTGCGTACCTTGTCGCAGCCGTCCTGGACGGCGGAGCCGATGTTGATCATGGTCTGTGATCCGCCGTGGGGCGGTGCCTTCGGCATGGTGGAGTCGCCGAGCTGGAAGATCACCTTGCGCATCGTCAGGCCGAGGGCGTCCGCAGCGACCTGGGTCTGCGAGGTGTAGGTGCCCGGGCCCATGTCGCTGGTCGCGGACTGGATCAGGGCGGTGCCGTCGGCGTTCAGCCTGACCCGGGCCTCGGCCCCGCTCCGCACCACGTCGTAGGTGCCGACGGCCATGCCGGTACCGATCAGCCAGTCGCCGTCGCGAGTGGAGCGAGGCTTGGGGTCGCGCCGGTTCCAGCCGAACTCGCGGGCGCCGACGGTGTAACACTCGCGCAGTCGCCGGGTGGAGAACGGCAGCCCGCTGGACGGGTCCCCCTCCGGTTCGTTGCGCAGGCGCAGCTCGATGGGGTCGATGTCTAGCTTGTGGGCGAGTTCGTCCATCGCCGACTCGATGGCGAAGGCGGCGGTGGCGTAGCCGGGGCCGCGCATCCAGATCGGGGTGTTCACGTCCAGCGGCACCGTGCGGTGGTCCTGGCGGACGTGGGGCGCGTTGTAGACCATCTGCCCGACGTGCAGGACGCCTTCGATGAAGTTCTCGTACGTCGAGGTCTCGGACTTCAGGTGCTGGACCATGGCGCTCACCCGGCCGCGCCGGTCGCTGCCCAGGCGCACCCGGTACTCGTACGAGGGCCGGTAGCCCACCCCGAAGTACAGCTGCCTGCGGGACAGCACGAGCTTGACCGGGCGGCCGGTCTCGCGGGCGGCGACCGCCGCGGTGGCGATGTGGGGCCAGGCGCGAATGGCGTTGCCGAACCCGCCGCCGACGAACGGCGAGATGACGCGCACCGAGTCGTTCGGGATGCCGAACACGGCGGCGACGTCCTTCTGCGTGCCGATCGGCCACTGGGTCTTGTCCCACAGGGTGAGCCTGTCGCCGTCCCAGCGGGCGATGGTGGCGTGCGGTTCCATCGCGTTGTGATGGGCACGGGCCTGCTGATAGATCGCGTCCACCTGCACGGCGGCGGATTCGTACGCCTTGTCCGCGTCGCCCCGCGCGTAGTTCACGGGTTCACCGGCCGGTGCGGTGGCCATGTCGGTCGACGTCTTCTCGGCGTCGTAGCGGACCTTCACCAGGTGCGCGGCGTGCTCCGCGGCTTCCAGGGTGGTGGCCACCACGACGGCGACCGGCTGGCCGCGGAAGAGAACCTTGTCGTCCTGGAAGATCCGCAGCTGTTCGCTGTTCGGCCAGTCGTTCTCCGGGTTGCCGCGGTAGGCCAGCCTGGGCGCGTTGAGGTGGCTGATGACCTTGATGACGCCGGGCTGGGCGAGGGCGGCACGGGTGTCGATGCCGGTGATGCGCCCGCGACCGATGGTGCTGTCCACGATGACGGCGTGGACGACGCCCTTGATGTCGTGTTCGGCGGCGTACGTCGCCTTCCCCGTCACCTTCAGCCGGCCGTCCACCCGGGACAGCGGCGCTCCGACGGCTGCCTGCGGCTGCGGGCTCACTTGGTACCTCCCACGATGCGCAGTTGGCGCTCGACGGTGCGTTTGAGGAGTTCGGCCTTGAAACGGTTGTGCTCCAGCGGGCGGGCCCCGTCCGCCGCACGCTGTGCGGCCTCGGCCCACAGCGACTGCGAGGGCCGCTCGCCGATGAGGTGCTGCTCGACGGCGGGCAGCTTCCACGGCACGGTGCCGACGCCTCCGGCGGCGACCTTGGCCTCCCGGATCACCCCGCCGCGGATGTGCAGCGCGACGGCCGCCGAGGTCAGGGCGAACTCGTACGACTGTCGGTCGCGGACCTTCAGGTAGCCGGACTTGAGCGGGCGCGGAAGGGCGGGGATCTCCACGGCGGTGATCAACTCGCTCTTGCGGAGGGCCTGTTCGCGGTGCGGGGTACTGCCGGGCCGCAGCAGGAAGTCGGCGAACGGGATGCTGCGCTCGGTCCCGTCCGGGCCGAGCAGACGGACGCTCGCCTCCAGCGCGGCGAAGGCCACGGCGACGTCGGAAGGGTGGGTGGCCACGCAGGACTCGGAGGTGCCGAGGATTGCGTGGGTGCGGTTGAAGCCGCCCCGCGCCGCGCAACCCGAGCCGGGGTCGCGCTTGTTGCAGTCGGCGCTCACGTCACGGAAGTACGTGCAGCGGGTGCGCTGCATGATGTTGCCGCCGATGGTGGCCATGTTCCGCAGCTGGGCCGACGCGCTCAGCTCCAGCGCCTCGGAGATGACCGGGTAGAGGGTGCGGACCTTGGCATGTGCGGCGGCCTCGGCCATCCGCACCAACGCGCCGATGCGCAGGCCCCCGCGCTCGGTGACGGTGACCTCGCGCAGCGGCAGCGCGCTGATGTCGACCAGCGTCTCGGGGCGTTCGACGGTCTCGCGCATCAGGTCGACCAGCGTGGTGCCGCCGGCGATGTAACGCCCGCCGCGCCGCCCGGCGTTGAGTGCTTCGGCGGTGTCGGAGGCTTTGGTGAAGGAGAAGGGATACATGGGAGGCGGGTCTCATTTCCCGTGGGCGGTCTGCTCGACCGCGCGCACGATCTTCACGTAACAGCCGCAGCGGCAGATGTTGCCGCTCATCCACTCCCGGACCTCGTCCGCCGATCCGGTGTGGCCTTCCTGGATGCAGCCGACGCCGGACATGATCTGGCCCGGCGTGCAGTAGCCGCACTGGAAGGCGTCCTGCTCGATGAACGCCCGCTGCAGCGGGTGCAGTTCACCGTCCGTGCCTCCCGGGGCAAGCCCTTCGATCGTGGTGACCTCGGCGCCCTCCAGACGGACCGCCAGTGTCAGGCAGGAGTTGACGCGGCGGCCGTCGACCAGGACCGTGCAGGCGCCGCAGGCACCGGCGTTGCAGCCCTTCTTCGAGCCGGGCAGGTCCAGGTGCTCGCGCAACAGGTCCAGCAGCGAGGTCCGGTTGTCGATGGTGACGGTGTGGCGCTTCCCGTTGACGGTCAGCGAGACACGACCGCTCGGCGGTGCCTCGGCGGCAGCCCTCGTCTCGACGGCAAGCGCGGCCGGACCCGTCATCAGGCCGCCGGCCACGACGGTGCCACCGACCGCGGTGGTCGTCGCGATGAACGTGCGCCGGGACGGCGCGGAGGAGGGCTCGGCAGTGGGGCCAGTGGGGGGAGGAACAGCTGACTCGGTGAGTTCAGTGGACATGCGTACGCTTTCGGATCGGCGGAAGGTCGATGGCCTTATTCGTCGGCGTGCCCAGCCGCAGAATCCGCGTCGTCGTCATCGTCGGTGTGTATCCGGCCGAGTTGTCAGTTGCGATGGAGGACGCGGTGCGGGGCATCGGGGAATTCGCCCAGCTCGCTGAGAGCGTGGCTGGTCATGACCGTCAGCTTGCCATCACTTGGCAGTCTCGTGGGGGGTAGAGTTTTCTGTCTGGATGTCTGACGCCCGGGATGGAAAACTTCACCTTCTGCGGACACGCGCGACGGTGAAAATGTCGGAAGTGAGGTCAGTGCAGGACCGGGCCGGCGGAAGGTCTCCGCCGAGCAGGCCGGGTTCGTTTGCCGACTTCTCCACTATCTGTGCGTGGCTCGGCTCAATTCTGCTGCTCTGCTCTGCGCGCGCCGTTGAGCGTCATTCTTGAGTCGGCCCACTGCATTCCAACCCGCCGCATTTGAGGGGCATGGGGCGGGACACCCAGTAGACTGTCGTGAGTATGATCAACTCCCGATATCCGCTGGTACCCGTCGCGCCCAGCCACCCCGGCGAGGTGGCCATGCGATACCGCTACGTCGACGGGGCAGGCTCGGCTTGATCGGATCAGTGACGCAATCCTGGGTTGCATCAACCACGATGCCGTAAACGCGAACTGAGCAATCAGGTAGCCCGCCAACCTGGTGTACGTTCGGCCCCAAATTGCTGCGGGCTGTACCCCACTCGGCCCTGGGGTTCGCGGACTGCGGGCCCGCGTCGGCGTCCCCTGATCTGTGACCGCATTGAAAACGCCTGGTGTGTCGGTCAGGAAGTTCTGATTGCTGACCGTCCAGCACTCCATTTTCGAGTAGCCAGCAATCCGCACACCGAGCCATCCCGAGGCGCGAGTTACACCGCTTATTTGACATAGGTGTTCGTGGGAAGCGACTCGCCCTGCGCCCTTCGTGTGCCTGATATGTCGTCAGGTAAGTCAGCATCTGATCAGCATCAGTCCCTGCACATTCCGAGACGGTTGTCTGAACAGGTGCCTTGGAGACGGCGTCGCAGCAGCCTGGTTCGCGCGGAAACGCAGGCAGGGAGCTTTCTCGCCAGAGTGAAGCGATGTTCCTCACAATCTTCGAGTCCAACGCCTACCGGTGTACGGTAGAGACCGCCCTTGACCTGCAGAAAGCTGGCAGGGAGCCGTCTTCCAGGAGTTCAAAATGCTGCGCACCATGTTCAAATCCAAGATCCACCGCGCCACGGTGACTCAGGCCGACCTGCACTATGTCGGCTCCGTGACCATCGACGCCGATCTTCTCGACGCCGCCGATCTGCTGCCCGGCGAGCTGGTCCACATCGTCGACATCACCAACGGTGCCCGCCTGGAGACGTACGTCATAGAGGGCGAGCGCGGCTCGGGCGTCATCGGGATCAATGGTGCGGCGGCCCACCTGGTGCACCCCGGCGACCTGGTGATCCTCATCAGCTACGCCCAGGTCTCCGACGCCGAGGCCCGCGCCCTGCGCCCCCGGGTCGTGCACGTCGACGCCGGCAACCGGATCGTGGCCCTCGGCGCGGACCCGTCCGAGCCGGTACCGGACTCGGACCAGGAGCGCAGCCCGCAGGCTGTGCCTGCGGTCACCGTCTGACCGTCCATCTGGGCCCCGTAACATCCTGCGACGGGGTGAGTGCGCGTACGGCGCAGGGGTACGCGTGGGACAAGTCCAGGGCCGAAGTTCCGTATGGCTGGAGGACACGATGACCCACCCGAACCCTGACCCCACCCGTCCGGGCCCTCCTCCGGGCCCCGGCCCCGACCGCCCGGAACCCCTCCCGGAGCCGCCCAACCCCAACCCCAAGCCCCACCCGGTACCGGACCCCACCCCGTCCCCGGTCCCGGAGCCTCCCGGCCCGGAACCGCTGCCGAAGCCGGGTCCACTGCAGCCGTAGTGGGTAAACGACACGTGGCCCGGTGCGGACTACTTCCGCACCGGGCCACCATGTCAGCTCTGGTTCAGTAGGAGTGCGCCCCGTCAGGGACGCGGGGCTGTATCAAACTGCGGCTCCGCCGCGTGGGCGCGACCAGCCACAACGAACCCGCAGCCGCCCAACCCCAGAACCCCCCGAGCTATTAGCCGGCCACCTCGGACCGGTCTCCACCCCACAGCGTGTGGAACGACCCTTCCCGGTCCACACGCCGATACGTGTGCGCCCCAAAGAAGTCCCGCTGCCCCTGCGTAAGCGCCGCAGGCAACCGCTCCGCACGCAGCGCGTCGTAGTACGTGAGAGCCGCGGCGAACCCGGGCGTGGGAACGCCCTGCTGCACCGCGGCGACGAGAACCGCACGCCAGTCGTCCTGCGCCGAACCGATCTCCTGCGCGAACGTCTCGTCGGAGAGCAGGCTCGGCAGATCGGGCCGAGTGTCGTACGCGGCGCGAATCCGGTCGAGGAACGCCGCGCGGATGATGCACCCACCGCGCCAGAGCGAGGACACCGCACCCAGGTCGATGTTCCAGTCGTACTCCGCACTGCCCGCCGCGATCTTGTGGAAGCCCTGCGTGTACGACACGATCTTCGAGGCGTACAGCGCCTGTTCCACCTGGTCGGCGAAGGCCCCCGCCTCGGACTCGCTGAGCGGCGCCGCCTTCGGCCCGGCGAGCCCCCGCGAGGCCTCGCGCAGCTCCGTGTGGCCCGACAGCGACCGGGCGAAGACCGCCTCCGCGATACCCGACACCGGCACACCCAGGTCCAGTGCGATCTGCACGGTCCAGCGTCCCGTGCCCTTCTGCTCGGCCTGGTCCTGGACGACGTCCACGAAGGGCTTGCCGGTGGCCGCGTCCACGTGGGACAGCACCTCGGCGGTGATCTCGATCAGGTAGGAGTCAAGGCGCCCGGTGTTCCAGGTGCGGAAGATGTCCGCGATCTGCGCGGGGGAGTAGCCCGCCACATCACGCAGCAGCTGGTACGCCTCGCCGATCAGCTGCATGTCCGCGTACTCGATGCCGTTGTGCACCATCTTCACGAAGTGACCGGCACCGTCCGGGCCCACGTGCGAGACACAGGGCGTCCCGTCGTCCGCCTTCGCGGAGATCTTCTCCAGCATCGGGCCCAGCGAGTCGTACGACTCCTTCGGGCCGCCCGGCATGATGCTCGGCCCGTTCAGCGCGCCCTCCTCGCCGCCGGAGACACCCATGCCGACGAAGTGGATGCCCTGCTCGCGCAGTTCGCGCTCCCGGCGCCGGGTGTCCGCGAAGTGGGCGTTGCCCCCGTCAATGATCATGTCGCCGGGCTCCAGGAGCGGGGCGAACTCCCGGATCACCGCGTCGGTCGGATCGCCGGCCTTCACCATGATCACCAGGCGGCGCGGACGCTCCAGGGCGGCCACGAACTCCTTGGCGGTCTCGGCCGCGATGAAGTCGCCCTCGCTGCCGAACTCCTCGACCAGCGCGTGCGTGCGCGACGCCGTCCGGTTGTGCAGGGCGACCGTGTATCCGTTGCGTGCGAAGTTACGGGCGAGATTGCGCCCCATGACCGCGAGACCCGTCACGCCGATCTGCGCTGAAGTGCTCATACGGTTGGCTCCTAAAAGGTCCTGAAAACGGTGGTGCCAGTCAGTATCGCCCCACTGACCATCCTGACTTGCCGACGATGTGTACGCATGGCGTGCCGTTCTGCCTCAGCCGACCCGCAACAACAGTGCATTCCCGGTCACTTGGCGGGACAGAGCGGCTGATTGCCGCCTTGTCATGGCCTGTTCGCGGCGTCTACTTTTGCCGCTGCTGACGCATGTCGAGGGGGATACTCCATGGCCGTACGGGGCCGGCACCGCCGGTATCAGCCGAACAGGATCAACCGTGCCTCGCTGACGGTCACGGCGGGCGGCGCCGGAATGGCGATGCCCCTGATAGCCGCCGGTGTTGCCGACGCGGCCGATGTGGACACCTGGAACAAGGTCGCCGCCTGCGAGTCCAGCAACAACTGGGACATCAACACCGGCAACGGCTATTACGGCGGGCTGCAGTTCAAGCAGTCCACCTGGGAGGCGTTCGGCGGCACGGTCTACGCGTCACGCGCCGACTTCGCCACCAAGGACCAGCAGATCGCCGTCGCCGAGAAGGTCCTCAAGGGACAGGGCCCCGACGCCTGGCCGGTGTGCTCCGTACGCGCGGGCCTCACCCGGGGCGGCGACACCCCCGACATCAACCCTTCGGGCACCACCGACCGCAAACCCCAGCGCACCGTCCGCGACGTACAGCCGCAGAACACGCCCCAGTCCCAGGCGGGCACCGCCGAGATGTACACCGTCGTCCGCGGCGACACGCTGTCCGGCATCGCCGGCTCCCGTGAAGTCCAGGGCGGCTGGCGGCAGTTGTACGACGCCAACCGCAAGGCCATCGGCGCCGACCCGGACATGATCGTCCCCGGCCAGCGGCTGAGCCTCAGCACCAAGGCCCCGGACAAGCCCGCGTCCCCCACACCGGTGTCCAACCCGACCGCTCCCGCGAAGCCCGAGAAGAAGGAAGAGCGGGCCGAGAGCAAGCCCCGTGAGTCGGCGCGTACGCTCACCGCCCCGGTGGACGCCGGCGCCGGTACTGCCTACCGCGCGACGGGTTCCTCCTGGTCGAAGGGCTACCACACGGGCGTCGACTTCCCGGTGCCCACCGGCACCTCGGTCAAGGCGGTCACCGCGGGCCAGGTCGTGACCTCGGGCTGGGGCGGATCCTTCGGCTACCAGGTGGTGATCAAGCACGCCGACGGCCGCTACAGCCAGTACGCCCATCTGTCGGCGATCTCCGTGAAGGACGGGCAGAAAGTGGTGAGCGGACAGCGCATCGGCCGCTCCGGCTCCACGGGCAACAGCTCGGGCCCGCATCTGCACTTCGAGGTGCGGACGGGGCCCGAATTCGGCAGCGACATCGATCCGGTCGCCTATCTGCGCAAGGGTGGCGTCAGCCTCTGACGCGTACACCCGGCATCAGGTTCTGCATGGCAGACGTCAAGACTTGACGCGGGAGCCGACTACCAGCGGCACCGGGAGCAGCGGCAGGTAGAAGCCCTCGTAGTACGGGCCGGGCCGTGCCGGTGCTGCGCCGTCCCGTGCATCGTCGTCGCCCGGCGGCGGCCCATTGGACCCGGTGCGCGCCAGTCCGGCCGCCTCCCGCACGGACACCGGTGTCGGCACGACGACCGCGGCGGGCACGAGCGGCACCTCTTCCCGCATCGCCGCCGCTTCCTGTCCCGCCGCCGTGGCGGCGACCAGCCCGGCCACCTCGACGCTCTGCTGCTCGGGCAGCACTACCTCGTCGGCCGGAGCCCCGGCCACCAGCGCGGGCTCGCCCGGAACCGGCTCCGTACGCTCCGTGCTGCTGATCCGCTCCGACGTCAGGAGGATGAGGCCGCCCGCCGCGACGACACCGAAGCCCAGCGCGAGGAGGGTGCCGGTCGAGCCGTAACGGAAGGTCTCGCCGAACATCGTGATGCCGACCGCGGCTGCCACCACAGGGTTCACCACGGTCAGCGTGGCCAGCGGCGCCGCGAGTCCCGCACCCCTGTAGGAGGCCTGCGAGAGCAGCATGCCGGCCGTGGCCAGGACGCCGATCACCGCCAGGGCGGGCAGCTGGCCGAGCGTGAAGGCGCCCGTCCAGTCCACCGCGACCGTCTTCGTGAACACCGACGACATACCGAACGCGATACCGGAGGCGATCGCCAGCAGCACACTGCGCACCGCCGGGTGCCGGTGCGCCGCGCGGGCCGCCATCATCAGGCCCACCACCGCACCGCCGGTGGCCAGGGCCACCGCAAGCTGCTGGGAGTTGTCCAAGGACTGCGAATCGGCCGTGCCGACCAGCGACAGCAGTCCGGCCAGGCCGACCGTCGCCATGATCGCGCCCCGCCAGGCCGTCGCACCGGCCTTGCGGCGAACGAAGAGAGCCGCCATGGGAAGCGCGAACACAATGGTCAGCGCGCCCAGCGGCTGCACCAGGCTCAGGGGGCCGAAGGCGAGGGCCACAACGTGCAGCAGACCACCGAGGCCGTTGAGACCCACCGCGGCCCACCAGGCGGGCCGGCGCATGGGAGCGTACGACTGGTCCGGCGTCGCCGCGGCGACCCGTTCCTGCACGATCGCGCCACCGGCGTAGGCGACGGCGGACACGAGCGAAAGCAGCACAGACAGTGCGAGGGCGCTCATGGGTCCCTCCTCTGCGTCTGGCTGGCGCGCTCCGGCTGGCGGGGATTCCGGCGCGGCGAACGGTCGGTTTTCATGGTGAATACGATGCCCTTCGAAGGCGCTCGCGTCGTCGTCCTTGAGCAGGCATTGGGTCCTACTGCCGATGGAGTACGACGCGTGCCCCGTCCTACCCTGGTTGGGTGACACCGGGTACAACTCCCATGCTCGAGCCGGTATGCCCGCTTGGTCCACTCGAATTCCGTGAATCTCGCCGGATCTCGACCGCGATCACGTTCCGTGTCCGCGAGGTCGCACACTGGTTCGCTTCGCCCGCCCGTCGCACTGTTCCCACCCCGCTGTCACTTGCGGTCTTCCCCCGCGGGCCTGTTCTGGGTGACCATGGGGGAATCAGCCGCTGAGACAGGGGGTAACCGGGTGCGAGTGGGCTTGTTGACCCGGGAGTACCCGCCGGACGTGTACGGCGGCGCGGGCGTCCATGTCGAGTTCCTCGCCAGGGAGCTGCGGCCCCTGACAGACCTGGACGTGCACTGCTGGGGCGAGGGCACCGCGGGCGGAGTCCTCCGCCACCGGCCCTGGCCCACGCTCGACGGCGCCAACGACGCGCTGCGTACCTTCTCCGTGGACCTCGCGATGACCGCCGCCCTCGAAGGCCGCGAGCTCGTCCACTCGCACACCTGGTACGCCAATCTCGCCGGCCACCTCGCGAAAATGCTGTACGGCATTCCGCACGTGATGACCGCCCACTCCCTGGAGCCGCTGCGCCCTTGGAAGGCCGAGCAGCTCGGCGGCGGTTACGCCCTGTCGAGCTGGGCCGAACGCACCGCGATCGAGGCCGCCGACGCCGTGATCGCCGTCTCCGGAGCCATGCGCGAGGACATCCTCGGCTGCTACCCGGCCCTGGACCCGGCGAAGGTGCGCGTCGTGCACAACGGCATCGACACCTCCCTGTACCAGCCGGACCACGGCACGGACGTCCTCGAACGCCTGGGCGTCGACCCCGACCGCCCGTACGTCCTGTTCGTCGGCCGCATCACGCGCCAGAAGGGCGTGCCCCAACTGCTGCGCGCCGTACGGGACATCGACCCGGCCGCACAGGTCGTCCTGTGCGCGGGAGCCCCCGACACCCCGGAGATCGACCGGGAGTTCCGCGATCTCTTCCAGGAACTCAGCCGAGTACGCCAGGGCCTGTTCTGGATCCCGCAGATGCTCCCGCGCCCGGACGTGATCCAACTCCTCACGCACGCCGCCGTGTTCGTGTGCCCCTCGGTGTACGAGCCGCTGGGTATCGTCAACCTCGAGGCGATGGCCTGCGGCACGGCCGTGGTCGCCTCGCGGGTCGGCGGGATCCCCGAGGTCGTCGAGGACGGCGAGACGGGTCTGCTCGTGTCCGTCGACGAGAGCGCCGAGGAACACGCGGCGCAGCTCGCGCGCGCCCTCGACTCCCTGCTCGCCGACCCCGAGGCCGCCCGGCGGATGGGCGAGGCGGGCCGGGAACGGACGGTGCGGGAGTTCGGCTGGGACGCGGTGGCCCGGCGTACGGTCCAGCTGTACGAGGAACTCCTCAAACTGGGGTAAGCCTCAAGCAGGTGAAGTACAAGAAAATGGCACAACCGGGCGGGTAGAGGGGCGGCACGGCATGCGACGCGGTGGACCTTCGGTGCTGGGAATCGTACTGGCAGGCGGTGAGGGCAAGCGTTTGATGCCCCTGACCGCCGACCGTGCGAAACCCGCGGTCACGTTTGGCGGAACGTATCGCCTCGTGGACTTCGTACTTTCCAACCTTGTCAACGCGGACATTCTGCGCATCTGCGTACTCACGCAGTACAAGTCGCACTCGCTGGACCGGCACATCACCACGACCTGGCGGATGTCCAGCCTGCTGGGCAACTACGTCACACCGGTCCCGGCCCAGCAGCGGCTCGGCCCGCGCTGGTACCTCGGCAGCGCCGACGCGATCCTGCAGTCACTGAACCTCATCTACGACGAACAGCCCGAGTACGTGGCAGTGTTCGGCGCCGACCATGTGTACCGCATGGACCCGCGACAGATGCTCGCCCAGCACATCGACAGCGGGGCGGGCGTGACCGTCGCCGGGATACGGGTGCCGAGGGGCGAGTCGTCGTCCTTCGGTGTCATCGCCCCCGGATCCGACGGCCAGACCGTCGACAGCTTCCTGGAGAAGCCCGCCGACCCACCGGGTCTGCCGGACGACCCCGAGTCCGTGTTCGCCTCGATGGGCAACTACATCTTCACCACCAAGGCCCTGATCGAGGCCCTCCAGCGGGACTCCGAGGAGGAGAACTCCATACACGACATGGGCGGTTCGATCCTGCCGCAGCTCACCGAGCGCGGCGAGGCCCAGCTGTACGACTTCAGCGCCAACCATGTGCCCGGCGAGACCGTGCGCGACCAGGGGTACTGGCGTGACGTCGGCACCCTCGACGCGTACTTCGACGCCCATATGGATCTGATCGCCGAGCGGCCCGCCTTCAACCTCTACAACCGCCAGTGGCCCATCTACACCCACTCCGGCCAGCTCTCGCCGGCCCGCTTCAACGCCGGCGGCATCGCCAGCGAGTCGATCATCAGCGCCGGCTGCCTCATCCGCGGCCAGGTCAGCCGCTCGGTGCTCTCACCGGGCGTGGTCGTCGACCCGGGCGCCGTCGTCCAGGGCTCGGTGCTGCACGACAACGTCCACATCGGGCGGGGCGCGGTGGTACGGGGCGCGGTGCTCGACAAGAACGTACAGGTACCGCCGGGCGCGACGATCGGCGTCAATCCGGAACGGGATCATGAGCTGTACACGGTCTCCAAGGGCGGTGTGATCGCGCTGGGCAAGGGACAGCAGGTGTCGTAACGATCATCGGGACGGCCTCGGTGCGGAGTGCGCACCGGGGCCGTTCGCGTTGTCGGAGCCTTGAGGAGGCAGAACGAGACAGAGGTGCCCCGGCTGAAGGCCGCACATGAAGCACCGAGCCGGGACGCGTCCCTGACGACCTCTGTGGGCTGCTCGGTCGAGTGACGGCCATTTGGCTGATTCCTGCGGCCGGCGCTGTACGGCATCCGCCCACTCGTCTTCGCGGTGGGCGGATGGGCCGCCCGGCCGTATGCGGCCCGTAAGTCGCTTCAGCTGCCCGGAAAGGACCTCGTAGACCACATGCGTCCCATCCCTCACAAGGAGGCGGGACTTAATCTGCTGTTAACTGTGCGTAGCTTGATCGTACTTGACCGTAATCGCTTGTCGGGGGTTGACTGCTTGCTCACCCGTCGTCGACGCGAGAGCAAGCCATTGACCTCCGACCTGCTTGCACCACTCGACCTGGCGTTCTGGAACATCGAGTCCGCCGAGCACCCCATGCATCTCGGCGCCCTCGGTGTCTTCGAGACCCATTCGCCCGCAGCGGGCGCCCACGCCGCCGACCTGCTCGCGGCGCGCGCCGCGGGTGTGCCCGGGCTGCGGATGCGGATCCGTGACGTATGGCAGCCGCTCTCCTTCGGGCAGCCGCTGGCCTTCGGCGGTGCGGCCCGCGAGCCGGTACGCGACTTCGACCCGCTCGACCATGTCCGGCTGCACGCGCCGACTGCGGACTTCCACGAATCGGCGGGCGTGCTCATGCAGCGCCAGCTGGAGCGCGGCAGGCCGCCGTGGGAGGCGCATGTGCTGCCCGGCGTGGACGGCACCTCGTTCGCCGTGCTCTTCAAGTTCCACCACGCCCTGGCCGACGGACTGCGGGCGCTGACGCTCGCGGCGGCGGTCATGGACCCCATGGACCTGCCCGAGCCCCGCCCCCGCCCCGCAGAGCCCGCCCGCGGCTTCCTCCCGGACGTACGCAAACTGCCGGGCCTCGTCCGCGGCACCCTCTCCGACGTGGGCCGGGCCCTCGACATCGGCGCCTCCGTCGCCCGCGCCACCCTGGGCGTACGCTCCTCGTCCGCCCTGGTGTCGGAGCCGACCGGCACCCGCCGCATCGCGGGCGTGAACCTGGACCTCGACGAGGTGCACAAGATCCGCAAGAGCGTGGGCGGCACCGTCAACGACGTGCTGATCGCGATCGTCGCGGGCGCCCTGCGCCGCTGGCTGGACGAGCGCGGTGACGGCAGCGAGGGCGTCGTGCCGCGGGCCCTGATCCCCGTCTCCAAGCGCCGCCCGCGCACCGCGCACCCCCAGGGCAACCGGCTCTCCGGCTACCTGATCAAGCTGCCCGTCGACGACGCGGACCCGCTCGGGCGGCTCGACACGGTGCGTACGGCCATGAACCGCAACAAGGACGCGGGCCCCAACCGGGGCGCGGGTGCCGTCGCTCTGCTCGCCGACCATGTGCTGCCGCTGGGGCACCGGCTCGGCGGTCCCGTCGTCGGCCAGGCGGCCCGGCTGCTCTTCGACATCCTGGTCACCAGCGTGCCGCTGCCCAGCCTCGGCCTGAAACTCGGCGGCTGCCCGCTCACCGAGGTCTATCCGCTCGCCCCGCTCGCCCGCGGCCAGTCCCTCGCGGTCGCCGTCTCGACGTACCGCGGGCGCGTCCACTACGGGCTCGTCGCCGACGCGGAGGCCGTGCCGGACCTGGACCGGCTGGCCAAGGCGGTGATCGCGGAGGTGGAGGCGCTGAACGTCGCCTGCGCGCCCTGACGGGAGCGGTGATCACGCCGGGTTTGGTTCCTTCGCCCCGCGCTCCGTAAAATTCCGCCTTCGAAAGCGAGCGCGGTTCGAGCGCGGCGCGGAACCCGAGAAACGGCAACGACGATGACGGTGACAGACGACAGCCAGGCGCCCCCCGCCGTGGACGCGGCAGAGGTGGCAGGCGCCTCGTACGGTCCCGGCATCGACCCGGAGCGGCTGGCTGTCTGCCTCAGCGTGCTCGAGGAGCTCGACAAGCTGGAGGTCGACCACCCCGACGCCGTCGCCGTGCGCCGCGCCACCGCGGGTGTCTACCGCACGGTGAAGCAGCGCCGCCGCCAGGAGCGCCGGGCCGCCAAGACCGCCCACGACAAGGCGGTCACGGAGGCGACGGCGACGGGTTCCGCCCAGCGCATCGACGACGAGACCGAGGGCATCCTGCCCTCGTCCACCATCGAGGCCGGGCAGATCGCGGGGATACTCCAGCGCCCGCGCTCCTGCTACACCTGCAAGACCCGATACGTCGAGGTCGACTACTTCTACCACCAGCTCTGCCAGAACTGCGCCGCCGAGAACCGGGCCCGCCGCGACGCCCGCGCGGATCTCACCGGCAAGCGCGCGCTGCTCACCGGTGGCCGCGCCAAGATCGGCATGTACATCGCGCTGCGGCTGCTGCGTGACGGTGCGCACACCACGATCACCACACGCTTCCCGAACGACGCGATCCGCCGCTTCAAGGCCATGCCCGACAGCGACGAGTGGATCGGCCGCCTGAAGATCGTCGGCATCGACCTGCGCGACCCCGCCCAGGTGGTCGCGCTCGCCGACTCGGTCGCCGCCGCGGGCCCGCTCGACATCCTGATCAACAACGCGGCCCAGACCGTACGCCGCTCTCCGGGGGCCTACAGCGAGCTGCTCGCCGCCGAGTCCGCCCCGCTCCCCTCGGGCGAGCTGCCGCCCGCCGAGGTGATCGGCACCTTCGGCTCCGGTGCCGTGGCCGCGCTGCCGGTGGCCGGGGGCGGCGAGCTGACCGCCCAGGACGTCACGGACCTCGCGCTGGTCTCCGGCTCGGCGTCCCTGGAGCGCATCGCGGCCGGTACGGCGATCGACGCGGGCGGTCTCGTGCCCGACCTGCACGACACCAACAGCTGGATCCAGGCTGTCGAGGAGGTCACTCCGGTCGAGCTGCTCGAGGTCCAGCTCTGCAACTCCACCGCGCCGTTCATCCTCATCAGCCGCCTGCGCGCCGCGATGGCGGCCTCGGGGGCGAACCGCACGTACATCGTGAACGTGTCCGCCATGGAGGGCGTCTTCAGCCGCGGCTACAAGGGCGCGGGGCACCCGCACACCAACATGGCCAAGGCCGCGCTCAACATGCTCACGCGCACCAGCGCCCAGGAGATGTTCGAGAAGGACCGCATCCTGATGACCGCCGTCGACACCGGCTGGATCACCGACGAGCGGCCTCACCCGGACAAGATGCGCCTCGCCGACGCGGGGTTCCACGCGCCGCTCGACCTGATCGACGGGGCTGCGAGGGTGTACGACCCGATCGTGCGGGGCGAGCAGGGCGAGGATCTGTACGGGGTGTTCTTGAAGGACTACGCGCCCGGCAAGTGGTAGGGCCGCCCGCCCGCGGTAATCCGGTGGCCTGTGCGGGAGCCGCTGTCCTACCGTGAGGGTGCCCGGTGCGATGGCAACGCGTTCTTCGTGGTTCGACTCCGTGCAGGCCCTCCGCGGGCCTGTTGCCCTATTGGGGGCAATCGCGTAGCCGCCTTGATCTCGGGCAAACCGTGCACATCGTGTCGTGCTCAGCCGTGTCAGTACGCGCTGCTGTCGGCATCCGGCGGCACCTGCGACCGCAGGCGCTCGTGGACGGCGTACGCCGTCGCCGTGTGTGCCGCCCGTACTCTCGTTCCGCCGTCCACCAGCAGGTCGGCCCCCGTGATCCACTCCGCCGCGTCCGAGGCCAGCCATACGACGGCCCGCGCGATGTCCTCGGGCTCGCCGATCCGGCCCAGGGGCAGCCCTGCGGCCACCTCGTCCTCACCCCGCTCCCACACGAACCGCGCCATCTCGGTGCGGACGAGACCGGGGGAGACGGAGTTGACCCGCACCTTCGGGGCCAGCTCGCCCGCGAGTTGCTGGGTGAGGTGCAGCAGGGCGGCCTTGCTGGTGCCGTACGCGCCCACGTTGGGGCCCACATGAGCGGCGCCCTCCGTGCAGACGTTGACGACCGCGCCGCCGTGCTCGCCCATCCACGCTTGCCAGGCGCACTGCACCAGCCGTAGCGGCGCCTCGACGTTGACCGTGAACGCCTCGCGCCAGCGGTCCGGGTCGGCGTCCATGAGCGGGCCGTACGGCTCGTTCGTCGCCGCGTTGTTCACCACCACGTCGATCCGCCCGAACTCGCGCAGCGTCAGCTCCGTCAGCTCGCGCAGGTGCGCCGGTTCGGCGACCGAACCAGCGAGCCCGACGACCCCGAGCTCCTCGGCGACCCGGCTCACCCCGCCCGGATCACGGGCGGTCACGCACACTCGCGCGCCCGCCCGGACGAGCGCCTGAGCGACCGCCCGCCCGATCCCGCGCGAAGCCCCGGTGACGATCGCGGCCCTGCCCGTGAGCCCGTACGGCGAAGTCATCCGCGTACGGTCTCATGACGGACCGTCAGCTACCAGAGGTGTGCGTCAGCGGCGGACGGTGGCGCGCGCCGCGACCAGCTCCAGGACGGTGCGCCAGTCCTCCAGCACGCCGGCGTTCAGCCCGGCGACCTTGCCCGCCTCGTCCGCCTGCCGCAGGGACAGCACGTCGTCGTCGAACGGGCCGTCGTCCCACGGCGCGGCATGCAGGCGTACGAGACGGGCCACCCGCTCGCCGAGCAGGGACCGCACGGCGTCCGCCGCGTGGTCCGCGTGACCGGTCTCGTCGCCGGGATGCAGCAGCTGCCCTATGCCGTGCACCAGGCCGGCCACCTGGAGTTCCTTGTCACTGGGATGACCGCGCCGCAGCAGCGCGGCGGTCTGCAAGGCGTGATCGTGCAGATCGAGCGCGCTGCCGGCGAGGGACCCTCCGTTGGGGCGTGGCCTCGAGTGGCGGAGGTACGGGGTGCCCCAGGCCCCCCGGCAGGCGTGCAGCAGATCCATCAGCTCATCGACACTGCGCAGCTCCATGCGCCAGTCCTCCCTGCCCGCGAGAAAGGCCGTTGTCCCGCGCCAGCAGATCATGGCCAGCTTTCAACCGAACCAACGGGATCTGAATAGCGAACCGAGTACGCCCAACGACCGTCCCCAGCGAGCGAGGCCTCACCGCGGGGACTCAGTGACCCCGGTCGATCCACTCCTTCAGGTGCGGGGCCTCGGCACCGATCGTCGTCGAGTCGCCGTGGCCGGTACGGACCTCCGTCTCGGGCGGCAGGGTCAGCAGCCGGTCGCGGATCGAGTCGATGATCGTCGGGAAGTGGGAGAAGGAACGCCCCGTCGCGCCCGGCCCGCCCTGGAAGAGCGTGTCGCCCGTGAAGACGGCGCCCAGCTGGGGGGCGTGCAGGCAGACGGCGCCCGGAGCGTGACCCGGAGTGTGCAGCACGGTCAGCTCCGTGCCGGCCACCGACAGCCGCTGCCCATCGGCCAGTTCACCGTCCGGCAGGCGGTTCGGGTGGGTCTGCTTCCACAGCGGGAGGTCGTCGGCCTGAAGGAGGATCGGGGCGCCGGTGCGAGCGGCCAGGGCCGGGGCCGCGTCGATGTGGTCGTTGTGCGCGTGCGTACAGATGATGGCCACGAGCCGGCGGTCGCCTAGCGCCTCGGCGATGGCGTCGGCGTCATGGGCGGCGTCGATCACCACGGCCTCGGAGTCGTCGCCCACGATCCATACGTTGTTGTCGACGTCCCACGTACCGCCGTCCAGACTGAACGTGCCGGAGGTGACCAGGTGCTCGATACGGGCGGCCATCACAGCACCACCACCGAACGCAGCACGTCGCCCTGGTGCATCCGGTCGAAGGCCTGCTCCACCGCGCCCAGCTCGATCGTCTCGGTGACGAACGCCGCCAGGTCCAGACGCCCCTGCTGGTGCAGATCGACCAGCATCGGGAAGTCGCGCGAGGGCAGACAGTCCCCGTACCAGGACGACTTGAGCGCCCCGCCCCGGCCGAAGACGTCCAGCAGCGGCAACTCCAGCTTCATGTCCGGTGTCGGGACGCCGACCAGG
The DNA here is from genome assembly GCF_000716805.1 of Streptomyces yerevanensis. Classification (NCBI taxonomy): domain Bacteria; kingdom Bacillati; phylum Actinomycetota; class Actinomycetes; order Kitasatosporales; family Streptomycetaceae; genus Streptomyces; species Streptomyces yerevanensis. The sequence goes on along the minus strand of NZ_JNWJ01000005.1, from coordinate 229,025 downwards.
ACCACTGTGCCCGCCAGATCGCGGGCGTAGAACGCCTGCTTGTACGTCTCCGGGCGGCCCACCGCCTCGATGACCACGTCCGCCCCGAAGCCGCCGGTCAACTCGCGGATGGCCTCGACCGGGTCGGTCTCCTTCGAGTTCACCGTGTGAGTGGCGCCCATCGTCCGGGCCGTGGCCAGCTTTTTGTCATCGATGTCGACGGCGATGATGCGCGCCGCGCCGGCCAGCTGGGCCCCGGCGATCGCCGCGTCGCCCACGCCGCCGCAGCCGATGACCGCCACTGAGTCGCCACGTGTCACCGAACCGGTGTTGATGGCCGCGCCGATCCCGGCCATCACTCCGCAGCCGAGCAGACCCGCGACCGCGGGGGACACGGCCGGGTCCACCTTCGTGCACTGCCCGGCCGCGACCAGGGTCTTGTCCGCGAACGCGCCGATCCCCAGGGCGGGCGAGAGCTCCGTGCCGTCCTCCAGGGTCATCTTCTGCTTGGCATTGTGCGTGTCGAAGCAGTACCAGGGCCGCCCGCGCAGACAGGCCCGGCAACGGCCGCACACCGCACGCCAGTTGAGGATCACGAAATCGCCGGGCGCCACCTCGGTCACGCCCTCGCCGACCGACTCCACGATCCCGGCGGCCTCGTGGCCGAGCAGGAACGGATACTCGTCGCTGATTCCGCCCTGCTTGTAGTGCAGGTCCGTGTGGCAGACCCCGCAGGCCTGCACCTGGACCACGGCCTCGCCCGGACCCGGATCCGGGATCAGGATCGTGCGGACCTCAACCGGCTCGTTCTTACCGGGGGCGATGACACCCCGTACCTGCTGGGCGGCCATGTCGGGCTCCTTCGCGTAAAAGTGGCGCGTTTGATCATGTTGGCACAGGGCCGGACGACTGGCTCCGTGCCTGTGGACAACCAGTGGAGAACCCAGGGAGGTCAGTGGGCTTAAAGTCCAGTTTGTCGCGGAACGACTCGAAACAGTTACCTCTTGTTTTCAGCCCCATCGAGCGGACCTCCGCTCATCTGTGTACCCTGTACCGGAACGGACAGCATAATTGGGTCCCACCCACACCCACGGTCCGTCCCGGGACAAGCCGGTCACCACGGCCTGCTCTCACTTGAGTTACCGGCGCCACCGCGTCCGTACTGCCTGTAATCCAGACCCGAGCGGGCGTCAGGCGACCGGTAGTAGACCGGCCCTGCCTGTCCCGAGGGTGATCCGACACATAAGGAGTGCGCGGTGACACCGGAGACGAAGAACAGCGATCAGCGTCCCAAGGAACGTATGGGGCGCGAAGGCAGCGGGCCCGAGGAGGCGCTCGGCAGTCTCGATGTGTGGTCCAGGTCCGCCCCGATCCGCCTGGCGGGCTACGAGGACGACCTCGCGGAGCCGCACATCCTGCCCAGCGTGGACTGAGACGTTCACCGAGGAAACAGCGCGATTGCTGACGGCATGGGCGTGCCAGACTCACGCCCATGCTGATCAGAGAAGCCGCGGCCGACGACTGGCCGCGGATCTGGCCTTTCTGGCACCGCATCGTCGCCGCCGCCGAGACCTACGCCTGGGACCCGGACACCTCCGAAGAGGACGCCCGCGCCCTGTGGATGGCACCGGGCAAGCGCGTGTACGTCGCCGAGGACGCCACCGGAGCGGTCGTCGGCTCGGCCTACGTCACGCCCAACTACGGCGGCCCCGCGGCCCGTATCGCCAACGCCGGCTTCATGGTCGACCCGGACCATGCGGGCCGCGGCATCGGCCGCCGCCTTGCCGAACACGTCCTGAGCACGGCGAAGGCCGAGGGGTACCGGGGCATGGTGTTCAACGCCGTCGTGGAGACGAACCCCGCCGTGCGCTTGTGGACGTCCCTCGGCTTCACGGTCCTGGGCACCGTTCCGGGGGCGTTCGAGCATCCGCGGCACGGGCTGGTGGGCCTGCACATCATGTACCGGGCGCTTTAGCGCTCCGGCGGTTGGGCGGGTGGGTTAGTTGTCGGGTGCGGGTGTGTGGGTGGCTGGTCGCGCCGTTCCCCGCGCCCCTGGGTTCGTTGGGGTGCGGGGTCGTGGGCCGGTGCGTCAGCCCGTCACAGGGCGGGCATACGGCCCTTTGCTGGTACAGGGCGCGGGTTCTCCGAGACCGAAGCTACGCGACGGGCATACGACGCACCGGCCCACGCCCCCTCCCGCCGGAGGGAGGGCGCCGGTTGTTGGGGGTGCAGGCTTCCCCCGGGCGCCCGGGTAGACGCAGGTTTTCAGGGGCGCGGGGAACGGCGCGACCAGCCACAACGCACCCGCACTCGCCGATGAACAGAACCTACCCTCCCAGTAGGCGCCCCTGCTCAACCGCCGGAGGCGATGGCGTTGGTCGCGGTACCGGCCAAGCAGGCCTCGAAGGAGTCGCGGGTGGCCGCGAACCACGGCTCGGCCGAGCGCAGGGCCGCGGCCTCCCGTCGGTGCTCCTCGGTGAAGTCGACACCGAGGGCGCGGGCACGGGCGGTGATCAGCGTGAGGGTCCGTACGCGCTCGGGGTGCCCGGCTGCGTAGAGCAGGGCGAGGTCTCAGGCCGCCGAGTGCGCGAGCACGTCGATGTGGTCCAGGCCGAGGTGGCGGCGCAGGGCCTCGATATCGGGTACCTGTCGGTCGCAGCGGTACGTGGACGGGTCGGCGGGGACCGCGGAGTCACCCGTGCCCCGCAGGTCGAGCAGGACCAGTTGCCGATGTCTGGACAGCCCGCCGAGATCGCCCAGGTAGGCGGAGGCGCGCATCGGGCCGCCGGGCAGGCAGAGCAGCGGTTCGCCCTCGCCCATGACGTGATAGGCGAGTTCGGTTCCGTCATCGGCGGCGAAGGCGGGCATGGCGTCATCCTGAGCGGCGGGCGACGGTCGCAGCAAGCCGTTTACGGTGTCCCCTTCTATTAGGGAGCTACGCCAGCGGCGCCGTACGCCGCCACGGCCGCAGCTCCTCCAACTGCCCCGCCAGCTCCAGGAGTTCGGTCTCCGAGCCGGGCCGCCCCACCAGCTGTACGGCGCACGGGGCACCCGACGGCAGGGTCCCGAACGGCACCGCCATCGCCGGCCAGCCGGTCAGATTCCACGGCGGAGTCAGCGGCGAGTAGTTCGTGTTGGCCAGCAGATTGCGCAGCCAGCCGCGCTCGTGCCAGTCCGCGGCGGCGGGCCCTCGCCGGGCGAGAGCCGGAGTGAGCAGTACGTCGTGCTCCGCGAAGAACGGCTCCATCCGTCTGCGCAACTGCTCCCTGCGCGCACCCTCGCGCACCGAGGCCACGAAGCGGCGCCCCACAGCCGCGTGCACGCGCGTGCGTCGCGTGAGCTGCCGCGGGTCGAGGCCCGCCGCGTCCACTGCCGTCCCCGCTGTCCAGTGCGCGAGCGAGGTCGTGCCCAGCCACAGAGGGTACGGCGGGTCGGCACGCCGTACCCGATGACCCGCCTCGGCCAGCAGCTGAGCCGCCTCTCTGGCCGCGGTCGCGTAGGGGCGGCTGACCTTGACGCCGACCAGTGGGCTGCGTACGGAGACGGCGACCTTGCGCGTGACGGGCTCGGCCGCGCGTACGACCTCGGTGGCGGCCAGGACTGAGAACATCAGTCGGGCGTCCTCGACCGTGGTCGCCAGCGGACCGTTCTCCGACATGCCGAACCAGTCGCCGTGGCCGATGCCCGCCGGGACCGTGCCGAAGCCCGGCTTGAGGCCTATCAGCCCGCAGTTGGCGGCCGGTATCCGAAGTGAGCCCATGCCGTCGTTGCCCAGCGCGAGCGGCACCATCGCGGCGGCGACCGCGGCCGCGCTGCCGCCGGACGAGCCGCCCGCCGTGCGCGTGGTGTCCCAGGGGTTGCGGGCGGTGCCGTGCACGCCCTCCGTGGTGCCGAAGACGCAGAGTTCCGGCACGTTCGTCAGGCCCACGACGACCGCGCCCGCCGCACGCAGCCGGGCCACCGTGACATGGTCGTGGTCGGCCGGGGTTTCGTCAGTCGCGGCGGAACCGAGGCGGGTGGACTCGCCGCGTACGGCCAGGTTGTCCTTGACCGCCACCGGCACGCCCGCCAGGGGGAGTTCGGCAAGATCGGCGCGCGCCGCCACCTCGTCGGCCTCGGCGAGTGCCGCCGTCGCGCGCAGTTGACGGAAGGCGCCCACGCGGGCGTCGAGCAGCTCGATCCGCGCGAGATGCTCGGCCACCACCTCGCGGGGCGAGGCCCGCTTCTCGCGTACGGCTGCGGCGATCTCGGTGGCGGTCCGGCCGGCCCAGGTGGTCACGGAGGCTCCTTGTCGGTGGTCAGAAGTACGGGTGACGCGTGAACTTACTCACTGGTATGAGGAGCACTGTGCCCGGGGCGGGGCTTCACGTCGAGGGGTTGGAGGCCCTGGACCGCCCACGGCGTCGAGCAGTTGACCTGCGGCTGCTTCCGGAACTCGGTGCTGTCGGCAGGTGGAGGGGGCGTCATGGATGCTCACAGCTGCGGCACTTGGCGGCGGGCGGCGCCGGGGCTGCGGATTACGCCGTCGCGCGGGGCCATGCGTATGGTGCGGTTCGCGCTGTATCGCTCATAGGTCTTAAACGCGTGTGGTACGAATCACACGGCGGACGGCAAAATTTACCGGGTGCAATGATCGCCGCACCTGGTTCGTCCGTACCTTCTGGCGTCAGCGCCAGTCACGCCAGGAGGATGTATGCGCATATCACGAAACGTAGCGGGAACTGTCTTCGTGGTCGGCGGCATGACGATGACGATCGCCGCACTCGCCTACCCGGCGATGCTGGGACTCGAGAACGCGTCCACGAACACGGAGCGTGTCATCGCCAACACCCGCTACGGACCGATAACCGAGGCAGACCGCGACTTCGTGGTGAAGGTGCGCGCGGCAGGCTTGTGGGAGTACCCCCTGGGCGAGTTGGCCATGGAGCGAGGCACGACCGCGGCGATGAAGGAGGCGGGCAAGCATCTGGTCGTCGGGCACGGCAACCTCGACGTGATGTGCCGTCAGATCGCCCCGGAGCTGGGCATCACGCTACCCAACCAGGCGTCCCCGCAGCAGCAGCAGTTCGTGGCGTCCGTGGACGGGAGCAGCGGCAAGCAGTTCGACTCCACCGCGGTCAGCATCATGCGCGTCACGCACGGTCAGATCTTCCCGGTCATCGCCAAGATCCGCGCCTCCACCCAGAACAGTCTGATTCGTCAGCTCGCCGACCTGGCCAATGCCACGGTCCTCGACCACATGACGATTCTGGAGAAGACCGAGCTGGTGAACTTCGAGCAGAACAACTTCCAGCAGACCGCCCCGCCGAAGCTCCCCAAGGACGACACCACCCCGCCCCCGCCGCAGCCGGGAGCGCCGGTCCTGGTCCTCAAGCCGCGTCCGGACCTGAACATCAAGACGCCCGGCCCGCCGACCCCCGGGTCGTCGGTCAACTCGACGTCCAACCCGGCGTTGGGTGGGTGACGGCTGTCGGCCCGCCCTCGGCCCGTACGAGGGCGGCCGCACACCGGCGGCGCGGAGTTTCAGGCTCCGCGTTCCAGCTAGGCGTCCGCCCAGCCCAGCGGATGGTACTCGGGGTCGTCCGCCGGGGCGGGAGGTTCCCCGCCGGCCTCGTTGAAGGCGGTGAGTGCCTCGATGAGCTCCACCCGTTGCCCGGGGTCGAGCCGTTTGACGATCTCGGCGAGGTCGGCGCGGCGCCGGGCCATGACCTCCCGCACCGTGCGCCGGCCCTCGCCGGTCAACCGCAGCAGGGTCTCCCGGCGGTCGGCGGGGTTGGTCTGCCGGTCGGCGAGACCGGCCGCGATCAGCCGGTCCACCATGCGCATGGCCGTCGACGGCGCCACATGGAGCAGTTCGGCCAGGGTGACCAGCTTGGTGGCGCCCCGCGTCGACAGCACCACCAGCATCCGGAACTGAGGGAGTGTCACCCGCTCCTCGACCACGGACAGTGAGCGGGCGGACACCGCGACCAGCAACCGCGACGCGGTCAGCACCGCGCGGGTCACCGCGTCGACGTCGTCCCCACCCAGCACGGGTGCCTCAGGCTCGGGCATGGGTCCTTTCTATCGCGTCGATCCACTTGAGTGCTCAAATGAAGCGAACAGATTTTCCTCTCCTGTGACGCTCACTGTCTGAGCTGGGTCCGCAGCCACTCCTCCACCTCGCCCACGTGCGCGGCGGCAGCAGCCCGGGCCGCCTCCGGATCATGGGCGACCAGCGCGCGATGGATGGCCGCGTGCTCGCGGCGGGTGCGCGCGAAGGCGCCCTCCTCCTGATAGCCCCGCCAGACCCGGGCACGGAACGTACGCGAGGACAGACCTTCCAGGATCGCCGCCATCGTGTCGTTGCCCGCCGCCGCCACGATCGCGCGGTGGAACGCCAGGTCGTGGGAGAGGATCTCCTCCGGATCGTCCGTCGCGTGCATGGCCGCCAAGTGCTTCTCGACCTCGGCGAGTTCACCGGGAGTGATCCGCGCGGCGGCCAGCGCGGTCGCCGTCGACTCCAGGATCCGCCGCACCTCGAGCAGCTCCACGAGCTGGGGGCCGCGGGAGAGATCGGCGACCACACCGAAGGTCTCCAGCAGATCCCCGGCCTCCAGTTGTGTGACGTATATACCCGAACCGTGCCGGGCCTCCAGCACACCCAGGACGGTCAGCGCGCGGATCGCCTCACGCATCGAGCTGCGCGAGATGCCCAGCTGGACCGCCAGCTCACGTTCGGTCGGCAGTCGCGCACCCGGTTCAAGGCGTCCCTCGCCGATCATCGCCTTGATCTGCTCGATGGCGCGCTGCGTCACGGTGCCCTTCTGCGGTGCGGGCTCCGTCTGCGGTGCGGGCTCCGTCTGCCTGGGCAGGGCCTCGTCCACGCCACTCCTCCTGTCGCCGGGTGCGCCCGCAGTCTAATCAGCTCAGTGGTCTGACCACTACGCTCAAAACGGCGAGATTTTGATGCCTGAGGGTGTTGTCAGGGGGAAGTGGTCTGATAAATATGCGTGCACTTGCTTGATCTCGCTCGATGAGGAGCCGACGGATGAGCCGACAGACAGCCGGTATGAGACTGCGGAAGAGGCGGACCCCCCTGCGAGCGGCGGCCGCGGTGGCCTGCGCCGGCCTCGTGCTCGCGGCATGCGGCAGCACCGAGGACAGCGTCGCCTCCGGTGGCGAGGGCGGCGGCGAAGGCAAGGTCGGGGTGATCCTGCCCCTGCTGACCTCGCCGTTCTGGCAGTCGTACAACGACTACGTGCCGAAGATGGCGAAGTCCGAGGACGTGGACGCCCTCAAGACCGTCAACTCCAACAGCGACCCCTCGCAGCAGATCACCGACATCAACAACCAGCTCAACCAGGGCGTGAAGGGCCTCGTCGTGGCCCCCCTGGACAGCGCCGCGATCTCCGCCGGACTCGACCAGGCCGAGCGCAAGGGCGTGCCCGTGGTCGCCGTCGACGTGGCGCCCGAGAAGGGCAAGGTCGCGATGGTCGTACGCGCCAACAACGTCGCGTACGGCGAGAAGGCCTGCGAGTACCTCGGCAAGCAGATCCCCTCCGGCAAGGTCGTGCAGATCATGGGCGACCTCGCCTCGGTCAACGGCCGAGACCGCTCCGAGGCGTTCCGCTCCTGCGTCAAGAAGAACTACCCGAAGCTGAAGGTCCTGGAGATCCCCGCCAAGTGGGAGTCCGACGCCGCGGCCTCCAAGCTCGACACTCTGCTGAACGCCAACCCCGACATCAAGGGCATCTACATGCAGGCGGGCGGCGTCTACCTCGCGCCGACGCTGCAGACCCTCAAGTCCAAGGGGATGCTGAAGAAGGCCGGCGAGAAGGGCCACATCTCGATCGTCTCCAACGACGGCATCCCGCAGGAGTACGAAGCCATCCGCAAGGGCGAGATCGACGCCACCGTCTCGCAGCCCGCCGACCTGTACGCCAAGTACGGCATGTACTACATCAAGCAGGCGATGCAGGGGAAGACGTTCAAGCCGGGTCCGACCGACCACGACTCCACGATCGTCAAGCTGCCCAGCGGCATCCTCGAGGACCAGCTGCCCGCGCCGCTGGTCACCAAGGAGAACGTCGACGACCCCAAGCTGTGGGGGAACACGGTCGGATGAGCACACCACTCGTGGAGGCGCGGGGGATCACCAAGCGGTACGGTCCCACCGTCGCCCTCCAAGACGGTCAGCTCACCGTCCTCCCCGGCGAGTCCCACGCCCTCGTGGGCCGCAACGGCGCGGGCAAGTCCACGCTCGTCACGATCCTCACCGGACTCCAGGCCCCCGACGAGGGCACCGTCCGCTTCGACGGCGAGCCCGCGCCCGCGCTCGCCGACCGGGACGCCTGGCGGCGCAAGGTGGCCTGTGTCTACCAGAAGCCCACGGTGGTCCCGGAGCTGACGGTTGCCGAGAACCTCTTCATCAACCGGCAGCCCCTGGGGCGCGGCGGCTTCATCAGCTGGCGCCGGCTGAAGGACCAGGCGGCCGAGGTCCTTCAGACCTGGGACGTGCACGTCGACCCGGATGCGCGTACCGCCGATCTCAAGGTCGAGGACCGTCAAATGGTCGAGATCGCCCGGGCGTTGAGCTTCGGCGCCCGGTTCATCGTCCTCGACGAGCCCACCGCGCAGCTCGACAACCGGGAGATCGAGCGCCTCTTCACGCGTATGCGCGCGCTCCAGGAATCCGGCGTCACCTTCCTGTTCATCTCCCATCACCTTCAGGAGGTGTACGAGGTGTGCCAGACCGTCACGGTGCTGCGCGACGCGCGCTGGATCACCACGGCACCGGTCGCCGAACTGCCGCGCGGCGCGCTGGTGGAGGCGATGGCGGGGGAGGCGGTCGCCGAACAGCAGGCGGCTGCCGCGGACGCGGTGCTGGAACACGCGGACACGGTGCTGGAGGACAAGGGTGCCGACGCGCCGGTCGTGCTGGAGGCGAAGGGCCTGACCTCCGACACGTACGAGAACGTCGACCTGACCGTTCGCCGCGGCGAGGTCGTCGGCCTCGCCGGTTCCAGCGCCAGTGGGAAGATCACGCTCGCCGAGTCCTTCGCCGGACTGCACACCCCCACCTCGGGAACCGCACTCCTGGACGGCACGCCGCTGCCGTTCGGCGATGTCCAGGGAGCTCTGAAGGCCGGCGTCGGCTGTGTCCCGCGTGACCGGCACGGCCAGGGGCTCGTCTTCGGCATGTCCATCGGCGACAACGCCACCATGAGCATCCTGGACCGGCTCGGGAAGTACGGGTTCGTGGGCACCGCCCGCAAGCGTGGCTTCGCCACCGAACTGATCCACCGGCTGGACATCCACGCCGAGGGCCCCGACCAGCCCGTCTCCGACCTCTCCGGCGGCAATGCCCAGAAGGTCGTCATGGCCCGCGCCCTCGCCTCCGACCCACGGCTTCTCGTCCTCATCAACCCCACCGCGGGCGTCGACGTGAAGTCCAAGGAGTCCCTGCTCGCCCGCATGGACTCGGCCCGCGACGACGGGACCGCCGTCCTCGTCGTCTCCGACGAACTCGACGATCTGCGCCGCTGTGACCGCGTCCTCGTCCTCTTCCACGGCCGCGTCGTGGCCGAGCACCCTGCGGGCTGGCGCGACAACGAGCTCATCGCATCCATAGAAGGAGTGGACCATGGCTGACACGAAGGCCCCGTCGGCCTCGCCCGCCACCTCCAAACAGCCGGTGAAGAGCAGCGCCAACGCCAAGTCCGTATTCCTGCGAAGGGCCCGCGAACTCGCCCTCGTACCGGCGCTGTTGCTCCTGCTCGTACTCGGTGCGTTCGTCAACGACTCGTTCCTCACCGAGCGCAACCTGATCTCGATCCTCGGGGCCTCCGCGGCCCTCGCGATGGTCGTGCTCGCCGAGTCGCTGGTGCTCATCACCGGGAAGTTCGACCTGTCCCTTGAGTCGGTCGTCGGCATCGCGCCCGCCGTCGGCGCGCTGCTCGTGCTGCCCGCCGCGGCCTCCGGCTGGGGCACCGACCTCCCGGCAGGGCTGGCCCTGCTCGCGATCCTCGGCGTGGGCGCGGTCATCGGCGGCTTCAACGGCATCCTCGTGGTGAAGTTCAAGCTCAACGCGTTCATCGTGACGCTCGCGATGCTGATCGTCCTGCGCGGTCTGCTGGTCGGCGCGACCAAGGGCAAGACGCTGTTCGGCATGCCCGACGCCTTCTACACGCTGGCCACCACCACCTTCCTGACGGTGCCCATCTCGGTGTGGCTGGCGGCGGCCGCGTTCGGTGCCGCGGGCCTCATGCTCAGGTACCACCGCTGGGGGCGCGCCCTGTACGCGATCGGCGGCAACGCGGACGCGGCGCGCGCGGCCGGCATCCGGGTCGAGCGCGTGATGCTCGGTGTGTTCATCATCGCCGGGGCACTCGCCGCGGTCGGCGGGCTGATGCAGACCGGCTACGTCGGCGCGATCAACGCCAACCAGGGCCAGAACATGATCTTCACGGTGTTCGCCGCCGCGGTCATCGGCGGCATCAGCCTCGACGGCGGCAAGGGCACGATGTTCGGCGCCCTTACGGGCGTCCTCCTTCTTGGAGTTGTCCAGAACCTGCTCACGCTCGCCCAGGTCCCGTCCTTCTGGATCCAGGCCATTTACGGAGGAATCATCCTGGTAGCCCTCATGATCGCCCGTGTTACGACCGGCCGCGCCCAGGACTAGAAGCTCCCTGGCCGCCGCCGTTCCCGTACGACGCCGACGCACGACCTCTGTCCCGGACCGAAAGGCACTTCTGTGGCCTCACCTGCCGCCCCCCGTATCACCGCGGTCGACACCTTCGACATCCGTTTCCCGACCTCGCGCGAGCTCGACGGCTCCGACGCGATGAACCCGGACCCCGACTACTCGGCCGCGTACGTCGTGCTCCGCACGGATGCGGCCGACGGCCTGGAGGGGCACGGATTCACCTTCACCATCGGGCGGGGCAACGATGTCCAGGTCGCCGCGATCGACGCGCTGCGCGCGCATGTCCTCGGGCGGCCGGTGGACGAACTGTGCGCGGACCCGGGGGCGTTGGCCCGGGATCTGACCGGGGACAGCCAACTGCGCTGGCTCGGACCCGAGAAGGGCGTGATGCACATGGCGATCGGCGCCGTCGTGAACGCCGTCTGGGACCTCGCCGCCAAGCGTGCCCACAAGCCGCTGTGGCAGCTGCTTGCCGACGCCACCCCCGAGTTCCTCGTCTCCCAGGTCGACTTCCGCTACATCGCGGACGTGCTCACCCCCGAGGACGCCCTCCACCTGCTCAGACGCGGCAGAGAGGGGGCCGCGGAACGCACCGAACTGCTCAAGGAGCGAGGCTTCCCCGGCTACACCACCTCGCCCGGCTGGCTGGGCTACTCCGACGAGAAGCTCACCCGGCTCGCCCGCCAGGCCGTGGCCGACGGCTTCACCCAGATCAAGCTGAAGGTCGGCGCGGACCTCGCCGACGACGTACGCCGTTGCCGCGTGGCCCGCTCCGTCGTCGGCCCCGGCATCCGTATGGCCATCGACGCCAACCAGCGCTGGAACGTCGACGAGGCCATCGAGTGGACCAAGGCGCTCGCCGAGTTCGACCCGTACTGGATCGAGGAGCCCACCAGCCCGGACGACATCCTCGGCCATGCCAAGATCCGCGAGGCCGTCGCACCGGTCAAGGTCGCCACCGGCGAGCACGTCCAGAACCGGATCATCTTCAAGCAACTGCTCCAGGCCGGGGGCATCGACGTCCTGCAGATCGACGCGGCCCGCGTCGGCGGCGTCAACGAGAACCTCGCGATCCTGCTCCTCGCCGCCAAGTTCGGCGTGCCCGTCTGCCCGCACGCGGGCGGTGTCGGCCTGTGCGAACTCGTCCAGCACCTCTCGATGTTCGACTACGTGGCACTCTCCGGCACCACCGAGGACCGCGTCATCGAGTACGTCGACCATCTGCACGACCACTTCCTCGACCCGGTGGTGATCAGGGAAGGTCACTACATGGCACCCACCGCGCCGGGCTTCTCGGCCACCATGCGACCCGAGTCCCTCGCCGAGTTCACGTTCCCCGGCGGCACGTTCTGGGCCGCCGACCTCGCCCAGCAGGCACTCACCGATCAGAAGCTCACCGGCCGGAAGGGAGCAGCGGCATGACCGACACCCGGGACTTTGCGGGGCTCAAGGCGCTGGTGACGGGCGGCGCGTCCGGCATCGGCCGGGCCACCGCGGAACTTCTGACCGCCCGCGGCGCCCAGGTCGCCGTCCTCGACCTGGACCCGTCGAGCGTCGACAAGCCCCTGCTCGGATACCAGGCGGACGTCAGCGACGACACCTCCGTACGCCAGGCCGTCGCCGCCGCCGTCGCCGACCTCGGCGGACTCGACGTACTGGTCAACAACGCGGGCATCGGCGCCCAGGGCACCGTCGAGGACAACGACGACGCCCAGTGGCACCGGGTCCTGGACGTCAACGTCCTCGGCATGGTGCGTACGGCCCGCGCGGCCCTGCCCCACCTGCGCGAGTCCGCGCACGCGGCCATCGTGAACACCTGCTCCATCGCCGCCACCGCGGGCCTGCCGCAGCGCGCCCTGTACTCCGCGTCCAAGGGCGCCGTGCTGTCGCTGACCCTCGCCATGGCAGCCGACCACGTCCGCGAGGGCATCCGCGTCAACTGCGTGAACCCCGGCACCGCGGACACCCCGTGGGTCGGCCGCCTCCTGGACGCCGCGGCGGATCCCGCCGCCGAACGGGCCGCCCTGGAAGCCCGCCAGCCCACCGGCCGGCTCGTCTCCGCGCCCGAAGTCGCGGGCGCCATCGCCTACTTGGCGAGCCCGTTGTCCGGCGCGACCACCGGCACGGCACTCGCCGTGGACGGCGGCATGCAGGGGCTGCGACTGCGGCCCGCGGGGCAGTGATGCGCATGCCGATGCGGTCCCGGGGCCTGGGGCGATCCGGCGTCCAGGTCACCGAGCCGGCATTCGGCGCCGCGGGCATCGCGGGCCTGTTCACGCCGGTCAGCGACGAGCAGGCGTACGCCGCACTCGAGACCGCCTGGGACGCGGGGATCCGCTACTTCGACACGGCGCCGCACTACGGGCTCGGCCTCTCCGAGCGGCGCGTCGGCGCGATGCTGCGCGGGCGGTCCGGGTACACGGTGTCCACCAAGGTGGGCCGACGTCTGGAGCCGGTCGACGAGGTGACCGGCGACGACCTCGCCAACGGCTTCGCCGTGCCCGCCACCCACCGCCGCGTCTGGGACTTCAGCGCCGACGGCGTACGCCGGGGCCTGGAGGAGAGCCTGGAGCGGCTCGGCCTCGACCGCGTCGACATCGTCTACCTCCACGACCCGGACGACCACGCGGACGAAGCCTTCGGCCAGGCCTACCCCGCCCTGGAACGGCTGCGCTCCGAAGGCGTCGTCGGCGCGATCGGCGCCGGTATGAACCAGGCCGAGATGCTCACCCGCTTCGTCCGCGACACCGACGTCGACGTGGTGCTGTGCGCGGGCCGCTACACGCTCCTCGACCAGCGGGCCCTCACCGAACTGCTGCCGTCCGCCGCACAACGCGGCACGTCCGTCGTCATCGGCGGCGTCTTCAACTCCGGGCTCCTGGCGGACCCGAAGCCGGGAGCGACGTACAACTACGCTTCCGCGCCACAGGAGTTGCTGGACCAGGCCCTGGCGATCAAGGCGATCGCCGAACGCCACGGCACCACCCTGCGCGCCGCCGCCCTCGCCTTCCCGCTCGCCCACCCCGCCGTCGCGAGCGTTCTCGTCGGTACCCGCTCGGCGGACGAAGTCCGCGACACCGTACGGCAGTTCACGACAGACGTACCCGCGGAGTTCTGGCAGGAGCTGCGGGCGGCCAAGCTGCTGCCCGAGGAGGCGCCAGTCCCCGTACATGCCCCCGTCGCAGGAGAGGAGCCCACATGAGAATCGCCCTGCACACCAAGGTCCGCGCCGACCGCATCGCCGAGTACGAGGCCGCCCACCGCGAGGTGCCGGTCGAGCTCACGGACGCGATCCGCGCGGCCGGCGTCACCTCCTGGACGATCTGGCGCAGCGGCACCGATCTCTTCCACGTCCTGGAGTGCGAGGACTACGGGCGGCTCCTCGCCGAGCTGGAGAAGCTGCCGGTCAACATCGTCTGGCAGGCACGGATGGCGGAGCTCCTTGACGTGGTGCACGACTACTCGTCCGAGGGCGCGGAGGCGGGCCTGCCGGTCGTCTGGGAGCTGCCATGACGGAACGTACGATCGTCGATGCGCACCACCACGTATGGGACCTCTCCGTACGCGACCAGGACTGGATCACCGGCCCCGAACTCCAGCCCCTCCGACGGAACTTCACCGTCGCGGACCTCGAACCCGAGACACGGGCCGCCGGAGTCGGCCGCACCGTCCTCGTGCAGACGATCACCGTGCCCGAGGAGACCCCGGAGTTCCTGGCCCTCGCGGAGGAGACCGAGCTGATCGGGGGCGTCGTCGGCTGGACCGACCTGACCCGGCCGGACGTCACCGAAGAGCTGGCACGGCTGGCGGCATTCCCGGGCGGCGCGTACCTGCGAGGCATTCGCCACCAGGTCCAGGGCGAGCCCGACCCCGAGTGGCTGCTGCGTCCGGACGTACGCCGAGGACTCACCGCCGTCGCTACGGCGGGCCTCGTCCACGACCTGATCGTCCTGCCGCACCAGCTCCCCGCCTGTGTGAAGGCGGCCGAAAGCCACCCCGAACTCACCTTCGTACTCGACCACCTGGGCAAACCGCCCATCGCCTCCGGCGAGCTCGGACCCTGGGCCACACACGTCCGCGCGCTCGCCGCACAGCCCAACACCGTCTGCAAGCTGTCCGGCATGGTGACGGAGGCGGACCCGAAGAGCTGGACGGTGGGTGATCTGGCGCCCTACGCGGACACGGTGCTGGAAGCCTTCGGCCCGTCCCGGCTGATGTTCGGCTCGGACTGGCCGGTGTGCACACTGGCCGCGTCGTACGCCCAAGTCCTGGGCGCCGCCGAGGAGTTGACGGCCGGGCTGAGCGGCAGCGAGCGAGCCGAGGTCTTCTCGGGCACCGCGAGCCGCGTCTACGCCCTCTGAACGGAGACCTCAAGGCGTGTGGGCGGCAGGAACTCTCGTACGTACGTCCGCTGCCAGCAGGCGCCCGTCTCCCGCAGCTCGCGCCAGGTCGTGTAGCGGTAGCGGTAGAAGCTGGCGCGTACGTACCTGGGCGGCTCGTCGGCCGGGAACGGGGAGCGGCGCAGCAGCCGCAGGGTGTCCCGGTCGTTCTCCAGCAGCCGCTCCACCAGGGCGCCGAACCAGGAGCCGGCGTACGCGGGGGAGAGCCCCACGAACCACATCAGCCAGTCGAGCCGCAGATGGTACGGGGCGAACTGGCGCGGCCAGCGCCGTGGATCACCCGGCTTGCCCTTGAACTCGTACTCCCGCCAGTCGGAGTCCGCGCGCGGCACCTCGTCCAGCGTGCCCTCGAGAACCACCTCGTACCTCAGGCGGCTGACGCTGCCGAACGCCCCGTAGGTGTTCACCAGGTGGAGCGGGTCGAAGGAGCGGTTCATGACCTGGCGGCGCGAGACCAGATTGCGGGCCGGACGGTAACTCAGGGCGACCAGCCCGGCGGCGACGGCCAGGACCACGATCTCGTACCAGAGCGGAGTAGCCGACGGTCCCCGCGTCACTCCGTAGTCCACGGCCGACAGCGCGAGAACGATCGTGATCCAGTTCAGCCAGGCGAAGTTGCCCGACAGGACCAGCCACAGCTGGGTGACGATCATCAGGGACGCCGCGGCCGTCGCGATGGGCTGCGGGGCGAAGAGGAGGACGGGGACGACGAGCTGGGTGAAGTGGTTGGCTGCCACCTCCGCCCGGTGGAAGGACTTCGGGAGATGGTGGAAGAACCAGCTCAGCGGGCCCGGCATCGGCTGGGTCTCGTGGTGGTAGTCGAGGCAGGTCAGCTTCCGCCAGCAGGCGTCGCCGCGCATCTTGATCAGACCGGCCCCGAACTCGAGGCGGAAGAGGATCCAGCGCAGCAGGAAGAGCACCACGATCGGCGGGGCGACCTCGTCGTTGCCCAGGAAGACGGCGAGGAAGCCGGCCTCCAGGAGCAGGGACTCCCAGCCGAAGGAGTACCAGGTCTGGCCGACGTTCACGATCGACAGATACATCACCCAGGGGACGAGCCACAGCAGCATGCCGCCCCAGAGCGGCAGTTGACCGTCCAGGCCCGCGACGAGGGCGACCGAGACCGCGCAGCCGGTCCAGGCCCAGGCCGCGAAGAAACGGTCCGAGTAGTGGAGGTGGAACACGCTCGGTGCCCGCCGGAACGGCACCCGGGCGACGAAACGGGGCACGGGCAGCATGCCCCGCTCGCCGATCAGCGCGCGGAACTGCAGCGCCGCGCTCAGGAAGGCGAAGAGATACACGACGGCCAGCGCCCGCTGGAAGACCAGCCGGCTCATCCAGTACTCGGGGGCGGTGAACCACTCCATCTCGCCAGCTCCCTTCTCTCCCGTTGTGACGCTGCGTGACGCCTTCACTTATGGGGTGCCCAGGACCGGCCGCGGGCAACTCGATCCGCTCACATTTGGGCCGTGACAAGAAGTCGAAGATTTGGCCAATCCCTGGCAAGGTATGGCCCATGGTTGATCGGGGAGCGAGCGCCCTGTCACTCCCGGACGACTGGCCCGCCCACCCGGACCCGATCCTGGCGCTCAACCGTATGGGCAGCTTCGACTGGGACCTGGACACCGGGATCATGCAGATGGACCCCCAGGCCCACGAGATCTTCGACATGCCCACCGGCGAGTACGACGGCCGTATCGAGACCCTGTCCCCGCGGGTGCCCCCGGCCGAGGCCCACCGCCTGGACACCCATGTCTCCCAGGCCATCAAGGACGGCAGCGAGAACTACGGGGCGTACTTCCGCATCCGCCGCCGCGACGGCACTCTCCGCTGGACCCACACTCAGGGCTACATCCGGCGCGACGAGACGGGCCGACCGCGCCGCGTCATCGGCATCATCCGCGACGCCACCCAGGAGCTGATCGAGAGCGAGGCCCAGCGCGAGCAGGCGGCCCTCGACGAGTTCCGCCGCCGGCAGACGAACGTCGTGCAGATCGCCACCGCCGCGCTCGCGCACGCCCGCACCGTCCAGGACGTCATCGACGTCCTCACCGACACCCACGGGCTGACCCACCTCGGGGCGACGAGCCTGGTCATGGGCCTGGTGGAGGCCGGCCGGATACGCCTCGTCGCGGAAGGGCCCGTGGGCAGCTTCGTACCCGGCACCCGGGTCACGCGCATAGACGAGCAGTACCCGATGAGCGAGGTCGTCCGCACCCTCACCCCGCGCTTCATCGAGTCACCGGAGGACTTCGCCGAGTCGTACCCCCTGCTGTGGCCGCACATAACCGACCTCCACATCACCTCGGCCGCCTATCTGCCGCTGATCGCGCAGGCCCGCCCCATCGGCGCGCTCGGCCTGCTCTACCACGACAAACGGGGCTTCACGGCAGAGGACCGCAACGTCCTCGTCGCCCTGGGCAGCAGCATCGCGCAGAGCCTCCAGCGGGCCATGCTCTACGAGCAGGAGAAGGACCTCGCCCAGGGCCTTCAGCAGGCCATGCTGCCGCGCTCCATCCCCGCCGTCCCCGGCGCCGACATCGCCGTCCGCTACCGCTCGGCCTCGCTCGGCCGGGACATCGGCGGCGACTGGTACGACGTCATCCCGCTGCCCGGCGGCCGGGTCGGCGCCGTCATCGGTGACGTGCAGGGCCACGACACCCACGCGGCAGCCGTCATGGGCCAGCTGCGCATCGTGCTGCGCGCCTACGCCGCCGAGGGCCACACACCCGCCACCGTCATGGCCCGCGCCTCGGTGTTCCTCGACGAACTCGACACCGAGCGCTTCGCGACCTGCACCTACGCGGAGGCCGACCTGTCCACCGGAGTGGTCCAGATCGTGCGGGCCGGCCATATCGACCCACTGATACGCGACCCGGACGGCAGCTGCCACCGGCTGACCGTCGAAGGGGGACTGCCGCTCGGTCTGTCCGCCGAGTTCGGGCGGCTGCACTACCAGGTCGACACCTTCGAACTCGACCCGGGCCAGACCCTGCTGCTCTACACCGACGGACTCGTCGAACAGCCCGGAGTGGACCTCGACGAGGGGATGAAGACGCTCCAGGCACTCGTGCACACCGGCCCCGACGACGTACGCGACCTCGCCGACCGGCTCATCGACGTGGCCGAGGAACGCGGCGGCGACGACGACGTCGCGCTGCTCCTGCTGCGCCGCCTCGGCCATGATGTCGCGCAGCAGTCCGGCGGACGGCTCCAGCAGCACATCGGGCCGGGCGATCCGGAGGCGCTCGCGGGTGCCCGGCACATGATCCGCGCCGCGGTGGCGGCCTGGGGTGCCGAGGACCGCGCCGACGAGGTCGAGCTGGTCGCCGACGAGCTGATCACCAACGCCCTGATGCACACCGAGGGTTCCGCGGTCGTCACCCTGCGCGCCCTCACCGGCTCCGACCGCCGGCTGCGCGTCGAGGTCGAGGACGCCTCCAGCGCTCTGCCGCGCCGCCGGGAGGCGGGGGAGTCCGGGGTCTCGGGGCGCGGACTGCTGCTGGTGGACCGGCTCGCGGACGTGTGGGGTGTGGAGGCGCGCGGCGGCGGCAAGTGCGTGTGGTGCGAGTTCATCGTGCCGGAACGGAACTGACAACTGCCGCGCACGGCATCGTCTGCGCCGGACGGCGCTCTGGACGTATGCCGGGACTTTCCGAGGTCGAGGCGCTCAAGAGCTGTCCAAGTTCCTGAAGTGCCCTTGGGGCCAGGAGTGGCCCTAGGGATCAGGGGGCCTTGAGCTTCACCAGCGTCTCGTCGTCCGTGCGCACTTCGTACCGGACGATCTCGTCGGTGTGCATCGACGCGGAGGCCTGCATGGGACTGGGTGTGCCGCCGCCCGCCTGCCAGTTCATCAAGGTCTCCTCCGAACCGTCGCTGCCGATGGCGACGAACTGGCAGGGCTGGGGCTCGGAGATGCCCTTGACCATGAAATCCACGTCGCTGCCCCAGGCCCGGTCATGGCCGGTGACCTCGGCCCACACACCCGTACTGGGGTCGGTCGCGGCGACCCGTTGTCCGTCCGCGTCGGATCCGCCGGCGAGCACCGCGACCGCGGGCCCGCCCACCGCGATCACCACCGCGGCGGCGACGGCGAACAGCCAGCGTGTACGCCCTTTCCGGCGTGACTTGCCCACGTCCTCCAGCAGCCGGTCGAGGAGCGCCGGGCCGGGCCTGGTCATGGGATTGATCGTGCGCGGAGTCGCCTCGGCATATGCCCGCAGGGACCGTGTCGTGGGGGCGAGTTCGCGTATCTGCATTGCGCACTGAGGGCACTCCATGAGGTGGTCCTCGAAGCGGAATGCATCCGCGGCGTCCAACACGCCGAGCGCATAGGCGCCGACGTCGCGATGGCGTTCCAGGGACCTCATACCTCATCCTCGTGGCGATGGTGAGAGCTACTCGTGACGATGGTGAGAGCCAGGAGTAGCTGCTTGCCCACCGGTACGCAGGAGAACGCCGAATCACTCAAGCCCCGTCGGAAACCAACCAGGAGATTCGGAGCCGGAGCGCCTGCGGATTGGTCGCGAACCAAAAAAAGTCGCGGATCAGAAAACTTCGGAGAACGGAAAGGTCACGGAGGTCACGGATCAGAAAAGGTGGATCGCGAGATGCCCCAGCGGCAGTCCCAGCCGCCAGGCCGGCGTCCACACCTTCGGGCCGTCGTCCTCGCCGGGCACCGGACCGCCGCCCGGCACCGCGTCCAGGTCCGGTGCGAGGAGCTCGGTCTCCTCCAGCCAGCGCCAGGCCGCCGTCGCCAGCTCCAGGTCCGGTGCGGGACCGCCCGATCCGACCGCCTCGGCCGCCAGCCCCGCAAGCCGCTCACGCACCCAGTCCTGCCACGGCTGGTCGTACGCCGTCAGCGAAAGCCAGGTCTCCAGCTGCGAGACGACGCGGATGCCGGAAAGCTCACCGCTCGTGTCCGACAGGAAGATGGTCAGCGCCAGCGCATCGCGCCCGGCGCGGAACTCGAATGACGTCGGTGGCATCAGGTCCCCGGTACGCAACAGCTCATCGGCGATGTACTCGGCGTACAACCACGCCATGGGTACGACGAGTTCACCGCCGCCGGTGCCGTCCGTGCTCTCGTGGCCTCTGTGCAGCATCCCTTCCTGCCTTCCTCCGGTGCATGCGCGTCGCCCGACCCCGGGCCCCATTCCGGAACACGGATGAGGACAGCCGATTACTCAACAGAGGGTCTCGGCAAGGCGCTTTACGGAGGTTTGACTCGACCATTGGTTTCACCGCAGGTCGGCCGCGTATCCCGGAAGTACCCGGCGCAGGGCCCGCAGCGCGTAGTACGCGCGGGACTTCACCGTACCGGGCGGGATACCGAGCTCCGCGGCGGCTTCCGCCACACTCGCACCGCGGAAATACACCTGCACCAGAACTTCCCGGTGCTCGGGAGTGAGTGTCTTCACAGCCTCGCGCACATCGAGGGTGGCCGCTGACCTTTCCGCGTGATCGGCGCAGACCCGCGCACTCTCCAGTACGGCGTCCCCGACCTCGGCGGGCCGCGCCTGACGGGCCCTGCGCGCATCGATGGCGAGCCGCCGCCCGACGGTCAGCAGCCAGGGCCGTACGGAGTCGAAGTCGTCGGCCCGTAGCGCCTCGGGGTGCTGCCAGGCGCGTACCAGTGTTTCCTGCACCAGATCCTCGGCGCGCTGCCGGTCTCCGTCCGAGAGCCTCAGCAACAGGGCGAAGAGCGGTGCGCCGTGCTCCCGCTGCAACTCGGCCAGCTCGTGCTCGGCGGTCGTCCTGCTCGTGATGGTCGTGGCGGCCGTCATGGCCGTATGTCAGCGCAGGTCGCTCCGCCGGGACAGGCCGTGCGCGCGGATCGTCGGCGGACGGTCGAACCTGTCGACGAACGGTGCGATGAACGGTCGATCGGGGGTGGCCGGTGGCTGACGCCGGCAGTCTCCGACTGGCCGGAACGGCTCGTTCGCCAGGCCGGAGGGGCCGGAGGGGCCCGTCTGGGCTACCTGGCCGGTATGGCTCCTTGACTCCTGTGTCGCCTCTGGGTGGATTCGTAGCTATTAATACTCAAATACGACTAAACCGGAGCGGACTTGAAAACTTCACACAGGCGACCCACGACCCTGGCCCTGGCAGTCCTGCTCCTCATGGCGGCGGCCCCCGGCTGCCAGCAGACGCAGGAGCCGCCCACACGGACCGGAGATCCCGCACCGCACGCCCGAGACACCCGCTTCACGCTCGTCGCCTCCGGCGACGTCCTGCCGCACAGCTCGGTCATCCGCCAGGCGAACTCGGACGCGGGCGGCAGCGGATACGACTTCCGGCCCATGCTCGCGGGCGTCAAACCCGTCGTGACCCGGGCCGATCTGGCGATCTGCCATATGGAGACGGTGTACGGCGCGGACGGCGACTACTCCGGCTACCCCCTCTTCAAGTCCCCGCCCGAGGTGGCCGCGGGCCTCGCCGCCACCGGCTACGACGCCTGCTCGACCGCCTCGAACCACACCCTCGACGCCGGCGCCACAGGCATCCACCGGACCCTCGACGCACTCGACCGGGCGGGCGTACGGCACGCCGGATCCGCCCGCACCGCCGCCGAGGCGAGCACGCCCACCCTCCTGCGGGCGGGCCCCGCGAAGGTCGCCCACCTCGCGTACACGTACGGCACGAACGGCATCCCGCTCCCCGAGGACAGGCCCTGGTCGGTGAACCTGATCGACCGCGACAAGATCCTCGCGGACGCCCGCGCCGCCCGGAAGGCGGGCGCCGACGTCGTGGTCCTCTCCCTGCACTGGGGCACCGAATGGCAGGACGCGCCCGACGCGCAACAACTGCTGCTGAGCAGGCAGCTCACCGAAGCCCGCACGGACGGCCGCCCCGCCGTCGATCTGATCCTCGGCACCCACGCCCATGTCCCGCAGGCGTACGAGAAGGTCAACGGCACCTGGGTCATCTACGGCATGGGCGACCAGATCGCCGGAGCGATGGTCAACCACAGCGGCGCCCACGACCCCCGCGGCAACGAGAGCACCATCGGCCGCTTCACCTTCGCCCCGCCCGCCGGACCCGGCGGACGGTGGAAGGTCGAGAAGGCCGAGTTCGTACCGCAGTGGTTCGACACCGGCTCCCACCGCGTCGTGAACCTGAACGAGGCGCCGGCCCAGAGCGCGGTACGCGACCGGATCCGCCAGGTCGTCCTCAGCCGGGGCGCGGCCGAGGACGGACTCGTCATGGGGAAGTAGTCCCCGCGTCATGGGGAGGTGGGCCCAGTCGTCTCCGATTTCGCCTCCGCTTCCGCCTTGGCCAGCTCCGAGCGCCGGTACGAGTACGCGAAGTAGAAGACGAGGCCGAGCAGGAACCACACGGCGAACCGGGCCCACGTCTGCCACTGCAGGAACGTGATCAGCCAGATCGAGAAGACGATGCCGACCGCGGGTACGAACGGCATCCACGGCGTACGGAAGGTGCGCGGCAGGTCCGGCCGCTTGTAGCGCAGCACGATCACCGCGACGCACACGACGACGAACGCCAGCAGGATCCCGATGTTGGTCAGTTCGGCCGCCTCGCCGATCGGCAGGAACCCGGCGATGACGGCCGAGGCGACGCCCGCGATCCAGGTCACGCGCGTGGGCACATGCCGCGTCGGATGCGTCTTCGCGAACCACTTGGGCAGCAGCCCGTCGCGGGACATCGAGAACCAGACGCGGGTGACACCCAGCATGAACGTGAACATCACGGTGAGAATGCCGATGATCGCGCCGACCGCGATGACGTTCGCGAGGCCGCCCAGGCCCACCGACTGGAACGCCGTGGAGAAGCCGCTCTCCTTGTCGATGTCCGGGTAGTCCTGCATACCCGTCAGGACAAGACAGGCGAGCACGTACAGCACCATCGAGATGGCCAGGGAGTAGATGATCGCCTTCGGCATGTGGCGCTGGGCGTCCTTCGACTCCTCGGCGGCCGTCGACATGGCGTCGTACCCGAAGACCGCGAAGAAGACGGTCGCCGCGCCCGTGAACGCCCCGCCGACCCCGTACGGGAAGAACGGGTTGTAGTTCGCCGTGTCGATGTGGAAGACGCCGACGCCGATCACCAGGAGCACCACCGCGACCTTCAGGATGACGACGACCATCTCGAAGCGGGCCGCGTTCTTGATGCCCAGGTTCAGCAGGTACGCGATGAGCAGGCACAGCACCGCCGCGAACAGGTCGACCTTGTGCCCGTCACCGGTGCTCGGCGCGCCCAGCATCCAGTTGGGCAGATCGGCACCCATCTCACCGACCAGGAAGCTGAAGTACCCGGAGATTCCGATCGCGACCACCGCGACGATCGCCGTGTACTCGAGGAGCAGGTCCCAGCCGATGAACCAGCCCGCGAACTCGCCGAGGACCGCGTAGCCGTACGTGTAGGCCGAGCCTGCCTTCGGGATGAGGCCCGCGAACTCGGCGTACGACAGCGCCGCCGCGGCACTCGCGACGCCCGCGATGAGGAACGACACGAGGACCGCGGGCCCTGCCGTCCCGTTCGCCACCGTGCCGGCGAGCGTGAAGATGCCTGCGCCGATGATGCCGCCGACCCCGATCGCGGTCAGCTGCCACAGGCCGAGCGAGCGATCGAGACGTGCGCCCTCGCCGGCTTCCGTCTCCTCGATACGTTCGATGGGTTTGCGGCGGAGAATCCCTTCGCCCATTCTGAGCCCGGCCATGTGCCTCACCTCTTCGCAGACGGCAACCGGCTTTTGGCGGGATCATGATGGCCCGGTGGCAGTCGTGACGGAAGGGGCTACGCGTCGGTTACGGCACAACCGTCACAGGCCATCGCCCGGCCTTCACAAGGCGTACGGCCACCGAGCCGATGAAGCGGTGCCCCGCCTGCTCGGACGCTCCCACCACGACGGCGTCCGCCTTGAGTTGGTCCGCCGCGGTGACCAGACCGTTGTACGCGTCGCCGCGAAAGGTGTGGAACTCCCAGCGGACCTCGAATATGTCCTTGACCTGCTCGGTCGCTTCGTGCATGTCCCGGACGAGCCCTCGGGCGATCTCATCGGTCGTGTCGGCGACCGGAACCCCGGCCGCGGTGCCCGCCGCCAGCACCGGCTGGACGTACACCACGGCGAGCAGTGCCCGCTGCCGCCGGGCGAGACCGGCGGCGTAGGCCACGGCGCGCAGCGAGGAGTCGGAGCCGTCCACACCGGCCACGATGACCTTCGGCCCGTCCGTGCCCCGCTCGAAGCCCTGTGATTGCCCTGGTGAGTGCTGTTCCGTCACGGCGCCGAGGCTATCGGAACGCGCAGACCCTGCCGCGGGCGGGGAACCGGCCGGGTGCACGCGCTGACGGTGCGTGAGGCGTACTGCCGTTTGCGCCTGTGCGTCGCGCCGAGCTGGTCCCAACGGGTGTTTTCGTGCGGCCGGACCGGTGTCGGTGCGCGTGTCAGGGCCTAGGCCGGGTGACTCATTAATCATGAAAAAGGATCAAATGCTCTCCCGGCGCAGGGCGTTGCTCATTGGCGCCGCCGTCCTGGGAGCGGCGGGAGCGGCCGGTACGGCACGCCTCCTCGCCGCCGATCCGGCCCAGCCACCGGGCCGACCCTCCGCGAACCCCGCCGGCGGCGCCCCGCAGGGCCGCGCCCGGCGGGCCTCCGCCTACCGGCTTCAGCCCATCGCCGGACACGGCCCCGTGCCCAGCGCGCCGGGGCGGACCCTCGTACGGCACGAACCGTTCCTGCGTATCGCGGGGCGCGGCCCCAGCATGGTGCTGACCTTCGATGACGGCCCCGACCCCCGCTACACCCCCCACGTCCTGCGCACCCTCAAGGCCCACGACGTCCGCGCGATGTTCTTCGTGTGCGGCTCGATGGTCGTCGAGAATAAGGACATGCTCCGGGAGATGGCCGACGAGGGACACATCGTCGGCAACCACACCTGGTCCCACCCGCTGCTGACCCGGCTGACCCGGTCCGCGATCCGCTCCGAGATGGAACGCACCAGCGAGATCATCGAGAAGGCGTACGGGGAATGGCCGGGCTGGTTCCGCGCACCGTACGGGGCCTGGAACCGGGCCGTCTTCGAGCTCGGCGCCGAGCTCGGCATGGAACCGCTGGCCTGGACCGTCGACACCCTCGACTGGCAGTCACCCGGTGCCCGCTCCATCGAGCGCCGGGTCATGAAGGGGGCGGCCCCGGGTGTTGTGATCCTCGCGCACGACGCGGGCGGCGACCGTTCGCAGAGCGTCCGCGCGTTGCGCGACTATCTGCCGCGACTGCTGGACTCGGGTTATCACCTCACCGTGCCCCGGCGACAGTTCACGTAGACCGACGAGAAGACGAGAATCCGCCGGCTCAACGAGGGCCGGCGGAATTCCACGGGACTTTACGAGACTTTCGCCCGCCCAGCCGGGGAACGCTCAGCGAACCTCGATCAGGCGGGAGAAAACGACGACGTTCCCGTCGTAGCCGTTCTGCTGGGAGAAACCGCCTCCGCAGGTGATGACGCGCAATTCGGGAACTCCGGTGTCGCCGTAGACGCGGTCGCCGGGGAAGTTGTTCTTCTCGAACACCTCGATGCCGTAGATCTCGAATACGGCGAGCTTCCCGTCCTTGCGCATGACCTCCACGCGCTGCCCCTTTTGGAGGGACCCGAGACCGTAGAAGACGGCGGGGCCCTGCTTGTTGTCCACATGCCCGACCACGACGGCCGTGCCCTTTTCGCCGGGCGAGACCGCGCCGGTGAACCAGCCCGCGAGATTCGGGTCCTCCGGCGGGGGCGCGTCCACCCAGCCCGCCATGTCGAGCCCCACCGGCATGACGGGGGCGTCGACCTGGATCGCGGGGATGCTGATGCGGTCGACCTCGGAGAACGGCAGCGGAGCCGGTCCGCTCGGGCGGACCTTCGCGGGCGCGCTGCTCTCCGCGGCCGCGGCAGTCGCGGGCTGCGGAGGACCCACGTCGAACTCTCCCGAACCATTGCGAATAAGTGCGAGACCGGTCAGCAGAACAAGCGCCAGCACGCCCCAGGGAGCACGCTTCCTCTGCCACTCCTCCTCTTCGGCCAGCTCGGACGCAGACATTCGCAAACCCCTCTCGACGTGGCCGTCGCCACGTCACTCGCGCGTACGAGAAAGCTAAGTCCAAGGCTCTCGGCAGGCGACGGGAGACGCGCGAACGGGTGGCCGTTCCGAAGGCCGTGCGCCATCCGAGTCGCCGCGTTCAAGAAATTTCTGACAGTCCGTGACCTGCGGCAATATCCGATTACGTGCCATTCTCGCGGCGTGTCCAATCACCAGGACGGAGCATTCTCGAAATGCGGCCCCGCGCACGGCATCTGAGGGTCTGTATGGGAGGCGTTCTCTCGCCGATCGACCCGGGGACGGTTCCCGGGGCGCCTTCCGCGGAGGATCACATGCGTATCACTCGTGCCCTGGCGGTCTCTGCGACAGCTGTCCTCGCCCTCGGTCTCGCTGCCCCCTCGGCCGCGGCCCGGGATGGCTTTGACCACCCGAGCAACATCGTCGCCACACCCAGCGCCGTCGCCCCGGGCGGGCAATTGACGGTCACAGTCGACGGGTGCCCCAGGGGCGGCCACATGACGTCGGACGCGTTCCCGAAGACGGAACTCAGGCCGATCCACCACAGCAGCGACACGTCCAAGGGGGTTGCGACCATCCACCGGAACGCCAGGCCCGGTGCCCACCACATCACGGTCGACTGCGACGGAAAGACGCTCACCAAGGACAACGCGTTCACCGTCATTGGTGGCACCCAGGGCGGTCTCGGCGGCAGCATCACCAACGGTGCCACGCCGACCGACATGGCGATCGGTGGCGGACTGATGGGCCTCGCGTTCGTCGGCAGTGCGGTGTTCTGGATGCGCCGCCGCTCCGAGATCAGGGCCTGACGAAGCAAGGCCTGACGACTTCCAGCCCTTCGCCCCGGACCGCACGGTCCGGGGCGAAGGGCTGGAAGTCGTCAGTTGTGCTCGTCGGCGGTGCGGCGGTTCGACCAGTGGTACGCCGCACCGACCGAGCCCGCAACGAGGGCGAGGCCGAGGCCGATGTCGCTCAGGTCGAAGCCGGCGAAGGTGCCGCCGACACCGGCGTTGACGCCCTTGTGGGCGTACACGTGGGACTGACCCGGCTGCTGCCCGGCCTCGATGGTGAGGTCCTTGTGGCCGTACTCCTCCCCGCACTGGAAGGTCACCTGTTCCCCGGCGCCGGGCTCGGCAGCCCAGCCGACGACGGCCTCGGCCGAGTGCTGCTCCTTGGGGATCACCACCGGGTCGAAGACACCCGAGGACGCCTCGACCTCGGTCTCGCAGCCCCAGACGGACAGCGTGACGCGGTCACCCGCGGCGGCGGTCGTGGGGGAGACATCGAAACCGAACGAGTTCCCGCGGTCGCCGCCATCCACGGCGAAGGCCGCCGGAGCGGCCAGGGTCAGGGCGCCGACGCCCAGCAGTGCGGCTGAAGCGAGGTGTACCGCGCGCATGGTGAATCCTCCTGGTCCCGAGGAGCAGCCGCGGACCTTTTCCGCTTGCGTCGTACATGCACCTCGATGGTCGAAACGCTAAAAAGGTCCGGAACCGGGCGCGATCGCAGGAGTTCGAATGGGGCAGCGGCTGCCCTCGCGACGCGTCCAGGGGGCGAGAACAAGCCATTTCGGGGATGCCGAGGCACAGCCGAGTCACATACGCCGCATGTTTCACAGGCGTTGCTCAAAGAATTTTGCGAGCCGCTTGAACGCTCCCGGCGCTCTCACCCGTACCTAGGGCCATACGCGGCGCAGTGGTGCGCCGCAACATCTGAGTGATTAGCGGGGAGTTACCCAAAATGAAGACCTCCTGGCGGAGCGCCTCCCTCGTAGCGGCCGCTGCGGCCCTGGCGCTGACGACTGCGTGCGGCTCGGACACCCCACAGTCCACGGGAAGCCAGAACGTGGGGGCGGCGCCCGCCGCCAACGGGGTGGGCAATGACTACGGGGCCGGTACGAGCACACCCACTCCAGGTGCGGAGCAGGCTGGCGCCGGTGCGCAGGCGCAGACCGCCGGCCAGCTCGCCGTGAAGGAGAACAAGGCTCTCGGCGAAGTACTCACGGACAGCGCCGGAATGACGCTCTACCGCTTCGACAAGGACACCGCCTCACCGCCGAAGACGAACTGCGAAGGCGACTGCGCCACGGCCTGGCCCCCGGTCCCGGCCTCGGACGCCACCGCTGCGGCGGGCATGGACAAGACGCTGCTCGGTGAGGTCACCCGTGCCGACGGTACGAAGCAGCTGACCCTCGACGGCTGGCCGCTCTACCGGTACGCGAAGGACACGAAGGCCGGTGACACCAAGGGCCAGGGTGTGCAAGGCACTTGGTACGCATCGGCGCCCGACGGCAAGAAGGCGGCGGCGGACGCCGCAGAGGCCGGAGCCGGTGAAGACGCCGGGGCGGAGGCCGCCGACAGGCCCGGCCTTTCGACCCGACAGGACCCTGAGCTGGGCGAGGTCGTCGTCGACAAGAACGGTATGACGGTCTACCGCTTCGAGAAGGACGTCCCGTGGCCGATGAAGTCGAACTGCGTCGGTGAGTGCCTGGAGAAGTGGCCGACTGTCGACCCGGTCGACGCCGCCGACACCAAGGGCATCGAGAACAAGGTCGAGGGCCGCCGCGGCTACGTCGTCCTGAACCGTCCGGACGGACTCAAGCAGCAGAGCATCGACTGCTGGCCGATGTACACCTTCGCGGGCGACAAGAAGCCCGGCGACATCAACGGCCAGGGCGTGGGCGGCACTTGGTACGCCATGGCCCCCGACGGCAGCGCGATCAAGAAGTAGGCATCACCGCACGCGACAGACCACGCACGCGACAGACCACGCAGCACTCAAGGAACGGAAGGGAGGAATCGACAGGAGGCAGACAACTGACGCGCCCCAGATAAGGGGCCGAGCCGCACAACCCCCGGTCCACCCCCTCCGCACCGCACGGAGGGGGTTGGCCGTTTTTCACCGCTCTCAGGGCTTCGGGGCGATTTCGTACGACGTCAATTGCGCATGTGCCTCCGGCAGTGACCGGGAACGGATGGTCAATTTCCGTTTCTGCTCGCCCCGTTGGCAGGCGATCAGTAGCCTCAGCTCGAACACCGGATCGCCTACGCCTTGGAGAGATAGATGGAGCGTCCCGCCTGGGCCCCACGTGGCATCGACATCTCGGTGCCCAGCGTGAGCCGCATCTACGACTACTACCTGGGCGGATCGCACAACTTCGACGTCGACCGGGAAGCAGCCCGCAAGGCGATGGAGTTCATGCCGGGCCTTCCGAAGATCATGCAGGCGAACCGGGCCTTCCTGCGCCGGGCCGTCCGTTTCGCGGCGGACGAGGGCATCACCCAGTTCCTGGACATCGGCTCAGGCATCCCCACCTTCGGCAACGTCCACGAGGTCGCCCAGAGCGTCAGTCCCGGAGCGCGCGTTCTGTACGTCGACAACGACCCGGTCGCCGTCGCCCACAGCGAGGCCGTCCTGGAGGGCAAGGAGGACGCGGACGTAGTCGCCGCCGATCTGCGCAAGCCCCAGGAGATCCTGGCGAGTTCTCAGTTTGAGCGCCTGATCGACCAGAATCGGCCAGTAGCGCTTCTCCTCGTTGCCATACTTCACTTCGTGGAGGACGAGGACGACCCGTACGAGGCGGTGGCCCAGCTGCGCGACGCGCTCGCGCCGGGCAGCCTGCTCGTCGTCACGCACGCTTCCTATGAGGGCATCCCGCTTCCCCCAGAGCGGGCCGAAGGTGCCGTCGACGTCTACAAGGACATTCGCAATCCGCTGATCATGCGCTCGCGCGACGAGATCGCGCGGTTCTTCGAGGGGTACGACATGGTGGAACCCGGACTGGTGCCGATGCCGGAATGGCGGCCCGACACGGCACTCGAGGACGAGGATCCGTATGCCTATTCCGGGTTCGCCGGCGTGGGGCGCACGGCGTGACCGCGGAGCCGGACGGGCCGGAAGACAGACTCCGCAGATTCGCGACGATCTGGAGCCGGGCGGTCTTCCCGCACACGGCGACATCGCTGACCCGCCCCGAGCTCGAGCGGGAACTGCTGCCGCTCGCCCGGCGGTTGAGCGAGGCCCTGCGGGCCAGGACGTTCGACGCGGCCGAGGGCCGGGCGGTCGGCGCCGCACTGATCGACGCCCACTGCACCGAACCGGAGGCGCTCAGCCGCGCACTCGACTGCGTGGACGCCTACCTGGTGCTCTACTGCGGCGGGGACGGACCCCAGGAGGACCTGCGCAGCCGCTCGGCGCGGTTGCAGCACGCCATGGCCGCCGGGTTCGCCGAGGCGCTGCGGGAGCGGACGCTGGCCGAACAGGAAGCCATCGCGCGAGCGGCCCTCCAGGCCCAGGGGGTGGTCGCTCAGGCGCTGCACGCGACCGAGGCGCGGCTTCGAGCGGTGTTCGAGGGCGCGGCCATCGGAATCGGCATCGCGGACCTCGACGGCAACGTCCTGCAGGTGAACAAGGCCCTGCTGCGGATGTTCGGCGGCACCGAGGAATCGGTGCGCGGCCGTAAGGTGGTCGACTGGACGCACCCCGACGACGCTCCTCAAGTCTGGCGTCTGTACGAGGAGTTGGTGCGCGGCGAGCGTGAGCACTACCACGTGGAGAAGGCCTTCTACCGCCCTGACGGAACGGTTCTGTGGACCAATCTGACGGTGTCCCTGCTGCGTGACGCCGACGGCCGGCCCCAGTACCAGCTCGCCCTCATGGAGGACACCACCGAACGTCGGCTGCTCAATCTGCGGCTGCGGTACGAGGCGACCCATGACGCCCTCACCGGACTGCCCAACCGCACGCTGTTCTTCGAGCGGCTCGAGAAGGCGCTGTCCGCGGGCGAGGGCATGCGTTTCGGGCTCTGCTATCTCGACATCGACGGCTTCAAGACCATCAACGACAGCCTCGGGCACGCCGCCGGTGACCGGCTGCTCGTCGAGGTCGCCGACCGGCTGCAGTCCTGCGCGACCGCGCCCGGCGAGATGGTCGCCCGGCTCGGCGGCGACGAGTTCGTGGCGCTGACCACCGGGCCCGACACCGAGACCGAGGTCGACGCGCTCGCCGACCGCATCATGAACGCCCTCGTCACCCCGGTCCGTATCGACGGCCGGGAACTGACCGTCCGCGGCAGTATCGGCATCGTCGAGGGCCCGGCCGGCGAACGCGGCCCTGCGGAGGTGCTGCGCAGCGCCGACATCACGATGTACCGCGCCAAGTCGGCGGGCGGCAACCGCTACGAACTCGCCGACCCCGAGGCCGACGCCCGCGCCATCACCCGCCACGGACTCACCACGGCACTGCCCGCGGCCCTGGACCGCGGCGAGTTCTTCATCGAGTACCAGCCGCTCGTGCACCTCGGCGACGACAGCGTACGAGGCGCCGAGGCCCTCGTCCGCTGGCTGCACCCCCAGCACGGCGTGCTCGGTCCTGACCGGTTCATCCCGCTCGCCGAGCACACCGGCCTCATCGTCCCGCTCGGCCGCTGGGTGCTGGAGCAGTCGGTCCGCCAGGCCCGCGACTGGCAGGAACGTCACGGCGAACAGGCGGGCCCGTTCCGTATCAACGTGAACCTCTCGCCCTGCCAGCTGACCCACCCCGGCCTGGTTGCGGACACGGTCGACATCCTGGAGCGCGCCGGCCTCGAACCGAACTCCCTCTGCCTGGAAGTCACCGAGTCCGCCCTGATCGGCGCCGACGACGACCTCCTCAAGCCGCTGCGCCGCCTGGCCGAGATGGGCGTGGACATCGCCCTCGACGACTTCGGCACCGGCTACTCCAACCTCGCCAACCTGCGCCGCCTCCCGGTCAGCATCCTCAAACTCGACCGTTCCTTCACCCGGAGCATGCAGCAGTTCCCGGCGGACCCGGTCGACCTGAAGATCGTCGACGGCATCGTCTCCCTCGCCCACAGCCTCGACCTCACGGTCACGGTAGAGGGCGTGGAAACGGGCGCCCAGGCAGAACAACTGAAGATCCTGGGCTGCGACACGGCCCAGGGCTGGTACTACGCCCGCCCTGGTCCGCCGGACCGCTTGCACGAACTGGCATTGGTGGACGCGACGGGCTGACCGCCGGGTGGGGGGTCGGGTTGTTCCGCCCCCGCCGCCCCTACCCATTCCCGTTCCTTGAGGGCTGCGCCCCCAGACCCCCGTATCGGCCTGAACGGCCTCGTCCTCAAACGCCGGACGGGCTGAAATTGAGCCCCTTGGGGGTCCCCCAGCGGTAGCTGGGGGAGTTTGAGGAGCGGGGGTTCGGGGGCGGAGCCCCCGAGAAAGTGACGGGAATGGGTAGGGGGCGGCGGGGGCGAGACCCCCCGGCCTCACGAGCCGGACGTCGTCGAGAGCAGCATCCGCTGGAGCTCCCGTGCAGCCCGTGGCGGAGCCACATCGCTCCGGTGCGCCAGCGCGATCGTCCGGTGCAGCCCCGGCCGCGCCAGCGGAGTCACCCGCAGACCCCGCCCCGCCCGAGTAGCCACCATCCGCGGCACCACAGCCACCCCGAGCCCCGCCCGCACAAACCCCAGCACCGCGTCCATCTCCCCACCCTCCACCGCGAAGTCCGGCTCGAACCCAGCGGAGCGACACGCGGCGACGGTCAGTTCCCGCAGGTCGTACCCGTGCCGGAACATGACCAGCCGCTCACCCTCCAGGTCGCCAATCCGGACCGTACGACCCCGCCCCGGCGCGGGTGCGTCCGGAGACGACACCACCACCAGGTCCTCTCGCAGCACCTCGACCGTGGTCAGCGCGGGTGACGGCGAAGGCAGCGGCAGCACCACGAGGGCGAGATCGAGCGCACCGCGAGCGAGCTCCCGTACGAGATCGTGCGAACCTCCCTCCTCGATCAGCAGCCGGATGCCGGGGTACCGGTCGTGGAAGGCGCGCAGCACATCGGGCAGCAGCCCCGTGCACACGCTCGGGGTCGCACCGAGACGGACCCGCCCGCTGCGCAGCTGAACCAGTTCCCCGACCTCGTGCCGAGCCGTTTCCGCGTCGGCCAGGATGCGACGGGCCAGCGGCAGCAGCGCCTCGCCCGCGTCCGTGAGTGTGATGTTGCCGCGTGCGCGCAGGAACAGATCCGCCCCCAACTCCCGTTCCAGCGCCTTGATCTGCTGGGAGAGGGAGGGTTGCGCGACATGGACGAGGTCCGCGGCCCGGGTGAAGTGCCGGGTCTCGGCGACGGCCACGAAGTACTGGAGCTGCTGGAACTGCATTCCACCACCATAGGCCTTGGCTATCGAAACCAGCCATACCATGTCTTGGACCGATCGGGGCCTCTGGCCCTAGCGTGCGTCCCATGGCTCTGCTAACGCGGACGGACCGAAAACCGTCCATGACCCGCACGATGTGGGACTCCTCCGTCGGCAAGAAGACGGTCATGGCCGTGAGCGGTCTGATCATGCTGGCGTACCTGGTCGTCCATATGCTGGGCAACCTGAAGATTTTCTTCGGATCCGACGAGTTCAACGAGTACGCGCACGCCCTGCGTACCCTCGGCGAACCCTTCCTGCACTACGAGTGGGCGCTGTGGATCATTCGCGTCGTCCTGGTCGCCGCTGTCGTCGCGCACGCCGTCTCCGCGTACCAGCTGAGCCGCCGCGACATCAAGGCGCGGCCCACCAAGTACGTGCACAAGAAGCCGCGGGCCAGTTACGCGACACGGACGATGCGCTGGGGCGGGATCATCCTCGGCCTGTTCATCGTCTGGCACATCCTCGACCTGACGACCGGCACCGTGCACCCGGGCGGCTTCGAGGCCGGGCACCCGTACCAGAACGTGATCGACACCTTCTCCACCTGGTACGGCAACGTCGTCTACATCGTCGCGGTGCTCGCGCTCGGCTTGCACATCAGGCACGGCTTCTGGAGCGCGGCGCAGACCCTCGGGGTCGGCAGCCGTACCCGCGACCGTGCCTTCAAGACCATCGCCAACGTGCTCGCGCTGGTGCTGACGGTGGGCTTCGTCTCCGTACCCGTGGCCGTGATGACCGGAGTGGTGAGCTGACATGACCGCTGAGTACGCCGACTACGCGACCGGTGCGCCGGTCGCCGACACCAAGGCCCCGTCCGGACCCGTCAACGAGCGCTGGGACACCCGCCGTTTCGAGGCCAAGCTGGTCAACCCCGCCAACCGCCGCAAGCACACGGTGATCGTCGTCGGCACCGGGCTCGCCGGCGGCTCCGCAGGGGCCACGCTGGCCGAACAGGGCTACCACGTCGTGCAATTCTGCTACCAGGACTCGCCGCGTCGCGCCCACTCGATCGCCGCGCAGGGCGGCATCAACGCCGCCAAGAACTACCGCAACGACGGCGACTCGATCCACCGGCTGTTCTACGACACCGTCAAGGGCGGCGACTTCAGGGCCCGTGAGTCCAACGTCCATCGCCTGGCGCAGATCTCGGTGGAGATCATCGACCAGTGCGTGGCCCAGGGCGTGCCCTTCGCCCGCGAGTACGGCGGCCTCCTCGACACCCGGTCCTTCGGCGGCGTACAGGTCTCCCGCACCTTCTACGCCCGCGGGCAGACGGGCCAGCAGCTGCTGCTCGGCGCGTATCAGGCGCTGTCGCGGCAGATCGCCGCGGGCAATATCGAGATGCATGCGCGCACCGAGATGCTCGACCTGATCGTGGTCGACGGCCGGGCGCGCGGGATCGTGGCCCGCGATCTGATCACGGGCCGTATCGACACGTACTTCGCGGACGCCGTCGTCCTGGCGAGCGGCGGCTACGGCAACGTCTTCTACCTGTCGACGAACGCCATGAACTCCAACGCCACCGCGATCTGGCGGGCGCACCGGCGCGGCGCGTACTTCGCGAACCCCTGCTTCACGCAGATCCACCCGACGTGCATTCCGCGCACCGGCGAACACCAGTCGAAGCTCACGCTGATGAGCGAGTCGCTGCGCAACGACGGCCGGATCTGGGTCCCGAAGGCGAAGGGCGACCAGCGGCCCGCGAACGAGATCCCCGAGGACGAGCGCGACTACTACCTGGAGCGCATCTACCCGTCCTTCGGTAACCTCGTGCCCCGCGACATCGCATCCCGGGCCGCCAAGAACGTCTGCGACGAGGGCAGGGGAGTGGGCCCCGGCGGCCAGGGCGTCTACCTGGACTTCGCGGACGCCATCAGGCGCATGGGCCGCAAGGCGGTCGAGGCAAAGTACGGCAACCTCTTCGACATGTACCAGCGGATCACCGACGAGGATCCGTACGAGGTGCCGATGCGGATCTATCCCGCCGTCCACTACACGATGGGCGGACTGTGGGTCGACTACGACCTCCAGACCACCATCCCCGGCCTGTTCGCGATCGGCGAGGCCAACTTCTCGGACCACGGGGCGAACCGGCTCGGCGCCTCGGCGCTGATGCAGGGGCTGGCCGACGGCTACTTCGTACTGCCCTCGACAATCAACGACTACCTCGCCCGCAATCCGCACCACGAGAAGGTCACGGCCGAACACCCCGTCGTCCAGGAGGTGCTGGCCGAGACCGAGGACCGCCTCAGCCTGCTCCTCGCCGTCGACGGTGACCGCACCCCCGACTCCTTCCACCGTGAACTCGGCGAACTGATGTGGGAGTTCTGCGGAATGGCGCGTACGGAGACGGGGCTGCGCAAGGCACTGGAGCGTATCCCGCAGATCCGTGAGGAGTTCTGGCGGCGCATCAAGGTCCCCGGCACCGGCGAGGAGTTCAACCAGTCGCTGGAGAAGGCGAACCGCGTCGTCGACTACCTGGAACTCGCCGAGCTGATGTGCCTCGACGCGCTGCACCGCGGCGAGTCCTGCGGCGGTCACTTCCGGGAGGAGTCCCAGACCCCGGACGGTGAGGCGGAGCGCCGGGACGAGGAGTTCTCGTACGCGGCGGCCTGGGAGTTCACCGCCACCGGCGATGCGCCGGTTCTCCACAAGGAAGACCTCGTCTTCGAGTACGTCCACCCCACTCAGCGGAGCTACGCATGAAGCTCACCCTGCGCGTCTGGCGGCAGCAGAACGCCGACGCCGACGGAGCGATGTCCACGTACGAAGTGGACGACATCTCGCCCGACATGTCCTTCCTGGAGATGCTCGACACCCTCAACGAGGAGCTCATCCTGGGCGGCGAGGACCCCGTCGCCTTCGACCACGACTGCCGTGAGGGCATCTGCGGCGCCTGCTCGCTCGTCATCAACGGCGACGCGCACGGTCCGGAGCGTACGACCACCTGTCAGTTGCACATGCGGTCCTTCAAGGACGGCGACACGATCGACATCGAGCCGTGGCGGGCCTCCGCCTTCCCGGTGGTGAAAGACCTGGTGGTCGACCGGTCGGCCTTCGACCGGATCATCCAGGCCGGCGGCTACATCACCGCGCCGACCGGCGCCGCGCCCGAGGCCCATGCCACGCCCGTACCGAAGCCGGACGCGGACTTCGCGTTCGAGCACGCCGAGTGCATCGGCTGCGGGGCCTGTGTGGCGGCCTGCCCCAACGGGGCCGCGATGCTGTTCACTTCGGCCAAGGTCAACCATCTGAACGTCCTGCCGCAGGGCGCCCCTGAGCGCGAGACCCGCGTGCTCGACATGGTGGCGCAGATGGACGAGGAGGGCTTCGGAGGCTGCACGCTCACCGGCGAGTGCGCAACGGCCTGCCCGAAGGGCATTCCGCTGGTCTCCATCACCGGCATGAACAAGGAGTGGCTGCGCGCGACCCGCAAGTCGGGCAAGCGTTAGCCGTACGTCGTTCGCCGTCAAGGTGCGGACGGGCGGGGCCGGGAGTGGTGCTCTCCGGCCCCGCCAAGCTTTGTCAGGGTTGCCGCACCCGGGCATTCAACAAGCCCACATCCCACCTCTCCGCGTAGGTTACGCGCCGGTCAGCCGGCGTCGGGAGAACAGGAGCGAGCACGCCGTACCCAACCGGCCTGCTCACCTTCCGCTCCGCTCACCTCCCGCCGCACACCGGCCAACGTCCCCAGGAGAGAGCCAGCCATGACCGGCGTAACCACGCTCGACAGCCCACCGCAGGCGACCACACCCACCCGCTACACCGTCACCCTGGCCCGCGACGAGGCGGATGTGCGGGCCGCGCAGCGGCTGCGCCACGACGTCTTCGCCGGGGAGATGGGCGCTCTGCTGTCCTCCCCGCAGCCGGGCCTCGACATCGACGCCTTCGACGCCTACTGCGACCACCTGCTCGTCCGCGACACGGTGAGCGGGCAGGTCGTCGGCACCTACCGGCTGCTGCCGCCGGAGCGCGCCGCGGTCGCCGGACGGCTGTACTCGGAGAGTGAGTTCGACCTCGGGCCGCTCGCCGGGATCCGCTCCGGGCTCGTCGAGGTCGGCCGTTCCTGTGTCCACCCCGACCACCGGGACGGCGCCGTCATCGGTCTCATCTGGGCCGGTATCGCGCGCTACATGGTCGAGGGCGGCCACGAGTGGCTCGCGGGCTGCTGCTCCATCCCGCTGGCCGACGGCGGCACGCTCGCCGCGGGCACCTGGGACCGCGTACAGGAGAAGTACCTGGCGCCCGAGGAGTACCGCGTACGCCCGCTGCTGCCCTGGAACCCGGAGGGCATCCAGCGCCCGGCCCGCACCGAACTCCCCGCGCTCCTGCGCGGCTACCTCCGCCTCGGCGCCTGGGTCTGCGCGGAACCCGCCCACGACCCCGACTTCGGCGTGGCCGACCTGTACGTGCTGTTGCCGATGCACCGCGTCAACTCCCGCTACCTGCGGCACTTCCTGTCGCTCGTGCCGGCCTGATGAACGCCTTCCGCATGAATGTGACGGGCGCGTTCCGCATCGGCGTGCTGCTCCGTCCGCGGCGCGGTATCGCGGCCCTCGTGAGCCCGGGCGCGGGCACGGCCGCGCTCCCGGGCCGCCGGGCGGTACTCCGGCCCCGCGTACGCCGTGCCGGGACGCAGGTCGCGGACCGTCCCGCTGTGACGCCTTCGGGCGCCGCCCCGGTCAGTGCCTGGCTGCCCAGCGCCCCGTGCACCCCGGGGGCCTGCGTGGAGTCCATGGGGTCCCTGGCCGCCGTACCGAGGGCCGTGCTGCGGCTGACCGTGGTCGTGGCCGTGCTCCTCGTCGGGATCGTGCTGATCCCGGTCGTCGGACGGCTCGCGGGTGTGCGGCGCGACCGTGCCATCCGGTTCTGGTGCCGGACGATCGTGCGCGCGGTGGGCGTACGCGTACAGGCCACCGGAGCCGCCCCGCCCACCGGCGGTCTGCTGCTGGTCGCCAACCACATCTCCTGGCTGGACATTCCGCTGCTCGCGGCCGTCCGTCCCGGGCGGATGCTCGCCAAGGCCGAGATCCGGCAGTGGCCCGTGGCGGGCGCGCTGACCGCGCGCGGCGGGGCGCTGTTCATCGAGCGGGACCGGCTGCGCGCGCTGCCGACGACGGTCGCGCGGATCGCGGACACTCTGCGCGACGGCGCCGCGGTCGTGGTCTTCCCAGAAGGGAGCACCTGGTGCGGCCGGGCCCAGGGGCAGTTCCGCAGGGCCGTCTTCCAGGCCGCACTGGACGCCGCCGTACCCGTCCAGCCGGTACGCCTGCACTACCGGCTCGACGGGGGAGCGGCGACCACGGCACCCGCGTTCGTCGGGAGCGACTCGCTGCTCGCCTCGGTGTGGCGGGTCGTGTCGGCGCGCGGCCTCGTGGCCGAGGTACGCGTACAGCCGGTGCTGGCGCCGGGCAGCGCACCCGACCGGCGGACCCTGGCCCGCGCCGCCGAGACGGCCGCCACCCACCGGACCTGCGCGAACTCGGAGGAAGATCACAGGCCTGTCGCTGCCTAAGTGGCGCCCAGTCCCGCGATCCGGGCCAGCCTCTCGTACGAGTCCAGGAGGGCGCCGCGGTCGTACGTACTGGTCGTGACCAGGACCTCGTCCGCGTCGGTCTCCTTGAGCACCGTCTCCAGTTCGTGGGCGACCTGTTCCTCGGTGCCGGCGATGTGTCCCCTGAGCCCGGACTCGTAGAAACCGCGCTCCTTGTCGCTCATCCTCAGCGTCTCCACGCGCTCGGCGGGCGGCAGCGGCGGAAAGGTGCCGCGGGTGCGGGAGTGCGCCATCGACCAGGCCTCCGGGAGCAGCAGACGGCGGGCCTCCTCGGGGCTGTCCGCGACCGCGATCGTGCCGGAGATGACGACGTACGGCTCGCTCGCCCAGGCGGAGGGCCGGAAGGTCGCGCGGTAGTGATCGATGCCGCGCCGCATCTTCTCGCGGCCGCGGAGGTCGCCGATGACCATCGGCAGGCCCGCCCGGGCGGCGATGGTGGCGCCCTCGCCCATGGCCAGCACGAACGGCGGCACGGTCAGACCTTCGGCCGGACGCGCGTGCACACCCGTCGGAGAGGTGCCGCGGAACCAGCCCAGCAACTCGTCGAGCTGCCCCGCGAAATCGTCGGCGACGTCCTTGTCCCGGCCCAGCGCCTTGCGTACACCGTCGGTGAAGCCCACGGAGCGGCCCAGACCCATGTCGATACGTCCCGGAAACAGGGACTCGAGGACGCCGAACTGCTCGGCCACGACCAGGGGTTGGTGATTGGGCAGCATCACCCCGCCCGTGCCGACCCGGATCGTGCGCGTCGCGGCGGCGACCGCGGCGGCAAGCACGGTCGGCGCGGAACCGGCGACTCCGGGCACGCCGTGGTGTTCCGAGACCCATATCCGGTGGTAGCCGAGCCGCTCGAGCTCTTGGGCCAGCCGCACGGTGTCACGCAGCGCCTCGGGGCCGTCGTGCCCCTCCCGGGTGCGCGAGCGGTCGAGGACGGAGAAACGGGTCGCCGCGATCACTGGATTCACATGAACTTCAACGCCCGCGGCGCGTCAGGATTCCCGGCATGGGGCGTGCGGGCGTCCCGCGAGCCGCGTACCTGTCCCCGCGAGCCCGAGGAGAACAGACAGTCCCGTTGAGTACGCCCTCCCATGGGGCCATGCTGAGGGCATGGCCCCGGGGTGTTCCCGTGGCGGGCGAGAGACGTGTCCATGGACCCAGACGTATTCGGCTCGGGGTGGGAAGCGACCGCCGTCGTGGACGGCGGCGGGCGGATCTTGGCCTGGAGCGAGGATGCCCGGCGGATGCTCGGTCACGACTCGGCGGACGCCGTGGGCCGTGACGCCCGGGAACTGCTGGCCGCCGAGCTTCCGTACGCGGTCCGCGGCGCCTGCGCCTCCCGTACGGCGTGGAGCGGTGGCGCCGTGGTTCGCACCCGCGAGGGGCGGCGCCTCGAGCTGCTCGTCCACCTCCGCCCGCTGACCGGCGCCGACGACGACCCGCTGTGGATCGTCGCGGCCACCGCGGCGGACGAGCCCGCCCCCGAGACCCTGAACCGCTGGGCGATCGAGCAGCTGCCCATCGCCGTGGTCGTGTGCGACGACGACGGCAGGATCGTACGCACCAATGAAGCCTTCACCGCCATGTCGGGAGCGACAGAGGATCAGCTTCGGGGCCGCGGCCTCGCCGAGCGGACCACCGGGGAGGTCGTCGACGGCCTCGAGGAGCTCCCCCGTCTGGCCGAAGAGGCCATGCGAACCGGAGACGTCGTCCGCCATCAGGCCTATGTGCGGACCCTGGGGACGAGACGCGAGCGCTCCTGGTCCTCCCTGCTGTTCCCGCTCAAGGACCCGCAGGGCCGCGCCCGGGGCGTCGCCGCCGCCGTGTACGACACCACCGAGCAGTACTGGGCGCGGCGACGGATGTCCGTGGTGAACGCGGCGAGCCTCAGCATCGGAACCACCCTCGACGTCACGCGCACCGCCCAGGAACTCGCCGAGATCGGCATCGAGGGGTTCGCCGACTTCGTCCTCGTCGATCTGCTCGACGACCTCTTCCAGAACGCCGAGACGGACCTCACGCCGGGCGCGGGCCCGCTGGTCTTCCGCCGGTGCGCCCAGGCGTCCGTACTGGAGGGCTGCCCGGAAGCCACCGTCGAGATCGGACAGCGGCACGTCTACGCCGCCGACTCACCACAGGCCAAAGCCCTCGCCGTCAGCCGTCCCTCCCAGCACCGGCTCGACAGCGCGAGCCTCCCGGCGTGGCTGACCGCGGATGCGGACCGTGCGCGCAGCGTCATCACCCACGGGATGCATGCCCTGCTGGTCGTTCCGCTGCAGGCCCGGGGTGTGACGCTCGGGCTGGCCCAGTTCCATCGCCACCGCATCACCGAGCCCTTCGACGACGAGGATCTGCTGCTGGCGCGGGAGATCGCGACCAGGGCGGCCCTGAGCATCGACAACGCCCGCCGCTACTCCCGTGAGCGGGCCACCGCGGTGACCCTCCAGCGCAGCCTGCTGCAGCGCGGCACGCCGGTGCAGTCCGCCGTGGACGTGGCCACCCGCTATCTGCCGGCCGGCACGCGCGCGGGGGTGGGCGGCGACTGGTTCGACGTGATCCCCCTGTCCGGTGCCAGGGTGGCGCTCGTGGTGGGCGACGTGGTCGGTCACGGGCTGCGGGCCTCGGCCACCATGGCGCAGTTGCGGACCGCGGTGCGTACGCTGGCCGATGTCGACCTGCGGCCGGACGAGTTGCTCACGCAGCTCGACGACGTGGTGATCCGGCTGGCCCGTGAGGAGCCCGGCGCACCCGGCTCCGTCGCCGGGGCCCGGCCGGTCACGGAGTTGAGCGCCACCTGCCTGTACGCGGTGTACGACCCGGTCTCCCGGAGCTGCTCGCTCGCCAGCGCGGGGCATGTGCTGCCCGCCGTGGTGACGCCCGACGGCACGGTCGCCTTTCCGGACCTGCCCGTCGGCCCGCCGCTCGGTCTTGGTGGACTGCCCTTCGAGATCTCGGAGTTCGAGCTTGCGGAAGGCAGCCTGCTCGCTCTCTACACCGACGGACTGATCGAGGCGAGGGACCGGAACATCGATACGGGCCTGGCCCTCATGGGCCGGGTGCTCGGGCAACCCGTCCGCTCCCTGGAGAAGTTGTGCGACGACCTGCTGGACGAGCTGCTGCCCGGCCGTCCCGTGGACGACGTCGCCATCCTGCTGGCCAGGACCCGTGTCCTCGACACCACCCGAGTGGCGACCTGGGACCTGCCGAACAACCCGCAGATCGTCGCCGAGGCCCGCAAGTTCGCGTCCGCTCAACTCGCCGCCTGGGGACTGGAAGAGGCCGTGTTCACCACGGAACTGGTGGTCAGCGAACTCGTCACCAACGCCATCCGCTACGGCGGTGACCCCATACGGCTCCGCCTGATCCGGGACGCGGTCCTCATCTGCGAGGTCTCCGACGGCAGCAACACCGCACCCCATCTGCGCCGCGCCCGCGTCTTCGACGAGGGTGGCCGGGGTCTCCTTCTTGTTGCACAGCTCACCGAAAGCTGGGGTACGCGCCAGACCCCGTTCGGCAAGATCATCTGGGCCGAGCTGAGTGTGACCCCTGAGGTTTGAGGGGACTACCAGGGGTTCCTTTCCCCAGGCCCGCCCCTTCCCGAAACTGGGGCTGCGCCCAAGGCCCCCCGCCAGGGGGTGGGGTGACAGGTCGTGTCGCGGCTGCGGGTGCGTCGTGGCTGGTCGCGCCCCGCGGCGGAGCCGCATATGTCACAGCCCCGCGCCCCTAAAAGCAAAAGCCTGCGCCTGCCCGCGCCCCGAGCAAGTCCGCGCCCCGGGCGAGCCTGCCCCGGGGGACCCGCCCCGGGGAAGCTCGCCCCGGGGGGAGCCCGCATCCCCGACGACCCGCAGTTTCCCTCCGGCGGGAGGGGGCGTGGGCCGGTGCGTCCTATGCCCGTCGCGTAGGTTCGGTCTCGGAGGACCAGGACCGTGTACCAGGCCAGGGCCGTATGCCCTGTTGGCGACGGGCTGACGTACCGGCCCACGACCCCGACCCACCGACCACCCAGGGGCGCGGGGAACGGCGCGAGCAACCACAACGCACCCGCACCCGCCCAACCGCCGGAGGCACCCTGCGGGGAACGGCGCGACCAGCCACACTCAACCCGCACCCGAAAACGAACCCAGCCGCCCAACCGCCGGAGGCACCCCGCGTGACAGACAACAACCGCAAACCACTCGCCGTGTTCGACCTCGACAACACGCTCGCCGACACCGCGCACCGGCAGCGGTTTCTGGAGCGCAGGCCACGCGACTGGGACGCCTTCTTCGCGGCGGCGCCGCACGATCCGCCGCTGACCGAGGGCGTGGCGTTGGTGCTGGAGCACGCCGAGGAGTGTGAGGTCGTCTACCTCACCGGGCGGCCCGAGCGGTGCCGGGCGGACACGGCGGAGTGGCTCGCCGCGCACGGACTGCCCGAGGGCCGTATCTGGATGCGGCGCGACAACGACCGCAGGCCCGCCCGGCGCACCAAGCTGGAGATCCTCCGCGGGCTCGCCCGGAACCGCGAGGTCCGGGTGCTCGTGGACGACGACGAGTTGGTGTGCGAGGACGCCGAGCGGGCCGGCTTCACGGTCGTACGGGCGCGCTGGGCTACCCAGTCCGCGGTGCTGAAAGTGGCG
Source organism: Streptomyces yerevanensis (assembly GCF_000716805.1). Taxonomy (NCBI): domain Bacteria; kingdom Bacillati; phylum Actinomycetota; class Actinomycetes; order Kitasatosporales; family Streptomycetaceae; genus Streptomyces; species Streptomyces yerevanensis. Next base: position 185,537 of record NZ_JNWJ01000005.1, on the reverse strand, counting down.
CAGGAGCGAGAGGGACGCACCTGAGCCGGTTCGGCTGCTGAAGGAGGGCGGGACCGGGAGCGGTCACTCCCAGGTCACTCTCCCTCCTCCAGCCGGAAGCCCACCTTCAGACCGACCTGGTAGTGCTCGATCTGCCCGTTCTCGATCTGACCGCGGACCTCCGTGACCTCGAACCAGTCCAGGTTGCGCAGCGTCTGTGACGCCCGGCTGATCCCGTTGCGGATCGCCTGGTCGATGCCGTCGGGTGAAGTGCCGACGATCTCGGTGACCCGGTACGTGTGGTTGGTCATGCGGGTGCTCCTCTCCGTGGTGGCGGGTGTGCCACCGCGTCATTCCCAAGGTGCCGTACGAGGCGGAGGACCGCGACCCGTCACCGGGCCATGCTCAGCGACAGCGCGAACCGTCCCTCCTCGTCCGTCCACCAGTGCGTCATCTCCAGCCCGGCCGCGGCCATTTCACCGCGTACGCCGTCCTCGCGGAACTTTGCCGAGACCTCGGTCCGCAGCTCCTCACCGGCCGTGAAGTCGACGGCGAGATCGAGCGCGGGGATCTTCACGGTCAGCCGCGAACGCGCGCGCAGCCGCATCTCGATCCACTCCTCCTCGGCGTCCCAGAGGGCGACATGGGCGAAGTCGTCGGGGTCGAAGTCGGCGCCGAGTTCGCGATTGACGACGGAGAGGACGTTCTTGTTGAACGCGGCCGTCACTCCTGCCGCGTCGTCGTAGGCGTCGACCAGTACTGACTCGTCCTTCACCAGGTCGGTGCCCAGCAGCAGGGCGTCGCCGGGGGAGAGGAGGGTGCGTACGGAGGCCAGGAACGTGGCCCGTTCGGCGGGGAGCAGGTTGCCGATCGTGCCACCCAGGAACGCGACGAGCCGCGGCCCGGGTGTGCCGGGCAGGGTGAGGCCGCCGGTGAAGTCGGCGATCAGCGCGTGCACATTGAGCGACGGGTGCTCGGCGATCAGCGCCTGCCCGGCCTGCGTGAGCGCGCTCTCGCTCACGTCGACCGGCACGTACGTGTGCAGAGCAGGCAGTGCGTCGAGCAGATGCCGGGTCTTGTCGGAGGAGCCGGAGCCCAGTTCGACCAGGGTGCGCGCGCCGGTCGCGTCGGCGATCTCGGCGGCGCGGGCGACGAGGATCTCGCGCTCCGCGCGTGTGGGGTAGTACTCGGGCAGTTCGGTGATCTTCTCGAAGAGCTCGCTGCCATGGGCGTCGTAGAACCACTTCGGCGGGAGCGTTTTGGGCGTGCGGTTCAGGCCGTGCAGGACGTCGGCGCGTAGCGCGGCCTCGGTGGCGTCCTCGGGCAGGGTGCGGGTGACCAGGAACGTGCTCACGTACGGGGCTCCTTGTACAGGTCGGATGCCATGGGTTCGTCGACGTCCTTGAGTGGTGTGAGCAGGACGTCTGTGCGGCTTGCGGCCAGCAGGGTGCGGTCGGGTACTTCCTGCCAGTGCGGATCGTCGTCGTACGGCTCGGAGGCCACGACGGTGCGGCGGCCGGGCTCGGTGAGATACCAGAGGGTGTCGCCCCAGGCGGTCGCGGCGATCGTCTCGCCGTTGGTGAGAAGGAGGTTGAGCCGCGAGCCGGGCGCGGCTGCCGCGACGTCCAGGACCGTGTCGGCTAGCGCCTGCCCCTCCTCGTAGCCGGCGCGGAGCCGGTTGAGGATCAGGGCCCAGACGAGGGCCGAGTCGCAGCGCGCCTCCAGTGACAGCAGTTCGGCAGACGGCAGGGTCTGCGCGAGCGGGGCCAGGGAACGCGGCCAGCCGCTGATCGCGCCGTTGTGGCTGAACAGCCAGGGGCCCGCGGAGTACGGCGCTGCCGCGGCCTCCCCGTCCGCGCCCGCCACGGTCGCGTCGCGTACCGCGGCGAGCAGCGCGCCCGAGCGCACCACCCGAGCCAGGTCGGTGAAGGACTGGTCGCCCCAGATGGGACCCGTACGCCGGTACCGCGCAGGTCTCGGGTCCCCTTCGGCGTACCAACCGACCCCGAAACCATCGGCGTTGACGGTCCCGTGCCGCTGCCGGCGCGGCGCCCACGACTGGCGGAACAGGCTGTGCGCCGGTTCCACGAGGAGTCTGCCGAGCGGCTCCTCGGGCCCCAGGTAGGCGAGGTGACGGCACATCAGGCGATCTCCGCGGCAGCGTCGCGCGCCGTACGGAATCCGGAGAAGATCTGCCGCCGGATCGGATAGTCCCAGTTGCGGAACGTCCCCCGGCAGGCCACGGCGTCGACCGCGAACGAGCCGCCGCGCAGCACCTTGTGCTCCGGCCCGAAGAACACCTCCGAGTACTCCTTGTACGGGAAGGCCGTGAACCCCGGGTACGGCAGGAAGTCGCTCGCCGTCCACTCCCAGACGTCGCCTATCAACTGCCGTACGCCCAGCGGTGATTCCCCTGCTGGATAGCTTCCGGCGGGGGCCGGCCGCAGATGGCGCTGACCGAGGTTGGCGTGCTCGGGCGTCGGGTCGGCGTCACCCCACGGATAGCGCGTGGAGCGGTCGGCCGCCGGGTCGTGCCTGGCCGCCTTCTCCCACTCGGTCTCGGTGGGCAGCCGCCGCCCGGCCCAGCGTGCGTAGGCGTCCGCCTCGTACCAACTGACGTGCAGCACAGGCTCGTCGGGCGGTACGACCTCGGTGACGCCGAAGCGTCGCCGCAGCCACTGGCCGCCGTCGCGGCGCCAGAAAAGCGGCGCCTCGATGGAGTGCGTACGGATGTGGGCCCAGCCGTCGGGGTCCCACCAGCGGGGATCGCCGTAGCCGCCGTCCGCGATGAACGCCTGGTACGCGGCGTTCGTCACTGGCGTGGTGTCGATGAAGAACGGCGGTACGAGACGCCGGTGTGCGGGCCGCTCGTTGTCCAGCGCCCATGGTTCGGCCGACGTGCCCATCGTGAACGGGCCGCCGGGGACCAGGACTTCGGCCGGTCCGGTGAACGGCGGCGCGGGCGTGGGATCCGGTGCCGTGAGAGCGGCGGGTCCCTTGCGCAGCTGATGGGTGATCAGCATCGTCTCGTCGTGCTGTTGTTCGTGCTGGGCGATCATGCCGAAGGCGAAGCCCGCCTCGGTCAGCGGCGTACCGCGAAAGCGCGTGCCCTCCAGGACGTCGAGCGCCCGGCCGCGCACCTCGGCGGCATAGCGGCGGGCCTCGTCCGGCGGCAGCAGCGGCAGGGAGGGCCGTTCGGCGCGCGGGTGCTCGAACGCGTCGTACAGGCCGTCGATCTCGGGCCGTATCGCGTCACGCCCCGCGACCTCCCGCAGCAGCCACATCTCCTCCTGGTTGCCGATGTGCGCGAGGTCCCAGACCAGTGGGGACATCAACGGCGAGTGCTGCGCGGTGAGATCGGGATCCTCCACGCACGAGGTCAGCAGGGCGGTGCGGTCGCGGGCCGTGGTCAGCGCCGCCAGGGCGCGCTCCCTGAGCGTCTCCGGGTCGGTGAGGTCGGGGGCGGTCATGAGCGGATGTCCTTCCCGTGGTGCGGGTGTTGCGTGCCGTGGGCGCGGTCGATCAGGGCGGTGGTGTCCAGGCCGATGGCCTCCAGTTCGGCGGCGTCCACTTCGGTGGCGTCGAGTTCCATGGCGTCGAGCAGGTCGTCGGCCGGGCAGCGGCCCCGGGCCACGTAGCGGTCGGTGAACTGAGCTACGGCTTCCTGGACTTCGGCGGTGGCACCGAGCCGGGGCAGGGCCTTGGCCGCCGCCGCGAAACAGGTGACTGCCGCCTCGCGCAGCTCCGGATCGGCAAGGCCCGACCGGGCTGCCGCGATCCACAGCGGATTGCGCGGAGCAGCCAGTGAATCGGCCCGCTCCGCAAGGGGTTTGACGGTCCTGTACGCAGTCTCGGCGGCCTCCGCGTCGTCGAACAGCGCCGCCGCCACGGCGAGCGGCACGATCCATCCGTCGTCGCCCGGCTGCGCGTCGATCATGCGGAGTTCCAGATGGCCACGCGGACGGACCGGCGGGAACAGAGTCGTCAGGTGGTAGTCGAGGTCCTCCCGGCCCGGCGGCGCGCCGGACCGGGTCCACGCCCGGAAACTCATGCCGTCCGGTACGTCCCAGGTGTCGCCGTCCCGACCTCGTACGCACATCACCGGCGCGTCGAGCACATGCCGTGCCCAGGCCGTCCGCGGATCGCCGTCGAGGGGCGGGGCACTCGATCGCCCCGGGTCCATCGCGGTCCACAGGGACTGCCGGGACGAGCGCCAGCCCGTGTGCCGCCCTTGGGCCAGCGGCGAGTGGGCGAAGGCGGCCACCAGAACCGCACCCAGTTGGTGCGCCAGCCACCAACGCCGCCCGTGCCCGAGGGGGCCCGGTTCCTCGTACCCGGCGTCCAGACACACCTGGACGGAGGCCGAGCTGCACATCATGGCGCGGCCCTCGGGGCCCGTACGGTCGAGGTACCTCTCCATGGCGTCATAGCGCGGCTCATGGAGGAAACGGGTGGGCGGGTGCCAGGGCTCCTGGCCTATTCCGGTGAGGCCGAGACCCGCCTCGCGCAGTACCGCGCGTACGGCGTCGAGGTCGGCGGAGACGGACCCGATGCACTCCATCAGGGAGGCGGCGGCGGGGGAGCTGAGCTCCAACTGGCCGCCGGGTTCGACGGTGAGCGCCGACCGTAAGGGCAGGGCCCGCAGTGCGGCGTACGCCGCTTCGAGTCGTTCCGGTCTTACGGGGAGCCGCGGGAAGCGCAGCTCGCGGATGAACCATTCCACTTCGACACCGAGGAAACGGGGTGGCCCGGTCTTGAAGCAGATGCCCCGGACCAGGGCCTCCACTTCGGCCTCGGTGACGGCGGAGCGGCGCTCCGTACAGTCACTTTCCGAATCGGACATGTCGGGATCCTCCTGAGATTCCACCATGCCGCCGGCCCGGTGTCGGATGGGCCGGCCCGGCAATCACCCATCCACCCAAGACGCTCACGCCGTTTCGCACAAGAGTGCGCATCGGTGTTCTTGGGGCTGGGAAACTCTGTTGCGGCGCAGTACAAGGATCGCTCACGATGCGTTCATGAGCACGACGGGGGAGATCACGCGGGGCGCGATCGCGGCGTTCACGGGGGTGACGCCATGAGCGCGCGCCTGAGGGGCATCGCACGGCAGACGGAGGAGATCGTCGCGGCGGGTTCGTACCACGCGTCCGACGGGCGCGAGGTCTCGATCGCCGCGGCGGTGGCCGCCGCCCAGGAGGGCACGCGCATGTACGGGCCCGGTCCGGTGGACATTCCGCGGGCCGCTCCCGTACCCACGTTCTTCGAGGTCACGGGCGAGAGCAGTCTGGAGGCGGCCCGTCGGCTCACCGGCTCCGTACGGAGCACCGGCCCGGTCGCGGTCCTGAACTTCTCCTCGGCGCGCAACCCCGGCGGGGGCTATCTGAACGGCGCCCAGGCCCAGGAAGAGGCCCTGTGCCGGGCCTCCGCGCTGTACGCGTGCGTGCTGCGGGCACGCGAGTTCTACGACCATCACCGCGAACACCGCGACGCGTTCTACAGCGACCGGGTGATTCACTCACCGGCGGTGCCGGTCTTCCGCGACGACCGGGGACGCCTGCTCGACGAGCCGTACACCGTCGGCTTCCTGACCGCCGCCGCACCCAACGCCGGAGTCGTGCTGCGCACCACGCCGGAGCGTGTGGCTGAACTCCCGCGCGCCCTCGGGACCAGGGCCGAGCGGGTTCTGGAGACGGCCGTGGCGGGCGGCTACCGACGGCTGGTGCTCGGCGCCTGGGGATGCGGGGTGTTCCAGAACGATCCGGATCAGGTGGCGGGCGCGTTCCGTGCCCTGCTCGGCGACGGTGGCCGGTTCTCCGGCTCCTTCGAGCACGTCGTGTTCGGCGTGCTCGATCGCACGCGGGGGGCCGTGGTCCGGGGCGCTTTCGAGCGAGCGTTCGCCGGAGCCGGAGCCGGAGCCGGAGCCGGAGCCGGAGCCGGAGCCGCGACGGGCGCGGGGGCGGCGACGGGCACGGAGGCCACGCACGGCGTTCAGCGCCAGCCGTAGCGCTCCCGAAGCCGGTGCACCACGGAGTTGAACCGCATCCGGTCCAGTGCGCACGCCTCCCGCCGCATCCCTGCCTCATGGAGCCGCAGCACCCGGTCCACCGAAACCCACGAGTCGCGCCCCGACCGATCCCACGGCCCACTGCCGATCGGCACCCACTCGCGGGAGCCGTCGTGCCGCTTGCTGGACAACTGCACGGCGAGAAACGTACCGGCGGCCTCGCGTGCGACCACGAGCACCGGGCGGTCCTTGCCCCGGCCGTCGTTCTCCTCGAAGGGCACCCACGTCCAGACGATCTCCCCCGGATCGGGGTCGCCGTCGTGCGCGGGCGAGTACTCCGTGCGGACCCGCCCCACCTCGCGGGGCTCCGCCTCGGTGGTCGCCGAGGGCCCGTAGCGGCCGGGGACGTCGGAAGCATGGGCAGCGTCATCGGTGAAGGCAGTCACCCGAGTCACGGTAGAGCCCCCACGTAACCGCCCACCGAGCGGGGCGCCTACGAAGCGGCAGGCGGCCTGAACTCCCGTACAGCGCCGTCGAATTCAAGCGCCGGCCACTGCTCGTGCCACCGCAGGTCCGCCTCCAGCTGCGCGGCCAGCGACACGAGGAGCGGTTCGCTGTTCGCCGGGCCGAGGAGCTGCGCACCCACGGGCAGAGTGTCGTCGACGAAGCCCGCGGGGACGTTCACGCCGGGCCAGCCCAGTACGTTCCACGGCCAGGCGTACGGGCAGGCGGCGATCATGGCGCGGTCGGTGCCCAGACCGTTCAGCTGCGCGAGGGCGCCGATCCGCGGCGGGGGAGCAGCCGTCGTGGGCGCGAGCACCACGTCGTACGTCTCGAAGAGCGCGCCGATACGCCGGTGCAGCATCGCCTCCGCACGGCGCGCCAGCCGCAGCGGAGCCCCGCCGAGCAGCCGGCCCACGCGAGCCGTCTCACGCGTACGCCGGTCGAGCAGCTGGGGGTGGGGCGCCTCGCGCACCCGCTCGGCGATCCCGGCGGTGGCACGCGGGACGAACGTCAACCCGATCTGCCCGTACGCCGGATCGGCCTCCTCGACCTCGTGCCCGAGCGCGGTCAGCCGCTCCGCGAGCGCGACGACCCGCGCCCGTACATCCGGCCGCAGCCGCGCGGGGAACGCCGTGAACGGCGGCTTCAGCGACAGCGCGATCCGCAGCCGGCCCGGCTCCCGGCCCACCGCGTCCGACACGGACAGCGCGGGCGGCCGGTGCAGATCACGTGCGTGAGAGCCGCTCGCCGCGTCCAGGAGCAGCGCGGCGTCCTCGACGGTGCGGGCCAGCGTGCCGTTCACCGTGACCCCCTGGAAGGCCTCCGCGCGCGGCCAGGTCGAGATCCGGCCGCGCTGCGGCTTGATCCCGATCAGATGCGTCCACGAGGCCGGGATCCGTACCGAACCCGCGCCGTCCGAGCCCAGCGCGGCCGGCACAAGGCCCGCCGCGACCGCCGCCGCCGAACCGCCGGACGAGCCGCCCGGCGTGTGCCCGGTGTGCCACGGGTTGCGGGTCTCCCCGAAGGCGGGCCCCTCGGTGAACGGCCACTGCCCGAACTCGCAGGTGTTCGTCTTGCCCACGACGATCGCCCCGGCCGCCCGCAGCCTTCGTACCGCCTCGCCGTCCTCGGCCACCGGCTCGAACTCCCCGCGGCAGCCGAACGCCGTCGGCTCGCCCGCCACGTCCGTGTCGTCCTTCACCGCCACCGGCACCCCGAGCAACGGCCGCCGCACTCCCGCCGCCAGCTCCTTGTCCGCCGCCTCGGCCTCGGCGAGCGCCGCCTCGGCCCGCACCAGCCGGAACGCGTTCAACGTGCCCTGCGTCGCCTCGATCCTGGCCAGCGCCTCCTCGACCAGCTCGCGCGACGACACCTTGCCGTCGGCAAGGGCGCGAGCGCACTCAGCCAGCCCTGGGGCACGGTCGGGAGCCATACAGACACCTCCGGAAGCACAGTGATTACCGAACGGTAACCCCCAGGCTCGATTTCCGGTACAGGATGCGCAACTTCCCTCGTAAGCCAGGGGATTCCGTACGTGCTGCCGCGCCCCGGAGGCGAACCGAGACCCACAACAGGCGCCACGGAGGGCTTCTGGAAAGATGCGTTACGTCATGGTGCAGATACCGGAACAGCCCGCCCCGCCCCTGCCCGCGCAGCGCTCCGTGCCGACGAGCTCCGACGTTGCCCGCCTGGCGGGAGTCTCACGCGCGACCGTCTCCTACGTCCTGAACAACACGGGCGCCGTACGGATCAGCGAGCCCACGCGCCGCCGCGTCCATCAGGCCGCCAGGGACCTCGGATACGTTCCGCACGCCGCCGCCCGCAGCCTGCGCGCCGGGCACAGCCGCATGGTGCTGATGCCCGCGCCGACCGTGCCGGCGGGCCCGCTCTACAGCCAGTTCTTCAACGAACTCCAGTGGGCGCTCAGCCGCCTCGACTACACCGTCGTGCAGTACGGCAGTGTCGGCCTCCAGGGCGACGAGGCGGCCCGCGCCTGGGCGGAGCTGCGACCGGTCGCCGTCCTGGTGCCCGGCAGCGGACTCGGCCCGCAGGGCGTGGCCGTCCTCAAACGCTCCGGCGCGCGCGCCGTCGTCACGCTCGGACCCGAGCGCGTCGAGGGCGCCCACGCGCTGCTCATGGACCACAGCGTCGTCGGCCACTCAGCCGGCGCGCACTTGCTGGCCCGGGGCCGCCGCCGCGTCGGCGTCGTGATGCCCGAGGACCCCGAGCTGGAACTGTTCTCCAAGCCCCGGCTCGAAGGCGTACGACAGGCGCTGCACGGGAAGGACGCCACGGTGACCGAGGTGCCGCTGGCCTACGAGGAGGAGGCCGCGGCCCAACTCGCCAAGGGCTGGAGCTCCTTGGGCCTGGACGCCGTGTTCGCGTACAACGATGAGTACGCCATGCTCCTGATGAGCGCCCTGAAGGACGAGGGCATCCGCATCCCGGACGACACGGCCGTCATCGGCGCCGACGACCTGATGCTTGGCCGGCTGCTGCGTCCGCGCCTGAGCACCGTCCATATCGAGCTTCCGTCCGGACAGGAGCTCGCCGAACTGGTCGACCGCGCGGTGCGTGACTCGAGCGCCGCACCCGAAACGCACGGGGTACTGGGAGCGACCGTCGTACACCGTGCGTCCACCTGACAACTCGCGTACGTGGGAGGCGTGTTCATGCGGACCACGATCGGCATCATCGGTGGCGGCCCCGCCGGGCTGTTGCTCGCCCGGCTGCTGCACCGGGCAGGTCTTGACTGTGTCGTCCTGGAGAGCAGAACACGCGCGTACGTCGAGCAGCGCCAGCGGGCCGGAATGCTGGAGCAGGGCACGGTGGACGCGCTGCGCGAGTGCGGCGCCGCCGACCGGCTGGAGGTCGACGGCCTGGTCCACAACGGCATCGAGCTGCGCTTCGACCGCGAGCGGCACCACATCGACTTCCCGGTGCTCACCGGCGGCCGTACCGTCACGATCTACGCCCAGACGGAGATCGTGAAGGACCTCATCGCGCTCCAACTCGCCGACGGCCCCCAGCTGTTGTTCGAGGCGGAGGCCCTCGCGGTCGAGCGGCCGGAGAGCGACACACCCGCCGTACGCTTCGTACACCAAGGCCGTGAACAGACCCTCACCTGCGACTGGGTGATCGGCTGCGACGGCTTCCACGGCATCTCGCGCGACACGTTCCCGCCCGCCGTGAGCCGCACATACGAGCACGACTACCCGTACTCCTGGCTCGGCGTCCTGGCCGATGTGCCGCCCTCCTGCGAGGAGTTGATCTACGCGCGCGGCGAGGGAGGCTTCGCGCTGCACAGCATGCGCTCGTCATCGGTGTCGCGGCTGTATCTGCAGGTCCCCAACGACACGTCCCCGGACGACTGGCCGGACGACCGCATCTGGGACGAGCTGTCCGCCCGCTTCGCGATCGACGCCGACTGGCACCTGGAGCGTGGGCCGATCACCTCCAAGTCCGTTACGTCGATGAGGAGTTACGTACACGAGCCGATGCGTCACGGACGGCTGCTGCTCGCCGGGGACGCCGCGCACATCGTGCCGCCGACCGGCGCGAAGGGGCTCAACCTCGCGGTGTCCGACGTACGCGTCCTCGCCCGAGCCCTCATCGAGCTGCACCGCACCGGCTCGGCCCAACTCCTCGACCGCTACTCGGAGTTGTGCCTGGACCGGGTATGGCAGGCGACACGTTTCTCGTACGACATGACCCGGATGCTGCACACCGACCCGGACGGGGACGCCTTCGAACACCGGCTGCAACTCGCAAGGTTGCGCCGGATCACGGCGTCCCGCCCCGCGGCCGCGGAACTGGCTGCGAACTACACGGGGCTGCCGCTGCCTCTGCCGCTGTGAGTCGGCCCGGTCACTGCTCCGGCTGAGCCTGCTGCTCCTCGATGGACTTGCGGACTTCCTCCATGTCCAGCTTCCGGGCCTGTCCGATGACGTCCGTCAGCGCGGCCTCGGGCAGCGCCCCGGGCTGGGCGAAGATCGCCACCTGGTCGCGGACGATCATCAGCGTCGGAATCGACTGGATGTTGAAGGCCTGGGCCAGCTCCGGCTGAGCCTCGGTGTCCACCTTGCCGAAGACCAGGTCGGGGTTGGACTCCGCGGCCTTCTCGTAGACGGGCGCGAACTGCCGGCAGGGCCCGCACCAGGACGCCCAGAAGTCGATCAGGACGAATTCGTTGTCCGTGACCATCTGGTCGAAGTTGTCCTTGGTGAGCTCCACGGTGCTGCTCATGGCGTTGATTCCCACTTCCTGGTTTCGGGGCGTGGCCGCTGTGCACAACGGTGCCTGTCGGTGGCGTATTCCGCGCGCGTACCCGTGTGGCTTCGGCGCACACCACCCAGCAGACTGAGCTCATGAACCAGACTGGGCCCATGACGGAAACGGAAACCATCGCGTACGACGTCGTGGTGCTCGGAGCCGGTCCCGTGGGGGAGAACGTCGCCGACCGCACGCGCGCGGCCGGCCTCTCCACGGCGGTCGTGGAGAGCGAACTGGTCGGCGGCGAATGCTCGTACTGGGCGTGCATGCCCAGCAAGGCCCTGCTGCGCCCGGTGATCGCCCGGGCTGACGCACGCAGGGTGCCCGGCCTGCGGCAGTCCGTGCAGGGGCCCCTCGACGCCGCCGCGGTCCTCGCCCACCGGGACTACTACACCTCGAACTGGAAGGACGACGGCCAGATCGCATGGCTGGACAGCATCGGCGCCGACTTCTACCGCGGGCACGGGCGGCTCGCCGGGCCGCGCCGGGTCACGGTCGCCGGACCCGGGGGCGAGCAGCATGTGCTCACCGCCCGGCACGCCGTGGCCGTCTGCACCGGCAGCCGTGCCGTCGTGCCCGAACTGCCGGGAATCGCCGAGATCAAGCCGTGGACGAGCCGCGAAGCCACCAGTGCGCAGGCGGTGCCGGGCTCTCTCGTGGTCGTCGGCGGCGGTGTCGTCGGCGTCGAGATGGCCACTGCCTGGCAGGCCCTCGGCTCCCGGGTCACGGTTCTCGTCCGCGGCAAGGGCCTGCTGCCCCGCATGGAGCCCTTCGCCGGGGAACTGGTCGCCGAGGCGCTGATCGAGGCGGGCGCGGATGTGCGGACCGGCACGTCGGTGGAGTCGGTGACGCGGAACGGCTCGGCAGTCGTGGTCATGACGGACAAGGGCGACCGTATCGAGGCCGACGAGATCCTCTTCGCCACCGGCCGCGCTCCGCGCACCGACGACGTCGGCCTGGACACGGTCGGTCTGGAACCCGGCTCCTGGCTCACGGTCGACGACAGCTGCCTGGTGACGGGCAGCAAGTGGCTGTACGGAGTCGGGGACGTCAACCGCCGTGCGCTGCTGACCCACCAGGGCAAGTACCAGGCCCGTATCGCGGGCGCCGCGATCGCCGCGCGCGCCGCAGGCGTCCCCCTCCTGGAGTCCAACTCCTGGGGCGCCCACGCCGCGACCGCCGACCACGCCGCCGTCCCCCAGGTCGTCTTCACCGACCCGGAGGCCGCCGCGGTCGGCCTCTCCCTCGCCGAGGCCGAACAGGCCGGCCACCGCGTCCGCGCGGTCGACATCGACCTCGCCTCGGTAGCGGGCGCCGGCCTCTACGCCGACGGCTACCGCGGCCGGGCCCGCATGATCGTCGACCTCGACACCGAAACCCTCCGCGGCGTCACCTTCGTCGGCCCCGGCGTCAGCGAACTCCTCCACTCGGCGACGATCGCGGTGGCCGGGGAGGTGCCGGTTGACCGGCTCTGGCATGCGGTGCCGGCCTATCCGACGGTGAGTGAGGTGTGGTTGCGGTTGCTGGAGGCGTACAGGGGTTAGCAGCTGCCGCACGAAATCGAAAAGGTGGTGAGCGCATACGGAACAAAGCGATCGGGGAGGGAACAGGCACGGAGTTGCCGAACGGTTGCGGATCATCGTGGCTAGAGTGATCCCTCCCGTCACTTGAGCCGCTTGTCCGTGCCATGAGGTTCCGTGAAAGGTGAGGTGTTCCGTTGGGGGGAGCGAGGACACGGCTGCCCACCGTCGTCGTGCTCACGGCTTTGCCGGTGGAGTATGAGGCGGTGCGGCGGCATCTGAAGGATGTCCGCGAGGTCGGGTCACGGCAGGGCACCCGCTTCGACGTCGGGCGGATATCCGGCCTCGACTGGCAGATAGCACTGGCTGAGACGGGCCCCACCAACACCCGCGCCGCGCTCATCACCCAGCACGCCGTTGACCACTTCACCGCCGCCGCGGTCTTCTTCGTCGGCGTCGCCGCTGCTCTCAAGGACAACCTGCGCCTCGGTGACGTCGTCGTCGCCAGCAAGATCTACAGCTATCACGGCGGCCGCGAGAGCGAAGACGGGTTCAGCGCCCGGCCGGTGGCCTGGGAACCGGCGTACGACATGGACCAGTTGGTTCGCTCCGCCTGCCGCAACGGACCCTGGTCCTTCCTGGCGCCCGCCCCGCACCCCTCCGCGCAGCCCGACGTGCGCTTCGAACCGCTCACCTCGGGTGACGTACTGATCGATTGGCGCGATTCAGAGACGGTCCGCCGGATCCGAAGGCACTACAACGACGCCGTGGCCGTCGACATGGAGAGCCACGGGGCCGCCCAGGCAGCCAGGATGCACCACGGCGTGCACATGCTGACTGTCCGCGGCATCAGCGACTTCGCGGACGGCGAGAAGGCGGTGGCCGACGCTCGGGGGTCCCAGCGGACGGCGTCGCGGCACGCCGCCGCCTTCGCGCTCCGGGTGCTGCGCGATCTCCGGCCCGCCGGGCAGCCGCCGCCGTCGACGGCGGACGAAGAGCCGCCGCGGCGCCCCGCGGCCGTCGTGGTGACCGGTCCCGGCCGGGACACCGGCCGTAAGACCTGGGAGAGCCAGCCCGTGGTCGAGGCCGGAGGCCAGGAGTACCTCCTTTACGAAGGACCGGGTGACCTGCTCCACGAGTCGCGTGATGGCGACGTGGTCCGCCGTCAGGCTAGGGCGCGGCTCGTGCCGGACCGTAACACTCGTGGTACTTATGTCTGGCTGCGCCAGGTGGAGTTGCTGCGACCGGAGCGCGGCTCGGGCCTCACCCCCCTGTCGGCGCTGGAGCGGGAGGCAGAGCTGTGCCGCGATTTCCGTGGACCCGAGGTCGTGTATCTAGGTCGCCAGCGGAACACGGCGACCCTCGCCCTGGAGTGGCCGGCGGACGCCAAGTCGGGGCGCCCGCTGGACACCCTGCGCGAGCTGTTGCCCGAGCCCTCAGCCCCACCGGACCCCTTGCGGCTGCACCTGACCGTGCAGGGTCTTGCCGCGGTTGCGGAGCTCCTCGGCCGGTTGCACGGCAAGGGGTGCTCCCACCGGGCGCTCCGGCCGACCGCGGTCGTCATGGACCGGCCCCGAATGGTGTTGCGTGACCTCGGACTCGCCGCCGTTCCGCCGCGTCCGGGGGAGAACGCGGGGCCTTACCAGGCTCCCGAGCAGCGGCACGGCGCGGCCGTCCGCCCCGGCCCCGCCACCGACGTCTACCAGCTCGGAGCACTGCTGCAGCATGCGGTGACCGGTCGGCCACCCGCTCCCGGGCTGCCGCCGTACCGCCCGGCCGGCTCTGTGCCGCCCCGCCTCGCGCAGGCGGTCGTCGACGCGTTGCAGCAGGACCCCGCCGCCCGCCCCGGCATCCGCGACCTCCGGCTGGAACTGCTGGCCGCCGCCCGCGAGCTGCCACTCGTCCGCTGAAACTCGCTGAGGAGCGCCGAATGTCCCTCGCCACCGTCGCCCTGCGTGCCCCGCTGGTGCTCATACCGGGGTTCTCGCTCGACGACCAGCTGCGCAAGAAAGGGGAGACCTGTGCGGGGCTGCCATCTTCGGTCGGCATGGTCGCACACGATCTGAACCAGCTCCACAGCGGCGCGGCTGTGCTGCTTGATCCAGGACGCGCCAACTACTCGCCGAGCCTCCTGGTCCATACCCGCACCTATCGGCTGCGGCTCGAACCGACGAAGCGGGGCACCGGCTACCTCGTCAAGTCCATAGATCCCCTGCGGCTGTCCGACCATGCAAGACTCTCCAGGTCCTGCCTTCTGGTGCGCCCGCCCCATTGGCAGATGGTCCTCGAACTGAGAGCTGTGCCGGACGGCTCGGGTGCCCAGTGGCAGGACATCGCGACGGCCTGGGAACGCCTCGGCACGGCCCAAGCCGAGAAGCACGAGGTCCCAGCGATCAGCGAAGTCCAGGCGGAGTTCCTCGGCACCGTGGACCGCCTGATCGATGCCACCGAGGAGATCACCACTCGGGAGCAGCGCAATGCGGCACCTTTTCCCTACCGCGCGATCTCGGCCACCGGCGGTAAGCGGAACACCCCACGCGCGATGTACGAGTTCCAACTCGTCGGACGAGACCTCCCGCCACCGGGATCATTCGTCCGGATCCAGGGTGAGGAGGAGGCCCGCGGACAGGTGAACCGGGCCGAGGGACGGTCCGTCACCGTCCGCTTCGACCAGCCCGTCTCATGGGACAAGCTGCCACAGCAAGGAGCCCTGGAAATCACGCCGAGCACCGTCGTCTTCCAGAAACAGCGGCAGGCCGTGGCGGGATTCCGCTCCCGGGACACCAAGAACTCCGGGCTACTTCCTGCCCTGGTAGAACACCAGGTGCGCGACATCCCCGCCACTGCGATGCTGCCGCGACAGGAACTCGATCCCGAGCAATTGGCAGCCTTCCGCAGGGCACTGACCACCGAGGACCTGCTCGTGGTGCTCGGGCCGCCCGGCACAGGCAAGACCCGGACCATCACCGAGATCGCGCACACCTGCGCGACCGCCGGTGCCCTGGGCGGCGGCCGGACCCTTGTCACGTCCCACACCAACCGTGCCGTGGACAATGTGCTGGCCCGGCTGCCGGACGATCTGGTGGTGATCCGGGTCGGAGTCGAGGACAAGGTCCACGAGGACGTAAAGCCGTTGCTCCTGGAGTGGCAGACGGAGAGTCTCTCCCAGGAGATCCACCACACCACGACCGCGCGCGAACAGGCCTACCGGGACGCGGAGGCCGCTCAGCCGTGGACCACCGAACTCGCCGTTCGCCTCGACCACGTCGACGCTCTTGTCCAGGACGAGAAGACGGCGGCTCTGCGGCTCGATGCATCGATTCAGGCAGTCGCGGCGCCTCACCAGGAGCGCCTGACAGAGCTGCAACGGCAACAGGCCGACCAGGAGGCAGTGAGAGACCGGCTTGACCAGCGCTCCGCGGAGGTCCAGGCAAAGCTGCGTTCCGCGCGGGAGCGATCTGACGCTTGGCCGACCGGCTGGTTCCACCGGTCCATGGCGCGTCGCCGGGAACGACAGCTCGGCGAAGTGCGGGACGGGGTGCTACAGGTCGGGGTGCGGCTGACGGGCCTTCAGGAAGGGGTCGAAGCGGCGCGTACCGATCTGGACCGGGCCGTGCGCGAAGACCCCGCCGTCCGCACCGCCCGGGACACCCGGGAGAAGGTGGCCCAGACCCTGCAAGCCGGCATCCAAGAGGCATACATAGCGGCCGACATGGCGCTTGCGGCCCTGTCCGCCGTGATACCCGGGCAGCCCCAGCCCGCCCGCCGGCGGGATCCGGCCGAGGCCGCCGCCGTGCTGCACGACCTGCATGGCCGGCTCGAGCAGTGGCTGCCCTTGATTGCCGAGCGCCGGAAGCTGGCCGAGCAGTGGCACGCCGCCGTCGTACAGGATCCGGGGCAGCTGGTCCCCGAACTCGTCCGCTATGCCCAAGTGGTCGGCGCCACTTGCATCGGAGCCGCGTCCCGTGCCGAACTGTCCGGTGTCGACTTCGACTTGGGGATCATTGACGAAGCCGGGCAGATCGGGGTGGCGGACGCGCTGGTGCCGCTGAGCCGGGTCCGCCGTGGGGTCCTGGTCGGCGACGACCGCCAACTGCCTCCGTTTCTCGACTCGGAGGTGGAGGACTGGGGCGAGGGCATCGGCGACCCCGCACTGCTGCGCCTGATGTCCCAGAGCGCCCTGGAACGGCTGAGGTCCGGGCTGCCCGCCTCCCACGTCGTCCAGCTGACCCGGCAGCGCCGCATGCCGGCTGAGATCGCCGACTTCATCTCGTACGCCTTCTACCAGGGCCGGCTGCTCACCGAGAAGGAACACCGGCACACCGATCCGTTGTTCGCGAGTCCGATGGCCTTCGTCGACACCTCTGCACAGCCCGACCGTGTGCGGTACGAATCGGGCGGCCGACTCGCCGAGAATCGGTACGGCCGCAAAGGCTTCTTCAACGCCTGCGAAGCCCGCCTACTGGCCCGCCTTGCCGCCTTCTATCACCGGCGCGGGTCCGAGTGGGTGGTGATCGTCCCTTACCTCGCGCAGCGCGCGGCGGTCATCCGGGAACTCATCCCGCTGATCGGCGACTCTCAGCTGGCAAACGCCTCAGTCGGCAGCGTCGACTCCTACCAGGGTGGGGAGTGCGAGGTCGTTCTGTACGGCTTCACCCGCAGTAACCCACGCGGCCAGATCGGCTTCCTCAAGGAACTGCGCCGTGCCAATGTCGCCTTCAGCCGCGCGCAGCGCCAGCTGGTGATGACCGGCGATCTGAGTACGCTGCTCCGCGCGGACGACCCGGACTTCCGCAGGATGGCCGACGATCTGCACCGGCACCTCAACAGCCGTGGCGACCTGCGCACTTACCAGGATGTGATGGACCGACTGCGTGCGGCGGCCCCGGATCCGGAAGGAGACGGGACGTGACCACCGCCCCGCGCCTGATGCCGTTTCCCGAGGAACGGGTTCTGGAGGATGCCGCCTTCGGCCACGGCATCGTCCCCACACGTCTGCATGCCCTGCTGCTGCCCGTCTGGGAGGCGGAAGTCCGTGCCGACATCACCGAAGGGGAGGACTTCGCCCTCATCGACCGCTTCCTGGAGCGCGGCCTGCGCCACGGCGCCCTGCACACGATCGACGAACTGGCCGCGTTCTTCGTCCTGGACAACGCCCTGGTGGCGCAGGCCGTACGTTTCCTGATGGCGATCGGCCACATTGAGGAGCACGAGGGTCGCCTCTCCCTGACGCCGCTCGGGACGCGCTCCGTGGACGACGACATCCGCTATGTGCTCACCCGCGAGGACCGCCGCAAGCTCTACTTCGAAGCGCTGAGCTGCACCCCGCTGACCCGAGCCCACTATGACGCGGAGACCGTGACACTGCTGTCCGGCGAGGACCTGGACGGGGTGCTGAGCAGCGAGCGGTATCCCCGCTTCACGCCCATCAGCGTGACGTCCGGCTTCGACCGCACGGCACTCGACCGCCTCAACCACCGGCAGGACAAGGCCCGTTTCAATCTGCCGGTCGCCCTGGAGGGGATACGAAGTCTGGGCGAGGAAATCGTCTACCTTCCCGTCTACCTCGTACGCGGCCATGGCGAACTGCTGGTGTACGGCCAGGCAGGCGCTGGATCCACACCCGACCCGGAGCTCAGTGAACTCTGCGCCCAGATCCCGCAGTTGACCAGTGCCCTGGACAACGAAGAACAACCGGACTCGGCGGATGAACGCACCGTGAGATCGGCCGAGAACTGGCTTCGACAGCAAGGTCTGGACGCGATCAGCCCGGAACGGGACGACGACGGGACCTGGTTCGTCCTCCTGCCCTCCACTGCCTTCGGTGAGAACGGCCTACCGGTGTCCCGCGTCGGCTCATACCGCATGGCAGGCACCCGCTTCTTCCGCTTGTGGTGCCCGGACGCCAACCTGCGCAAGCGTGCTCTGCTGGCTCGATTGGACCAGCGCCTCGGAGCCCGGCGGCACGTCACCCACGAGGAAGCGAGCGAACTCGTCGCCCGTCTGGCGCGCCAGCTGCGGCTCGAAGCTCCCAGCCTTTCCCAGCTGCGTCGTGGAGCCGAGAAGATTGGCCTGCGGGGCCTGGCGGCTCAACTCGCCCGACTCGAGAAAGAACAGCATTGATCGACACTGGTCAGCTCCTGCTCGCCGAATACGAACAGGTCAAGCAGGAACAGCGGGCCCGCATCGGCTTTCGCGACAACCTCTTGTATGCCACGCTTGGCGTCATGGCAGCTGTCATCGGCTCCGCACTGGCCCGCGCCGGTCATGTCGAAATGCTCCTACTGCTGCCCCCGCTCTCGGTGCTCCTCGGCTGGACCTATCTGGTCAACGACGAAAAGATCTCGGCGATCGGTCGCTACGTGCGGGACGAACTGGCCCCGCGGCTCAAGGAACTCGCGCCGGGCAATCCCGAGGTTTTCGGCTGGGAATCGGCGCACCGCAGCGACCACCGCCGCCACTCACGAAAGCAGATCCAGCTCGCCGTGGATCTGCTGGCGTTCTGCGTGGCTCCCCTCGCCGCCCTCGTCGTGTACTGGGCGCTCGGCTCGCTGCACTGGCCGCTGCTCGTGGTTTCGGCGGCAGAGCTGGCCGCAGTCATCGCACTCGCTCACCAGATCGTTCGCTATGCCGACCTGGGCCACTGACAGCCCTTGAGGAAGAGCAATGCGAAATAGGGCACATCGGCCTGATGCCCTCGTCCCATCTCCCGCCCATCGAAGCTGAGTTGTGCGGGCGGTCTCCTCCGCTTCGACTGGGGCCACCGTTCGGCTTGCGCCTCTTCCGGCGACGGAAGAAGCCATCGCGTCAGCATGCCAAGCTGGACCGCACTACGCGAGCCGGGTTCCTCCCTATGGGTACCTGCAGGTCCGGTGACCAGCGACCTCACCGGTGTGACCCATGCCACACGCGCGCCCGGGAACTCCCCGCTCCCTCCGGCCGACTACTGGACCGCCGCGACCGAACACGGCCGCACGGCCCGTCCCCGCACCACCGGAGAAGCCCGCCGATGACCACCGCTCCCTCGACCGAGACGGATGACTCCCCGGACCCGGAATCCCCGGATTCCCCGGAATCCGGCACCCCCGCGCCGCGGCGCAGTGTCTGGGCGCCGCTGCGCCCCTTGGTGCTGCGGCTGCACTTCTACGCCGGAGTGCTCGTCGCCCCGTTCCTGCTCGTCGCCGCCACGACCGGGCTGCTGTACGCGGCCTCGTTCCAGGCCGAGAAGATCCTGTACGCGCATGAGATGACCGTCCCCGTGGGCGAGAGCAAGCTGCCGATCTCCGAGCAGGTGGCCGCCGCGCGCGAAGAGCACCCGCAGGGCACCGTCGCCGCCATATGGCCCTCACCGGAGGCGGACGCGAGCACCAGGGTGCTGCTGTCCGGGGTCCCGGGCGTCGACCCGGAGCACAAGCTCGCCGTGTTCGTCGACCCGTACACCGCGGAGGTGCGCGGCGCACTCGAGCAGTACGGATCCACCGGCGCGCTGCCGCTGCGCACCTGGATCAGCGAGTTCCACCGCAATCTGCACCTCGGCGAGACCGGCCGGCTCTACAGCGAACTGGCGGCCAGCTGGCTGTGGGTGATCGCGGGCGGCGGTCTGGTGCTGTGGTTCAGCCGCCGTCGTAAGCAGCGGAAGGTGCGCGGCACCAGCGGTCGCCGCCGCACACTGGGCCTGCACGGCACGGTCGGCGTCTGGGCGGCGGCCGGGTTCTTCTTCCTGTCGGCCACGGGCCTGACCTGGTCCGCGTACGCCGGATCCCACATCGACGCCTTGCGCACCTCCCTCAACCAGGCCACGCCCTCCGTGTCGGCGTCGGCGGGCGGTGAGCACGCCGAGCACGAGTCCTCCTCCGCCGGGGGAGATGCCGACCACGGCGTCGGCCTCGACAAGGTTCTCGCGGCCGGACGCGCCGAAGGGCTGGGCGACCCGGTGGAGATCGTGCCGCCGGCCGACGCCTCGTCCGCGTACGTCGTGCAGCAGGTCCAGCGCAGCTGGCCCACCAAGCAGGACGCGGTCGCCGTGAACCCGACGAACGGCCAGGTCACGGACGTGGTGCGGTTCGCCGACTACCCGGTCCTCGCGAAGCTGAGCCGCTGGGGCATCGACGCGCACACCGGCGTCCTGTTCGGCATCGTCAACCAGATCGCGTTGATGGGCCTAGCGCTTTGCCTGATCCTGCTCATCCTGTGGGGCTACCGCATGTGGTGGCAACGCGGCCGCGCCTCCGCCTTCGGCCGCCCCATCCCACGCGGCGCCTGGCAACAGGTCCCGCCGTACGTCCTCGTCCCCCTGATGGCGACCGTCGCCGTGGTCGGCTACTTCGTACCGCTCCTCGGCATCCCGCTGGCGGCCTTCATCGCCGTGGACGTGGTGCTGGGGGAGATCGCTTACCGACGCGGAAAGCGGACGTACGCGCGGTAGTTGTGGCCAAGGGTTCGGCCGTCGCCGAAGAACGGACCGCGAGTCGGTTGTTGAGGAAGACTTGTTCGCGAAGGGATGTTCGCGAACAAGTCTTCCGGAAGAGTTCTTCGCGTTCTACGCTGCGCGCCATGGCGGATGACGGCACGACCAACATCACCCTCGACACGGCCGCGCTGCGCGTACTGGCGCACCCCACGCGGCTCGCGTTGCTGAACCGGCTGCGACAGCAAGGACCGGCCACCGTGCGGCAGTTGGCCGCGCGCTTCGAGCTGGATTCCGGTGCGGCCAGCTACCATCTGCGGCGGCTCGCGGCGGGCGGGCTCATCGAGGAGGACACGGAGCGGGGGACGAAGCGGGACCGCTGGTGGCGTGCGCTGCACCGGATCTCGCTGCACGATCCGGCCACGTCACCGGACGCCGCCGCCAGTCGGGCGTACGCGCAGGCCGTGGCCCTGGCCGACGGGGAGATGTTGCGCAGGGCGGCCGCCGAGGTGGTGCCGGTCATGCCCGACGAGTGGTTCGCCGTCAGCGGGTTCATGAGTTACATGCTGCATCTGACACCCGGTGAACTCGACGCCATGAAGGGTGAGTTGGCGGGCGTGGTCGAGCGGTACCGCGATCAGCAGGCCACGATAGGTTCCGAACGGGTCGCCGTAAACCTTCAGTTGTTCCCGTTGCTCGACGACGAGGCATGACCGCCCGACCCGCCTTCCGCGACCCGAACGTCCTGCGCTGGCTCGGCGCCTACACCACGTCGGTCACCGGCGACGTCGCCTACTACCTGGCCCTGACCTGGGCCACCGCCCGGGCCGCCGGTCCCGCCCAGGTCGGCGCCGTTCTCGCCGTCGGGGCCATACCCCGCGCCGTCCTCATGCTCGGCGGCGGCGTGCTCGCCGACCGCTTCGGCCCACGCCGCGTTCTCCTTGCCAGCGACGTCGTACGGTGCGTGGTGGTACTCGGCGCCGCCGCCCTGACCTGGACCGACGGCCCTCTACTGTGGCCGCTGTACGTCCTGGCCCTGCTCTTCGGCGTCGTCGACTCAGTCTTCATGCCGGCGGTGGGCGCCCTCCCGCCAAGGCTCACGGACCAAGGTCAGCTGGCCCGGGTACAGGGGATGCGGGTGCTGGCGGTGCGCTTCAGCAACGCGGTCGGGCCGCTGATCGCGTCCTTCGTGCTGGCGGTTCAGGGTGTTGCGGGGGCGTTCGCCGTGGTGGGGGTGCTGTTCGGGGTGTCGGTGGTGTTGCTGTGGGCGGTGCGGGTGGGTCCGGTGGCCGGGGTGAGGGCCGGGCGGGATGCGGATGCCGGACGGCCCTTGTTGGACGACTTGCGGGATGGCCTCCGTCACCTGCGCGGCCATCAGCGGCTGCGCCGTCTGGTCTGGGTGATCGCACTCGGCGAGATGTGTTTCAGCGGCCCGCTGATGACCGGGCTCGTGCTGCTTGCCGACGAGCAGGGCTGGGGCACTGCCGCGCTCGGCTGGATTCTGACCGCGTTCAGTGTCGGCGGAGCTGTGAGTGCGCTGACGATGGCGGTCGCGCGCCACGTGCCCGGCGCCGGGGCCGTACTGGCGGGATCGTTGCTCATAACCGCCGCAGTGGTCGCGGCGCTGGGCCGGACCGGCACACCCGGAAGCGCCATCGCGCTGGGCGGGCTGCTCGGCGTCGTCAGCGGTGTCGCGATGGTGCTCGGCAATGCCCTACTGCAAAAAGAGGCCGAGCCCCGGTACCTGGGGCGCGTCACCTCGGTGACGACCCTCTGCACCTTGGGGCTCAGCCCTCTTCTCTACCCGCTCACCGGCCTCGTCGCCGCGGCCTGGGGCACGGCGACCTTCTTCGCGGGGTGTGGCGTGATCTGCGTACTGGCGGCTGCGACCGCGCTCACGCCGCCCCTGCGCGGCGCGCGCCTTTGAGGACGCTCACAGCGACTCGAAATCCCCAGCGAGAGCCGACGCGAGCCGCATGTGAGGTTCCGCCTCCTCGTGCCGCCCCTGCCGCTCGAGCGTGCGGCCGAGCATCAGCCGGGCATAGTGCTCCACCGGGTCACGCTCGACGAGTACCCGCAACTGGGCCTCGGCGCGGTGGAGTTGGGCCGAGTGGTAGTACGCGCGGGCCAGCAGGAGACGCGGTCCGACCTGCTCCGGCACCTCCTCGACCAGTCCGTCCAGGATCCGCGCTGCCGCGGTGTACTCCTTGGCGTCGAAGAACATCCGGGCGCGCTCCCAGCGCTCCGCGGCCGTCCCGTGGTCGTAGTACGTCGTGTTCACTTCGGCCTCCTTCGACGACCACAACGGCCCAGTTTTATTGAATATTCCACGACCCTGCTCAGTGTCCACACGTGAGCTGCTGTACGGCACACGCGACCTGACGGAGAGGCCCCCGCGGGTCTAGGTTGTGCGCCATGAGCAATCTTGATCGCGAGGCAGTTCCCGCTCTCTGTGGTGGCCGGGGTTTCGTGGTGGCCGAGCCGGTGCGGGAACTCCTCAGTCCGCGCAAGGTCAAGCTCGGCGAGTCCAGTGAAGTTCGGCGGCTGCTGCCCAACCTGGGTCGACGTATGGTCGGCGCCTGGTGCTTCGTCGATCACTACGGGCCCGACGACATCGCCGACGAGCCCGGTATGCAGGTGCCGCCGCATCCGCACATGGGACTGCAGACCGTCAGCTGGCTGCACGAGGGCGAGGTGCTGCACCGCGACTCCACCGGCAGCCTTCAGGCGATCCGCCCGCGCGAACTCGGCCTGATGACGTCCGGCCGGGCCATCAGCCACTCCGAGGAGAGCCCGCGCTCGCACGCCCGCTTTCTGCACGGTGCGCAGCTGTGGGTGGCGCTGCCCGACACCCACCGCCACACCGACCCGCTCTTCGAGCACCACGCCGAACTGCCCGTCGTCACCGCCCCCGGCCTCAGAGCCACACTGATCCTCGGCTCGGTCGACGGCGCCGCCTCACCCGGCACGACGTACACCCCGATCGTCGGCGCCGATCTCGCGCTCGACCATGGCAGTGACGTACGCCTGCCGCTGGAGCCGGACTTCGAGTACGCCGTCCTGTCCATGTCCGGCGAGGCCCACGTGGACGGCGTACCGCTGCTGCCCGGCTCCATGCTCTACCTCGGCTGCGGCCGCTCCGAACTGCCCCTGCGCGCCGAGTCGGACGCGGGTCTGATGCTCCTCGGCGGTGAGCCCTTCGAGGAGGAGCTGATCATGTGGTGGAACTTCATCGGGCGTACGCAGGCCGACATCGAGCAGGCCCGCTCGGACTGGGTGGCGGGCTCGCGCTTCGGTGAGGTGAAGGGGTACGACGGCGATCCGCTGGCCGCTCCCGAACTGCCGCCGGTGCCGCTGAAGCCGCGGGGAAGGGTGCGCTGAACCGGGAGGAACCGGCAGGCGCGTCAAGCCCGCCCATGCGCTTCCTGCGAGCGTCGTGACAGTGAGTCGATGACCACCGCGGCGAAGAGCACCCCGCCCGTGATCATGAACTGGACGGCGGCGGGGGTGTCCGTGATGGCCATGCCCGAGGCGATCGACTGGATGACCAGCATGCCGAGCACCGCTGACCAGGTCGTACCCCGTCCTCCGAACAGGCTGGTGCCACCGATGACGGCTGCGGCGATGGCATTGAGCAGCAGGATGCTCGAGCCCGAACCCTGGCTCACCGAAGTGATGCGCGAGGCCAGGAACAGGCCGCCGACCGCGGCCATGGTGCCCGAGACCGCGAGCACCGCGGTCTGCACCCGCGCCACGCTGAGGCTGGCGCGACGGGCTGCCTCGACACCGCCGCCGAGCGCGTAGACCTGCCGCCCGTAGCGCGTGCGGCGGAGAATGACGTCGAGGACGGCCACTACCACGAGGAAGACCAGGAGGGCGAGCGGCAGCCCCTGGAACCGGTTGAGCAGATAAGCAGAGGTGAACGCGATCACCGCGAGGCCTCCCGTGCGCACCGCTGTTTCCTTGAGTGAGCGGTGCGGCATGTCGGCGGCTTTGCGGCGCCGCCTGTCCAGGTAGGACATGAGGAAGACGAGGCCCACGCCGACTGCCGCCAGACCGTAGGCGGCGGCGTCGTTGGTGAAGTAATGGCTGGTCAGCTTGGCGACGAGCCCGTTCTCGTCGAGGTTGACGGTGGCGCTGGTCCCGAGGACGTAGAGCATGAGGCCGTTCCAGGTGAGCAGCCCGGCGAGTGTGACGACGAACGCCGGCACCCGGGTCCTGGCGAAGGAGAAGCCCTGGACGGTTCCCGCCACGGTGCCCGCGAGTACTCCGACGATGAGGGCCAGCCATTCCGGCACGCCGTTGTTCACGTTCAGAACGGCGAAGACGGCCGCCGCGAGGGCGCTGATCGAGCCGACCGACAGATCGAGCTCGCCGAGCAGCAGCACGAAGACGAGGCCGACCGCGATCAGACCCGTGCCCACGATGTCCACGCTGAGATTGGACAGGTTCCGGGGTGAGAGGAAGTTCTCGTTGAGGGACTGGAAGGTGATCCAGACCGCGGCGAGGACGAGGACGATGGGGAGCGAGCCCACTTCGCCGGTGCTCAGCCTGCGCCGGAAGGCGGCGACCCAGTTCTCCACGGCCCGGGCGACGGCCCGCCCGCGGTGTGGCCGACGGGCCTCGGAGGTGGGTGTGGCGGGTTCGGTCCGTGTCTCTTTGTCCGCCATGTCGTGCATCGCTTTCACCACCCCGCATCCCGGGAGGCCGTCCGGCGCGGCACGTTTTCCGTGGCGCCGGTGATGGAAGAGAGGATCGTTTCCTGAGGGGCGGTGTTCACGTCGAAGAAGCCGTTGTTGCGACCGAGCCGCAGCACGGCGGCCCGGTCCGCGAGAGCTTTGACATCGCCCAGGTTGTGGCTGATGAGCAGCACTCCCTTGCCGCGGTCACGCAACTCGTCGACGAGGTCAAGGACCTCGTTGGCCTGGTCGATTCCCAGAGCCGCGGTCGGTTCGTCCAGGAGGAGGACCCGCGGGTCGCCGAGGAGCGAGCGAGCGATGGCGACCGCCTGCCGCTGGTCGCCGGACAGTGAGACGACGCGGGCGCGCAGATCGGGGACATCCCTGGTCAGGCGTTCCAGCAGGTGTCTGGTGCGGCGCTCCATCTCCATCTCGTCGAGGAACCCGAACCTGCGGATCTCCCGTCCGAGGAACAGATTGCCCACGACGTCGAGGTTCCCGCACAGCGCGAGGTCTTGGTAGACGGTGGCGATGCCGAGGTCCCGGGCATCGTGGGGGCGCCTGATCTGGACCGTTCCGCTCTCCCACTCGATGACGCCCTTGTCCGCGGGGGCGACGCCGGAGATCACTTTGACCAGGGTGGATTTGCCGGCCCCGCTGTCGCCCAGCAGAGCGACGACCTGGCCGGCGTGAATCTCCAGTTCGATGTCTGTGAGGACCTCGACGGCGCCGAAGCGCTTGCACACGCCGTGCAGCGCCAGCAACGGAGGAGCCGGCACGGAAACCATCTCCTTCCCGGGGCCCGGACCTGGTCGGAAACCGGCCTGTCAGATCAGCCCTGCCCTCTTGCACGCGGCCTCGATCTGGGGGGTGCAGATCTGCTGGATCGTGTACGCGCCGTCCTTCACCACGGTGTCCTTGATGTGGTCGACGGTCACGGACACGGGGGTGAGCAGGACGGCCGGAACGGCGTCCCCACCGCTGGTTTTCACCGTGCCCGTGGCAACGCGGTCGAGGCTTTCACCGCGGGCCGCGGCCACGGCCATGGCGGCGCCGGCGGAGGCCTCGGGGCCGAAGGGCTTGTAGACGGTCATGTACTGATCGCCGGCGACTATGCGCCGCAGGGCTCCGAGTTCGGCGTCCTGCCCGGTGACGGGGGGCAGCGGGTTGACCTTGTTCGCCTTGAGGGCGGAGATGCTGCCGGCGGCGAGGCTGTCGTTGGCTGCGTAGACCCCGTCGATGTTCGCGGCGCCGAGGGCGGAGATGGCGCGGGACATGTTCATGTTCGCGATCTCTGTCCTCCACTGTGGTGTGTCGTACGCTTTGCCGATCTTCACTCTCCCCTCGAGCACGGACAGTGCGCCCTTCTTGAACGCCACCGCGTTGGGGTCGCTGGGATCGCCGTTCACCATGACGATCTGGCCGCCGTCCGCCCTGTCACCCATGGCCTTCAGCAGAGCCCTGCCCTGGAGCCTGCCGACCTCCTCGCCGTCGAACGAGACATAGCCGGAGACCGGGCCCTCGGCGAGGCGGTCGTAGGCGATGACCGGGATATCCGCTTGATCCGCCTGCCTGACCGCGGCGCCGAGCGATCTGGCGTCCACGGCGACCAGCACGATGGCATCGACCCCCTTGGTGATCATCGAGTCCATCTGTTGCCGCTGGACGGCCACGGCGCCCTCGGCATTGCCGTGCTCGACCGTGCAGTCGTCGCACAACTCCTTGACCTTCTTCTCGAGCGCCGGCCTGTCCTGTGCCTCCCAACGATCCGTGGTGGCGTCCGGCAGCAGCAGACCGATCTTCGGAGTGCCCCCCTCGTCGGAGTCATTCCCGGCACCCGCCCCGCACGCCGCGAGAGCAACGGCCGTCGAGACGGCGGCCATGGCAATGGCCGCGTCCCGTATGCAGGCCTTCATGTGCGAGACCTCCTTTGTCCTTCACCCTGCGTGGTGAGAGGGCGCTCACGGATCACCCGCGACCGGCCTTCAACGGGTACGAGGTCCGGGTCCTGCGCCCCATCGGCGTACACCAGGTGGTCGGCGACCGGCTCATGGAGGACCGGCGGGGCCACGCCGACCTCTCCCGCCGGGTTCG
Source organism: Streptomyces yerevanensis (assembly GCF_000716805.1). Classification (NCBI taxonomy): domain Bacteria; kingdom Bacillati; phylum Actinomycetota; class Actinomycetes; order Kitasatosporales; family Streptomycetaceae; genus Streptomyces; species Streptomyces yerevanensis. Next base: position 158,078 of record NZ_JNWJ01000005.1, on the reverse strand, counting down.
TCCGGAGCGGTGCGCGCGTGGGGAAACGGCGCGAGCGCACCGCGCTGCCGGGAACGCGTGGTGCGGGGCGGCCCGGCCGTATGGGCCGCGTGTGGCGCGGCACGATGGCGCAGGGGGCCAAGTGGGGCCTCGGCCCAAGGCCGAACGTCCGCCTGGAGCGTACCGAGTGGAAGTGGCAGACGACCACGTCGTCAGTGTGACACCGGCTGTGGTGATCCGCGATCGCAGCGGCGTCGGCCATCGATGTCCGGTGCAGGCACCGATGAAGCGGATATGTCCGTTTAGTTCCTGTGTGCGATTCTGGTAGTGGGTGCCCCGATCTTGTCGGTACCTGCGGCATGGACGGGAGGTGGGCTGCGGAGATGCCTCATGACGGCCATGCCCGGGCCGGAGTCACGGAGCTGCGGGCATCCGAGGCCGGCGCCGCCGACACCGGTTCTCCGCCTCCGGTGCCGGAGGCCGCCGTGAGTCACCGGGCCCTGATGTTCGCCGGAGCGGCGCTGGCAGCGGTCTATGTGCCCGGTGTGGGGAACGGTGTCGGGACCGAAGAGCTCCGGCTGGTGGAAGCGGCCGGATGCGCCACTTCCCAGTACGGGCTGCCGAAACGGTTGCCCCTGTCCGGCGACTCACCCGCGGCGCAGGCCTTCCGCACCGACCGGCCTCTGTGGCTCAACCCCGCGGCACTCGCCTCCTACTCCGAGGGCGGGCCGACGCCGCCGCAGGCGGAGACGTCGCTGGGTGCGCTGCCGCTGCGGGCGGGAGGCAGGCGACTGGGCTGCCTCGTCGTCGTGGGGCATCCCGCGGACGGCTTCGAGGCCGAGCAACGGAGCTTCCTGGAGCGGTACGCCGACGCGGTCGCAGGCATACTCCAGGCCGGGAGCGGCCGCCCCGCGCCGTCGTCGCTCCTGAGTCCCGCCCTGCGGAGTCTGCGCGTCGGTACCTTCGTCCTGGTGCCGGACACCGGCCTGATCGAGGCGGACGAGACTCTGCTCGAGCTGGTGGGGATCGCGCCGGACGACTTCGACGGCAAGGTGGACACCCTGATCGCGCATGCCCTGCCGGAGGACATGCACGCGCTGATGTCGGTCCTGGAGCCGTCCGGCCAGGCGTTCGGTCGGCGGGAGCTGGAGTTCCGCGTTCGCCGCCCCACCGGCGAAATGCGCTGGCTGAGCCTGAGTTGCAGGGTGGCGGCGGCCACCGATGACCGGCCGGAGCAGGTGCTGGGCCTGGTGATGGCGACCTCGGTCCTGCGCCGGAGCGCCGACGACGTCTCCAGGATCCAGTGGCTGACCGCCGCACTCGACGATGCCGCGACAGTCGGTGACGTCAGCCAAGTGGTGGTCACCGCGCTGCGTGGTCCGCTGGGCGCCGACCGGGTGGTGCTCGCCGAGTTGCAGGACGACCGGCTGATGGTCAGTGTGCTCGACCCGCCGCAGCCCGACGCCTGGCCGGAGATATGGCGACCCGAGTGGCGTTCGGAGTGGCCCGACGCGCCGGTCAGTGCCCTGCCCACCCTTCAGGCGGCTCTGCGGGACGGACGTATGGACCTGTGGCCCGCCGGCACAGCCCTCGAACCCGGACTGGCGGGCATCGGCACCGGAGGCCTGGCCGTCCTGCCCCTCCCCGCAAAGGGCCGGGTCGCCGGCGTCTGCCTGGTCGGCTGGGACCGGCCGCACGAGTTCGTCCCCGAGGAACGGTCCCTGCTGACCGCCACCGCGGCGCTGGTCGGGCAGGCCCTCAGACGTGCGCACGCGTACGACGCCGAGCAGGAACTCGCGACGATGCTGCAGCGCAGTCTGCTGCCCCGGCGCCTGCCCGAACTGCCCGGCGGGACGGCCGTCGCCCGCTATCTGCCCGCCAGGCGGGGGCTGCAGGTGGGCGGTGACTGGTACGACGTCATCGCCCTCTCCGAGGAACGCGTGGCGCTGGTCATCGGGGACGTACAAGGACACAGTGCCGGAGCCGCGACGATCATGGGCCAGATGCGTACCGCGGTCAGGGCCTACGCCGTGGAGGGCCACCCGCCCGATGTGGTCGTCTCACACGCCAACCGCCTCCTCGTCGGTATGGAGACCGACCTGTTCGCCACCTGCTGCTACGCCGAACTGGACATGGAGGAGGGCAACATCCTGTTCGTCCGGGCCGGGCACCTCTCACCGCTGGTACGCCATCCCGACGGCAGCACCGAGGAAGTACAGGTCGAGGGCGGCCCCCCGCTGGGCATTCTCGCGGAGGCGGAGTTCCCCATGACCGCGGCCGCACTGGCCCCCGGCGCGGTGCTCGCCCTGGTCACCGACGGCCTGGTCGAGGCCTCGGACCTGCCCCTGGACGAGGGCATGCTCCGCACGCGCACCGCGCTCGCCGCGGCCGATCCGGCGGATCCGGGGCTGATGGCCGACGAACTGCTCGGCGACATCGGCCGTCGTGAGGACGACGTGGCGCTGTTGCTGCTGCGCTACGACGGTATGGAGATCCGGCCGATACGGGCCGGCTGGGCGGTGTGGCGGCTGCCCGACGCCGTCATGCACGCCCGCCGTTTCACCACGCGCACTCTGCGTCGGTGGAAGGTCCAGGAAGCGGCCGACGCGGTGCTGCTGGTCGTTTCCGAGCTGGTCACCAACGCCCTGGTGCACACCCAGGGTGAGGTCCGCGTCGACCTGACGCTCCGCGGGGACCGGCTGCGAGTCAGTGTGAACGACGCCTCGCCGCGCGCGCCTGCCAAGCCGGTGATCGTGGACTGGGAGGCCACCGGCGGCCGAGGCCTGGTTCTGGTCGAAGCAGTGTCGGAGTCCTTCGGCACGGTGCCCGTGGCCGGCGGCAAACAGGTGTGGAGCGAGATCGCTGTGCCGCCGCCCGCGCCGGCACCCACGGACTCGGGGTCCCGAACGGAACGAGAGGACCTGCCATGAGGACCCGTACGCGGCATGTCATCGCGGTACTCGCCGCGGGACTCATCGCGATGCCCCTGGCCGCCTGCGGAGGAGACGACGAGGCGGGCACGGACAGCTTCAGCGTCGGTCTGCTGCTCCCGAGCAAAGCGGTCCCCCGCTGGGAGCATTCCGACAAGCCGCTGATCGAGAAGCGGCTGAAGGAGCTGTGTTCCGGCTGCACCATGGAGTACGCCAACGCCGAGAACGACGCGACGAGGCAGCGGCAACAGATGATCTCCATGATCACCAAAGGGGTCGGGGTCCTGATCCTCGACGCCGCCGACACCAAGGCGCTCCGCTCCTCGATCCAGGAGGCGAAGGCGGCGGGGGTACCGGTCGTCGCCTATGACCGGCTCGCCGAAGGCCCGATCTCGGGCTATGTCAGTTTCGACGGTGGGCAGGTCGGCAGGCTCCAGGGCGAGGCGCTCCTGAAGGCCATGGGCGACAAGGCGAACGGCGGAACCGTCGTCATGATGAACGGAGATCCGACCAGTCCCAACGCGGCGTGGTACAGGAAGGGCACGCTGTCCGTCCTCACCGGCAAGGTGAAGATCGGCAGGTCGTACGACACCCTGGGCTGGAGCACGGAGAACGCCCACGCCAACATGTCCGCCGCCATCGCGGCTCTGGGCCCGGACCGGATCGGCGGCGTCCTGGCGGCCAACGACGCCATAGCCGCAGGCGTCATCTCCGCTCTCAAGAAGGCCGATGTCAGGGAGCTTCCTCCCGTCACTGGCCAGGACGCCGACCTTGACGCTGTGCGTCGCATCGTCAAGGGCGAGCAGTACATGACGGTGTACAAACCCTTCAAGGCGGAAGCCGACGCAGCCGCCGCGATGGCCGTCGCCCTGGGGCGAGGCGAGGAGCTCCGCGATGTCGCCACGACGACGACCGACAGCCCCACGACCAAGGACATCCCGTCCGTCCTGCTCACCCCACGTGAGGTGACGGTCGGCAACATCGAGCAGACACTCGTCAAGGACGGCGTGTACACCATCGACCAGATCTGCATCCGGGAGCTCCGGCCCGCCTGCGACACGACCGGACTTACCCGCTGACCCACACTCGGCAGGCCGGCTGACCGGCGCCCGCGTGACGCTACGGCTTGCGCGCCACCCCGCCGAAGCTGTCGACCTCCTGAGGCTTCGCCGGTTTCTGCGGCTCGTCCGGCTCGTCCACGGGGCGCCATTGGGCGACGGACACCAGGCCGGGATCGAGGAGTTCGAGGCCGCCGAAGAAGCGGACGAGCTGGTCGGGGCTGCGGTTGGTGCGCGGGTTGTCGCTCGCCTGGTTCCACTGCTCGACCATGGCGCGCATCTCCTCGGGATGAAACACCTCGGTGCTGTCGCAGAACACGAGGTGACTGCCGGACGGCAGCGCGTCCAGCAGGCGCTCGACGATGCCGTAGGCACTGTCGTCGGGTACGTGGGCGGCGATGCCCAGCAGCATCAGGGCGACCGGCTGCTCGAAGTCCAGCGTCCTGGCGGCGCCTTCCAGGATGGCCGCGGGGTCGCGCAGGTCAGCGTCGATGTAGTCGGTGGCGCCCTCGGGTGTGCTGGTCAGCAGCGCCGTGGCGTGGGCCAGCACGATGGGGTCGTGGTCGACATACACGATCCGCGCCTCGGGGGCGATCCGCTGGGCGACCTCATGGGTGTTGTCGAACGTGGGCAGTCCTGTGCCGACGTCGAGGAACTGGCGGATGCCGACCTCACCGGCCAGATACGTGACAGTCCGCTTGAGGAACGCCCGCTGGGCCCGGGCGATCTGGACGATCTCCGGGTTCACCCCGCGGATCTGGTCACCGACCTCGCGGTCGATCTCGTAGCAGTCCTTGCCCCCGAGCCAGTAGTTCCAGATACGCGCGGAGTGCGGCACGCTGCTGTTGATCAACGGAACGTCATGAGGCATGGGGCATCTCCGAGTTGGCCTGAAGTTACCGCCCAAGATAGAGCCGGTGGGCGGCGTACGTCGTCGGTTGTGTGATCTTTCCGAGAACGTGCGGTCGGCCGAACGAGTTCCGTGTCCCAGGGACAGCCCAGCAACAGCTCAGTGACTGCTCAGCGGCGCCGCCGCAAGGTGTAGGCCGCGCCCCCCGTGATGAGCACGCCCGCCGCGCCGCCCGCCACGAGGGGCAGGGCCGTACTCGCACGGTCGTCGACGACGGAGTCCTCGGAGGACACGGACTCACCGCGCCCGTTTATGACGCTGACAGGGGACTCGGCGGGCGTGGTGGTGACGATCGTCGACGACTTCGCGGGGGTGGCGCCCTCCGGGGCTCCCTGCGCTGCGGCGGGGCAGGCGGCCCACACCGTGAGCAGCAGCGGAGCCACTCCGACGAGGGCGGCGATGCGGCGGTGTGCGGTCATCCGACGGGTTCCTCCTTGGCGCGGCAAACGGGTCGGCCCGCTGTGCCATGGCCATGAGCCACGGCTGCCGGCCGCCCCGTTGTCTCCATGAAGTACGAAACCCGGAGGCGATCCGTTCAATTCCCGCTGACAGTACGGCCGTTCACCAGCACCACCTCGAGGGTGCGCGGACCGTGCACCCCCTCGACCCGGTCGAGTTCGATGTCACTGGTCGCCGAAGGGCCGGAGATCCAGGTCAGCGGGCGTGTCGGGTCCAGACGCGGAAGCGCTTGCGGCACCGAGGAGACGACCTGGTCCGGTACGCGTACGACACAGATGTGGTGATCCGGGACGAGCGTGATGCGACGGCGACCCTGATCCGGTCCGCCGTCCAGCACGATGGTGCCGGTTTCGGCGATCGCCACCGCACATGCCGTGATCACGCTGTCGACCTGGTCGAGCTCGTGCGGGGTGCTGGCGCGGCTGTCGGGAACGCGCGTGACATCGGTCGCCGCCAGCCACTCCTCATCCAGGCTCGGCGGCACGGCCACCGACGTCGAGCCTCGCTCGGCGAGCAGCCCGGCGATCAGCGCCGCAAGACCGTCGGCCTCGCAGCGGTGCACGATCGCCCGGTAGTCCGCCAGGTTCTCGGCCAGCAGATCCACCGTCTGCTCGACACTCCGGTCCCCGTGCTCGGGCAGATAGCCCCGGTCAACGGCCCGCTCGTACTGGGGGTCCCTCCCAGGCCCTTCAGGCACTGGGGGAGTGTCGTCCTGTCCCACGTCGGCCAGCGCGCGGCGCACGCGGCCGAGGATCACATCCCTGGTACTCACTTGCCGGTGTCCTTTCCGCCGTTCGTACGCTGCCACCAGTCGCGGAACGGTTCCGACGGCACCGCCGGCAGATCGCGCGTCGCGCTCCACGCCTTGCCGGGGCCCGGCAGCGACCGAGGATGGAAGCGGCGGCTCCGCGAAGCCAGCCGCTGGCCGGCGCGCAGCGCGCCCGGGTGGCTGAACGCCCAGCGCGCCGCACGCATCGCGGCCCGCTCGGCGGCGTGTCCCTTCGCGGGCTTGAGTACGACCTTGTTGCCGTCCCGGGTCACCGCACCTCCCTCGACGACCCGCTCCCGCAGATGGACCAGCACCTCGGGGATGTCGATCGCCACCGGGCACACCTCGTAGCAGGCGCCGCACAACGAGGAGGCGTACGGCAGCGAGGCGTCGATCTCGCTTGCGGTGCCCCTCAGTTGAGGGCTGAGGATGGCGCCGATCGGGCCCGGGTACACCGAGCCGTACGCATGGCCGCCCGCCCGCTCGTACACCGGGCAGACATTGAGACACGCCGAGCAGCGGATGCAGCGCAGGGCCTGGCGGCCGACCTCGTCGGCCAGCGTGTCGGTGCGGCCGTTGTCGATGAGGACCAGGTGGAAGGTCCCCGGCCCGTCGTCGTCCGTCGTGCCGGTCCACATCGAGGTGTACGGGTTCATGCGCTCGGCCGTCGAGGAGCGGGGGAGTGTCTGGAGGAAGACCTCCAGGTCCCGCCAGGTCGGCACGATCTTCTCGATGCCGACGACCGAGATCAGCGTCTCGGGGAGGGTCAGACACATACGGCCGTTGCCCTCGGACTCGACGACGACCATGGTGCCGGTCTCGGCGACCATGAAGTTGGCGCCGGAGATGCCGACCTTGGCGCGCAGGAACTTCTCGCGCAGGTGCAGACGGGCGGCCTCGGCGAGTTCGGCGGGGGTGTCCGTGAGCCCCTCCGGGGCCGGGCGGCCCCACTTGCTCATCTCGCGGGCGAAGATCTCGCGGATCTCGCCGCGGTTGCGGTGGATCGCCGGGACGAGGATGTGGGACGGCCGGTCCTTGCCCAACTGCACGATGAGCTCGGCCAGATCGGTCTCGTACGCGTGGATGCCCTCGGCCTCCAGCGCCTCGTTGAGGCCGATCTCCTGGGTGGCCATGGACTTGACCTTCACGACCTCGCTCTCGCCGGTCATCTTCACCAGGTCCGTGACGATGCGGTTCGCCTCGTCGGCGTCGGCCGCCCAGTGCACGATGCCGCCCGCCGCCGTGACCGACTCCTCCAACCGCACGAGATACCGGTCGAGATGACGAAGAGTGTGGTCCTTGATCTGCTTGCCCGCCTCGCGCAGCTCCGCCCAGTCGGACACCTCCGCGACCGCCTTGGCGCGCTTGGCGCGGATCGTGTGCGTGGCGTGCCGCAGATTGCCGCGCAGGGTCTGGTTGTGGACGGCTTCGTGCGCGGCCTCGGGGAAGGCCGGCATACCGACGAAGGTGCCGCTCATGCGCTCGACTCCTCTACGGTGCTCCCGTTCATGCCACGGGTCATGTCAGGGGCTCCTCTTCCGTGCTCGCCAGGATCTCCGCGATGTGCACCGGCTGCATCTCCGTTCTGAGGCGGGCCATCGTGCCGCCGATGTGCATCAGACAGGAGTTGTCCGCGGCACACAGCGCGTCCGCGCCCGTCGACGCGGCGTTACGGACCTTGTCGGCGCCCATCGCCGCCGAGACATCGGAGTTCTTCATGGCGAACGTGCCGCCGAAGCCGCAGCATTCGTCGGCGCCGGGAAGCTCCCTCAGCTCGAGGCCCTTGACCGCCTGGAGGAGCCGGCGAGGACGGTCGCCGAGGCCCAGGCTGCGCAGACCATGACAGGTCGGGTGATACGTGACGGTGTGCGGGTAGTACGCGCCGACGTCGGTCACGCCCAGGACGTCCACGAGGAACTCCGTGAGCTCGTACGTCTTGGGCACGACCGGCGCGAGCGTGCGCGCGAGGGTGTCGCCGCGGCCCTCCGCGCGGGCCCGCTCGCCCATGCGCGGATACAACTCCCGGACCATGGCGCCACAGGAGCCGGAGGGCGTCACGATCGCCTCGTACTCTCCGAAGACATCGGAGAAATGCCGGGCCAGTGGCTCGGCCTCGTGGCGATAGCCGGTGTTGTAGTGCGCCTGCCCGCAACAGGTCTGGCCCATCGGGAAGTCGACGTCGACGCCCAGCCTGGTCAGCAGTTTCACCACGGCACGGCCGGTTTCCGGATACAGCGTGTCGTTGACACAGGTCAGGAACAGGGCGACACGCATCGCGGCTCCTTGGGATCGATCATCGGATGAGTGGAGGTTACGACGTGGACGCGCCGATGGGGAGGGGGCCCGCCGGGCCCCGTTCAGCGGTTCCGGCTCACCGGGCGGTGAGCCGGGCCTCCGCCGCACGCCACGCCGCCGTGTCACCCCGCGGTTCGTACCGTTCCAACGGCTGCGTACGGGCGAGGAGTTGCCGCATCGCCGTACGGTCGCCGACCAGGCCGCCGGCCCGCGCCTGGACAAGGACGTTGCCCAGAGCCGCGGCCTCCGCCGGGCCCGCCACCACCGGGAGCCCGCAGGCGTCCGCCGTCAGCTGGCACAGGAGGGTGTTGCGGGTGCCGCCGCCGACGATGTGGACGACATCGACCGGGTGGTCGGCGAGGGCCTGGGCCTCGGTGATCGCCCGGCGGTGGGCGAGGGCGAGCGAGTCGAGGATGCAGCGCGTGATCTCGGCGGGGGACTCGGGCACGGGCTGGCCCGAGTCCCGGCACGCGTCGGCGATCCGTGCGGGCATGCGGCCGGGGGCCAGGAACGCCGCGTCCCCGGCGTCCACGACGGACCTGAGCGGCGGGACGTCGGCAGCCGTGCGCAGCAACTCGGTCAACTCCGGGTCCCCCCAGGCCCGTAGACACTCCTGGAGCAGCCACAGCCCCATGATGTTCCGGAGATAACGGACCGTGTCGTCGAGCCCCAGCTCATTGGTGAAGTTGGCCGCCCGGCTCGCCTCGGTCAGCACGGGCGCGTCCAGTTCCAGGCCCGCGAGCGACCAGGTGCCGGTGCAGATGTACGCGAAACGCTCGCCGCCCGTGGCCGGGACGGCCGCGACTGCGGACGCCGTGTCGTGCGAACCGACCGTGGTCACCGGGACCGGACCGGTCAGCCCGGTCTCCTCCAGGACCTCGGGGCGCAGCAGGCCCGCCGGATCTCCGGGCCGCCGCAGCGGTGCGAACAGCCCTAGGTCGATGCCCAGGCGCGAGGCGACATCGTGGGCCCACTCGCGGGTGCGCGGATCGATCAGCTGGGTCGTCGAGGCGTTGGTGAGCTCCGTGCCCGCCTCGCCCGTGAGCCAGTACGTCAGCAGGTCCGGGATGAGCAACAGCCGCCCGGCATAGGCCAGTTGAGCCGACTCGCGAGCCGCCGCCAACTGGTACAGAGTGTTGAACGGTGCGTACTGAAGGCCCGTACGCGCATACAGCTCGTCCGCCGGAACCGTCGCCCACACCTTCTCCGCGACACCCTCGGTGCGCGTGTCGCGATAGTGCACCGGGTTGCCGAGCAGCGCTCCGTCCGCGTCCAGCAGGCCGTAGTCCACGGCCCAGCTGTCGATGCCGACCGAGTCGACCTGCCCTGCCACCTGCCCTGCCGTACGCAGCCCGTCGAGGACACCGGCGTACAGCGAGAGGATGTCCCACCGCAGCCCCTCGGGGGTGCGCACCGGCCGGTTCGGGAAGCGGTGCGCCTCGGTGAGGCCGAGGGAGCCCGGCCCGACGCGGCCGACCATGACGCGCCCGCTGGACGCGCCGAGGTCGACCGCCGCGTACGACTTCACCGGAGCCGACATCGGATCCGTCATCGCAGGAAAGCGGCGGCGACGCCGGCGTCGACAGGAATGTGCAGGCCCGTGGTGTGGGTCAAGTCCCCACCGGTCAGGGCGAATACGGCGCCCGCCACATGCTCCGGGAGTACCTCGCGCTTGAGGATGGTCCGCTGGGCGTAGAACTCGCCGAGCTTCTCCTCCTCGATCCCGTAGGTGGCGGCGCGCTGTGCGCCCCAGCCGCCCGCGAAGATGCCCGAGCCGCGCACTACACCGTCCGGGTTGACGCCGTTGACGCGGATCCCGTGCTCGCCCAACTCGGCTGCCAGCAGCCGGACTTGATGCGCCTGATCGGCCTTGGTCGCCGAGTACGCGATGTTGTTGGGGCCCGCGAAGACGGCGTTCTTGGAGGCGATGTAGACGATGTCGCCGCCCAGGCCCTGCTGGGTCATCACCCGGGCCGCCTCGCGCGAGACGAGGAACGAACCGCGGGCCATGATGTCGTGCTGGAGATCCCAGTCCTTCGCCGTCGTCTCGAGCAGAGGCTTGGAGATGGAGATACCGGCGTTGTTGACGACGAGGTCGACGCCGCCGAAGGCGAGCACCGCCGCCTTGAAGGCCTGGGCGATCTGCTCCTCGGAGGTCACGTCGACCGTGACGGACACGGCCTTGTCGGGGCCGCCCAGCTCCTCGGCGACCTGCGCGGCCCCCTCGGCGTTCAGGTCCGCGACCACGACACACGCGCCCTCGGCCGCGAGCCGCTGCGCGATCGCCCTGCCGATTCCGCTGCCCGCACCCGTCACCAGCGCGACCCGCGTCGCGAGCGGCTTGGGCTTCGGCATCCGCTGGAGCTTGGCCTCCTCAAGGGCCCAGTACTCGATACGGAACTTCTCCGACTCCTCGATCGGCGCGTACGTCGAAACCGCCTCGGCCCCGCGCATCACGTTGATCGCGTTGACGTAGAACTCGCCGGCCACCCGCGCGGTCTGCTTGTCCTTGCCGAAGCTGAACATGCCGACACCGGGCACGAGCACGATCGCCGGGTCGGCGCCGCGCATCGCGGGGGAGCCGGGCTGAGCGTGCCGCTCGTAGTACGCGGCGTACTCCTCGCGGTACTCGGCGTGCAGCTCCTTGAGACGGGCGATCGACTCATTGACGGAAGCGGTCGGCGGCAGGTCGAGGACGAGCGGCCTGACCTTCGTACGGAGGAAGTGGTCGGGGCAGGAGGTGCCGAGGGCCGCGAGACGCGGGTGCTCCGCACTCGCGAGGAAATCCAGGACCACCTCGGAATCGGTGAAGTGCCCGACCTGCGGACGGTCCTGCGAGGCGATGCCACGGATGACCGGCGCCAGCGCAGCCGCCCGCTCCTTCCGCTCGACGGAGCCGAGAGCCGCGTACCCCTCGATCACCGGCCCGAACGGCTCGTCCTTGCCGCGCTCGGCCAGGAACGCCTCGGCGGTACGGATGATGTGCAGCGAGTTGCGCTCACACTCCTCGGAGGTCGCGCCCCACGCCGTGATCCCGTGCCCACCGAGGACGCACCCGATGGCCTGAGGATTGGCCTCCTTCACGGCCGCGATGTCAAGGCCGAGCTGAAAGCCCGGCCGACGCCACGGCACCCACACCACCGTGTCACCGAAGCACTCGGCGGTCAGCTTCTCCCCGTCGGAGGCACACGCGAGCGCGATACCGGAGTCCGGGTGGAGGTGGTCGACGTGCGCCGCGTCCACCAGCCCGTGCATGGCGGTGTCGATGGAGGGAGCCGCGCCGCCCTTCCCATGCAGGCAGTAGTCGAACGCGGCAACCATCTCGTCCTCGCGCTCGACGCCCGGGTACACATCGGTAAGCGCCCGCAGCCGGTCGAGGCGGAGAGCAGCCAGCCCCGACTCCTTCAGGGTGCCGAGATCGCCACCGGATCCCTTGACCCACATGAGCTCGACGTCACCGCCGGTCACGGGGTCGGTGTCGGTGCCCTTGGCGGAGGTGTTGCCGCCGGCGTAGTTGGTGTTACGGGGGTCGGCGCCGAGCCGGTGAGAACGGGAGAGGAGGGCGTCGGCTTCGGGGTGGGGTGCCATGAAGTGATCAATCCTTACGTGATGTTGTGAGCGGAGGGTGACGGGAGCGCCCCATTAGGGGCGCGGGGAACTGCGCGACCAGCCACATCCGGCCCGCAGCCTGCAACAGGCCTTACTCGGCAGACGAGACCCAGCGATCAGGCGCCCCAGCCGGCCTGTTCCCCACCAACCCGCTCCTCAGCGATCTTCTGCGCCCAGCCGGAGCCGCGGTACGCCCCCATGGGATCGGGGTCCAACCCCATCTCCTCCCGCAGCTCGCGCAACAACGGCCGCACGTCAGTGTTATACGCATCCATGAGCACGGCGTTCGCCTCAAGAACGTCACCCGACCGCTGCGCGGAGGCAAGAGAGTCGCGGTCCACCAGGAGCGCCTTAGCCGTCGCTTCCTGCACATTCATCACCGACCGAATGATCGCCGGAATCTTCGCCTCGATGTTGTGACACTGATCGAGCATGAACGCGACGTCGGGCGTGAACCCACCGCCCCGAATCACCTCGTACATGATCCGGAACAGCTGGAACGGATCCGCCGCCCCCACCATCAGGTCGTCGTCGGCATAGAAGCGCGAGTTGAAGTCGAACCCCCCGAGCTTCCCCTCACGCAGCAGCGTCGCGACGATGAACTCGATGTTGGTGCCGGGAGCGTGGTGCCCGGTGTCCACCACGACCTGCGCCTTCGACCCGAGCTTGAGGCAGTGCGCGTACGCCGTACCCCAGTCCGGGACATCCGTCGTGTAGAAGGCGGGCTCGAAGAACTTGTACTCGAGGAGCATCCGCTGGTCGTCACCGAGCCGCTCGTACACGGCGGCCAGCGCCTCCGCCAGCCGGTCCTGGCGCTCGCGGATGTCGTCCTGGCCGGGATAGTTCGTGCCGTCCGCGAACCACAGCTTCAGGTCCTTGGACCCCGTGGCGTCCATGATGTCGACGCACTCGAGCAGATGATCAAGGGCCTTGCGCCGCACCGCCGGGTCGGCGTGACAGACGCTGCCGAGCTTGTAGTCGTCGTCCTGGAAGGTGTTGGAGTTGATGGTGCCGAGCTTCACGCCGCGGTCCTCGGCGTACTTGGCCAGCGCGGCGTAGTCGTCGACCTTGTCCCAGGGGATGTGCAGCGCCACGGTCGGCGCGGCGCCCGTATAAGCGTGTACCTGCGCCGCGTCGTCCAGCTTCTCGAAGGGATTGCGCGGCACTCCGGCCTGCGCGAACACCTTGAAGCGGGTCCCCGAATTCCCGTACGCCCATGACGGCGTCTCTACGGCCTGGGTCTTGAGAGCGGCCTTCACCGCGGCGAGCTCGGTCACTTCGGGACTCCTGTGACTTCGGGTCTGGAAGACGTCGGTCTGAAGGGCATCGATCTGAAACGATTCAGAACGCGAAGCTATGAGCCCTCCGGGAGACTGTCAAGCCCTCCTGCAAGGACTTCGTTCCGTGACTCGGTTGTGACCTCTGGCTATCGAAATTTTCGCCCGGGACCCATTGACGTGACCTGCGTGACCTGTCTAACGTCCCGGCAATCCAGTTGAAACCTTTCACAACGTCGTGAGGCCCCCGCCCCGCGTCGCTGAGGAGCCCCTCATGACCCACCCGTCCGACACGGGTCCGGCCCCCGTGCTGGCGCTCAAGGACATCTCGAAGTCCTTCGGTGCCGTACGCGCCCTGCGGGACGTGTCCCTGGAGCTGTTCCCCGGAGAGGTGCACGCCCTCGCCGGAGAGAACGGCGCGGGCAAGTCGACCCTCATCAAGGCGCTCGCCGGGGTGCACCGACCGGACGTCGGCCAGGTGCTGCTGGACGGCGAGCCCACCGTCTTCCACGGCCCGGCCGACGCCCGGGACGCGGGCATCGCCGTGATCTACCAGGAGCCCACGCTCTTCCCCGATCTGTCGATCGCCGAGAACATCTTCATGGGCCGCCAGCCCCGCCGCGCCCTCGGCCGTATCGACCACAAGGCCACGCACACCGCGACGCTGGCCCTGATGCAGCGCCTCGGTGTCGAACTCGACCCCGACCGCCCCGCACGCGGACTGTCCATCGCCGATCAGCAGATCGTCGAGATCGCCAAGGCGCTCTCCTTCGACGCCCGCGTCCTGATCATGGACGAGCCGACCGCCGCGCTCACCGGCAGCGAGGTGGCCCGTCTCTTCGGGGTCGTCCGCACCCTGCGCGAGCAGGGCGCCGCGGTGCTGTTCATCTCTCACCGCCTGGAGGAGATCTTCCAGATCTGCCGCCGGGTCACGACCTTGCGCGACGGCGCCCTGATCTCCAGCGAGCTGCTGGACGGCATGACCGAGGACGATCTCGTCCGCCGCATGGTCGGCCGCGATCTCGAGGAGCTGTACCCCAAGCAGGAGGTGCGGGCGGGCGAGGTGGCACTGAGCGTGCGCCGGCTGACCCGCGAGGGCGTCTTCACCGACATCTCCTTCGACGTCCGCCGCGGCGAGATCGTCGGACTCGCCGGGCTTGTCGGAGCCGGTCGTACGGAGGTGGCGCGAGCCGTCTTCGGTGTCGACCGGTGGGACGCCGGCGAGGTCGAGATCGACGGCAAGGCGCTGACCAACGGCGCGCCGTCCACCGCCATGGCCGCCGGGCTCGCCCTCGTCCCTGAGGACCGGCGGGCCCAGGGCCTCGTGATGGACATGTCGATCGAGCGCAACATCGGGCTCACCGGGCTGCGTACGACCGTGAAGGCGGGCCTCATGGACCGCGGCGCCGAGCGCAGCCGGTCCCTCGACTGGGCCGTCAAGCTCCAGGTCAAGTACGCCCGCATCGCCGACACCGTCAACACACTGTCCGGCGGCAACCAGCAGAAGGTCGTCCTCGCCAAGTGGCTCGCCACCGGCCCGAAGGTACTGATCGTCGATGAGCCGACGCGCGGCATCGACGTCGGTACGAAGGCCGAAGTGCACCGGCTGCTCAGCGAGTTGGCCGCCGACGGCGTCGCCGTCCTGATGATCTCCTCCGACCTGCCCGAGATCCTCGGCATGGCCGACCGCGTGCTCGTGATGCACGAGGGCCGGATCACCGCCGAGATCCCCCGAACCGAAGCCACCGAGGAAACCGTGATGGCCGCAGCAACGGGGAGGGCCGCCGCATGACGGTGACCGCACCCCCCGCGCCCCCCGCCGAAGTGGAGAAGTCGAGCGGTACGCGACTTGTCGACCGGGTCTTCAAGATGCGCGAACTTGCCATCCTGGTCGTCTTCCTGGTGATGATCGCCGTCACCCAGGCGGGCAACAGCGAGTTCCTGTCCGAGCAGGGCATCAAGGACCTGCTGCTGAACGCGACGATCCTGATGCTGGTGGCCACCGGTCAGTCCCTGGTCGTGATCACCCGGAACGTCGACCTGTCGGTCGGCTCGACCCTCGGCATCAGCGCCTTCGCCGCCGGTACGTATCTCCAGGGCGGCGGCAACTCCGTCGTGGCCATCTTCCTGGCCGTCCTGCTCGGTGTCGGCATCGGGCTGCTGAACGGACTGCTCGTCAGCCTCGGCCAGGTGCCCGCCCTCGTCGTCACCCTCGGCACGCTCTACATCATCCGCGGCGTCGACTCGATCTGGGTCGGCTCACGGCAGATCACGGCGGCCGACCTCCCCGACAGCTTCGCGGACTTCGGCTCCGGCGGCATCTGGGCGGTGCCCTATCTCGCCCTGATCGCGCTGGCCGTACTGATCGCCACCGCCTACTACCTCAAGCACTTCGGCAGCGGACGCGAGCTGTACGCGCTCGGCTCCAACCCGGAGGCCGCACGGCTCGCCGGCATCCAGGTGCGCAAGCGGATCCTGGTCGCGTACACCTTCTGCGGAGCCCTCACGGGTCTCGCCGGCGCGCTGTACCTGGCCCGGTTCGGCAACGTCGACTCCGGCACCGGCAACGGATACGAACTCACCGTCGTCAGCGCGGTCGTGGTCGGTGGCGTCGTCTTCACCGGCGGCTCCGGCAGCGTCTACGGCGCCGCGCTCGGCGCCCTGCTGCTGACCTCCATCAACAGCGTGCTGCCCGCCCTCGGCGTCAGCTCGGTCTGGGTGCTCGCCATCAACGGCATCCTGCTCATCCTCGCCATCGCGGTCGACCGCATCGTCGCCCTGCGCGTGGCGTCCGCCCTGAAGAAGAGGAACGCCCGCCATGGCTGACTCGCTGCTCGGGCGCGCCGTCCGCTGGGACACGGTCGTCGGCGCCCTCCTCATCGTCGTACTGCTGCTGTCCTTCACCACCGTCGACGGCTTCGGCAACGCCCTCAACCTGTCGTTCCTGATCGGCAACACCCTGCCGATCGCGCTGATCGCCCTGCCGATGACGCTGCTCGTGGTAGCCGGCGAGATCGACCTCTCGGTCGCCTCCACGGCCGGCCTTTCCGGTGCCGTGATGGGCGCGCTGTGGAACCAGGGCATGACCATCGAGACGATCATCCCGATCTGCCTGCTGCTCGGCGTGGTCTGCGGGCTGGTCAACGGCCTGCTGGTGACCCGGCTCGGGCTGCCCTCCCTCGCCGTCACCATCGGCACCCTCGCCGCCTACCGGGGCATCGCACAGATCGTGCTCGGCTCGGACGCGGTGACCGACTTCCCCGCCCAGTACCTGGACTTCGCGTCCGGACGCATCGGGGACACCTTCATCCCGTACGCCTTCTTCCCCTTCCTCGTGCTGCTCGCGATCGCCGTGGTCGCGCTGCACGCCACCCCGTTCGGGCGCTCGCTCTTCGCGATCGGCGCGAACGAGGAGGCCGCACGGTTCGCCGGCCTCCGTGTGAGGCGGCAGAAGCTGATCCTGTTCACCCTGACCGGCCTGATGGCCTCGCTCACCGGCATCTTCTGGGCGCTGCACTACGCCAGCGCCCGCTATGACAACGCCACGGGCCTCGAGCTCTCCGTCGTGGCCGCCGTGTTGCTCGGCGGCATCGACTTCGACGGAGGCAAGGGCACGCTCGGCGGCGCGATCGCGGGAGTCTTCCTGCTCGGTGCGCTGCAGAACGTGATGAGCATCCAGGACGTCTCCGCCCAGTCGCAGATCGTCGTCACCGGCGTACTGCTCGTCGTCTCCGTGCTCGGCCCCCGGGTCGCACGGCAGATCTCCACAGCGAGGGCGGGCCGAAGAGCCGCCTCGGCGCCTGTTTCCAAGGCCCCCACCCCGACGTAACCGCTCCGCTGAAAGGCCATTCGAAAACTGCGGATCCGTTGTGGCTGGTCGCGCAGTTCCCCGCGCCCCTGAAGGGGCGCTCCCGCTCACCTCCGTTAATAAGGAACCCAACCATGCGCAAGTCATCGATCCGCCGCAGCGCCGTCGCGCTCGCCGCCGTCACCTCGCTCGCCCTCGCCGCCACCGCCTGCGGCGGCGGCACCACCAAGGAGGACGTCAGCAAGGAGGGCGGCGCCGCCGCCACCGCCGGCAAGGCCGACCCGAACGCCGAACTGAAGAAGGGCCTGACCGTCGGGTTCCTGCCCAAGCAGGTCAACAACCCGTACTTCACCACCGCCGACAAGGGTGGCGAGGCGGCCCTCAAGGAGCTGGGCTCGAAGTACAAGGAGGTCGGCCCGTCCAGCGCCACCGACACCGCAGGACAGGTGAGTTACGTGAACACGCTCACCCAGCAGCAGGTCGACGCGATGGCCGTGTCCGCGCAGGACCCGGGTGCCCTGTGCACCGCGCTCAAGCAGGCCATGAGCAACGACATCAAGGTCGTCACCTACGACTCCGACACCAAGCCCGACTGCCGCAACGCCTTCGTCTCGCAAGCCAGCGCCGAGGACCTGGGCCGTACCGAGGTGCAGCTGCTCGCCGAACAGATCGACTACAAGGGCGAGATCGCGGTCCTGTCCGCCGCGCAGACGGCGACGAACCAGAACGTCTGGATCGACTTCATGGAGGACGAGCTCAAGGATCCCAAGTACAAGGACATGAAGCTCGTCAAGGTCGCCTACGGTGACGACGACGCCCAGAAGTCCTTCCAGCAGACCCAGGGCCTGCTCCAGGAGTACCCGAACCTGAAGGGGATCATCTCCCCGACCACCGTCGGCATCAAGGCGGCCGCCCAGTACCTGTCCGGCTCCAAGTACAAGGGCAAGGTCAAGCTGACCGGCCTCGGCACCCCGAACGACATGCGCAAGTACGTCAAGAACGGCACCGTCGAGGCGTTCGAGCTGTGGAACCCGGCGGAGCTCGGCGAGCTGGCCGCGCGTACGTCCGTGGCGCTGGCCTCGGGCCAGATCACCGGCAAGGAGGGCGAGAAGTTCACCGCCGGTGACATGGGCGAGTACACCATCGGCAAGGACGGTGTGATCAACCTCGGCAAGCCGACCGTGTTCGACGCGAAGAACATCGACGACTTCAACTTCTAGGCCCCGGAGGGTCCTTGATGCAGCGCGTGTGCTTTCTGCTGAAGGTCCGCAAGGACCGGATCGCCGAGTACCGCGAGCGGCACGCCGCCGTGTGGCCGGAGATGCTCGAAGCTCTCTCGGCCACCGGCTGGCACAACTACTCGCTCTTCCTGCGCGAGGACGGCCTGCTCGTCGGCTATCTGGAGACCGAGGACTTCGCGGCGGCCCAGGCCGGCATGGAAGCCGCCGAGGTCAACGCCCGCTGGCAGGCGGAGATGGCGCCGTTCTTCGAGTCGCTGGACGGCGCCCGCCCCGACGAGGCCATGAAACCGCTCACCGAGGTGTTCCACCTCGCCTGACGCAACCCGCCCCACGGAAGTGCTCGATCTCGCCCGACAAAGGAGTCCCCCGAGATGAGAAGACGTACGCTGCTGGCCGGCACCATCCTCAGTGCCGTGGCCGGCCCGGTCATCGGCGCCGGTGCCGCACGGGCCGCCGATCCCGGCCCCTCGGTCACCCGCATCGGCAGCAGCCGCCTCGACGCGCAGGCCCTCTTCTTCGTGTCGTACGACGGTCTGGTCAACAACAACTCGTTCCAGAAGAACGGCCTGTTCACGTACAAGGGCTACCAGTACGCCGCCTGGTACACCGCCGACCGCAACGCCGTCGTCGGCCGCCGCGCCCTCGGCGCGAGCACCTGGTCCACCGTCAAGGTCGGCCACACCCTGCGCTACAACGACTCCCACAACGTGATCTCCATGGGCGTCTCGAAGACCGACGGCCGGCTCCACCTCAACATGGACTCGCACAGCGACGGCTTCACCTACGTCAAGTCGGTGGCCGGGCTCCTCGACAACCCCGCCGGGCTGAGCTGGACCACGAGCCGCTTCGGCGCACCGCAGTCCACCCTCGACGGGCTGGCGCTCACCTCGCAGTTCACATACCCGCAGTTCATCTCCACTCCCGAGGGCAGGCTCCAGCTCAGCTACCGCGTGGCGGTCTCCGGCAACGGCCGCAACGCCCTCGCGGAGTACGACGGCACCAGGTGGACCAACCTCGGCGAGTGGACGAGCTCCACCGGCACCTACAGCAGCGAGCACGGCTCCAGCACGGCCCGCAACATGTACCTGCACGGCATCGACTACGACGGCAACGGGCGCCTGCACGCCATGTTCACGTGGCGTGAGCAGAACGGCGCCGTGATGTGCAACGGCGGCGGCATCACCAACCACGACACCGGTTACGTCTACTCGGACGACCGTGGCCGCACCTGGCGCAACAACGCGGGCGCGGTCGTCGGCACCACCGGAAGCTCCGACCGCGTCTCCGTCACCGACGCAGGGCTCGTCGTGGATCCGCTCAACCCGGACCACTCGCTGATGAACCAGGAGAGCCAGTTCATCGACTCGGCCGGCCGCCCGCACGCCATCATCAGCTACGTACCGGGCCGCTTCGGCCAGTGCACGACGAACTACGTCGCGAACCGGACCGCCAACGGCCGTGCCTTCCTTGTCCGCAAGAGCTCCTCCGGCGCCTGGCAGAAGACCGAGATACCGGTGCCGCTGAACTCCAGCCAGCGCACGAAGCTCGTCCTCGACAAGTACAACAACGCGTACGCGATCTTCCCGTTCGGCCGGATCGCCGGTGCCTCGGTGGCCTCCGGACACACCGACTGGACGATCCTGTTCGACGGCGCCGGGCTCAATGCCTTCGGCGAGGTGGTGATCGACGAGATGCGGATCGCGCAGGACGGGGTCCTGTCGGTCATGTACCAGGAGAAGTCCAGCGGTACGACACCCTCGGCGCTCCATGTCGTCGACTTCCGGCTGCCCGCGTGAGCGCAGCTCGTGGCGGTGGGCGCGCCGGTAATGTGAGGTCCTGCCCGCCGTCCCTCGTCACCCTGGAGGTCCCTGCCTGATGGCTCATTCGGTGGGTATCAAGGACGTCGCCCGTGTCGCCGGAGTCTCGGTGGGCACCGTGTCGAACGTGATCAACCGGCCGGACACGGTGGCCTCCGAGACCCGTGCCCGCGTGCTGTCCGCGATAGACCGGCTCGGCTATGTCCGCAGCGAGTCGGCACGGCAGCTGCGGGCCGGGCGCAGCCGGATCATGGGCCTGCTCGTCCTGGACATGGGCAACCCGTTCTTCGTGGACGTGGCACGCGGCGCCGAGCGCGCCGCCCGCGACGCCGGGCTCGGCGTGATGGTCTGCAACAGCGCGCAGAGCCCGGGCGAGGAGGCCGAGTACCTGTCGCTGTTCGCCGAACAGCGGGTACGGGGCGTGCTGTTCACGCCCGCCGACGCGACCGGGCGGAACATCGCGACGTTCCGCCGCCACGGCATCCCGTTCGTGCTCGTCGACCGGGTCGCCGAGGGCACCACCGAGTGCTCGGTGTCGGTCGACGACGTGGCGGGCGGCGCACTGGCCGTACGGCATCTGATCGACGCCGGGCACCGCTCCATCGCGTATGTGAGCGGGCCGCCCGGACTGAACCAGGTCAGGGACCGGCGCACAGGCGCGCTGAACGCGCTGGCCGAGGCCGGGCTCGGCGCCGACCGTCTTCGTGAACTGCCCACCGAGCGGCTCGACGTGGCCGCGGGCCGCGACGCCGGCGCCCGGCTCCTCGGCCTCGCCGAGCGCCCGACCGCCGTCTTCTGCGCCAACGACCTGCTCGCGCTCGGCGTCCTCCAGGCCATGTTCGCGGCCGGCGTCTCCGTCCCCGACGACCTCGCGATCGTCGGCTACGACGACATCGAGTTCGCGGCCGCCGCCGCCGTCCCCCTCACCTCCGTACGGCAGCCCGCCGTGACCATGGGCGCCCTCGCCGCCGAACTCCTTCTGGAGGAGACCGAGTCCGAGACGGCACCGGTCCCGCACCAGCACCGAAACGTCGTACTCCAGCCGGAACTCGTCGTACGCCGCTCCAGCCTGCCCCCGCGCTGAGGACCATGTGCTGAACTGGCCCCGAAAGCGTCCGTACATCCTCGGGAGCCGCAGTGAGCGTCAGTTACCGTCAGCCCGGCGCCGTCCTCATCGACCGCCGCTTCACGGTGCCCCTCGACCACGACGCCCCGGACGGGGAGACGATCGAGCTGTACGCCCGTGAAGTCGTCGCCACCGACAAAGCCGAGGCTGACCTGCCCTGGCTGGTCTACCTGCAGGGCGGCCCCGGCTTCGGCGCCAACCGCTTCATCGGCAAGCAGGCCTGGCTCGGCCGCGCCCTCAAGGAGTACCGGGTGCTGCTGCTCGACCAGCGCGGCACCGGCAACTCCACACCCGCCAACCGTCAGACGCTCCCGCTGCGCGGCGGCCCGAGCGAACAGGCCGACTATCTCGCGCACTTCCGCGCCGACTCCATCGTCCGCGACTGCGAGGCCATCCGCCCCACGGTCACCGGCGGCGACCGCTGGACGGTTCTCGGTCAAAGCTTCGGCGGTTTCTGCACGGTGACCTACCTGTCGTACGCGCCCGAAGGCCTGCGCGCCGCGCTGATCACTGGCGGGCTGCCCTCCCTGGACGCACAGGTGGACGACATCTACCGGGCCGCGTACCCGCGCATCGAGCGCAAGGTCGCCGCGCACTACGCCCGCTACCCGCAGGACGTCGAACGGGCCCGACGGATCGCCGAGTACCTGCTGGCGCACGAGGTCGTCCTGCCGAACGGCTACCGGCTCACCGTCGAGGCCTTCCAGTCCCTCGGCAACGTCCTCGGCAAGAGCGACGGCAGCCACCGCCTCCACTACCTCCTGGAGGACGCCTTCGTCCGCACCCCGCAGGGCCCCGCCCTCTCCGACGCCTTCCAGGAGGAGGCCCAGGGGCTCCTGTCGTTCGCGGGTCACCCGCTGTACGCGCTCGTCCACGAGGCCTGCTTCGGGCAGGACCCTCGGCCCACCGACTGGGCTGCGGAGCGGGTGCGTGCCGAGTTCCCGCAGTTCGACGCGGCCAAGACGCTCGCGGGCGACGGGCCGCTGCTGTTCACGGGCGAGTCCGTGCACCCGTGGATGTTCGACAACGACCCGGCACTGCGCCCGCTGCGCGAGACCGCTGGGGACCTGGCCGAGAACAGGGGCTGGCCCCCGCTGTACGACCCAGCCCGCCTCGCCGCCAACGAGGTCCCCGTCGCCGCGGCCGTGTATCACGACGACATGTACGTCGACACCGAGCACTCGCTGCGGACGGCGCGGAGCATCCGGGGGCTGCGTACGTGGGTGACGAACGAGTTCGAGCACGACGGGGTACGGGCGGGCGGTCCGCGCGTACTGGACCGGCTGATCGCCATGTCGCGGGACGAGGTCTGAACGGTTGTCGCTCTGCCCGGTTTTTGTCCGGCGCGCACGACCGGGCCCCACTAATCTGCGCACCATGACGGAGCCGACGAACGACCAGCTGAGGCTCATGCCCGACGACTGGCAGCGCGCTCTCGCCGTGGTGGCCCATCCGGACGACCTCGAGTACGGCTGCTCGGCCGCGATCGCCGTGTGGACGGACGCGGGCCGGGAGGTCGCGTATGTGCTGGCGACCCGTGGTGAGGCGGGCATCGACACGCTGGACCCTGCCGAGTGCGCGCCGCTGCGGGAGCGGGAGCAGCGGGCCAGTGCGGCCGTCGTCGGGGTGAGTGAGGTGGAGTTCCTCGACCACAGGGACGGGGTCGTCGAGTACGGGATCGCGCTGCGGCGGGACATCGCGGCGGCGATCCGCAAGTACCGGCCCGAACTGGTCATCACTCTCAACCACCGGGACACCTGGGGCGGGGCCGGCTGGAACACCCCGGACCATGTCGCCGTGGGACGGGCCACGCTCGACGCCGCCGCTGACGCGGGGAACCGCTGGATCTTTCCCGAGCTGGCCGACCAGGGCCTCGAGCCCTGGAACGGGGTCCGCTGGGTCGCCGTGGCCGGTTCGGCGAGCCCCACGCACGCGGTGGACGCGACGCCGGGGCTTGAGCGGGCGGTGCGGTCTCTGCTCGAGCACCGCACGTACATCGAGGTGTTGACGGACGAGGATCCTGAGACGTACGTCCGTGGCTTCCTGATCGGCTATGCGCAGGAGATGGGCGAACGCTTCGGCGGGAAGCCGGCCGTGGCCTTCGAGCTGTTCGGCCGGTAGGTCCTTCGAGCTCTTCAGTTGGTAGGTCAGGCGGCCACGGTCAGCGGGCCGAGGTCGCGGTGCGGGTTGACGACGCGGCCGTCGGGGAGGATCTCGCCGGTGTCGTCGAAGACGATGGTGCCGTTGCACAGCCGGTACCAGCCCTGCTCGGGATGTGCGGACACGATCACGGCGGCGTGGTGGTCGGGGCTCTCGGCGGTCGGGCACGGCGGCTGGTGGGTGCACATGACGCTCTCCTCGGGTTCGGGTGGCTCGTATCTATGGGCTCGTATCTCTGTAGTAGCGGAGCTTGTTTTCCTCTGTATGTGGAGACCCCCACAAGGCCGGAAATTCATCGGTGAGGATTCGTTCGGCGGAGGGGAGCCGGATGGGTCCGGCCGAGCCCGACGTAGGCTGTCCGGCATGCCGGACCACCCCCTTGACCTCCACGATCTGCGCGCGGACTGCACCCGCTGCTTCGGCCTTTGCTGTGTCGCGCTGCCCTTCTCGGCCTCGGCGGACTTCGCGGTCGACAAGGAGGCCGGGAAGCCCTGCTCCCACCTGCGCACCGACTCCCGCTGCGGCATCCACACCGAGCTGCGGCAGCGCGGCTTCACCGGTTGCACCGTCTACGACTGCTTCGGCGCCGGGCAGCAGGTCTCGCAGGTCACCTTCGGCGGCCAGGACTGGCGGTCGGGGACGCCGGAGCGCGCCCGGCGGATGTTCGACGTCTTTCCGGTCGTACGGCAGCTGCATGAACTGCTCTGGTACCTGTCGGAGGCGCTGACCCTGCCCGCCGCCCGCCCGGTGCACGCCGACCTCCGCCGACTGCTCCGCGAGACCGAGCGGCTCACGCGCCAAACCCCGGAGGAACTCGGCGAGTTGGACGTGGGTGCGCACCGGCAACAGGTCAACGAACTCCTGCTGCGGACGAGCGAGCTGGTGCGGGCGGGCACCCGTGGCCGCAAGAAGGACCGCCGGGGCGCAGACCTCATGGGCGCCCGCCTCAAGGGAGCCGATCTCCGGGGCGCCAACCTGCGCGGCGCCTACCTCATCGCCGCCGACCTGACCGGCGCCGACCTACGGGGCGCGGACCTCATCGGCGCGGATCTCCGCGACGCCGACCTCACGGACGCGGACCTGACCGGCGCCTTCTTCCTGACCCAGCCCCAGCTCAACTCGGCTCGAGGGAGCGGGAGTACGAGGCTTCCGGAGACGGTCACCCGACCCGTGCACTGGACAGCGCAGCTCTGAGGACGATCGCCCGTCCGCTGAGGTCGATGGGCCTCCTTCCTGTGAAAAGAGCGTCTCGGGAACTCTGTGTGTGCCTGAGGGTTTCAGGCTTTTCGGGCGCGGCGTGGCCGTGTGCCGCCGTGGTGGGGTCCGAACCTCGGAGTGAGGGGGTGGACCTCGGTGGCGTGCACGTGGTGGAAGCCGGTCCGCTGGGCGGCGCGGGTGCGCCGCCGACAGGTTCCGCGGGAGAGCCGCACCCTGCCGGCCGGAGCAAGCTCCGGCCGGTTGTCGGGGGCGGGTACTCCATGACCTGGCACCGGCCCGGTATGGGCTGGTGCCTGGGTGTCATGCCCCGCCGGACGCTTTACCGCCCCGGTGGGGGTGGTGGCGGGGACCGTACGCACCTCGGGCATACGACGGGAAGTCTGAGACCGGCTGACCGGGGAGGGCCGGGCCGGAGTGGGGCGGGATTTTCCCGGGGTGGCCTTTGCCCCAGCCGGCCGGGGCGGCGCGGCTGCCTGTCGGCGGGCGCGGCGCAGGCGGCGGGTGGTCTTCTTCGGGCGGCGCACCGCGGTGACGGTGCCGTCGACGGTGGTGCGGAGGGTGCGGGCACCGGTGGTGCGGTCGGTGGTGGTGTGGGCCTGGGCGAGCAGGCCGCGGGAGACGATCCGGCGGGCGGCCGCGTGGTCCCGGTCGATCGACAGGTGGCAGCCGGGGCAGTGGGCCCAGGCCCAGCCGCGCACGTGGAGCCGGTCCGGGGCCGGGTGGTGGCCCAGCGGGCCCAGGCATTGCGGGCAGCGGGCGGAGGTGCCCCTTGCGGGGACGGTGACCACCGCGAGGCCCGCCTTGGCGGCCAGGTGCCGGATGGCCTCGACGAGGGTGCCGCGCACCTGTCCCGACAGCCTCGCGTTGCCTTGGCGTTTGCCGCGGGTCTCGAGGGTGGCCAGGTCTTCGAGGTAGATGACGGTGGCGCCGAGTGTGAGGGTCTGGTCGACGGCCCAGCGGGCCGCGGACCAGACCAGCGCCTGATTGAGGTGGCGGATGCGGGCACACACCCGCGCGTGCTCGACCTCCAGCACCGCGGCCCGGTCAAGGAGCCGACCCCAGGCGAGGTGCGGGGAGCCGAGTCCGTCCGCGAGGGCCCGGTAGTGGTCGCGTCGGGCGGCGAGGTGTTCGCGGTGGCGGCGCAGCCGGTGCAGTTTCGCGCTGACGGCGGTGGCGTCGAAGAGCAGGGGGCGACCGTCGGTGACCACCCGCGCCTGCCCGGCCCTGCCGGTCAGGCGGCCCACCGTGCCGGTGAGCAGGGTGTTGACCCCCCAGTCGAAGCCCACCGTCACGGTGTGCCCGGCGACCGGAGCGGCGGAGAGCGGCCGGGAGTGCGGCAGGTCCACGGCGATCCGCCCGCCGCGGGTGGGGCGCAGGGTCGGGGTGTGCAGCACCGCATCCGCCTCGACGGTGCCCGGCAGGCGTAGGTCGAGCACGTGCCAGGCCCAGTCCCGGCCGGAGCCGGGGGCGGCGCACAGCGGGAGTTTCACCCGCAGCCGGGCCAGCCCTGCATCCACCCGCTGCAGGGTGACCTGCTGGCGGTCCATCGCCGCCAGCAACACCTGCGCGGCGATCTCGGGCGGCTCCTCCAGCTCACACAAACCGGCGGGCAGTTTCCCGTGTTCGGCCAGATACGCGCGCACCTGCCGGGTGCGGTTGCGGATCTCCGCATTGCTGACCCCGGTCGGCAGCAGGGCCCGCAGTGCCTCCCACTCCGCCCCGGTACGCCGGTGGGGGTCGGCGGGCCAGGTCGCCAGGACGGCCGCCAGCAGGGCGCGCCGGTGCCCGGCCAGCCGCAGGGTGCGCGCCGCGTACTCCTCCGCCCCGCGGCGCACCCGGTCCGACACGTACACCCCCTCCGCGAGAGCCGCCGTGTGCTGCCAGCCCAGGCGGCGCAGCGCCATCCAGCCCTTGGACGGCAACGGCTCGCCCCGCCCGTCGACCCCGGCGGCCAGCACCTGCAGCGAGGCCTCGTCCCACCGGGCGGCCACCAGTGCGGAGGTCAGCTCGCGGCTCAACTTGGCGAGAAACCCCACCCGTTCATGCAGCAGGGCCTGGCCGACATGCTCGCCGCTGCCCTCGACCACGCCGCCGAAGGCGGTGCACGGCGCCGTCGCCACCAACCGTCCCACGCCCACCACCCCCTGCCCGGTCCCGAACGGGGCACATCCGTGCACCCGATCGGCCTAACGACCGACCTCCGCACAAAGACACGCACCCGACCGACCACGCCCGAATCGCACAGGAAAACGCAGCAAAACCGCCAACAGTTGAAGACCCTGAACTGGTTGGCCTGAGCCCAGATCTTAGGTAAGTTAGGCAAGGCTTACCTAAGGGAGGTTTGGGATGGGTGACCGTCACACGTGGACCGCCGTGCCGGCAACGGCTCAGCGTGCCCGCTCCGTGCTCGCCACGGCCTGGTCCTGCGCGGTGACCGCCGAGGGCGGCCGCGAGGAGTTCATCGGCGTCCACACCGTCGCCGAGGACGGCCGCGTGCTGCTGCACCTGCCGGACGACAGCATGCTCACTGCGGCCGCGATCTGCGCGCCGCGCGGAGAGCCGTCCGCCGTCCTCGAGTTCGCCGACGTGGCGCCCGTCCCCGTACGCAACCGCATCCGCGCCCGGCTCTGGATGGCCGGCTGGTTCAAGCCCGAGGAGGGACACCTCGCGTTCAGCCCGACCCGCATCGTGCTGCGCGACGGCGGCGGGGCGGTCGTGGTCGACCGCGACGAGTACGCCCGAACCGAACCCGACCCGCTGGCCACCGCCGAGGCCCGGCTGCTGACCCACCTCGCCGACTGCCACCCGGACGCCGTCGAGCGGCTCACCCGCCTCGTCGAGCCCGACAACCTGCACGGCGCGGTACGCGTCCAGCCGCTCGCCGTCGACCGGCACGCGCTGACCCTGCGCATCGAGCGCTCACGCGACCACGGCGACGTACGGCTGCCCTTCCACCGGCCCGCCGACGACCTCGGCCAGCTGACGGAACGCATGCACATCCTCCTCTCCCAGGCCAGCGCCGGAACCTGCCCCCGGGCGCTACAGCGGCAGCGCACAGACGGCGACGGGTGACGCGAACGGCTCGCCCGCGAGCCGTAGTTCGCCGGATTTCCCGTCGACGTGGAAGACGCTGACCGTGCTCGACTTCTGGTTCGCGGCGAACAGCAGATTCCCGCCCGGCGAGAAGGCGATGTGCCGCGGGAAGTCGCCGCGCACGGGCACGGTGTCCAGCAGGCGCAGCCGGGCCCCGTCCGCCTCGACGGCGTACCGGGTCAGGCTGTTGTGGCCGCGGTTGGCGAGATACGCGTACGAGCCGTTCGGCGTGACGAGCAGCTGCGCCGGGTAACTCGTGCCCTCGCCCGTGCCCGTGGGCTGCGGATCGCCCGGCGTCAGCCGTCCCGTCGCCGGGTCGTAGCCGCACACCGTGACCGTGTTGTCGAGTTCGTTCGCCAGGTAGGCGAAGCGGCCCCCGGGGTGGAAGGTGAGATGGCGCGGGCCCGCGCCCGGGCGTGTGCGTGCCTGGGAGACCGGGCGGAGGGTGCCCGCGGATTCGTCCAGGCGGTACGTGTAGACCGTGTCCGTGCCCAGATCGACCGCGAGTACATGGCCGCCGTCCGGGCTGGTGATGAACTGGTGCGCGTGCGGCCCCTCCTGTCCGGGGCCGGGCGGCGGGCTGGAGTGCGTCACCAGATCCGTACGCTCGCCGAGCGCGCCCGAGGCCTCGATGGGGTGCACCGCCACGCTGCCGGACCCGTAGTTGGCGCTCAGGAGCCAGCGCCCGCCGGGGTGCACGGACAGATGGGTGGGAGCGGCACCTCCCGTAGTGCGTGTACCAAGTACCTTGTGCTGCCCGCCTGTTGACAGCCGGACCGCCGTCACGCCGCCGTCCTCGCGCTCGTTGACCGCGTAGAGCGTACGGCCGTCCGGGTGCGCCGCGAGATAGGACGGGTCGCCGATGCCGGTGAGGGTTCCCGTGCCGGTGATACGGCCCGTGGTGATGTCGTACGTCGCGAGTCCGATGCCGGTGCCGCCGCCCTCGGCCGAGGTGTACGTGCCGAGGAAGAGCGG
Source organism: Streptomyces yerevanensis (assembly GCF_000716805.1). NCBI lineage: Bacteria > Bacillati > Actinomycetota > Actinomycetes > Kitasatosporales > Streptomycetaceae > Streptomyces > Streptomyces yerevanensis. The sequence continues at coordinate 129,354 of NZ_JNWJ01000005.1, read as the reverse complement.
GCGGGGGCCGGTGGGGCGGGGCTTCGCGGAGGTGGAGGGGGACGTGGCACGCGCGGGGGTGGAGGTGGTGGCGGCCTCGGGGCTGTCCGGGGTGTCCTCCTGGGTGCCGCAGCCGGCCGGGGCGGTCACCGCGGCAGCCGCGAACGCCCCGACCCTGACGAAACGGCGCCTGCTGAGCGCGCCTCGCGCCGGTTCCGCACCCTTGCTCATGCCCGCACCTCTGGTCTCGATCGCCACGGCCGTGACAGCCACCTTGGCCGCTCGCGGCGGTGCGGGGCAAATGCGGCTCCGAGTGGCGGGTCAGGCAGCTCGGTCCGAGGAGGTACGTGGCTTCCGCCGGAGCCCCCGCAGACGGTGGCGCATGCGGGTCAGGCTGGGCATGCGTTCGCTCTGCTCGCGAGTGCAGCGGTCCAGTTCCTCCAGGAGCCGATCGGAGCGGCGCTCCATGTCGAGCTCGTCGAGGATCCGGGTGACCTCGGTGAGCACCGCGCCGTGCAGTTGCCACTGGCGCGCGTCCCGCTGCACCTCGTCGAGCATGAGCTGGGCCAGTTTGTCGCGGGTGGCGGTCGCCGAGGCCAGTTCGGTGGCGAGCCGGGCCTCCGCGGACTCCGCGCTGCGGCTGACGTCGGTGGTGACCAGGACGGCGAAGCTGACCACGGCATCGCCGACCTCGGCCAGCAGCTGCTCCACCGCCGCGCCGGTCTCCCGCTCGAACAGCCGCTCGTCGGGCTCACGCAGCCTGGCGAGGTCGGTGAGACTGCGGGCGAGCACCCGCAGGACCACCGTGCAGATCTCCAGCGTGTCGAGTCCGGTCCGCAGAACGACCCGGTGCAGCAGCCCTTCGCGTACCCGGGGATTGAGCTTCAGGCTGTCCTCGGCCTGCTTGAGGGCCGCGTCCACCTCGACGATGTCGTGGTCGAGGCGGCGGGCCTCGTACAGGCGTTCCGCCGCGTACGCCACGGGGGTGCGCCCGCCCGCCTCCTCGCCGACCAGCAGCATCAACTGCCGCATACGGCGGGCCAGATCCTCGATGGAGTCGCCGGCCGCGCCCACCCACACCGGGGGAGAGAAGAGCAGATTGCAGCCGAGCCCGACCACGGCTCCGATGACGGTCTCCAGCACTCGCGCCCAGGCCGTGTCGCCGACTCTGGTGACGCCGAGGACCAGCATCGCGCTGATCGCCACCTCGGGCACGAACTCGCTGACCCGCACCAGGTGGCCGACGGCCAGCGAGGCGAGGATCAGCAGGCCGAGGCTCCACCATGTGAGTCCGACGATGGCGCTGAACGCGATGGCGAGGAGCACGCCGGCCACCACGGAGTTCACCCGGCGTACGCCCGTGGTGAGCGTGGAGTAGAGGGTCACCTGGACGACGAGGAGTGCGGTCAGCGGAGCGGTGAGCGGTGCCACCTCCGGGCTGAACTGCAGCGCGACCACGTACGCGACCGTCGCGGCCGCGGCCGACCGCACGGTTTGGACGATCACCGGCTCCTGGCGCCACTTCGCGACCTGGGCCGCGGCGGCGGCCCATGCCTCACGTACATCCCGCATCTTTGGCCACTTCCCGTTCCGCAGCCGCACCGAACGTGTCCTGAGGGTGCGGCTCACCCGGAGGGACGGCGGGGACACACCGGCCGAGCGGTCAGTCTGACACGGCCCTGATGGCGGGCCGGGGCCAGGCCGGGTGGCCGGCCGGGGTCAGGTGTACAGCCTGTCCAGGAAGGCGGAGAGACGGCCCGTCGTCCGGGCGATCTGTTGCTCCACCGTGAGGCTCTCCTCGATGCGGAGTCCGGACTCCGGGATCTTCTTGCCGCGTACGTACAAGGAGCAGGCCAGGTCGGCGCACATGTAGACCCCGACGGAGTTGCCCTCGCGGCCTGCCGCGCCCGCTTTGCGCGCCGTCATCAGACAGACCCCGCTGCCCGGGTGGGTCGTCATGCACAGGGAGCACATGCTGCGGTGCAGGAAACCGCGCTGCGAGGACGGGAAGCGCAGGGTCACGCCGACGAGCCGGTCCTCGCGCTCGGTGACGAGATAGCTGCGGTCGGGCGCTCCCGGATCTCGCCAGCCGAGGAAGTCCAGGTCGTTCCACGGGCGTTCGGCCAGGTCGCGCGGTATCGCCAGGCGTTTGGCCTCTCCCTTGGAGCAGTTGATGAATGAGTTGCGTATGTCCTGCTCGGTGAGTGGTCTCATCGTGCGGGTCCTTCTGGGGGGTCGGGGCTGTCGGTCGGGCCGATGGCGAAACCTAGAAGTCCTAGGTTTTGGCCTACGCTACATAGCCGTATCGAGGTGCGCTAATGGATTTCGGGGATCGTACGCTGTACCCGAACCGGAGGCCGGACCATGAACGGGGTGGGGGCAGGATGTCGGAGGAGCGGGCTCAGCGGATCCTTGAGGCGGTCGGGGTGGCGGGGGAACGGCTTGCCCGCTGCCGGTCGTTGGACGGGGGAACGTACAACGCCGTCGAGGAGCTGCTGCTCGACGACGGCAGTCGGTACGTACTGAAGGTCCCGCCCCCGTCTGCCGACCCCGGTATGAGTCACGAGCGTGAACTGCTCGCCTCCGAGGCGGAGTTCTATCGTGCCGCCGCCGCAGTCGACGTGGTCGCACCGCGTGTGGTGGGCTTCTGTCTCGACGAGTCCGCGTCCACCGGGCGCTATCTGCTGATGGCGGCATGCCCGGGGGAACCGTGGGACTCCTCCATCACGGACGGCGAACAGGCTGGCCTTCGTAGGGAGTTGGGGCGGCAGGTGGCCCGACTCCACCGGGTGACCGGGCCCGGCTACGGATACCCGTCCGGTGCCCTCGGGCCGTTGGTCGAAGACTGGCGTACGGCCTTCACCACGATGTACGACGCCGTTCTGGACGACGCCCGCCGCTATCGTGCGTGGCTGCCCCGGCCGGTGGACGAGGTGGCCCGGACGGCCAAGGCCGCGTACGACGCGCTCGACGAGGTCTCGGAGCCGTGCCTCGTGCACTTCGATCTGTGGCAGGGGAACATCCTGGTCGAGCGCCCGGAGGGCAGCGCGTCACCCGTGATCGGTGGACTGATCGACGGCGAGCGCATGTTCTGGGGCGATCCGCTGGCGGACTTCGTCTCTCTGGCGCTGCTCGGCGACATCAAGCAGGACGAGGCGTTCCTGGCGGGCTACCAAGAGGCGGGCGGCCACGCCGAGTTCACCCCCGCTGCCCGTCGACGTCTCGCCCTCTACCGCAGCTACCTCTACCTGATCATGCATATCGAGCTCGTTCCCCGAGCCTCGGGCAAGGAGAACGAGTCCTGGGTCCGCAAGGTCGTCTCTCCGGAACTGACCGCTGCCCTGGCCGAACTCGAGGTGTAAGCCTCCGGCCTTGGCGAGCCCGGAACGGAAAGGGACCCCGACCGGACGGGGGAATCACGGTCGGGGTCCCACGACTTATTCAACGGGAAACTACTGGCGGGTGTTTCCAGGTCCGTGCAGGTCAATCGTGAGATGCATCACGATCGATGTCTCATGATCGATGCCTCACGTGCGGTGCGCCCGGCCCGGTCGCTCGGTCTCGGCCCAGATGTTCTCGGCCTGGAGCAGCAGGGTGCCCAGGACGGCGGCGCGGGGGGCGCCCAGACCGGCGTGGTCGCGCAGGCTCGCCTGCAGCGCCTCGTGCAGCTCCCGCATCGTCGCCTCCGCCCGGCGGTCAGTGCCGTACGCGTACGAACCGTCCTGGCGTCCGCCCGGCTCCAGCAGCCAACAGCTCTCGCGGTGGCAGGCTTCCCCGAGCAGGGCGAGCAGCCGGGCGTAGCTGCGCAGCGCCGTGCCGTCCGGCAGGTCGGCGGTCCGCTCGCTGTCGGCCGCGACCGCAAGCGCCCGGATCAGTGCCGCCACATGCCCGGTGATCCTGCTCCACCGCTCGTCCTCGTCCGCCGCCGGAACGTCCAGCGGCACCCGGTGGAACGCCCTCAGCCAGTCCCTCGTGAGCCGCAGGCTCTCCTGGCTCCAGCCCCTGGCCGCCTGCAGACCGTCGAGCCGGCGTGCCAGCCGGGCGGAGGCGCGCGACCAGTGCGCGGTGATCGACGCGTCCCAGTCGCCCTGCCTCAGGTCCTCGGCGATATCGGCCAGCACGTCACCCGTCTCCTGCGCGAGAGCCGCCAGGTTCTCGCGTACGTCGCGCAGGTGGACCGGCGGCAGGACCAGGGCGTTGACGGCGATCCCGATGGCGGCTCCGAGGGCGGCCTGAGCGAGCCGGTGGCTGATCGCGGAGGTCGTCACGGTGTCCGAGGAGAGCGTGAACAGGGCGGTGGTCGTGGCGTAGATGCCCTGGTCGCCGAAGCGGGGCCAGTTGGCGAGCAGCATCAGCACCGGGACGGACAGCGCGAGGGCGGCCAGGGTGTTGCCCGTGAGGGCCTGTGCAGACGAGGCCAGCAGCGTGCCGACGCAGATCGCCGCGAACTGCTGGGCCCCCTGCCGCAGCGAGCTGTAGACCGTGGCCTGCACCAGGACCACGGCCACCCAGGGCGCCATCAGCGCCATCGGATCGGCGAGCCATTCGTCCGCCACGATCCACGCGAGCAGCGCCGCCGCGGCGGCCTTGAGCGACTGCACGACGAGGTCGCGTTCCCTGCCCGGCTCCCGCCGGGCCCGCCGCGCGGCATCGGCCACGGTCAGCAACTCGTTCCGCACCCGGTCCTTGGCCTCGGTCACACGGATCATCAGGTCCGGGTAACCGGAGAGACGGGACGCGCACACATCCCGGCCCTCGGCGCTACGAGGTCACACCGGCCGGCACTTCCCGATGCCGCACCCACGCCGGCAGTGTCGCGTCACTCGGAACGGCTCCGCACAGCGGCCACCGGAGCCCCGCTGTGCCACCATGAAGTGGGAACCTCGTTCGGACGCCGGCCCTGTCGGCGCAGCCCAGTGCCACGACTGACATCGCCGCTCCGGCAGGCTTACCGGCGGCACGCGTGTGGAACCGGTGGGATCATGACTGAAATCGCAAGCCCCTACATTTCGCACCCGCGGATCATGGTGCTGGGCGTACAGCCCGGCAATCCGCCCTTCCGTATCGTGGAGATCGACGGTGCCGTCATCGGGGAGGCCAAGTCCTTCACCGACGTCCTGGTCGCCGCCGCGGCGTACGGCATCCCGGTGCACGACGCCGACGACCCCGAGGCCGTCCGCTGGGTGGGCGGCGACAAGCACACGTGGACGATCCACTAGCGTCCGCTGTGGCCCACGACACCCCGTGAGTGAGGGAACCGCGAGGAGCCGGCGGGGAGTCTTGCCTCTGCGAACACTGATCATCGATACGAGGAGACAGTGAACGTGGAGTTATCGGCAGTACGTCCCAGCCGCCGCGCGGTGCTCGCCCTCGGCGCCGGTACGGCCCTCGCCGCCGTGTCCGCGAACGGATCGGCCCATGCGGCCTCGTCGGGCGCGGTGGACGACATCTCGCGGGCGCTGAACGATCTCGAGCGGGAGCATTCCGCCCGGCTCGGGGTGTTCGGACGCAACACCGTGACCGGCCGGAGCGTGTTGTACCGCGCGGACGAATCCTTTCCGATGTGCTCGGTGTTCAAGACGCTCGCTGCCGCCGCCGTCCTGAGGGACCTCGACCGGCACGGCGAGTTCCTCGCCCTGCGCATCAGGTACACCGAGCAGGACGTCGAAGAATCGGGCGGCGCCCCGGTCACCGGCACGGAGGAGAACCTCGCGAACGGCATGACCGTCGCCGAGCTGTGCGAGGCCGCCGTCGCCTACAGCGACAACTGCGCCGCGAACCTCCTGCTCCGCGAACTCGGCGGCCCGACGGCCATCACCCGCTTCTGCCGCTCGATCGGGGACAGGACGACCCGGCTCGACCGCTGGGAGCCCGAACTCAACTCGGCCGAACCAGGGCGCGTGACGGACACCTCGAGCCCGGCCGCCATCGGGTGGACGTATGCGAAGCTCGCCCTCGGCGACGCCCTTACGCCCCGGGACCGGCGGCAGCTGACCGCATGGCTGCTCGCCAACACCACCAGCACCAACCGCTTCCGCGCGGGCCTGCCCGAGGACTGGGCCCTCGGCGACAAGACGGGCACCGGCAAGTACGGCACCACCAACGACGCGGGCATCGCCTGGACACCGGACGGCACACCGATCGTGCTGGCCGTCCTGTCCACGAAGCCCGATGGCGAACCCGACACCCCGATGGACGAACCACTCGTCGCCAAGACCGCCGCCCTCCTCGCGAAGGCGCTGGTCTAGCCGTCGCGAGGCGAGCGAACCGGACATGGTTCAGGCCGTGCCCTTGGGCTTGCGCGGGTGCACGGCCCGGCCCATCCGCCTGCCGAGGAGCAGATAACCGACCATCGCCCCGGTGGTGTTGAGCAGTACGTCATCGATGTCGAAGGCGCGCCCGGTGATCAGTGCCCCCTGCACCAGCTCGACGAGCAGCATCACCGCCGCGGTCAGCGCGAGCACCCGCAGGATGCCGCGCGCCCGGGGGAGTACCACGGGCAGCAGGATCCCGAAGGGGATGCCGAGGAGGAGGTTGCCGCCGATCTGCCTGGCCGCGTCGCGGAGTTCGGGCTGGTCCAGGTAGGCCCGCAGGGAGCGGCCGGGGTGCAGGTTGCTGTGCGTCAGCGCTTCGGAGGCGGGCGAGGGCTGGAGCGTGATCCGGGCCAGCGCGGCGGCGAACGCCACCATGGCGGCGACGGCTACCACCAGCACCAGCAGGCGTACGACGAGGGGGAGGGGACGTCGGCCGCTCGGCGCGGGCGCCGGCTTGCGGCCAGGCTTCGCCGTACGAGCCGTACGGGAGCGGGACTTTGAGGCGCTTGAGCGGGACTTCGGGGTGCCAGAGCCTGATTTCGGGGCACCTGAGCCTGATTTCGGGGTGCCAGAACGGGACTTCGGGGCGCTAGTACGTGGCTTCTGAGCACGGGCCATGCAACCCTCCAGCGTTCAAGTGACGCTTCAGCCAAGACAGTTACCCACGAAACGGTCGACGATGCCGACGACCGGGTCCGAACCGGTAACTCCGAGTTTTTCCCTGCGATACCGGGGGACTCCGGGCATAAACGCGTCGCGCGCCGCCGCCGGACGCCCCCCGGACGGTGTTTGGATGACGTGTCGGGCATACCGGGTGAAAAGAGTCAGTGGTTCGGAGGTGGTGCGCATGACGCGACGTACGACCCTGATCCGCGCCCTGGCCGAAGTCCTCGCCTGGTGGGTCGCCCTGGCCGTTCTCTGGCTGGTGTTCATCACCACCGTGGACGCCTTGGAGTTGGTGGTGGGCGCGGGTGCCGCCCTCGTCGGGGCCGTCGCGGCGCGCGCCGCGCGCCGGGCGGTGAGTGCGGGATGAACGGCTGGACCGCCACGGCGACGGCCGCATTCGCCGGGGGCGGCGCGGCGGTGGTGTGGGGGGTGGCCACGGGCCCGCTGCGGCGCCGGGCCGTCGCACAGAACCTGTCCACCACTCTGTTCTGTCCCGCTCTGCTGCTGCTCGCCCAGGGCTACGGCAGGCCGTCGTACGTCGATATCGCCCTGGTCCTCGCCCTCCTGGGCCCCGTCGGAACCCTCGTCTTCGCCCGGCTGCTCGCCGAGGACCTGGACGAGGATCCGCCGCGCGCCCGTGCGCTCACCTGGGTGGCCGCGGGTTTCGGCGCGGCGGTCGTCCTCGTGGTGTGCGTGGCCACCGGACCGGGCCGGGCCATGGTGAAACTCCTGGTGACGGGCGTGCTGTTGATCGGCGGCACCCTCGTCGCGTCCCGGGCGCTGGCCCACGGCATGCCCAAGGGCGAGGACCGCCATGGATGATGCGGTGATCGCCGTCGCCCTGCTGCTGGTCGCCGCCACCGCGACCGCCGCCGTCGCGGTCCGCGATCCCGTACGCCAGGCCCTGGTCCTGGCCGTGCTCGGCGTCGCGCTCGCCCTGCTGTTCACCGTGCTCCAGGCCCCCGACGTGGCCCTCTCCCAACTCGCCGTCGGATCGGCCCTCACCCCGCTCCTGCTGCTCCTCTCGGTGCGCAAGGTGCGGCGGCAGCGGAAGGGGCGTACAGAATGACCAGGCGCGTACGGCTGTGGATCCTCGCCGTCGGCGGCGCAGGCCTCGCGGTGCTCCTCGTCGCCGCCTGCCTGGAACTGCCCGGCTTCGGCGGCGGCCAACACCCCTACGGGGACCGGGCGGTGCGCGAGTCGCTGGCCCGGCACACCGCCAACACGGTGTCGTCCGTCATCTTCGACCAGCGTGGCTTCGACACCTTGGGCGAGATGACCATCCTCTTCTCGGCGGTCCTGGGTACCGTCGTGCTGCTGCGCCAGACCCGCGAGGAACACCGCGCCCGCCCGGCACCCGCGCAAGTGGCCGTCCCCGTACGCCGCTACGCGCTCCTCACGCTCCCGGTGGCCCTCCTGACCGGCCTGTACGTCATCGCCCACGGACAGCTCAGCCCCGGCGGTGGCTTCCAGGGCGGCGTGGTCGCCGCGACCGCCCTGCACCTGCTGTACCTCGGCGCCGACTACCGCGCCCTGGAGCGGATCCGGCCCGTCGGCCTGTACGAGGTCGGCGACGCGCTCGCGGCGTCCGCGTATCTGGTCCTGGGCGTCGCGGGGGTGCTGGCCGGCACGGCCTTCCTGGCCAACACGCTGCTGCCGTACGGGACCTTCAACACACTGTCCTCCGGCGGCGCCGTCCCGCTGCTGAACGCGGCCATCGGCATGGAGGTCGCCTGCGCGGTGGTCGTCCTGCTCGCCCGCTTCCTGGACCAGGCCGTCGAGATCGAGGAGAACAACGGGACGCCCGCCGAACCGACAAGCGAGGAGAACGGGGAGTGAGCCGACCATGATGTCCGTCCTGCCGTACCTGGTCGCCGCGTGGATCTTCCTCGTCGGCTGCTACGGCCTCGCCACCAGCCGCAATCTCATCCACGCCGTCGGCTGCCTGTCCGTCTGCCAGGCGGCCACCTACGTCCTGCTGCTCGCCGTGGGCTACCGCGACGGCGCCACCGCCCCCGTGTACTCCGACATCGAGCCCGGCTCCCGGCCCGTGGTGGACCCGGTCGTGCAGTCCCTGGCCCTCACCGATGTGGTCGTGGGCGCCACCGTCACCGCCCTGCTGCTCGCCCTCGTCCTGCAGATCGCCAAACGCCACGGCACCCTCGACCCGGACGAACTCTCCGAGCTGCGCGGCTGATGAACCACCCGAACCATCTGCTGCCGCTGCTCGTAGCCGTCCCGCTCCTCGGCGCCGCCCTGCTCGTCGCCGGCGGCCGCCGACTGCCGCGTGCCTGGGCCGAGTCGGCGGGCTGCGCCGTGTCGGCGGCCACGGCGGGCCTCGCGATCTTCCTGGTCCTCCAGTCCTCGCCACCCCTGGTGGAATGGGCGGGCGACTGGGTGCCCCGCGACGGCGTGAGCGTGGGCATCATGCTCGTCGGCGACGGGCCGGGCCTCGGCATGGCCGCGCTCGCGTCTCTGCTGACCCTGGCGGCACTGGCGTACTCCTGGCACTACTTCGACGAACCGCCACGCCGCCATGCGGGCTCCTTCCCTGCGCTGATGCTGCTCTTCCAGGGCGGTATGTGCGGCTTCGCGATCGCCGGGGACCTGTTCAACGCCTTCGTCTTCTTCGAGCTGATGAGCGTCGTGGCCTACGCGCTGACGGGCCATCGGGTCGAGGAGGCCAGGGCGGTGCAGGGCGCGTTGACCTTCGGGGTGATCAACTCCCTTGGCGCGTATGCCATGTTGATGGGCATCGGGCTGCTGTACGCGCGTACCGGCGAGCTCGCCATGACGCACATCGGACGGCGGCTGGACGCGGAAGGGCCGCCCGACGCGCTGGTCCTCGCAGCCTTCGTCCTCGTCCTGACCGGGCTGCTCGTCAAGGCGGCGGCCGTGCCCTTCCACTTCTGGCTGCCGGACGCGCACGCGGTCGCGCCGACACCGGTGTGCATGCTGCTGTCCGGCGTGATGGTCGAGCTCGGCGTGTTCGGGGTCTGGCGGGTGTACGGGGACGTCTTCGCGGGCCCGGGCGGCATCCCGGCGGCGGACCTTCAGCGTGTGCTGCTGGTGCTGGGCGTGCTGACGGGGGTGGTCGGCGCGGTGATGTGCTGGTACCAGCGGCATATCAAGCGCCTGCTGGCGTACTCGACGGTCGCCCACATAGGGCTGTTCCTCACCGGTGTCGGCGTACTCACCCCGGCGTCGGACGGCGGAGTCGCGCTCTACATCCTCGGCCATGCCGGAGTGAAAGCCGCCCTCTTCGCCTGCGCGGGCATCGTCCTCGACCGGTTCGGCAGCGTCGACGAGTACGCGCTGCACGGGCGTGCCCGGGAGCTGCGCGGCGTCGCGGTGCTCTTCGTCGTCGGCGCGCTGGGCCTGGCCGGACTGCCGCCCTTCGGCACCGCACTGGGCAAGGCGGTCACCGAGGAGGCGGCCGGGCCCGCGCTGACCGTGCTGTACGTGGCCGTGTCGACGGTGACCGCGGGCGCGGTGCTGCGGGTCGCCGCGCGCGTGTTCCTCGGGCTCGGTCCGAAACCCGAGGAACACGCCTCGTACGAGACGACCGGCGCCGGTGAGCCGCCCGAGACCCGGCGGCGGCTCAGGCGCGTACCGGACACCATGACGACCGTCCCCGCGGTGCTGCTCGCCGCCTCGCTCACCGCCGGCGTGGCGCCGGGCTTCGCCACCGTCGTGGAACACGCGGTGAACGAAGCAGGCGCCGGGGCAGCGTTCGCCTCACCCCACTGGACCCCGGCCGGAGTGCTGCTGGGCCTGACCTCGACCCTGCTGGCCGTGGGCCTCGCCGGGCTCGCCGTCACCCGGCGGACCTGGCTGCCGGGCGAGGCCTGGGCCGGACCGCTGCGCCGCCTGCAGTCCGGCCACATCGGGGACTACGTGGCCTGGCTGCTTGCGGGCGCGGCGCTGCTGGGCGGCCTGGCCCTGCCCGGCATCCATACCGGTTGAGGACAGCACGGGTCACCGTTCGGGGGCGGCGGGCTCACGCCCCGTAGGTCACGTTCACCTCCTTGAAGCCCAGAGAGCCCAGCAGTCCCTTGAGCATGCCGGTGGTGTTCTCCTCGGCGCGGGCGGTGAGCTTGCTGTCCTTCGCCGCGTCGCCGATGTGCCGGGCGGCGAGCCGCTGCACGGCGCGTTCGTCGTTCGGGTTGTCCGAGAAGATGTCGCCGAGCCGGTCCAGGAGACCGCGCTGCTTGGACACGGCGTACGACTGGTCGGGGTCGAGGGCGGGCTTGCCCAGTGCGGCGTGCGGGAGTTTGAGCGTGGCGGACGTGCGGTCCTCGTTGACCGTCACGTCGTTCTCGCCGACCTTTCCGAGGTCCACATAGGCGTCCACGGTGCCGGCACCCACGTACAGGGTGCGGGTGCCGCGGAGTGCGTCGGGCAGGAACCGGGCGTCCTTCTCCAGATCCACCACCACCTGGAAGTTGCCGGAGGCGGCGTCGTAACGGCTGATGTCCTGGATCGACTTGAGGAGCGTGGGCCCCGAACGGTCGTGGGTGTCCTCGCGGAACACATCGCCCAGTCCGGGCAGCAGACTGAGCCGCAGTCCGGCGAAGAGCACCACCAGTACCAGGAGTACCGCGCTCAGGAGCTTCGCCCATCCGGGCAGGCGCTTCAGGGACGTCGTCATGTGAACGACCTCCTTCCCGTTTGATGAATACCCCTCAAATCCCTTGGGAGACCGCTCTCTTGGTCGAATACGACCGATGACGGGGTCACTGACGGCGCACTGAGCGCTCCGCTGGGACTGCGGTTCGAAGCTGCTGGCGGGTCGTGGCTGGTCACGCCCACGATGGGGATCTCCCCGCTCATGGGGGTCCCCCCGCTCGAGCGAAGCCGAGAGTGGGGGAGGAGCCGAGAGTGGGGAGGAGCCGCACATTGATACAGCCCCGCGCCCCTGAAGGGGTGCCCGCTGCGACTGCCGGCGAGCCGGTGAGCGGGTGAGCCAGTGACCGGGGGCTTTGGCGCGAGGTCCGCAGCCGCCGCTCGGTGCGGCTCGGCCTACCCGCGTATTCTGAAGAAAAGGCCGCAAAAGCTGCAAACAGTGAGAGAACGCGGCGACAGGACCAAGCGAAGCGCGCTCGGCGTCACCCAGGTGATCAGGAGGGCCTGCAGTGTCCAAGGCGAAGTTCGAGCGGACCAAACCGCATGTGAACATTGGGACCATCGGTCACATCGACCACGGTAAGACGACCCTCACGGCAGCCATGACGAAGGTGCTGCACGACAGGTTCCCCGACCTGAACCCGTACACGCCGTTCGAGCAGATCGACAAGGCGCCGGAGGAACGTCAGCGCGGCATCACGATCTCGATCGCGCATGTCGAGTACCAGACGGAGAACCGGCACTATGCGCACGTCGACTGCCCCGGTCACGCGGACTACATCAAGAACATGATCACGGGCGCGGCGCAGATGGACGGGGCGATCCTCGTCGTCGCCGCCACGGACGGCCCGATGCCGCAGACCAAGGAGCACGTCCTGCTCGCGCGTCAGGTCGGCGTGCCGTACATCGTCGTCGCCCTGAACAAGGCCGACATGGTGGACGACGAGGAGATCCTGGAACTCGTCGAACTGGAGGTGCGCGAGCTGCTCACCGACTACGAGTTCCCGGGCGACGACGTCCCGGTCGTCCGCGTCTCCGCGCTCAAGGCCCTCGAGGGCGACGAGCGGTGGGGCCAGTCGGTCCTCGAACTCCTCAGGGCCGTCGACGAGTTCGTGCCCGAGCCGGTACGCGATGTCGACCAGCCGTTCCTGATGCCGATCGAGGACGTCTTCACCATCACGGGCCGCGGTACGGTCGTCACCGGCCGTATCGAGCGTGGTGTCCTCAAGGTCAACGAGACCGTCGACATCATCGGCATCAAGCCGGAGAAGACCACCACCACGGTCACCGGCATCGAGATGTTCCGCAAGCTCCTCGACGAGGGGCGGGCCGGGGAGAACTGCGGTCTGCTGCTGCGCGGCGTGAAGCGCGAGGACGTGGAGCGCGGCCAGGTCATCATCAAGCCGGGCTCGGTGACTCCGCACACCGAGTTCGAGGCGCGGTCGTACATCCTGTCCAAGGACGAGGGAGGAAGGCACACGCCGTTCTTCAACAACTACCGTCCGCAGTTCTACTTCCGTACGACGGACGTGACCGGTGTGGTGACCCTGCCGCAGGGCACCGAGATGGTCATGCCGGGCGACAACACCACCATGAATGTCGAGCTGATCCAGCCCGTCGCCATGGAGGAGGGGCTGAAGTTCGCCATCCGTGAGGGCGGCCGGACGGTCGGCGCCGGTCAGGTCACCAAGATCGTGAAGTAGCCCCGGGTCCTCCGAAGTGCCTCCGGGGCAGGTCGCAGGCAGGTCATACGGAGCCGGAGGTGGCCTCGGACTGCCCCAGTGCCTCGTCCAGAGTCGACAGCGGGGGCAGAAGCGCGTCGAGACCGGTCACCTGGAAGATGCGCAGAGCCAGCGGGTGGGTGCAGACCAGTTGCAGCCGCCCGCCGCGGTTGAGGACCCGGAGCCGGGCCCGGTGGAGTAAGCGCAGTCCCGAGCAGTCGAAGAACTCGATGTGCCGTAGATCGAGCACGACCTGCGCGCCGGGCCGCCCCGTCGCCGCGTCCAGGAAAGGGACGATCTCCAGCGCCGCGATGATGTCGATCTCGCCGTGGAACTCCAGCACGGTGTACCCGCGGTCCCGGTGGACGTGCAGATGCGGGGTGAGGGTCTCGGTTCCGTTGCGCACGCCGACATCACCTCACCGTTCCCCGCCCTGGAAGACCCTGAGCACCCTGGAATTCGACCCCGATGGGATGAATTCCAGCATGTTCGATTGACATACGTCTTGGGTTTGCGGGGGTTCGACGCCCAACGGTTATGGGCCCGGATCCGTACGGCCGGATCGCTGTGACGGGACGGCCGTGCCGCTACGACAGCGCGTGCCACGCCTTCGACAGTGCAAGCCGGAACTGGTCGGCCTGGTGCGCGGTGAGATCCCGGATCATGCGGTCCTCGAGTTCTCTCACGGGTTCGGCGTGCCGTGCGAGCAGATCGCGGCCAGACTCGGTGAGAAGGATGAGGAGTTCCCGTCGGTTGCGGGGGTTGCGCTCGCGGCGTACCAGGCCGCGGTTCTCCAGGGCCCGGACCACATCGGCCACGGACTGCGCGGTGACGAACGAGTCACGCGCGAGCTGCGCCGCGGACAGACCGTCGTGCCGCTCCAGAACGGTGAGCGAGGTGTACTGCAGTGCCGTGATCCCCGCCGGCTTGAGCAACTCGTCCAGATGGGAACGCACCACGAGTTCCACCTGCTTGATCATGTAGAGGAGCGACGGAGGTGCCTTGGTGGATGCCTTGGTGCCGACCATGAGGTCAGCCTAGGGCATTGACAGGAAACCTGTCTGTAATGAGACTGCGAACCAACAGGAATCCTGTTGATTGAATCTTGGCGAACAAGGCTGGGGAGTGGGTATGACCACCTTCGAGAGCGAGCCCGGACAGCTGTTCATCGGCGGGCAGTGGCGGGACGGGTCCAGTGGGGCGCGCACGGACGTGATCGACCCGTCCACCGGGCAGGTGGTCACGACGGTCGCGGAAGCCGATGCCTCCGACGTCGACGCGGCCGTACGGGCCGCGCGCGACGCCTTCGACAACAGCGGTTGGGCCACGCTGAGCGGCCGTGAGCGGGGCCGTGTGCTGCACCGGGTCGCCGAGTTGATCCGGGAGAACGCGGACGAGATCGCGAACCTCGAGAGCCTCGATGTCGGCAAGCCGATCTCGCTGTGCCACGCCGTCGACGTCACGAACGCGGCCAACGACTACGAGTACTACGCCTCCCTGGCCTGGACCCTGGACGGCGCGACCCGTGACACCCCGCTGAACGCCCACGCCTACACCCGGCGCGGTCCGCTCGGGGTGGTCGCCGCGATCACACCCTTCAACTTCCCGCTGATCCTTGCCGGTTCGAAGATCGCCCCGGCGCTCGCGGCCGGCAACACGGTGGTGCACAAGCCCGCCGACGAGACCCCGCTCAGCGCTCTCTACATGGCCGGTCTGCTGAAGAAGGCAGGCGTCCCGGACGGCGTCTACAACGTCGTCACCGGCACTGGACCGGTCGCCGGTGAGGCGCTGCTGCGCAACCCCGGCATCGACAAGGTGGCCTTCACCGGCTCCACCGCGGTCGGCCGGCACGCGGCGAGCGTCGCCGGTGAGGCCCTCAAGCCGGTCACGATGGAACTCGGCGGCAACGCGGCCCACATCGTCTTCGAGGACGCCGACCTCGAGAAGGCCATCGGCGCCGTCATCAAGGGCTTCGTCTTCAACACGGGTCAGTTCTGCATGGGCGGCCCCCGCCTGCTGGTCGCCCGCCCGCTGTACGACACCGTGGTCGGCATCCTCGCCGACGCCGTGCCCGGCGTGCCCATCGGCGACCCCCGGCAGCCCGAGACCGTCATCGGCCCGATGGCGGGGGAGAAGCACCTCAAGAAGGTCGAGGAGTACGTCGAACTGGCCCGCAAGGAGGGCGCCCGCATCGTCTGCGGCGGTGAGCGCCTCGACCTGAACGGCGGCTTCTACTACAAGCCCACGGTGATCGCGGACGTGAGCAACGACTCCCGTCTCGTCCAGGAGGAGATCTTCGGCCCGGTCCTGACCGTGCAGCCCTTCGACTCCGAGGACGAGGCCGTCGAGATGGCCAACTCCACGCCGTACGGCCTGGCTTCGGGTATCCAGACCACCAACCTCGCCCGCGCGCACCGCGTCGCCGACCGTATCGAGGCCGGCATCGTCTGGGTCAACGACTGGGCGATGCTCGACCCCAACGTCCCCTTCGGCGGGGTCAAGGCCTCCGGCTTCGGCCGTGAGTACGGGCCCGAGGCGCTCGCCGCGTACACCAAGGTCAAGTCCGTCGTCATCTCGCTCGACTGAGCGCAAGCGCAACCCCCGCAATCCCTGCAACCAGTGAGCCGCAGGAGCGCGACGGTGTCGAGAGCGTGAGCGCGCGGAGGCCCGACGAAGGAGGGCTGAGCACGGTCGCGCTCTCGACACCGGCTGTAGCGCTCCGGAGGCTCACAATTGAAAAGAGGAGTTGAGTATGTCCACCACTCGTGCAGCCGTGGTCGAGTCCGGGGGAGCGCCGTTCACGCTGTCCACCGTCGAACTCGACGAACCGCGCCCCAACGAGGCGCTCGTCCGGATGGTCGCCGCCGGGCTGTGCCACACCGACCTCGGTGTGGCCGGCGGCGGCCTGCCCTTCCCGCTGCCCGGAGTCCTCGGGCACGAGGGCGCGGGCGTCGTCGAGGCCGTCGGCTCGGACGTCACCGGCATCGAGCCCGGCGACCACGTCCTGATGTCCTTCACCTCCTGCGGCAGCTGCAAGAACTGCCGCGACGGCCACCCGGCCTACTGCGCCACCTGGCTGCCGCTGAACCTGATCGGCGGGCGCCGGCCCGACGGCACCAGCCCCATCAGCCGCGACGGCGAACCCCTCGGCGGCCACTTCTTCGGCCAGTCCTCGTTCGCCGAGCGGGCGTTGGTGGACCAGCGCAGCCTCGTCAAGGTCGACCGGGACGTACCGCTGGAGACCATCGCACCGCTGGGCTGCGGCGTGCAGACCGGCGTGGGAGCCGTGTGGAACGTACTGGAGCCCCGCACGGGCGACACGCTGGTGATCCTCGGGGCCGGCGCGGTCGGTCTGTCCGCGGTGATGGCCGCCGCCATGACACCCGCGACCACGGTGATCGCCGTCGACAAGGTGGCCGAACGGCTGGAGCTGGCCCGCGAGTTGGGCGCCACGCACACCGTGAACGCCGGTGACGGGGACATCCTGGAGGCGATCCAGCTGATCACCGACGGCGCCGGGGCCGACGGGGTCGTGGAGACCACCGGCAGCGTCGCCGTCCTGCGCACGGGCGTGGACGCGCTCGCCGCGCGCGGCACGGTGGTCATCGTCGGCGCCCCGCCGTTCGGCTCGGAGGTCGCCCTGGACGTCAACGGAATGCTCGGCGGCAAGCGCGTGGTGGGCCTGACCCTCGGCGACAACGAGACCCAGACCGCGATTCCCGCCCTGGTCAAGCTGGTCCGCGAGGGCCGCCTGCCGCTGGACAGGCTGATCAGCAAGTACGCCTTCGAGGACATCGGGCAGGCCGTACAGGACATGGGCGCGGGCAAGGCGATCAAGCCGGTACTGACCTTCGGCTGACGGGTGAGCGAGGGGCGCCCCACGATGCCCTGCGAGGGGCGCCCCTTCAGCCGGGCCGGGCCGGGTGGCAGCGGTGACCGCAGCCCCTACTGGCTCCCTACTGGCTGAGGTTCAGGGTGACGAGCAGGCGCCACACCCGGTGTGCGATCTCCTCCGGTGTGGCCTCGATGAGTCCGTGCAGCCAGTCGGCGAGGACACCGGCGAAGGTCGCGGCCACGGCGGAGGCGATGAGCGGTGCCTCAGGGGCGCCGACGAGTTCGCGCTCGGCCTGGCTGCGGGCGCGCAGGTCGTGATGCAGTACGCGGCCCAGCGGGCCCTGGCCGCCCGGGCTCAACAGGGCGCGGTAGAGCGGGGCGTGTGGGGGCAGGCCCTCGAAGAACGCCAGCAGCGCGGGTGGCGCGGACCTGGGGTCGGGCCGGCCGCGCCAGGCGTGCAGGGCGTCCACCGCATCGCGTACGACATCGGCGCAGGCGTCGACCGCGAGCGCCTCCAGGTCGGCGTAGTGCAGATAGAACGTGGCCCGGCCGACTCCGGCCCCGCGCACCAGGGCCGCGACGCTGACCTCCGACAGCGGGCGCCGCGCGCACTCGTCGAGGAGGGCGCGGCGCAGCT
Organism: Streptomyces yerevanensis; assembly: GCF_000716805.1. NCBI lineage: Bacteria > Bacillati > Actinomycetota > Actinomycetes > Kitasatosporales > Streptomycetaceae > Streptomyces > Streptomyces yerevanensis. Next base: position 111,577 of record NZ_JNWJ01000005.1, on the reverse strand, counting down.
TGGCCCGGGTGCGTTCGGCTCGGGGGTCGGGGGCCGGGACCGGGGTCACTGGGAGACGAGGACGGCGATCAGGGCGAGCGTGCCGGGCAGTGCCTGGGCGAACAGGATGCGGCGGTTCGCGGTCACGGCTCCGTAGACGCCCGCGACGATCACGCACACCAGGAAGAAGACCTGCGCGGCGAACCCGGTCGGATCCCCTGCGACCAGTCCCCACACGAGGCCCGCGGCGAGAAACCCGTTGTAGAGCCCCTGGTTGGCGGCCATCGGCGCGGTGGCCCGCGCCATCTCCGGATCGAACCCGTGCAGCCCCCGTCCCGGCTTCCGCTCCCACAGAAACATCTCCAGAACCAGGATGTAGGCGTGCAGGGCAGCCACCAGCCCGACCAATACGTTCGCGAGCACTGCCATGACGAGGGGCTCCTCTGAGGGGGTGGGTGTCGCCTGTTGCCCTGGAGATTTCCTGGACAGGTGTCCACCATACATGGACAGCTGCCCAGGAACTGCCGCGGGGCTCCTCGCGACCCGTCGTCAGACTCGCCCGCTACTGAAAGGGGTGGGGGAGGGGTTTGTCACTTCAGGACAAGGGGAGTTCCGGTCCGAGCCGGCTCGCGACGCGACCGTACCCACCGCTGCCGTACCCGCCGATGGCGTCCTCGACGGCGCAGTGTCACCAGCGTGACGATCGCGCCCGCCAGCACAGAGCATGCCGCGAGCCGCAGTCCGATGTCGTACCCCTCCAGGAACGCGCTGCGCGGATCCGTGCCCGCCCGCAGCTCGGAGCGCTCGCGCCGGGTGAGGACGACACCGACCAGCACCACCCCGAACACCCCCGAGACCTCGCGCGCCGCACTCACCAGACCCGTCGCCATGCCCGTACGGGCGTCCGGGACCCGGGCGAGGCAGCGCACCGTCAGCGGAGTGGTGAGCGCCGAACCCGCGCCGATCATCAGCAGCCCCGGCTGAAGGTCCCAGTAGCCGGCGTTCGCGCCCGTCCCCGAGACGTACAGCAGACCGGCCGCCACCACGCCGAGCCCCGCCGCGATCGACACATGGGCGCCCAGTACGCGAGCGGCCCGCTCGGCCAGCGGTGTGCAGAGCAGCAGCGCTCCCGCCAGCGGCAGGAAGGCCAGCCCCGCCTTGGTCGGTGAGAAGCCGAGCACCCGCTGGAGGTAGAGGGCGGTGAAGAAGAAGACCCCGTTCACGCCGATGCCCCACAGCACCTGCGCGATCACCCCGCCCGTGAGGAACCGGTCGCGCAGCAGCCCGAGTTCGAGGAGGGGGCGACTGGTCCGGGCCTCCGCGAGGAGGAACGCACAGGTGGCGACGGCGGAAACACCCAGACACAGCGGTACGGGCGCGGCGCCGAACCCGTGCTCTGTGCCCCGCACCAGCCCGTACGTCAGCAGATAGAGCGCGAGGACGGAGAACAGCACCCCCGGCAGATCGAGCCCGCCGCGCCGGGACGCAGACCCGGCCCCAGACCCAGATTCTTTCGGTCTGGCGGGCACTGCCGGCATCAGCAGCAGAGCGACGATCCCGAAGGGTACGTTCAGCGCGAACACCCAGCCCCAGCTCCACTGTTGGGTGACGAAGCCGCCGACCACGGGCCCCATCGCCAGCGCGACCGCGAGCGCCGCCGTCCACAGGCCGATGGCCATCGACTGCCGTCGCGCGGGCAGATCGGCGGCGACCAGGGCCAGCGACGCCGGGATGATCAGCGCGGCCCCGACCCCCTGCACCGTACGGGCCGCGATCAGCGTGCCACCGCTGTCCGCGACGGCCGCAGCCGCAGACGCCGCCGTGAAGACCACGACCCCCACCGTCAGTACGGACCGGCGCCCGAAGAGATCGGTCAGCCGTCCGCCGGGCAGCAGCAGCGCGCCGAAACTGAGTACGTAACTGCTGGCCACCCACTCCAAGTCCGTGACGCTCAGCCCCAGTTCGCGCTGCACGGTCGGCAGGGCCACGTTGATGACCGTGTTGTCGAGGGTCGTGATGAACCCGGTCAGCGTGATCAGGGAAAGCAGCGCGAACAGCCGTGCACGTCCCACGAATCGGCTCCTTCCGCCGTCACCGGATTGTCGGCGGCGCGGCCTCGCACTGGCTCTGGCCCACGGCATGGAATCGGCGGCCGACTTTGTCAGCGAACTGACAGAACGCGGCAGACGAACTGTCAGTACGTCCCCTAACCCCTCAGCCCGCAGAGGCGGAACCTGGTGCACCGCCTCAACTCGCGCAGTCTCAACTCGCGCCGTCCCCCTCACAGTTGGAGTCGCCATGCCGCCCGCCCAGCCAACTGTCGAAGCAACCGAAGCCACTCTCATGACGGACCATCTGCGGCACTGGGCAAGGCACCGGCCGCAGCAACGTGCCCTCAGCCACGTCGACTTCCCCGACACCGCTCCCACGGGACGCCACCGCTCCCTCGGCTGGCGCGCCCTCGACGCCCGCGCCAGAGCCGTCGCCGACCACCTCGTCACGATCGCCTCGCCCGGCGAACGCGCCGCCCTCGTCCTGCCCCAAGGGCTCGACTACGCGGCCGCTTTCCTCGGCTGCCTGTACGCCCGCGTGATCGCCGTACCCCTCTTCGGCCCCGGGATCCCGGGTCACGAAGGAAGACTGGCGGGAGTCCTCGCCGACTGCGAACCCGCCTGCCTGCTCACCGACTCCGCCACGGCATCCTCCGTACGCGCCTTCGTACGGGACCGCGAACTGCCGGACGTGCCGGTCGTCCCCGTCGACCAACTGCCCAGCCGGCGCACCGGATCCGACCCTGAGGACGAGCCGGGAGCGAGGCCCGAGCCCGGCGACATCGCCTACCTCCAGTACACCTCCGGCTCCACCCGCAGCCCGTCCGGCGTGATGATCAGCCACGCCAATGTCGTCGCCAACGCCCGCCAGGCGATCGACGCGTTCATCGCCGATCCGCGGATCACCACGACGGTCGGCTGGCTGCCGCTCTTCCACGACATGGGCCTGGTCCTCAGCATCGCCGCCCCCGTGGTCGGCGGCTTCCCGTCCGTCCTCATGGACCCCGCCGACTTCCTCCAGGACCCCTCCCGCTGGCTGCGCCTCCTCGGCTCGTACGAGGGGACCGTCAGCGCCGCTCCGAACTTCGCGTACGACTACTGCGTGGCGCGTACGGATCCGGCGCTGGCCGACGAACTGGACCTGGACCGCGTACGGGTGCTCATCAACGGCAGTGAGCCGGTGCGCGCGGGGACGGTGGACCGCTTCCGCACCAGGTTCGCGCCCGCCGGACTCCACCCGGCCGCGCACTGCCCGGCGTACGGACTGGCGGAGGCCACGGTGTTCGTGACCGCGGACGCTTCGGACGCCGCGCCCTCGACCGTGGCCTGTGATGCCGACGCGCTCGCGGAAGGGCGCGTGGAGGAGGCGCCGGACGCGGCGACGGCGGCTGTGCTCGTCTCGTGCGGGACGCCCGTCGGGCAGGAGGTGCGGGTCGTCGGCGCGGACGGTGCGGTACTCCCGGAAGGGCGGGTCGGCGAGATCCAGGTACGCGGGCCGAACGTCGGGCTCGGCTACTGGAAGCGCGCCGAACTCTCCGCCGAGACCTTCGGCTTCGGCGCGACGGGCGACTGGCTGCGCACCGGCGATCTCGGCGCCCTGCATGAGGGGCAACTCCTCGTCACGGGGCGGCACAAGGACGTGATCATCGTGGACGGGCGCAACCACTACCCCCAGGACATCGAGCAGACCGTACAGACGGCCGTCCCCCTGATCCGCCGCGACCGGCTCGCCGCGTTCGGCGTCACCCGGCCGGACCGCACGGGCGAGGAACTCGTCGTGATCGCCGAACACCGCCGCGACACCGAACCGACGGCCGAGGACGCCTGGGCGGCCGAACGCACCGCACGCGCCACCGTCTCCACCCGCCACGGCCTGCGCCTGGGCACCCTCCTCCTCGTCCCGCCCGGTTCCGTGCCCCGCACCAGCAGCGGCAAGGTCTCGCGCACGGCGACCCGCGCACGGTTCCTGGAGGGAGGGTTCGGCGCCCGATGACCGCGTCACGTACGGCGATCCGCGCTCTGGTGACGGAACGGCTCCACACCTGGTACGGCCTCGCCCCCTCCGAACTCCCCGACGACCTGCCCCTCGCCGAAACCGGCCTCACCTCCCGGGACGCGGTAGCACTCACGGCCGCCCTGAGCGAACTGTCCGGCCGCCGCCTCCCGAACACGTTCCTGTGGGACGCGCCGACGATCGACGCGATGGTGATGCGCCTGGCCAAGGAAGCGGGATCGTCGGCCGATGCCGCCGAGGCGCAAGCCGCACCTCCGCCGACACTGGGCGGCCCGACGCCAGGCGACATGCGGCTCGCGCCGGCCGGCGGCTGGGCGGCGGACGCCGCGACAGCGGACGGTCGCGTGCCCGGGGGCCCAACTGTCCGCCACATGCCCGACGTTGGCGCCCATACCCCGCGCGCCGCGGACCGTGGCGGGGCCCCGACCCCCGTCGCCGTCATCGGCCTCGGCTGTCGCTTCCCCGGCGGAGTCCGCTCGCCCGAGGTGTACTGGCGGCTTCTCGCCGAGGGGCGGGACGCGGTCGGCACGGTTCCGGACGGGCGGTGGGAGCCCTTCGTGCACGATCCGGCGCGGTTGCCGGACGACGTGAGCCCGCACGGCGCCTTCCTCGGTGGCCTCGACGAGATCGCCGGGTTCGACGCCGAGTTCTTCGGGATCGCCGGTCACGAGGCCGTCGCCATGGACCCCCAGCACCGCATGCTCCTCGAAGTCGCCCGCGAGGCCCTTGACCACGCGGCCCTGCCCGCGCCCGCGCTCGCCGGCAGCCGCACCGGTGTCTTCGTCGGCATCAGCGGCAACGAGTACGCCCACCTCACCACCGCCGACCCCGGCGCCGTGGACGCCTGGACCGCCACCGGCGCCTCCCTGAGCATCGCCGCGGGCCGCCTGTCGTACGCCCTCGACCTGCGCGGGCCCAGCATGTCCGTCGACACGGCGTGCTCGTCGTCCCTGGTCGCGGTGCACCATGCGGTACGGAGCCTGGTCAGCGGCGAGAGCGACACGGCGCTCGCCGCGGGGGTGAACCTGCTGCTGAGCCCCGCCGTGACCCTCGGCCTCCAGCGCGCGGGCGCCCTCGCCCCGGACGGCCGGTGCAAGGCGTTCGACGCGGAGGCCGACGGGATCGTACGCGGCGAGGGCTGCGGCGTGGTCGTACTGAAACGCCTCGCCGACGCCGAACGCGACGGCGACCGGGTCCTGGCCGTCATCCACGCGACAGCCGTCAACTCCGACGGCCGCTCCAACGGGCTGACCGCCCCCAACGCCGAAGCCCAACGCGCCCTCCTCACCGAAGCGCACCCCGCCCCCACGACCGTCGACTACGTCGAGGCGCACGGCACCGGCACCGCCCTCGGCGACCCCATCGAAGCGGGCGCCCTCGGTGCCGTACTCGGCCGGGGCCGCCCCGCCGACCAGCCCCTGCTGATCGGCTCCGCCAAGACGAACCTCGGACACCTGGAAGCCGCGGCGGGCATCGCGGGCCTGATCAAGACCGTCCTTGCGCTGCACCACGGCGAGATCCCCGGCCAGCTCCACTTCACCCGCCAGGGCCCGCACGCCGACCTCGACGCACTCGGCCTGCGCGTGGTCACCGCCCCGGAACCGTGGCCCCGCTACTCGGGCACGGCGACCGCGGGCGTCTCGGCCTTCGGCTTCGGCGGGACGAACGCCCATGTCGTCCTCGCCGAGCCCGAACACAGACCGGCCCGTCGGGCGAGCAGCGCGCCGGAGCGTCCCCGGCTGCTGCTGCTCGACGGGTCCACCAAAGAAAGGGTGCGCGCGTACGCGGCTGAGCTCGCCGCCTGGCTGAACACCCCCGGCAGCCGGCGCGTACGCGATGCCGACCTCGCCCGCACCCTCGCAGGCCGCACCGGACGCGGTCGGCACCGCGCAGCCCTCGTCACCCGCGACCGCGCGGAGACCGTCACCGCGCTCACCCGCCTGGCCACCGGCGCCCCGTCCCCGCACCTGATCACGGGGGAGGGGACGCCGGGCGGCACCGGCCCGGTCTGGGTGTTCTCCGGCTACGGCTCCCAGTGGCCCGGCATGGGCAGCCAACTCCTCGCCACGGAAGGGAAGTTCGCCGCCGCCGTCGACCGCCTGGAACCGCTGCTCCTTGAACACGCGGGCGTCTCTCTACGCGCCGGGCTCCACCCCGACGCCGTCCTGTCGAGCCCCGCCACCGTCATGCCCGTCCTGTACGGCATCCAGGTCGCCCTCGCCGAGCTCTGGCGCTCGTACGGCCTCGAACCCGCCGCCGTCATCGGCCACTCCCTGGGCGAGATCGCCGCGGCGGTCGTCTCCGGAGCCCTCGACGAGGCCACCGGTGCCCGCGTCGTCGCCGTGCGCTCCCGGCTGCTGGACCGGCTCACCGGCGGATCCATGGCCGTCGTGGACCTACCGGCCACCGAAATCCCCGTACTGGCAAGGGAGCTGCGCACACTCGACGTCGCCGTACACGCCTCGCCGGTGCAGTGTGTGGTCACCGGCTCGGCCGAGGACGTCGCCGCACTGGTCGCCCGGGTGAACGGCGACGGCGGCTTCGCCCGTGCGCTGGGCGTGTCCGCAGCCGGTCACTCGCGCGAAGTCGAGCCGCTGCTGGGTGAGTTCACCCGCGAGCTGGGCGAGATCCGGCCCCCCGTGCAGGCCCCCCGCTGCCGCCGCTACTCCACCGTGCTCGACGACCCCCGCGAGGCCGCGCCCGTCGACACGGCGTACTGGGCGGCCAATCTGCGCAACCCCGTCCGCTTCACCCAGGCCGTGCGCGCGGCGGCCGAGGACGGACACCGCGTCTTCGTCGAAGTGTCCCCGCACGCAACGCAGTTGCACCCCCTGACGGAAACCCTGCGCGCGGCCGGCGCCGAAGACTCGCTGGTCACCCCCACCCTGCGCCGCGACACCGACGACGCACTCACCTTCCGCACCTCGCTCGCCACCCTTCTCGTGCACGGCGTACGGACGGCCCGGCCGCGAGAGGTCCTGCACCCCGAGGGCCGCATCGTGGACGTACCGCCGCCGCGCTGGCGGCACCGCCGGTTCTGGGTGGGGGAGGAGACGGCGGTGGACCCGGCCGAGCCCCAGGTCGGGTCCACCGACCGCGCCATGAGTCCCGTCGAACGGCTGCGGCTGTGCGTGGCCGGAGTGATGGGGTACAGCCCCGAACACATCGACCCCGACACGCCGTTGACGAACCTCGGCCTGGACTCGCTCACGGCCGTGCGCATCCGGGCCGTCGTACAGCGGGAGTTCGATGTCGAGGTCGAGCCCGGAGTGCTGCTGAAACAAGGGACTCTGCGGAGAGTCGCCCAACTGCTCGGGGGCGACATGGACTTGGCACACCCGGCCCTCCCCGTGCAAGCGCGACCCGTCGCCTCCGATCACCTCCGTGCCTTCCCCGCCACCGGCCCGCACACCCCCCTCTTCCTGGCCCACGCCGCCGGCGGATCCGCCGACGTCTACGCCCGGCTGGCCGCACGCCTCGACGGCAACCGCCCGGTCCACGGCTTCGACCGGCAGCCGGACCCCGACGATGTGCCGGGCCGGGCCGCGGAGTTCGCCCGGCGCATACGGGAGGTCAGCCCCAACGGGCCCTGGGCGGTGGGCGGTTGGTCGTACGGCGGTGTCGTCGCCCAGGAGGCGGTCCGGCTCCTGACCCCACACGGCACCGTCTCCGCCCTGGTCCTGCTCGACTCGGTGCTGCCGCTGCCGACCGGACTCACCGCCACCGAGCGGGCCCTGCGCCACTTCCAGGACTTCGCCGCCTACGTGGAACGCACCTACGGCACCCGCCTCGACCTGCCGTACGACGAACTCGCCGGACTCGACGACACGGGCCGCATCGACCTTGTCCTCAAGGTGCTGGGTGACACCGTCGAGCTGCCGGACTCCGTACTGGAGCACCAGCGCACCTCGTATCTGGACCTCCGCAGCGGCGAACGCCACACACCCGGGCCCTACACCGGCCGCACCCTCCTCTACCGGGCGAGCGAGCCCGCCCCGCACACGGTCCGCGACCCCCGCTACGAACGCGACGACCAGGCGCTCGGCTGGGACGCCCACTGCACCGACCTCACCGTCGTCCCGCTGCCCGGCCACCACCTGTCACTGCTCGACCCACCGGTCGTCGACGTACTCGCCGGACTGCTGACACGCGATCTGCGGGACTCCTGAAGGAATCCTGAAGGGACTACACCTATGCCGCGTCCGATACCGCGCCTGCAACGCCGCTGCGCTCTCGCCATCGCGCTCACAACCTCCCTGCTCGGTACGGGAGTTGTGCTCGCCCCGCAGTCGTCCGCGGCACCCACGGCGGCGACCGCGGCAGACGCGGACGGCGCCGCCATCGTGGGGGAGAACTGGCTGGACGCCCGCACCGTGGACCTCATGGTCGACTCCCCGGCGGTCGGCGCCACCCTGCCCGTACGCGTGATCCTGCCGACGCGTTACGCCGCGCAGCCGAACCGCACCTGGCCCGTCCTCTACCTCCTCCAGGGCGCCCACGACGACTACACCTCCTGGACCCGCGAGACGGACGTCGCCGCCTTCATGGCGGACAAGGACGTCCTCACCGTGATGCCCTCCTCGGGCCCCACCGGCATCCCCACCGACTGGTGGAACAACGGCAGCGCCGACGCACCGGACTACGAGACGTTCCAAGTCGACGAGCTGATGGGGCTGTTGGCACAGAGATTCAGGGCCGGTACGAAGCGTGCCGTCGCCGGAGTCTCCACCGGCGGCTACGGAGCCCTCGCCTTCGCCGCACGGCACCCCGGCACCTTCGGGGCGGCGGCCTCGTACAGCGGGATCCTCGATACCACCGCCTTCGGCATGCCCACCGTCCTCAACGCGATCGTCGCCCGCGAACAGTTGCCGCCCCAGACGCTGTGGGGCAGCCCGCTGTTCCAGCGTGACAACTGGACCCGGCACAACCCCTACGCCCAGGCACGTCACCTCAAGGGCACCAAGCTGTATGTCTCCCAAGGCAGCGGACTGCCCAGCGACGACCTCGGCAACATCGAAGGAGCGGTGCTCGAAGGCGTTCTGTGGTCCCAAGCGCACCGATTCGCAAGGCAGTTGGAGGCTCTGAACATCCCGGCGCAGGTGCACTTCTACAACGGCGGAGTGCACAACTGGCCGAACTGGCGGCAGGAGTTCAAGGCCTCGTGGCCGACGCTCGCAGCGGGCCTCGGCCTGAGCTGACCTCTCAAGGCCCCACCAAGGAGGAAACATGGACGCGCTGGCCCAGGCCGTGGTGGCGGGAGCCACCCGTGCCGAACTGGAACAGCTTCCCCTGCCCGGTCACTACACCGCCGCCCATCTGAGGGCGGAGGACATCGACAGCTTCACCGGAGTCGCGGACAAGGACGTCCGCAAGTCCATCCACCTCGGCTCCGTACCGATGCCCGAACTCGCCCCGAACGAGGTGCTGGTGGCCGTCATGGCCAGCGGCATCAACTACAACACCGTCTGGTCGGCGATGTTCGAACCCATCCCGACCTTCACCTTCCTGAAGCACTTCGGCCGCCAGGACCGCTGGGCGGCCCGGCACGACCAGCCGTTCCATGTGATCGGCTCGGACGCGTCCGGGGTCGTCGTGCGCACCGGCTCTGGCGTGCGCAGGTGGCGGGTCGGCGACCAGGTCGTCGTGAGCCCGGTGTACGTCGACGAGGAGGACCCGGCGACCCACGCCGACGGCATGCTCGGCTCGGGCATGCTGGCCTGGGGCTTCGAGACCAACTACGGCGCGCTGGCCCACTACTGCGTCGCGCGCACCAGCCAACTCCTGCCCAAGCCAGCCCACTTGACGTGGGAGGAGGCGGCCTCGAACCCGCTGTGCGCGGGCACGGCGTACCGCATGCTCGTCAGCGACCGGGGCGCCCGGATGACGCAGGGCGATGTGGTGCTGATCTGGGGAGCGGCGGGCGGGCTCGGCGCGTACGCCGTCCAACTCGTCCGTAACGGCGGCGGGATCGCCGTCGGCGTCGTCAGCAATGAGCGGAAGGCGGAGTACGCCCGCAGTCTGGGCTGTCACGTGGTCATCAACCGGGAGGAGATCGGTCTCACCAGCAGTGAGGCGCCAGCCGATCCCACGGTGATCGGCAAGCGGCTCGGCAAGCTGATCCGGGCCGCGACGGGCGAGGATCCGCACATCGTCTTCGAGCATGTGGGCCGGGCCACCTTCGGTGTCTCCGTGTTCGTCGTACGGCGTGGTGGCGCGGTCGTGACCTGCGGCTCCAGCACCGGCTACCAGCACGAGTTCGACAACCGCTACCTGTGGATGCGGCTCAAGCGTGTCATCGGCAGCCACGGCTCCAATCTGCAGGAACAGGCCGCCGTCGGCCGCCTCCTGGACCTCGGGCACATCGCCCCCGCGCTCACCGAGACCTACCCCCTCACCGCCACGGCGGAGGCCGCCCGGCTGGTCCAGAACAACGAGCACCTCGGCAAGGTCGGTGTCCTCTCCCTGGTGCCCGCCCCCGGCCTCGGAGTCGGTGACCCCGAGCGCCGGGAACGCCTCATGGCTCAGGCGTGAGCGCGTCATACACGCGATATACGCGGTACACGCGCCATCAGGCGGGTTGCTCCGCCTTCTCCTCCGTCGTCCTCGGCACCCTCAGCTGCGGTGTCATCGAGAGCTTGTCCGGCTTGACCGTGACGATGGCCTGCGGGCGTGGGGGAGCCGAGGTCAGGGTCAGGCGCCAGCGCTGGACGACGGTGGCCAGGACGATGAGGAGCTCGGTCCAGGCGAACTCCTCGCCGATGCACTTGCGGCGGCCGTCGCCGAAGGCGAGGAACGAGGTGCGGTTGATGCTCTTGGCGCGCTCCGGCTCCCAGCGGTCCGGGTCGAAGGTTTTGGGGTCGGCGTAGACGTCGGGGTCGTGCTGGTGGACGTACGGGCTGTAGACGACGTCCGCGCCTTCGGGGATCGGGTGTCCGTCGAGGACGACCGGGCGCGTGGTGGTGCGTGTGACGAGCCAGGCGGGGCCGTACATGCGCATCGCTTCCTTGAGGACGCTGCGCATGTACGGCAGTGAGCCCACGTCCTCCTGGCGCAGTGGCCGGTCGCCGCACACGGCGTCGAGCTCGTCGTGCAGCCGCCGCTCGATCTCCGCGTTCCGGCTGATCTCGTACAGGGTCCAGGCGAGCGTCGTCCCCGTGGTCTCGATGGCGCCGGTGAGGAGCGTGATCGCCTCGTCCTGGAGCTGCTGGCGTGAGAAGGGACCCGTCTCGGGGTCGTCGGCGGTGAGGAGGGTGGAGAAGAGGCCGCCCTCGGACGAATTGCCCGTCGAGCCGACTGTCGAGTCGCCCGTCGAGCTGTCTGTCGGTCCGTCCGTCGAGCTGCCCGTGTGCGCGGGGCAGCCGGCGGGTGGCCCGGCCGACGTGTCCGGCGCCGCGGCCAGTTGGGCGCGGTGATGGTCGATGGCCTGGTCGATGAGCGCCCGCAGGCGCGCGACCCGCTGCTCGTGCGCGCGGTTCGCGGGCAGCGGCAGCTTCGTCACCCAGCCCGGCAGGATGGTCTGCCGGATCGTGCCGCGCATGATCGCCGGCATGAGGCTCTGGAACTCCCCCTCGACGTGACCCGGCAGTCCCGAACCGAAGAGTGCCACGAGGAAGGTCGACAGCGTCAGATCGTTCATGTCCTCGTACGTGTCCCGCGCGACCCCCTCCGCCCACGCCTCGGTCGCGGTCCGTACGTGGCTGATCATGACGTCGCCCCGGGTGGCGATGTGTGCCTTGTTGAACATGGGCTGCATCAGCCGCCGGTGCTTCAGGTGCAGGTCGCCGTCGGCGATCGTGGCGAGCCCGTCGCCGAAGAACACCCGCAGCGCATCGATGATCTTGCCGCCCTTGGCGAACGCGTCGACCTCAGTCACCAGCACCCGGCGGGTGACGGCCGGATCGGTGACCACATAGGCGGCGGTAGGTCCTATCAGGATCTTGACGACGCTGCCCTGACTGCGCAGCGAGTCCATGAACTCCAGGGGACGTCTGGCCAGTTGGTGCCCGTGCCCGATCAGGGGCAGGCGACCGGGCGCGGTGGGAGCCGCCGCGGAAGTGCCTGATATGCCGCTCATTGGTACATCTCCTCAAGGTCAACCCGGGGCAGGAGGGGCGATCTTGGAATGCATGCCCGTGTGTCCCACGGCGTATCCGCGCGCTTGTGTCACACCGTCATGAAGGGTCGGGGAGACGGGTAAAGGGATTTGTCGACTCGAACGTCCCAGGTCGGAGCACGGTGAAAGCTGTATGGATGTGGGCCGGGAGGTTGATAGTCAGGAGATCGGACCCGATAAGGTTCCCTGTGGCGCGGCGAGTTGGCTCGGTAGCACTCCGTTGTCGGCTCGCTGTCCACGCATGTCCGCCGCGCGGTCGACCGCCGCGCGTCGAGTGCGTCCCCGAGCTTCTCCACCCCCCTGTTCAACCGTGTTGCTTCGAAGGATGCAGATGGAACTTGCCACTCCGCCACCGGCGGCGCGGGCTCCGGTCTCCTGGTACGGCTGGTGGCTGCTGCCCCTGAGCCTGGGCGCCGGGACCGTGGTCGCCGCTTTCGCGGAATCCGATCAGACCCGAATAGCCGCGATCGTCGCCGGGGCTCTGACGACGACGGCAAGTGCCTTCTGCGTACGTTTACTCGTTCGCTCCCAGCACCAACTGCGCCGAAGCGCGGGCGAGTTCAGGACCGCGCAGGCCGAGCACGCCCAGCAGTGGCAGCAGCATGTGGCCGGTCTTGAGCGGAAGTACGCCGCCGAGCGCGCGGCCCGCGAGGCCCAACTGGGCGAGCAGGCCCAGGCGTACGAGACGCGGATCGCCGAGCAGGCCCAGGCCTGGCAGGTGCAACTGGACCGCCAGCAGGCCGCTGTGGCGCTGCTCGCCGACACCCAGCTGCCGGACGCGCTGAAGCGGCTGCGCAGCGGTGAGGCCATCGACGATGTGCTGCCCACCGTCAACCAGTGCGCGGAGGTCAGCGCCGACCTGCGGGCCGAGTTGCGCAAGGTGCTCAGGACCTCGCTGATCGGTGTGGAGGAGGAGTTCAACCGCTCCACCTCGGCCGAACAGGCCGTCATCAGCATGGGCAGCCGTATCCACGTGCTGACCAGCAAGCTGCGCGGCCGCCTGCACGAGATGCAGGGCGAGCACGGCAGGCTGCCCGCCGTGGCCCAGGGCCTGATGGAACTCGACCAGGAGATCGGCCCCGCCGACTGTCTGGCCGCGAGCATCGGCGTGCTCGGCGGCTCGGACCGGCCCGGCCGACAGTGGCAGGAGCCGCAGCGGCTGCTCAGCGTGGTCCGTGGCGGCATCGGCCGGATCAAGGACTTCGACCGGGTCCAGGTCCGCCATCTGCCCGAACTCGGCGTCGACGGCGGACTGGTGGACCATCTCACGCTGATCTTCGCCCACCTTCTCGACAACGGCGCGCGCTACTCGCCGCCCACCGAGCCCGTGGTCGTCTCCGGCAAGGAGGTGCCGAACGGCGTCGGTATCGAGATCCAGGACTCCGGCAAGGGCCTGAACGAGGAGAAGAAGCAGGAGGCGCTCGCGGCGCTCGCGGGCGAAGCGACGGGACCCGGTCTCGGCGGTGTGTCCGAGGACGCCCACCTCGGGCTGCGCGTGGTGGGCGCACTGGCCCGCCGCTACGGCATCAGGGTCACGTTCGCGGACTCGCCCTGGCTCGGCACCTCGGTCGTCGTGGTCGTACCGCACAAGTACTTCAGCCCGCTGCCCACCGCCGTCACGACCCCGGCTCCGGCCGCACAGGTCTCCGCCACGTCCGCGGCGCCGAGCACCGAGGCCGCCGAGGCCGAGCCCGCTCATGCCTCGGCCGAGGAGACCGGGAACGGCTGGGCTGCCGGGGCCGCCGAGGACACCACACCCGGCGGTCTGCCCAGGCGCCGCAGGCGCACGGAGCCGGGAACGGAGCCGGGACGGCCGAAGCCGGTCGTACGCGACGAGGCGGCCGCGACATCTGTGAACACGGCCTCGCACGCCGTGCCACCGGACGCGTCCTTCGTCGGCCTGGCCGCCTTCGCCACGGCCGGACGCGAGCCGACCGACGGACCCGAGTCCACCGCGGGACGTGAGTCCGACGCGGGACGCGAGTCCACCGAGCACCGCACTGAAGAGAGCGACTAGTCCACATGACGCAACAGGGAACCGATGTGAGCTGGGCGCTCCGCGACCTGGTCGAGAGCATCAAGGAGATCCGCTTCGCCCTGGTGGCCTCCAGCGACGGAAAGGCCATCACCTCCTACGGCGCCGACGACCCCGACGACGTGGACCGGTTCGCCGCCGTGGTGGCGGGACTGCAGGCGCTGGCCCAGCCGGTCGCCGGGCAGTTCCCCGCCTACGCCGGGCAGCTGCGCCTCGCGATGATCGAGGTCGACGGCGGCCACCTCTTCGTGGTGCGGGCCGGCGTGGAGACGTACCTCGGAGTCCTCGCCAGGGAAGGCCTCGACCAGGGCCTGCTCGGTCATCAGATGAGGGATCTGGCCCGCAGAATGGGTGAGCTCCTCGGGACCACTCCGCGCCTGGAGGAGCACTCTGGATGAGTGGTCCCAGCCGACCCCTGAACCCGTCCGGTCTGGAGCGCTACTACGTCCTCACAGGCGGCCGCAGCGGACCGGGCGGTTCGGCGTCGAGCCTCGACGTGGCGACCCTCATCATCTCCCGCGCCGCCGCCGTCCCCGGCATGCAGCACGAGCACGAGGAGATCCTCCGGCGCTGCCGCGATCCGCTGTCGGTCGCCGAACTCGGCGCCCACCTCGGATTGCCGTTCAACATTCTCGCGGTGCTCCTGACCGATCTGCTGGCCGCAGGCCGTATCGAAGCCCGTGATCCCATCCCGGCGTCCGGCGCCGGTCGCGGGCCCGACCTCGCGCTCCTTGAGGAGGTACTCAGTGGACTTGAAAGGCTTTGACCATCCCGACCGGCGCACGGCGGACGGCACCCTGCCGGCCGGTGCCCGCTCGGTGAAGGTGATGATCGCCGGCGGATTCGGCACCGGAAAGACCACCATGGTCCGTTCGGTCAGCGACATCAAGCCGCTCACCACGGAGGAGACGCTGACCCAGGCAAGCGCCGGCGTCGACAATCTGATCGGGGTGGCCGACAAGCAGGAGACCACCGTCAGCCTCGACTTCGGCAAGATCGGCATCAACGAGCAGCTGGTGCTGTACCTGTTCGGGACGCCGGGGCAGGAGCGGTTCTGGTTCCTGTGGAACGGCCTGTTCAAGGGCGCGCTCGGCGCCGTCGTCCTGGTCGACACCCGTCGGCTGGCCTCCAGCTTCCGGGCCATCGAGGAGATGGAGCGGCAGAACGTCCCCTTCGTCATCGCCCTCAACGTCTTCCCCGACTCCAAGGACCACCCGGTCGAGGAGATCCGGGACGCCCTGGACATCTCCCCGCACACCCCGATCGTGGCCTGCGACGCCCGCGACCGGGAATCAAGTCGCGACGTACTCATCGCCCTGATACGTCATCTCAAGGAACGCTCTGCCGTCGCTCTGGAGACCCGATGACCGATCAGCCCTCGAACGGTCCGGATGCCCCGCGCGGCTGCCCCGTCGCGCACGGCGGGGGAGACGACTTCACCCGCCTCTACGGGCCCGAGGCGGCAAGCGACCCGCACGGCATCTACGCCAGGCTGCGCAAGGAACACGGGCCGGTCGCACCCGTACTCCTTGAGGGCGACATCCCCGCCTGGCTGGTGCTCGGCTACCGGGAGAACCGACGGGTCCTCGACAACCCCCGTCAGTTCAGCCGCGACGCGCGGATCTGGCGGGACTGGAAGGAGGGCCGCGTCGAGAGCACCTCACCGCTGATCCCGATGCTGGGCTGGCGACCGGACTGCGTGTCCCAGGACGGCGAACCGCACCGCAGGCTGCGCGGCGCCGTCACCGACAACCTGCAGGCCGTGACGGGCCGCGGTATACGTCGCCATGTCACGCACTTCGCGAACAAGCAGATCGACGCCTTCGCGGGCACGGGCAGCGCCGACCTCGTGGCCGAGTACGCCGAGTACCTGCCGATGCTCGTACTCACCAGGATCTACGGACTCCCGGAGGGGGAGGGGCGGCGGCTGGCCGAATCCTCCGCGCAGGTGCTCAAGGGCGGCGAGGACGCCGTCCTGCACAACGACCGCATCATGCAGATCCTCGGCGAACTCACCGAGCGCAAGCGCCTGGAGCCCGGCTCCGACTTCACCACCGGGCTGCTCGAGCACCACGCCGACCTCGACGACGACGAGGTCCTCAGCCACCTGCGACTGGTGCTGATCACCGCGCACATCACCACCAGCAACCTCCTCGCCAGGGTGCTGCAACTGGTGCTCACCGACACCACCCGGCTCGCCGGTCTGGTCAGCGGGCAGCTGAACATCTCCGCGGTCGTCGAGGAGGTGATGTGGAACACCCCGCCGCTGGCCGTCCTGCCGGGCCGGTTCGCCGCCGCCGACCTCGAACTCGGCGGACACCAGCTCCAGGAGGGCGACCTGCTGGTGCTCGGCCTGACCGCGGGCAACGTCGATCCGGAGGTCCGGCCCGACGTAGGTATCTCCGTGCACGGCAACCAGTCGCATCTCGCCTTCAGCGGCGGCCCGCACGAGTGCCCGGGGCAGAACATCGGCCAGGCCATCATCGAGACGGCCGTCGACGTCCTGCTGCACCGCCTGCCGGGTCTGCGCCTCGCGGTGGCGCCCGAGGAACTCACGTCGACGGCTTCCACGTGGGAGGCGCGGCTGGACCGTCTGCCGGTGGAGTTCACCGCGTAGAAGTCCGTACGGCGGCTTGGGAGTTCGTTCGGCCGGTCACCAACGAGGGTGGCCGGCCGAACCGTTCCCCACGTGCCTGTAAGTGCCGTACGTCTCAGACCGCGAGCAAGTCGTCCAGCGACCCCCGGCCCGCCAACTCCGCGGCGGCCGCCGGGCTTTCCTTGTCCGCGGCGTACCGGCCCGAGGTCAGGGCCCACTCGTAGTTGCCGTTGATCCAGTGCTGGATGGCCTCGACGCCCATCCGCACCTGGTCCCGCTGCTCCTCCTCCAGCCCCAGCTCGTCGCACATCTGCGGTACCTGGGCCTCCAGTTCGACGTACCGGTCGAGACAGTCCGTGGTCATCCGGAACGCCTCGTCGGCCGCCTCCTGCCAGCTGCACCGGCGCTCCCGGTGCAGCACGGCTATGAGGTTGTGTCCGTCTCCTCTGCGCTTCTCACGCTCGAAGGAGTGGATGTCGTTCATGAAGCCGATGGTGTCCGCGGCCAGATCCCGCATCTGGATCATCAGCGGATGGGCCTGCACCTGCGCCGGAACCTCGAAGCCACGGCTGCGCTCACCGGCGTCGATGCTGTGGTGAATGCCGACCGTACGGCGGCGGAACTCGGCGTACTCCTCAAGACCGAGTGTGCCTTCCAGGCCGCGGGCCGCCAGGTCGACCTCCTCGGTGTGCGCCACGAGGAACCGGCCCCAGGAGGCCGCGAACCTCGTACGCCACGTCAGCGACATGCCCTCGGAAAGGTGCGCCCAGACCTCCGCCCAGGCCACCGTGATCGGGCAGTCCACCCGGGGCGTGCTCCCCGCGGGACGCAGCGGCGTGACGATGAGTTCGCGTGCCACGTCCGCTATGCGGTCGGCGCGGTCCGGCCTGGCGGCGTCGAACTGGTCGTCGAAAAGGAAGGCCAGTGAGAACCAGTTCATGAGGACGACCATGTCCTCGGCCGAGGCGTGCGGATACGTTCGGGCAGCGGCCTGGGGCAGATCCCAGGACCGGTACTCCTCGAAACCTTCTTTGCTGCGGACCAGACGACGGTCCCAGACCCAGCGCAGATGACGCGCCCGGGCGTACTCGAGATGCTCGCTGATGGGGGTGGTGAAGGGGAGGTCGAATTTGACGTCCTGCGGCATTCGCATCCTCTCTTGGAGACGATTCACAGGGCCCCCCACCCTGCGAGCGAGCGATCGGGACCGATCCCCGCTGACTCGAACTGCGTTTCCGGAGACGAAAGTTGACTCGAATTCGCTACGAGGCTGCCCTGATCGTAAATGATCTATGCCGTGACCTCCGTGACTTCTCCGTGACCTTCGTTACTCTTCCGGCGACCTTGGCGAAATGCCTACGCCGGTCGGCCCGTTGGTCGGGGACGACTGAATCCGGGGTGCGGGGTACCCGTGGACGACGGGGCGGCGGCTGGGAACGCCACCGCGTTCGGTCCCCGTACGGAGGAGACATGGCACTCGTAGTGGCAGGCGTCGTGGTGCTGGACTGTGCCGAGCCCGAGAAGCTCGCCCTGTTCTACAAGGAGTTGCTGGAGGCCGAGCAGACGGACGCGACCGCGAACCGCGTGGAGATCAAGGGCGCCGACGGGATCCGGATGGCGTTCCGCCGGGACATGGCGGCCACTCCACCGAGCTGGCCGCGCCCCGAGAACTCCCTCCAGGTACACCTGGACTTCCATGTGGAAGACCTCGACGAGGCGGAACGCAGGGTCGTGTCACTCGGCGGACGGCCGCTGGAGACCAAGGAGGCGTCCGGCCCCTTCGAGGAGCGGGGATACGCCGATCCGGCCGGCCACTCCTTCACCTTGCGCCGCACACGCGCCACGGCGCCCAAGTCGGGCTGAGCGCCGCCAAGTCGGGCCGAACGCAGAGTGGCAGTCAGGCTGAACGCAGGGCTGCCAGGGCGCGGTCCGCGTGCGCGCTCATCCTGAACTCGCTGCGCACCACCTCGAGTACCTTCCGGTCCTGGGAGATGACGAAGGTGACCCGCTTCGTGGGTGCCATCGTGAAACCGCGCTTCACACCGAACCGCTCCCGGATCGCGCCGTCCGGGTCGGACAGCAGCGGAAACCCGAGTGTGTGCTTCCCGGCGAACTCCTGCTGCCGGTCGACCGGATCGCCGCTGATCCCCACCGGCCGAGCCCCGGCGGCGGCGAACTCGGCGGCCAGATCGCGGAAGTGGCACGCCTCTGCGGTGCAGCCCGGTGTGAGAGCGGCCGGATAGAAGAAGAGGACGACAGGACCCTCGGCCAGGAGCTCGGAGAGCTTCCGGGAGGCGCCGGTCTCGTCGGGCAGCGCGAAGTCCTCGACGGTGTCGCCCACTTCTGGCTGGTTGCTCACAGCTCGTTCTCCTGCCTACCCGGCTTCCGGCCGCCGATCCGGAAGCCAACCTTACGCGACGGTAAGGGAGTTCAGTCCCGGCCTCCCTGTTCGCCGGACGGCCACACTCCGGTCCTGCGCTCGATGAACGCGGCACCCGTACGGTCCACGGCGCTGCGGACGACGGCGAAGATGGCCCCCTGGACGGCCGCGGCCAGCAGAATCTCGCCCCAACTCCGCTCCTTGTCCAACGCGTCGGGCGCGTCGTCCTCGTGCCGGATCGCCTTCCACGTCTTCTGGAAGGCCGTGGTGGCGAGGGTTCCGCTCGTCCAGCCGAGCAGGAAACCGAGGGGCTTGTAGGCGAGGGGCAGCTTCATCTTCTTCTGCTTCTTCGGCATCGCTGACTCCTTGTGTCCTTATGCCTTTGTCCATATGTAGTCGACCGTGTTCTTGTCCGCGCGGGTCAGGGCCGCCCGGCTGCCGGCACCCGCTCGCCCTCGGGCACGGGCCCCGGCGGGGTTCCGTCGCCGAACGGGCGGCCACCGAGCTCCTCGCGGCCATGTGGCGTCAGCCAGCCGGACAGATCGGGGCCGAGCGGCACGATGCGGGTCGGGTTGATGCCCGTGTGGACCTGGTAGTAGTGCCGCTTGATGTGGTCGAAGTCGACGGTGTCGCCGAAGCCGGGCGTCTGGTAGAGATCGCGGACATACGCCCACAGCACCTCATCCTCCGTCAACTTCCAGCGGTTGCACTTGAAGTGGCCGTGATAGACGGCGTCGAAGCGGACCAGCGTGGTGAACAGCCGGATGTCCGCCTCCGTGATCGTTTCGCCGACAAGATAGCGCCGGCGGGCGAGTCGCGCCGACAGCAGCTCCAGCCGCCGGAAGAGCCGCTCACAGGCCGCCGCGTACTCCTCCTGCTCGGTGGCGAAGCCGGCCCGGTACACCCCGTTGTTGACGTCCTCGTACACCTCCTCCATGATCTCGTCGATCTCGTCGCGCAGCCGGGCCGGATACAGGTCCGGCGCCCCCTCCCGGTGCAGGGCCGTCCACTCGGTGGCCAGGTCCAGGGTGATCTGCTGGAAGTCGTTGGTGACCAGGCGGCCACTGGGCACGTCCACGATCGCGGGGACGCTGACGCCGCCCGGATAGTCCGTCTCGCGTGCGTCGTACGCCTCACTGAGGAAGCGGATGCCGAGCACGGGGTCGCGGCCGTCCGCGTCCAGCGTGAAGCGCCAGCTGCGGTCGTCCTGGAGGGGGTCGGCGATGGCCAGCGACAGGGCGTCCTCAAGACCCAGCAGCCGCCGGGAGATCACCGCGCGGCTCGCCCAGGGGCAGGCCCGGCTGACGACCAGCCGGTACCGTCCGGCCTCGAGCGGCCAGCCCTCCCGGGCGCCCGCCGTGATGCGGTCCGTGAAGTGGCTCTTGGACCGCTTGAACGATTTCCTGCCGTACGCCTCGTTGCCGTCGGTGTCGCTCATGGCTGCTGTCCTTCCTGTCCTTCCTGAGGTGTGCGCCGACCTGCCCTGATGACAGGAGTTCCCCGAATTCGGCGCTCACCTCCGTGTGAGGGCGCCCGACTGGGGCAATCGGCCGAAGTGAGCCATAAGCCGTTGACCACCTCGGACCGCAGGACCCGTGTCACCGTGCTGGTGGCGCTGGCCGCGAACGTCGTGATCGCCGTGGCCAAGACGGTGGGCGGCCTGATCGCGGGCTCGCCCGCACTGCTGTCGGAGGCGGCGCACTCCGTGGCCGACAGCATGAACGAGGTGTTCCTCCTCGCCGCCCTGCGCCGCAGCCGGCGCCCCGCCGACAGCCGCCATCCCTTCGGCTACGGCAAGGAACGCTTCTTCTGGTCGCTCCTGGCAGCCGTCGGCATCTTCGTGATGGGCGGCTGCTTCTCCTTCTTCCAGGCCTTCGAAGCCCTGCGCAGGGGCGCGGCGGAGTCGTACGACGGCTACGTGGCGGGGCTCGTCGTCCTCGGGGTCGCCCTCGTCTCCGAGGGGATCTCCCTGCTGCGGGCCCTGCACCAGGTGCGTATCCAGGGCGGCGCCTCCGGGGCACGTGACCCGGCGCTGCGGACGGTCGTGGCCGAGGACGGCACCGCCGTGCTCGGCGTGACCCTCGCGATCGCCGGGATGGCGCTCCACATGGCCACCGGCCAGGTCGTCTGGGAGGCACTGGCCTCGTGCGCCATCGGGACGCTGCTCGTGTACGTGGCGTACCGCCTGGGCCGCGACGCCCGCGACCAGCTGATCGGCCGGGCCGCCGACCCCGAGCAGAGCCGCCGTATCCGTGCCCTGCTTCAGGCGCAGCCGGAGATCGACTCCGTGGAGTCCCTGCTGACGATGGAGCTGGGCCTGGACTCGACCCTGGTGGCCGCCCGGATCGACCTGACCCCCGGCCTGGACAGCGAAGAGGTCGAACTGGTCGCCGAACGCATCAAGCGGACCGTGTCCTACGCGATTCCGGAGGCCGACCAGATCTTCCTCGACATCACGGACGCACTGACCGCGAAGCGAACCGCCCGCCGCCAGCCACGAGGCAGTTGACCTGCGGGTTCGCCCCTGTCTCAGACAGCGGGCGACCCCGCCGCGACGGGGGAGCGCGGCGGGGCCTGAGGGTCGTGTGCCCGGCGCACGGCGCTTCATGCCTACCGGATCGAAGGAACCGGCCGGGCCTGCCGAGCACCGTGGCTACGGGATCAGTTGTCGTCGACCGGTTCCAGTACGAAGACCGGGATTTCGCGGTCCGTCTTCTTCTGGTAGTCGGCGTAGGGCGGGTATGCCGCGACGGCGCGCTCCCACCACACCGCCTTTTCCTCGCCGGTCACTTCGCGTGCCGTCATGTCCTTGACGACCGTGCCGTCCCGGAGCTCCACGTGGGGGTCGGCCTTGACGTTGAAGTACCAGACCGGGTGCTTGGGAGCGCCGCCCAGGGAGGCGACGGCGGCGTACGTGCCCTCGTGCTCCACACGCATGAGGGGCGTTTTGCGCAGCTTGCCGCTCTTGACGCCCTGGGTGGTCAGCAGGATCACGGGCATTCCCGTGTCCATCAACGTCGTCCCCTCGGTCCCGCCGGAGCTCTCCATCAACTCCACCTGCTCACGTACCCAGCCGGTGGGGCTGGGCTCGTACTCACCCTCAAGAGGCATGCCATCGTTCCCATCGTCGTGTGCGTGGTGAACCACCACGGAGGCGCACTCACCACTTACTACCCCACAGCACCTGGTGAAACGAACGGCTCAGAACGGATAGTGCGCGTGCTGCGTAGCCAGCGTCACCCACCGGGTGTTGCTGAACGCCTCGATGCCCCAGCGCCCGCCGAACCGGCCGTATCCGCTGGCCTTGAAGCCGCCGAAGGGAGCGTTCGGCTCATCGGCCACGGACTGGTCGTTGACGTGCACGATGCCGGTACGGATCCGGCGGGCGACCTTCAGCCCGTGAGTGCCGTTCTCGGTGATGATGCCGCACGTCAGCCCGTGCTCGGTGGCGTTGGCGAAGTCGATCGCCTCGTCGTCCGTGGCGAACGTGCTGATCACGGCGACCGGGCCGAAGGCCTCTCCGTGGTACAGCTCGGCGTTCTCCGGCAGATCGGTGAGCACGGTCGCCGGGTGTACGGCACCCTCGGGAGCCGTACCGCCGGTCAGCACGGTGGCGCCCTTGGCGACGGCGTCCTCGACCAGCGCGGCGACCCGGCGGGCGGCGTCCGGGGTGACCAGCGGGCCGACCACCGTGTGCGGGTTGGCAGGGTCGCCGGACGCGAGCGACTCGGTCTTCGCGACGAACTTGGCCGTGAACTCCTCGGCGAGGCTCTCGTGGACGAGGAGCCGGTCGGCCGACATGCAGATCTGGCCGGCGTTCATGAACACGGAGAAGACGGCGGCGTCGACCGCGTAGTCGACATCGGCGTCCGCGAGCACGATCACGGAGTTCTTGCCGCCGAGTTCGAGGACCGCGGGCTTGAGGTGCCGGGCCGCGTGGACGCCGATGATGCGGCCGACGCCGGTGGAACCGGTGAAGTTGACCGACCGTACACGCGGGTCGGCGATCAGCGCCTCGGCGACCGTGGCCGCGTCTTCGGGGGCGTTGGTGATCACGTTCAGTACGCCGTCGGGCAGGCCCGCGTCCCGCAGGACGTCCGCGACGAAGAGACCGCAGGCCAGCGGTGCGTCCTCGCTCGGCTTCATCACCACGGTGTTGCCCGCGGCGAGCGGGGCGGCGACGGCGCGGACGCCGAGGATGACCGGGGCGTTCCACGGCGAGAACGCCGCCACGACGCCGACGGGCTCCCGGACCGCGAGGCCGAGCGCGCCCTCCGTCTGGGCGTTCAGCACCTCGCCGCGCGGGGCGGTCACCGCGCCGGCGACCTCACGGAGCATGTTCGCGGCGAGGCCGACGTTGAACATGGCCCAGGGCCGGGTCCCGCCGACCTCGCCCGCCATCGTCCGTACGGCGTCCTCGACGCGGGACTCCAGCAGGTCGGCCGCGTCGAGGAAGATCTTGCGCCGGACCACCGGGCTGGTCGCGGCCCAGCCGGCGAACGCGGCATCCGCGGCGTCCACGGCGCGCGTGACATCCTCGACGCCGGCCGCGGCGACCGTGGCGTACACCTGGGAGCTGTACGGATTCACGTCCTCAGCGGTACGGCCGGAGGCGGCGGGCAGGTCCTTGCCGCCGATCAGCAGATCACGATGGAGGGTCATGGGGGCTCTTCCCGTCGTGCGGGGCAAGACGACCAGGCCCCCGAGGCTCAGCCGTTTGTCCGCCTGGTGAACATTTCTTCGTTGAATGTTGGATTGATTCTGCAGCGTGCCCCGGTCGCAGTCAATCGGCGACGTTGATCAACCGTGCGCCGGACCCCCGGTCTGTCGAGCACGGTTTCCAGGGTGCCTGATCCAGCCCGGAAACCCTTCCTCCACGTCGGCGTCCGCGCTGCCGGAGTCGCCGGGCTGCTGACTCACTCGCGGACGTAGCCGTCGTCGCCCGGCGTCGACACCTGCACATCCCGGCGCACGATGCTCAACCGGTCACCGAAGCCCGAACGGGCCTTTTCCAGACCGCGGTCGGTGTACTCGATCACCACGACCCGGTCGTCGAAGGCCTCCGCGTACGCGCCGCACTCGTCGTACGCACCGCACTCCTCCGCCACCGCGAAGTCCAGCCCCGTACGGGACCTGAGGCCGGCCAGCTCCACGGTGTTCTTCTGCGCGACGGCCAGACCACGGGCGTGCGCGTGCGCCGAGAGCAGCTTGATGAACGACATGGCGTCGTCCGCGGTGAGCAGGCCTCGGGAACGGGTGTAGCTGTCGTAGTTGTCCGGCTCGACGGCGTCGTACCCCTTGGCCGCACAGTCGTCGACCCACTGGTTGATCCGGACGGCGATACGCTTCCGTTTCGCCGGCATGCCGATGTCGAGCAGCGCCTCGTCCCAGTCGCCGTCCATCACGACCGCACCCTTCTTGTCGCGCAGCAGCAGGTCGGCGGGCCAGTCGTCCCCTGCGTCCGGCTGGGCCTGGAAGGCGTTGACGTAACAGATGTTGTAGAGGCCCGGAGCGGGGTCCGCCGCGCGGTCGCGGGCGACGACACGGACGCCGGACGGCGGGGGATAGGCGCCGCCGATCTGGTAGTCGAAGCCGGCGTTCCGGGGCGGCAGCCGAACCTTCCCGGGCTTCGGCGGTGCGGCGCTGCCGGCCGTGTCCTCGCCGTTCTTGCCGGACCCGGACGTACAGGCGGCCAGTGCCACAAGGGCGACCAGGGCAGCGGCAACGCGCTTGACGGGCATGCCTGTTCGGTCCATCGGAAGTCCTGCGCGCCTCGACACGCGAGGATCAAAGCCAGCGGGCAACGCACACGTCAAGTTGGCACGGCAGCGGCCCGTCTCAGACCCGGTTACCGTTTCGGGAGGTCGCCGCCCGTTGTTCCCGTACGGATGCAAGGAGAGCCGTGAGCACCCCCGACAAGCCGCTCGTGATCCTGCGCGCCGCCCCCCACCCCACCGACCGCATCTTCACGCCGGACGCGCTCACCCGGCTGCACGACCGCTTCACCGTCATCGAACCGGACTCCGAAGCAGCTCTCGACGATGCCCTGCCCGATGCTTTCGCGGTGGTCGGGCAGCCCGAACTGCCGGCCGAACGGCTCGCCCGGGCAGGGAAGTTGAAGGCCGTACTCAACGTCGAGGGCAACTTCTACCCGCACGTCGACTACGACTCCTGCTTCGAGCGCGGCATCCACCTCCTCAACTGCGGCCCCGCATACGCCCAGGCCGTCGCCGAGTACGCACTCGGGCTCGCCCTCGACCTGGCGCGCGGCATCAGCCGCGAGGACCGCGCCTTCCGTGCCGGACGGGAGCGGTACGTGTACGAGGGCAACGCCGATGCCGTACTGCTGCGGGGCTCGGACATCGGCCTGATCGGCTTCGGCCAACTCGGCCGTGCCCTCCACCCGCTGCTGGCGGCCTTCCGCCCCACGCTCCGGGTGTACGACCCCTGGCTGCCGCCCGCCGTCCTGCGCGAGCAGGGCCTTGTGCCCGCCACGCTGGACGAGACCCTGACCCGCAGCCGGTTCGTGTTCGTGCTGGCCACCGTCACCGACGAGAGCCGCCATCTGCTCGGCGAGCGCGAACTGGACCTGCTGCCGGACGGTGCCCGGCTCGTGCTCATCAGCCGGGCACCTGTCGTCGACTTCCCGGCGCTGCTCGCGCGGGTCGCCGAGGGTCGGCTGCTGGCGGGCATCGACGTCTGGCCCGAGGAACCCGTCGCCGCCGACGACCCCGCTCGCGGCCTGGAAGGGCTGGTGCTCTCCGCCCACCGCGCGGGCGGCATCCCGGAGGCGTTCTGGACCATCGGCGACATGGTGGTCGACGACTTGACCCTGATCGCCCGGGGCCTGCCGCCCGCCCGTATGCAGGTCGCCGCACGCGAACTCGTCGGCCGCTACCGCAACCGTCCCGTCAGCTGAAGGACCCCACATGAAGATCCCCTGCCAAGGCCTCCTCTTCGACAACGACGGCGTCCTGGTCGACTCCGACGAGGGTGTCGACCAGGCATGGAGCCGGTGGGCCCGGAAACGCGGCCTGCCTGCCGAGGAGGTCACCGCGATGGTGCACGGGCGGCGCTCCGCCGACACCGTCGCGCTGCTCGTCGACGATCCGGCCGAGCGGCCCGCGGCGCTCGCCGAGATCGACCGCCTGGAAATCGAGGCCGCCGCCCTCACGACCGCACTGCCCGGCGCCCTTGACCTCCTCACGGCCCTGCCGCAAGGGAGTTGGGCCATCGTGACCTCCGGCGTCACCGCCCTCGCCCGGGCCCGCCTCATCGCCGCGGGTCTGCCGCTGCCACTCGTACTCATCACTGCGGACGACGTCACCCACGGCAAACCGGCCCCGGACGGCTACCGCACGGCGGCCGAGAAGCTCGGACTCGACCCGGCGACAGCCGTCGTGTTCGAGGACAGCGTCGCGGGCGCGACCGCGGGGGCCACGGCGGGGGCGTACGTCATCGGAGTCGGCGAGCGGGGTCTGGCCACGGACGCCTCCGTCGTCGTACCCGACCTGCGAGGGCTGACCTGGCAGGACGGCGTCCTGGACCTAACCGCTGCGCGACTGTTGCGGTCCTGACGCCTACCGGGGTGGGGGAGGGTTCCTTTCCCCAACCCCGCCCCTTCCCGAAACTGGGGGCTGCGCCCCCAGACCCCCCAAGGGGGTGGTGGGTGACACTGCGTGTTGCGGCTGCGGGTGCGTCGTGGCTGGTCGCGCAGTTCCCCGCGCCCCTGAAAAGCAAAAGCCTGCGCCTACCCAGGCGCCCTGGGGAAGCCCGCACCCCCGACTACCCGCGGCTTCCCTCCGGCGGGAGGGGGCGTGGGCCGGTGCGTCGTATGCCCGTCGCTTAGCTTCGGTCTCGGAGGACCAGGACCGTGTACCAGGCCAGGGCCGTATGCCCGCCCTGCGACGGGCTGACGCACCGGCCCACGACCCCGCACCCCCACCCACCCCAGGGGCGCGGGGAACTGCGCGACCAGCCACCCACACACCCGCACTCGCCCACGAACCAAACGAACCACCCCCGTAGGCGCCCCGCCCAACCGCCGGAGGCACCCCGCGGGGAACTGCGCGACCAGCCACAACGCACCCGCACCCAAAAACGAACCCAGCGGAGCGCCTAGTGCGGTCCCGCTGCGAACTCCGTGCCGCAAGGCCCCGCCCCCTCGCTCTCCCGCAGCGGAACCGGATCACCGCTCATAGTCAGCGTGCGGTAGTGGCTCCCGATGCACTCGGCCGACCGCCCCACGTAGTGGGCGATGAACGACCGGCGGAACCGGTCAGCGGAGCGATTCGGCTGCGAGCCGTGCACCAGCGTGCCGTTGAAGAACAGAACGTCACCCGGCGACATGTCGACCGGCACGGCGGCAAGGCCGGCCGGCGGCGGTACGTACTCCCGCGCGAACGACAGCCCCTCGTCGGCCTCCTCCGGGCAGAACAGGTCCATCTTGTGCGTGCCGGGAACGACCTTCAGGCCGCCGTTCTCGCGGTCGATCACATCGCAGGCGATCCACGCGGCCACGCATGTGCCCGGCTCGACACGGAGATAGAAGTTGTCCTGGTGCAGGGCCTGGCCCCGGGCGCCCGGCGGCTTGAAGTAGAACATGCTCTGGGCGGCGAGGACCTCCTCGCCGAAGAGGGTCTCCAGGACGCCGCGCAGCCGCGGTTCGAGGAGGAAACGCAGCGCCAAGTCGTTGATGCGGTGCGGGTGCATCACGCGGGGGTAGCGGTGCAGCGGATCGGCGGGCCCCAGGGTCTCCGAGACGCGCGGCTCGAAGTGGCCGGGCACCGGACCGGCGGCGTGCAGGGCCATGAACTCCGCGTTCAGCTCGGCGATCTCGTCCCGGCCGAACAGTCCGCGCAGCACCGTGAAGCCGTCCTCCTCGAACTGCCGGTGGCCGGCCTCGGGCAGGATGGGCTCATGGAAGGCGCCGATGTCCGTGACTGTCATGCGTTCACCCTTTCCGGCTCAGGCTCCGTCCATCCCACGCTAGGCCGCCGCGTCTTTCGGGAGGATGCCCGTGGACGCTGAGGGATTGCCCGAGCCTGCTGTCCCGGCCCCGCCACCGGGTCTTGTCACCGTCGGCCGCTTCGACGAACGGCCCGGCTACAACGTCAACCGGCCGCGCGGCGCGGACAGTTGGCTGTTCACCTGGACCACGGGCGGACACGGACGGCTGAGCCAGGGCGCCGTCGAAACGCGGGCGGGCGCGGGGGACCTGGTGGTCCTCGGACCGGACGTTCCCCATCGGTACGCGGTCGCGCCGGGCGCCCGGCGCTGGGCGTTCTGGTGGGTGCACTGCCAGGCCAGGCCGTCGTGGGCGGGCTGGCTGCGGCCGTACGCACGCGGGGACCGGCTGTACGTGGTGCCGCCGGCCCCGGGCGGCGTACCCGAACGCGTGGAGTCGACGTTCCGGCGGATGCTGACCGACGCGCGGTGGACGGGCCAGGGTGCACCACCCGGCCGGACCGCCGCGCCGGGCACCGCAGAGGCCGGTCAGGTCGCCGTCGCCCATGGAGCCGCGGCCCGCGAACTGGCCCTGTGCTCCCTGGAGTCGATCGTGCTGCTCACGGCCGCCACCGCGCGCTCGGAGCCGCAGCGGTCCGGCATCGACGTACGGATCCGCCGGGCCGAGGCGCTGATCGCGGCGGACCCGGGCGCGCCGCACACCGTGGAGTCGCTGGCCGCGGGCGTGTCGCTGTCGCCCTCCCGGTTCGCGCACCTGTTCAGTCAGCAGCTCGGCCAGTCCCCGATGCGGGCCCTGCTCGCCGCACGACTGCTGCACGCCGCCCGGCTCCTGGAGGCCACCGACCTGCCGGTGGAACGGGTGGCGGCGGCCTCCGGCTTCACCAGCCCGTTCCACTTCAACCGCGTCTTCAAGCAGCGTTACGGGACGCCTCCCGGTGCGTATCGGGCCGGACTCCGCGCCCCGTAGAACATCCGAGGTCTGCCCTTCCCGGACGGCAAATCGGCACATACTCCAGGTAACTTCAGGAAACGAAATTCGAATCACCTGGAGGCGAACTCTTGTTGACGCCTTGTCGGCTACAACTACTCGGGTAGAAAAGGAGGTTGAGGGGTTCCGCTTGTACCGGGACGGTGCGCTGTGCAAGGGTGCGTTTGGTGGTGTGCGGTAATTCCATACCGACTGGTATGCACTGATTTCGGCAAGGTCCTTGGAGGAAAGTGCACGTGAGCGGCGCGACGGACGAGCAACTGCTGGCGCGACACTGGGCAGCGGTCCACTCGTACGCGCGACTGTGCACCAGCAGTACGCAGTACGCCGGAATGCTCACCACCGCCACATTCACACGAGCGTTCGGTGAATACGAGCGGCGGACGGGATCGACCGTGGCATGGCTGCCGCGGCTGCTCGTCACCGTGCGCGGTATCGCGGCCGAATGGGACGCGGACCACCGGCGCTCCCAGCTCCACCCCGATCTCCACTCCGGCCCCGAGGACGGCGACCGCGCCACGGCACGGCTTCTTCCGCCGGAGAACCGGCGCCTGGTGTCCCGCGCATTTCAGGAGTTGCCGGAGCCCGCCCGCTGCATTCTGTGGCACGTGGAAGTCGAGGCGGAGGACCTCGCGATACCGGCCGAACTGCTCGGCCTGACCGCCGCCGACGCTCCCGCACAGCTGGAGCGGGCGCGTGACCTCTTGCGTGTGGGCACTCTCGAGGCGCACAGCGAACTCGCCCCCCGGGAGGAGTGCCGTCGCTACAACCGACTGCTGGACGCCTCGCTCCGGCGCGGCGGCGATACCTGCCGCGACCTGCTGCGGCACATGAACAAATGCGGGTACTGCCGGTACGCGGCCGACCAGCTGGACCAGTCCGGCGGCCGGCTGCCGGTGCTGCTGGCCGAGGCGGTGCTCGGCTGGGGAGCACGGCCCTATCTCGACTCCCGGCCCGGCCGCCGTGCCCGTTTCGAGGAAGCACAGGCGGGCCCCGTCGTGGCCCGGGCACCCACGGGCCCGCTCATGGAGGAGCCGCCGCCGGGTCCGGTCGTGGCCGTGACCTCGGGCGAATCCTGGACTGCCGACCCCGCGGGCGCCTACCACCACGAGGCGCAAGCCTCCCCGTACCCCGACGACCCCACCGAGCAGCACTTCGGCCTTCCTCCCGCGGAGCCCCACCCCACGGAACCTCACCCCTTCGAGCCCAGAAGACGCTCGCGCGGCCGGAGAACCCTCGCCCTGGCCGCGCTCGCCGTGAGCGCGGGCGTCGCCATATCGCTCGCCCTGTGGGCCGGCGACAGGGACGACACTCAGCCTCCCTCCGACGCGGGAACGGGGACGGCGTCCAGGACACCCGGTTCCCAGGCGCCCGGTGCCGATCCGTCCAGAGCCGGCTCGGACGACTCGCCGTCCGGCACAGTGCGCGGCCGGCTGCGCAACGCCGGGAACGATCTGTGCGTCGGCATCGCCGGCAGCAAGGCGGTCAAGGACGCGGAGGCCGTGCTCACCACCTGCACCTCCTCCGCCCGGCAGCAGTGGTCGTACGAGAGCAATGGCCTCCTCCGCAGCCTCGACGTCCCCGAGCTGTGCCTCGACTCCCGCCTCGCCTCCTCGGTCCGGCTGGGCAAGTGCGAGGGCCGGACCAAGAAAGACACCAAGAACGTGCGGTACGACCTCACCCTCGACGACAGCCTGGTGCCGCTCGCACGCGCGGAACTGGCCCTGACACCCGCCGCGCCGGAAGGCAAGACGGACCTCGTCCTCAAAACCCGGGACGACAGCGAAATCCAGCGCTGGCAGTTCGACACCTCGGTGGACTCGCTCCAGATGGAGTGGATCAACGCGTACACGGACGGCGACTCGCCGGAACCGACGCGCAGTGACCGGCCCACCCCGACCCGCACGCCGCCCCCCACACCGTCGGAGGCGTCCCCGACTGTGCCTCCGGCGACCCCCACCCCCGACCCCGGCCAGCCGTGCTACGGCTACTACTGCTGGTACGACGGGCACGGCGGCGGGTACGGAGGTGACGGGTATGGAGGCGGCTGGCCCGGAGGCGGCGGCTGGTCCGGAGGCGAGGGCGGCCGACGATGACCCGAAAGGCACCGCCGGAGAAGCCACGTCACATCCGAACCGTCAGTCCTCGTCCAGCGTCAGCTCCGCCCAGATCGTCTTCCCCTCGGGCGTGTACCGGCTGCCCCACCGCTGGGTGAGCTGGGCGACCAGAAGCAGTCCGCGACCGCCCTCGTCGAAGGTCTTGGCGCGACGCAGATGCGGAGCCGTGTGGTTGGCGTCCGACACCTCGCAGATCAGCGTGTCGGCATCGTGGATGAGGCGCAGCCGGATGGGGCGCTCGCCGTACCGGATGGCGTTGGTGACGAGTTCGCTCACCACGAGCTCCGTCGTGAACGCCGCCTCATCCAGGTCCCAGGTGCCCAGCTGATGGACGACCTGCTTGCGGACAGGAGCCACGAGGGCGGGGTCGGCCGGGATGTCCCAGGTCGCCACCTGAGAGGCCGGAAGTCCGCGGGTACGGGCGAGGAGCAGGGCCACGTCGTCGGCAACGCCGGTCGGCGGGAGCAGCGACTGGAGGACGTGGTGGCAGGTGTCGTCCAGGGAGCTCGAGGGGCGGGCCAGCGCCTGGCACAGCATCCGATGGCTGATGTCGATGTCCCGGTCGCGGCTCTCCACCAGGCCGTCGGTGTAGAGGGCGAGCACGGTCCCTTCGTTGAGCGTGAGCTCGATGGACTCGAACGGCAGCCCGCCCAGACCCAGGGGCGGCCCGGGCGGTACGTGGATCTCCTGGGGCGGGCCGTCCGGCGGCAGCATCACCGGGGGCGGATGCCCGGCCCGTGCGAGGGTGCATCGGCGACTGATCGGGTCGTACACCGCGTACAGGCAGGTGGCGCCGACCTCGCCCGTCGTGCCGTCGCCGCCTGCCTCGGTGGACAGCTTGAGGACCAGGTCGTCGAGGTGGGTCAGCAGCTCGTCCGGAGCCAGGTCGATGTCGGCGAGCGTGCGGACGGCGGTCCGTAGGCGCCCCATCGTGGCCGACGCCTGGACGCCGTGGCCGACGACGTCCCCGACGACCAGGGCGGCCCGCATGCCCGACAGCGGGATCACGTCGAACCAGTCGCCGCCGACCCCGGCCTGGGCCGCGGGCAGATAGCGGGAGGCCGCTTCGAGGGCGGCCGTGCGCGGCAGTGTCCGGGGCAGCAGGCTGCGCTGCAGGGCGAGCGCGGTCGCGCGTTCGCGGGTGTAGCGGCGGGCGTTGTCGATGCAGACGGCCGCCCTGGCCGCGATCTCCTCGGCCAGCAGGACGTCGTCGGGGGTGAAGGGCTCGGCCCGCCGGAACCGGGTGAGGACGACGACGCCCAGGGGCGCGCCGCGGGCCTGCATCGGGACCGACATCGTCGAGTGGATGCCGTACTCCTTGACACGCTCGAAGCGCGGCCGGTCCCAGGCGAGCCACTCCGACAGCGTGGACGCGAGGTCCGAGGCCACGATGGGCCGGCCCGCCAGCAGGGAGTCGGCCTGCGGCGAGGATGCCGGGTAGACGTCGACCTGGCCCGGCTTGACCACCGCCTCCGGGTTGCCCGGGTTCACCGACCGGTGGGCGGCACGGCGCAGGCTGACGGGGGCGGACAGCCGCCCGGAGGACAGTTCGCCGCTCCGGCCCTCCACATCGATCAGGTCGACGCTGACGAAGTCGGCGAGCGCGGGCACGCACACGTCGGCCAGTTCCTGCGCCGTGCGTCTGACGTCGAGGGTGGAGCCGATACGGATGCTCGCCTCGTTGACGAGCTGCAGGCGCTCCCGGGCCAGGTGCTGCTCGGTGAAGTCGTGGGCGGTCAGACAGACGCCGCGCACCCTGCCCTCGGGGTCCGTGAGCGGCGCGATACGGGCCAGCCAGGCGTGCGGCTCCCGCTCACTGCCCATCCTCATGTACGTCTGCACATCCTCGGGCTGCCCGGACAGCAGCACCCGGATCAGATGCCGTTCGAGGTCCTCGCTCTGCGGCCTACCGCCGATCTCGGGGAGCCGCAGTCCGCGGATCCGTTCCTCCGGGAGGCCGATCGCGATGGCCATCGCCTCGTTGATCCGGCGCAGCCGCAGCCGCTCGTCGTAGATCGCCGTGGCGCAGGGGGACTGTTCCAGGAGCGCGGTCGTCAGGGGATCGCCGTCGGGCAGCGGGTCCCTGCCGTCGAGGGGTGCGACGAGGAGCCAGTCGCTGCGGTCGCCGCGCTCGGGCCGTCGCCGGTGTGCGAGCAGCCATACGTTCCGGGGGCGGCCGTCCTGATGGCGCAGCGCGAGCTCTCCGCTCCAGCGAGCGCTCGTCGACTCGGGCCCCGCGGCCTCGCCGCCCGGGGCCAGCAGATCCGCGGCGGGCCGGCCGAGGACATCGGCCGGGGCATGGCCGAGCAGGCGCCGGGCGCCCTCGCTCCACTCGACGATGATGCCGTCCGCGTCGAGGACGGCCCGTGCCGTGGCGGTCTCGTCGAAGGGGTAGTCCGGACCGTCGGGCGGCGGTGTGTCGTCGTGGCTCCTCATCGTCGCCACACTCCATTGCGTCCCTTGCGGACACTGACAGTGATCAGCTGCGTCACTTGGGTCCCAGGGTAGTCCGTGGAGGGGGTCTGCACACCGCCTGGAGCACACCAGCACCGCCTGTCGTTCGCGGGCCCGTCCGTCACCGGGGGTTTCCGGCCGATGTGACGCGACGGACAGAGCAAGCCTGTCGGAGTCTTGACGGTCCAGAGTGTCGGACCGTCAGAATCTGTTTGATTGCGAGCAGTTGTGAGTTTTCCTGAGCTGTCGACGATGAGGAAACCCGTCATGACGGTGACGCGCAGCGGATCAGCCGTCTGGAGGCCCCGCCTCGCTGATCGTGCGGGCTTCCTGACGTTCCTCGACCTCCTCATCGGGATGGGCCTCGCGGTACTCCTCGGCCGTCGGCTTCGCCACCTGCGCTCCGGCGCCGTACAGAGCGCGGGAGAGGAGAGCCCGCAGCCGCCCCTTCGAGCCGTTCGGGCTCGGCACGCCGTTCGCGTCGCGTGCCGGGCCCGCATCGAGCGGCCTGGGCTGCTCGTGCTGGGTCAGCGTGTGCAACTCGGCGGGGGAGAGCGGCTGGTGCACCTCGACGAACTCGCCGTGCGGCAGGCGCTTGATCACGCCGGTCTCGCGACCGTGCAACACCAGCTCGCGGTCCCGGCGTTGCAGCCCCAGACAGATGCGCCGGGTGACGATGAAGACGAGGACGGGGACGACGAGCACCGCGATCCGGGCCGCCCAGGTGACCGTGTTGATCGACAGATGGAAGCGGGTGGCCACGATGTCGTTGCCGCCGGCCGCGAACAGGATCAGATAGAGGCTGATCCAGGCCGTGCCGATGGAGGTACGGATCGGTCGGTTGCGCGGACGGTCCAGTAGATGGTGCTCGCGCTTGTCGCCGGTGACCCAGGACTCCAGGAACGGATACACGCCGATGAAGACCAGAAGCAGGGGGAAAACGATGATCGGGATCAGCACGCCCATGACCAGCGTATGACCCGCCACGTTGATCTCCCAGCCCGGCATGATGCGCACCAGCCCCTCCGCGAAGCCCAGATACCAGTCCGGCTGGGCTCCCGTGGACACCTGGTCGGCGCGGTAAGGGCCGTACGACCAGACCGGGTTGATCGTCGCGATCGCCGCGATCAGCGTGATCACCCCGAACACCAGGAAGAAGAAGCCGCCCGCCTTCGCCATGTACACCGGCATGAACGGCGCGCCCACGACGTTCCGTTCGGTCTTCCCTGGCCCTGGGAACTGTGTGTGCTTGTGGTAGAAGACCAGGATCAGATGGGCCACCACCAGGGCCGCCATGATGCCGGGGATCACCAGGACGTGCAGCGAGTAGAAGCGGGCGATGACATCGTCCCCGGGGAACTCGCCGCCGAACGTGAAGAACGACAGATACGTCCCGACGATCGGCACCGACAAAAGGGCGCCGTCCACGAACCGCATCCCGGTGCCCGACAGCAGATCGTCCGGCAGGGAGTAGCCGAAGAGCCCCTCGAAGATGCCGAGGAACAGCAGCGTCCAGCCGAACAGCCAGTTGATCTCACGGGGTTTGCGGAACGAGCCGGTGAAGAAGTGCCGCATCATGTGCATGAGCATCCCGGCGATGAAGATCAGCGCGGCCCAGTGGTGGATCTGCCGGATCAGCAGTCCGCCCCGTACGTCGAAGCTGATGTCCAGCGTCGAGGCGTACGCCTCCGACATCCGCACGCCCTTCAGCGGGACGTAACTGCCGTGGTACGTCACCTCGTTCATCGACGGATGGAAGAACAGCGTCAGATAGACACCCGTGAGGATCAGTACGACGAAGCTCCACAGGCAGATCTCCCCGAGCAGGAACGACCAGTGGTCCGGGAAGACCTTGCGCAGGTACTTCCTGCCGAGGCTGTGGATGCCAAGGCGGCCGTCGACCCAGTCGGCCACGCGCTGACCCGAGGACGCTTCGTCAGCCGCGGGACGGTGCGAGGGCGCCTTCTCGTACGTGGTCATTTCAGGACCTCGTCGGTCGCCGTCCCCGGTACCGGACTTCTGGACATGCCTGTCTCCCGTAGTGCGCCTCACTACTGCGAGGGCTGCGGGGGCCCGGAATGTGACATCCGGCGGGGGAGAGTGACGTACGTCTCAGCATGTACGGGCCCGGGATGCCGTTGCACCACCCGCCGGTACCGTCACGCGTATCACTTGACCTGCGACTATTTACGAGTAAGTACCCGCGCGGTACCGTGAGGGGCATGCCAGCTCTCAACGTGGAATTCAGCGAGCGCGAGCTCGAGGATCTGCGGCAGATCGCCAAGGAGCGCGGTACGTCGATGAAGGCCCTGGTACGCGAGGCGGCGGCCGCCGACATCGTGCGGCACCGCGCGTTGCAGGAAGGCGCGGACGTTTTCCGCCGGTTCTTCGCGGCGCACGCCGATGAGTTCGCCGCCGCCTTCCCCGAGGACGAACCAGCCGGCAAGGGCGAGGGGCGGGTCGCCTGACCCATGGCCGCCCCTGTCATCCATATCGACGTTCCGTGGCTGCTCCAGCGCCACGAAGAGGTCCTGCCCGACCAGCCCACGGTGAACGACTTCTCCGTGCTCGTGGCCGCCGTGGCCCGGCACCGCGTGGACCCGCCGCGGCTCGGCGTGGACTCGGACCCGGCCTGGCGCGCCGCCGCGCTGCTGCACACCCTGGCCCTGCTCAAGCCCCTGCCGTCCGCCAACGCCCGCTTCGCCTGTGCGACGGCGGTCTCGTACATGTTCGTCAGCGGCGTCGGCATCGACCCGCCCTATGGGGCCCTCGTCGACCTCGCGCGCGACCTGATGTCCGGCAAGGCGGACGTCTTCGGTGCGGCCGACCGCCTGCGCTCCTGGCAGATCTGAAGGCGTACGCCTGTCGGCAGTTCGATTTTGAAAACCGTTGCACAGCGGGGCGGGGCGGCTTGACGGACCGACCTTGACTTTCCTTCAGAGGTCGGATGTTGCACAAGTCGCGTGAGTGGCTTGTTGGCTGTGTGGGATTTGTGCAAGGGTGAACTTCCCCGTACATGGTTAAGGGCCGGGTCTGATTCGATGCTCGAGTTTTAGTTCTGCCGGTTTTGCTCAAAAGGCGGGCGGCCGACGGCTCGACCGGACCACCCCTCCGGCCGCTTTCCATGCGCCAAGCCAGAAAGGTATGCACCAACCAGGAGCACCTTTCGGCGGTCAGAACTTCTGTGTGCCACCTTGTGCCTTGGAAGGACCCCGCTCAGTGCACACCCCCCACCCACCTCGTCCTACATACCCCCCGCGCCCCGGCATCGCCGTCGTTCCCACTCCCGGGGGTGCCACCGCTCCCGGGGAGTCGGACGAGAGCCTCGCCGCTCTCCTGCGGGCGCAGCCGGAGGGCGAACTCGCCCAGTCCGTCGCGCTGTTGATGGCACGGCACTGGCAGCCCGCGTACGACTACGCGGTCATCTGCCTGGCCACCTCGGCGAGCGTCGCCTCGATGGTCACCGCGGCCGCCTTCCAGCAGGTCCTCGACCGCCTCAAACGCGCCGAGTCCGCCGCCGCACTGCGCCCCCACCTCCTGGTGACCGTGCGGGACACGGTCCGGGCCTGGTCCGCCGCGGATCGCATATCCGGCGTTCTGCCGGAACTCCGGAAACCCGCCGGAGGCCGTGGTATGCGCGCCACGAAGTCGATGACGCCGGAAAATCGCAAGCTCGCCGAACGTTCTTTCCAGGCCCTCCCGGGACTCGCCCAGTGCGTGCTGTGGCACACCGAGGTCGAGGCAGAACACATATCCGTACCAGCTGGTCTGTTGGGTATGGATCCCGACACCGCGTCGGCCGCTCTGGACCAGGCACGGGAGCAATTCCGCCAGGGCTGCGTACGGGCCCACCGCGAACTCGCGCCGAACAAGGACTGCCGCTACTACAACCGTCTCCTGGACGTCCCGATTCGGCGCGGCGGCACCTTGCTCCCCGATGTCCAGCAGCATCTGCTGGAGTGCCGCTTCTGCCGTTACGCGGCCGAACAGCTCAGCCATTTCGAGGGCGGTCAGGGCAGTCTCGGCGTGCTGCTCGCCGAATCGGTGCTCGGCTGGGGCGCCCGCCGCTATCTCGACTCCCGTCCGGGTCGGGGCCAGTCCGCAGGGCGGCCCAGTCGTTCCGGTGGCAGACGGCAGGGCGGCGGCGGCCGTCATCGCGGGCGCGTGCTGCCCCAGTTCTCCTCCGGGGGCCGGAGGGCCGCGCCGGGCCCGGGGAACTCGAAGGCCATGCTCACCGGCATAGGCGTGGTCTCCGGGGCGCTGCTGGCAACCTTACTGATCACCACCCTGTGGCCGCAGGACGACGGCGGTGACCCCTCCGCCTCCGGCACCCCGGGCCCCGGCCAGAGCGCGACTCCCGGCCCCCAGGCGCCGCCCGCCGGGTCGACGTCCCCGCCGCCCGCGCTTCCCACGCCTCCCGTGCAGACCCGGCTGCGCAATCTCGCCGCGGATCTCTGCCTGGACATCAAGGGGGGCAAGGCGCAGTCCGGTGCTTCGCTCAAGCTGGAGGCGTGCTCCTCCGCCGAGACCCAAGAGTGGTCCTACGAGGAGGACGGACTGCTGCGCAGTGTCGCGAACTCCGACCTGTGCGTGGACTCCCACGTGGACGCCGGTGTGGTGGTCCTGGGCAGCTGCGCCTCCGCGGGCTCCAAGCGGGGCGACGACGTCCGCTACGACCTCACCGTCCAGGGCGAGTTGCTGCCGCGCTGGCAGGAAGACCTCGCGGTCGCCCCCGCCGCCAAGGACGAGGACGCGGACGTGGTCGTCAAGATCCGCGACAGGTCGGACGAGCAGCGCTGGCGCACGGACGGCAGCACGTCCTCGGCGAGCCCGGAGTCCTTGTCGGTGGCGAAAACGGTGAGCGACTCGGACTGAGGGCTGCGCCCGGCCGGGTGCCTCAGGCCGCCCGGCCGCCGGCCAACTCCGGTCAGTTCTCGGTCTGTTCGTCGCGA
This sequence comes from Streptomyces yerevanensis, assembly GCF_000716805.1. Classification (NCBI taxonomy): domain Bacteria; kingdom Bacillati; phylum Actinomycetota; class Actinomycetes; order Kitasatosporales; family Streptomycetaceae; genus Streptomyces; species Streptomyces yerevanensis. The sequence continues at coordinate 72,931 of NZ_JNWJ01000005.1, read as the reverse complement.
GGCGCGTCCTCCGGCTCGGCTTCGTGGGCCGCGGCGTCCTCGGCGTCCGGCCCCTGGGCCCTCACTCGCTGGACGTGTTCCAGGGAGTCCCTCAGTTCCGTGAGCCAGTCGTCCGCGTGGCGTTCGACGAGGCGTACGCACCAGGCGAGTGCGTCACTGCGGCTTCGGGCGACACCGGCGGCGATCAGGGTGTCCAGAACCTGCCGCTGGGGCTGCCGCAGCCGGGTCATGACGGGGGCGGCGACATGGGTGAACAGGGCGCGCTCGCCCCCGCACTCCACGCCCCACGAGACCTTCTTGCGGAAGCGGTGCTCGGCCTCGCGGGCCACCGCGACGCGGTCGTCGCGGGTGCGCTCCCGGAACTCCTGGATACGGGACTCGACGGCCGCCTCCTTCTCGGCGTCCGAGACGCCCTCGGCGAGCCGGGGCTCGGCTATGCGGCCGATGACGGTGATCTCCTCGCGGTCGACCGTCACTTCACTGAGGCTCTCGAAGAGATCGTCGGGCAGCCGGCCGGCGAACCAGCCGCGCAGTTTCTCGTGCTGCTCAGTTGTAATCATGTAATGAGCCTTACTTCGACGCACAGTGAAGGCAAGAGTTTCGCTTCCGCTGGAAGCGGAATGTTTCCGGCCTATTGCTGAGCGGTGCGAATCCGGCCAGAACGCGTCTTCCACGCCGCGGCACCCGCTCAGTTACAGGCTTGGCGTGCTCAACTTCCGTCACTTCACGCCACTGATTCAACACGAAACGTTACTGAAACGCGTGGGGCGGACGTGTGTTTCCGTCGCGGACTCGGCAGACTCGCGCTCGCCGGTCCGGCACTCAGGAACCGGCACCCGAACGTTCCGGAACGCAAACGATCCGGAATGCCACCCAAGCGGAAGGATGCACACAATGCCGAACACCGCGCGCTGGGCAGCGACCCTCACCCTGACGGCCACCGCCGTCTGCGGCCCCCTCGCCGGAGCCGCCCACGCCGCCCCCGAGCCCGCCCCGTCCACCCTCTACGCCCCCTCGGCCCTCGTGCTCACCGTGGGCCGAGGCGAGAGCGCGACCACTGCCGCCCCGGACCGCGCGGTCACTCTGACCTGTGCGCCCGTCGCCTCGGGCACGCACCCGGACGCTGCCCGGGCCTGTGCCGAACTGCGCGCGTCCGGCGGGGACTTCGACACCCTGGCCGGCAGAGGCGAGGGTATGTGCACTCGCGAGTACCGGCCCGTGGTCGTCACGGTCGACGGCGTTTGGCAGGGCCGCCGCGTCTCCTACGAGCGCACCTTCCCGAACGAGTGCGTGAAGAACAACTCTCAGGGGAGAGCCGTCTTCACGTTCTGAGAGACCGGGATCGCGCACCGCCCGCGAACCTCGACCCGGGGCCCGTAGCTGGGGAGTGCGGCCCTGTCGCGGACGCCACGCGATCTCACCCGGGGGCCGGCAGGGACGGAGTGGGGCCGTCCTGCCGGCCCTCGGCATTCACGGGCATCCACGGCCTAAAACGTTTTCAGGGATCAACGCAGGTCGGGGCGCAAGCCACCCCAAGCCCCAACTGTCAGCTGTGTCAGAAGTGTTGACCCCGCGTTGGAAACGTTTTAATTTTCTCCGCACCCGACAGCCAGAGGTGAGGAGGCTCCGTGGCCGCGGTGTTGCAGGAGCGCACGGGCAAGGAGGCGGTGAGCCCTTCTCGCCGTCGTCCGCCTGATGCGCGTACGAAGCGAAAAGGCTTACACGCCCGCAGAAGCCGGACCTTGTTCCTGCTGATGCTGCCCGGGCTCGTGTACTTCCTTGTGTTCCACTACGGCGCGCTGGTGGGCAACGTCATCGCGTTCAAGGACTACGTGCCGTTCGACGGCATCTGGGGCAGCCCGTGGGTCGGCCTGGAGAACTTCCAGCGGATGTTCCAGGACACCGCGTTCTGGGACTCGGTCCTCAACACCCTCTGGATCGCGGTCCTGCAGATCGTCTTCTACTTCCCCGTCCCGCTCGCGCTCGCCCTGCTCCTGCACACCCTCACCTGGAGCACCGTCCGGCGTTTCGTGCAGTCGGTGGCGTATCTGCCGCACTTCATCTCATGGGTGATCGTCGTCGCCCTGTTCCAGCAGGTCCTCGGTGACACCGGCCTGGTGAACAGCTACCTCGGCGACGCTGGACTGAGCACCGTCGACATCATCGGCAACCCGGACGCCTTCAAGCCGCTCACCGTCGCCCAGGTCATCTGGAAGGACGCCGGCTGGGGCACGATCATCTTCCTCGCCGCGCTCTCCCAGGTCGACGAGCAGCAGTACGAGGCCGCCGCCATCGACGGCGCCGGACCCTGGCGGCGCTTCTGGCACGTCACCCTGCCCGCGATCCGCCCGGTCATCGTCCTGCTGCTCATCATGCGGCTCGGCGACATCCTCTCCGTCGGCTTCGAGCAGATGCTGCTCCAGCGCGACGCGGTCGGCCCGGAGGCCGCCGAGATCATCGACACCTTCGTCTACTACCAGGGCATCGTCGGCGGCGACTACGGATTCGCCGCGGCCGCGGGCCTGTTCAAGGGCGTCATCGGCGCCCTCCTCGTCTACGCGGCCAACAAGGTCGCCCATCGCCTCGGCGAACAGGGGGTCTACAAGTGAGCGCCCATGTCCGGCCCGGCTGGATGGAGAAGCCGAAGCCGCTCACCCAGGCCGCCAAGGCCGTGGCCCTCGTCGCCGTCGTCCTGCTGGTGTGCGTGCCCTTCCTGGTCATCGTGTCGACCTCGCTGGCCTCGCAGCGCGAGGTGGTCGAGGGCGGTGGCTGGGTGCTGTGGCCGCAGGAGCCGACACTCAAGGCGTACCAGGACATCCTCGACGGCGGCATCGTCACCCACGCCCTCGGCGTGAGCGCGGGAGTGACGGTCGTCGGCACTCTGCTCAGCCTCGCCTGCACGGTGACCCTCGCCTACGCGCTGTCCCGCCCCGGCGTCTTCGGCGGCAAACCCGTTCTGCTGCTGGTGCTGTTCACCTTCCTCTTCCCGCCGGGCATGATCCCCAGCTTCCTGGTGGTCAAGGAGCTCGGCCTGCTCGACTCGTACTCCTCACTGGTGCTGCCGGTGCTGGTGAACGTCTTCAACCTGGTCGTCCTGCGCGGCTTCTTCCAGGGCATCCCCGAGGAGTTGTACGAGGCCGCACGCCTCGACGGGGCGGGGGACTGGCGCGTGCTGTGGTCGGTCGTGCTTCCGCTGTCGAAGGCGGCACTCGCGGTCGTCGGCCTGTTCTACGCGGTGGCGTACTGGAACTCCTGGTTCTACGCCTCCCTCTACCTGGAGAGCGACCACTGGCCGCTCCAACAGGTGCTGCGTACCTATGTGGTGGCCGGTACGGACCTCACTGACACCGCCACGAGCGAGGGCACGGTCAACGCTCCGCAGACCGTGCAGATGGCGGTGCTGGTGATCGCCACCGTGCCGATCCTGCTCGTCTACCCCTTCCTGCAGAAGTACTTCACGAAGGGCGTGCTCACGGGCGCCATCAAGAGCTGAGCGTTCCACTGGAAGTGCAGTCATGAGGCTGCCGGCCGTCTGTGGCTGGTCGCGCAGTTCCCCGCGCCCCTTACGGGGCGCAGTCATCCAGAGCTGGGAGAGAACACCTATGTCCGGAACCCCTCTGTCCCGCCGTGCCCTGATGCGCACCGCCGCCGTGGGCGGTCTCGCGCTCGCCGCTCCGGCCGCCCTGACCGCCTGCTCCACGGAGTCCGGTGATGACGGGGTCTCCAACGCGGGCAAGAAGCTGGCGCCCTGGCCCACGTTCAAGGCCTTCACAGGGCCCAAGCCAGACCTGGCGCCGACCGCGGAAGGAGTCCAGCCCGGCTACACCTCCTACCCGTCCGACCTGGCGAAGTCGGTGTCCGGCACCCCCGGGGACGGCTCCACGGTCAAGGTGATGACCATCAGCTTCGGCGTGCCCCCGAAGGGGCGGGGGGAGAACCGGTTCTGGCAGGCCGTGGAGAAGGCCCTCGGCGTGAAGATCGAGTACACGATCATCTCGCAGCCCGACTACCAGAAGAAGATGGCCACGGTGATGGCCGGCGACCCGGGTCAGCTCCCGGACATCATCAACGTCTTCTCCGGGTTCGTGCTGCCGCGCGAGGCCCAGTTCGTGCAGCGTCGCGCCGAGGACCTCACACCGTTCCTTTCCGGAGACGCGGTCGCGGACTACCCGAACCTGGCGAACATCCCCACCCAGGCCTGGCGCGACATGGGCCGCATCGGCGGCCGCATCTACGGCATACCCCTGGAACGCCCGCTGCCCGGCTCCACGCTCTGGCTCAACCAGGAGTCCTTCGGGGCCGCCGGGATGAAAGAAGGCTGGACGGACCAGGACTTCGCGGCGGTCGCCAAGAAGGGCACGGGCGGGAAGAAGTACGCCCTGGGGGCGGCGGAAGGGTCCGTGTTCGGCGACGGTTTCCACTCCGCGGCGCACGGCGTCCACGCACGGGGCTGGTCGGTGAAGAAAGACGGTACGTTCCTCCCGTCCGCGGCCGACGAGCGCTACAAGCAGATGCTCGACTTCCAGCTCCGGCTGCGCAAGGCGGGTTCCTACCACCCCGACGCGACCTCGAGCGCACAGCCCGAGATGATCGACCTCTACTACAACGGGACGGTCGGCTCCATACAGGACGGTTTCGGCGGCTATCTCCCCAAGTTCCTCGAGAAGGGCCGGGAGTTCACACCGGCGCCGGCTCTTCCGTACAGCGTGGGCGGGACGCCGGGGGGCATCGTCGGGGCACGCCGCTCGTTCGGCTACACCATCCTCAAGAAGGCGAAGAAGGAGCGTATCCAGCTGCTGCTGCGCGTACTCGACTATCTCGCGGCGCCGTTCGGCAGCAAGGAGTGGGAACTCGTCCACTACGGCCTGGAAGGCACCCACTTCACCCGGGCCAAGGACGGCTCGCCCGAGCCCAACGACCTCGGTCAGGTCGAGAACAACACCAACCTGCCGCTGAAGTACCTCGCCGAAGGACCCCAGGTGCTGTTCGTGCCCGGCATGCCCGACGCGGTGAAGGCCCTGCACGCCTGGCAGGTGAAGACCGTCCCGCACGCCATCCGCAATGCCTCGTTCGGACTCCAGTCCCGGACCCACACCTCCCAGGGCACCACCCTCGAAACGCTCCTCAAGGACACCGCCACCGGGATCATCGCCGGACGCACGCCGCTGTCCGAGTGGGACGCGACGGTCAAGACATGGCGTCAGCGAGGTGGCGACAGAATGGCCGAGGAATTCGCCGAGGACCACGCCGCCAACACATGAGGCGGCAGGTGGCATGGACCGGCAGGTGGCAAGGACCGGCAGGTCACGGGCGAAGTGAACCAGAGGAACGGGGAACGACATGGCGGCAAAGGGGCGGGTCACGATCCGCGAGGTGGCCGAACGGGCGGGCGTGTCCGTGGCCACCGTCTCGCGGGTGCTCAGCGGCAACTACCCGGTCCCGTCGGCCACCCGCACCAGGGTGATGCGCGCGGCGCGTGCGCTCGACTATGTCGCCAACGCGCACGCCCGCGCCCTGGTCGGCGGCGGACGCAAGATGGTCGCCGTCGTGCTGCGCCAGGTGACCAGCCCTTTCTACGCGCAGGTCGCCGAGGGAGTCGAGGCGGAAGCGGCCGAACGCGGCTGGGTCTGCGTGTTCGGTGCCACCGCGGGGGATCCGCAGCGGGAAATGGACTTCGTGCAGCTCATGCGCGAAGAGGGCGCCCGGCTGGTGATCCTGGTCGGCGGGGTCGTCGAGGACGACGCCTACCGGGAGCGGGTGGCGCACTACGCGCACGCCCTCGACTCGTCCGGAGCGCGCCTCGTGCTGTGCGGGCGGCCCGCGCCCGACCCCGACATCCCCGCGCTGGTCGTCGAGTTCGACAACGAGGCCGGGGCCCGCGCCATCACCGGCCATCTGCTGTCCGCGGGCCACCGCCGCATCGCCTTCCTGGGCGGGCTGCCCGGCAACACGGCCCTCGACGCGCGTGTCGCCGGATACCGCGCCGCGCTCGCCGAGCACGGGCTGCCGCCCGAGACCGCGCATGTCGTCGACTGCGGGCTCGGCCGGGCGGCGGGCCATCGCGCGATGACCGAGCTCCTCAAGAGCACAGGCGACACAGGGGAGTTCACCGCCGTGTTCGCCGGGGACGACATGGTCGCCGCCGGCGCCCTGCGGGCCATCGCCGACGCCGGGCTGCGCGTGCCCGACGACATCTCCGTCGTCGGCTACAACGACATCCCGCTCGCTGAGGACTTCAGCCCACCGCTCACCACCGTGCGCACCCCCGCCGAGGAACTCGGCCGGGCCGCCGTGCGCATCGCCCTGCGCGACCCCGAGCACGCCGCGGGCGCCCACCATCTGCTCGGCACCCACATCGTCGTACGCGACAGCGTCTCGCCGCCCCCGCCGGGGCGCGCCCCCAAGTGACGGAGGATCCGCCCCCGTATGACCGCGCCGCATGTGTCGCTTCCCGACCCGACGCACCTTCCCCACCTTCCACAGTTGCCCTCCCTCGACCCCGTCGGCTCGCCCGTCACCGGCTGGACCCGCGCCCACTGGGAGACGATCGCCGACCGCCTGCTGGATGGCCTGCTGCCGTACGCGTCAAAGGAGTTGGCGCACTACCGGCTGCCCGGCCGGGCCAGCCACTCCGGAGACTGGTCGGACGGCCTCGAGGGGTACGCGCGCTCCTTTCTGCTCGCCGCTTTCCGCATCGCCGGCTCCGGCGGACAGGTCTCCGAGGCCCTGATCGAGAGGTACGCGGCCGGGCTCGCCGCGGGCACCGACCCGGAGGGCGCCGACCGCTGGCCGCCCATCACCGACCGGGCCCAGCCGATGGTCGAAGCCGCCTCCATCGCAATCGCTCTGCACGAGAGCCGCCCCTGGATCTGGGACAAGCTCGACGACCCGGTACGCCAGCGGGTGGCCGACTGGCTCGGCGGCTTCGTCGGCGCCCGGGCGAACGACTCCAACTGGCGGCTCTTCCAGGTCATCACGGAGGAGTTCCTCGCCTCCGTGGACGCCCCGCACAGCCGGGCCGACATCGACGGAGGGCTTGCGCGCCTGGAGGACTGGTACCGGGGCGGCGGCTGGTACACCGACGGGGACGGCCGCAAGTTCGACTACTACAACGCCTGGGCCCTGCACCTGTATCCGGTCCTGTGGGCCCGGATGGCCGGACCGCGCGCGGACCCGGCCCTGGTCGCCGCCCACCGCTCCCGCCTGCGTGAATTCCTCGGCGTGTACCAGTACTTCTTCGGCTCCGACGGCGCACCCGTCCACCAGGGCCGCTCGCTGACGTACCGCTTCGCGACGGTCGCCCCGCTGTGGGCCGGAGCGCTCGCGGACGCCACCCCGCTGCCGCCGGGACGCACCCGGCGCCTCGCCTCCGGCGCGCTGAAGCACTTCGCGGAGCGCCAAGTGCCCGACGAGCGGGGGTTGTTGAGCCTCGGCTGGTACCGGCCCTTTCTCCCGGTCACCCAGCGGTACTCGGGGCCCGCCTCGCCGTACTGGGCGAGCAAGGCGTTCCTCGGTCTGCTGCTGCCCGCCGACCATCCCGTGTGGACGGCGCCCGAGGAGCCAGGACCGGTGGACACCTCCGACTCGACGCTGGCGCTGCCCGCCCCCGGCTGGCTGCTGCACTCGACGGCGGCCGACGGCATCGTACGACTGGTCAACCACGGCAGCGACCGCCTGCCCCCGCCTCCGGCCGAGGCCGACGACAGCCCGCACTACGCGAAGCTCGCGTACGCGAGCGCGGCGGCCCCCGACACTCCGCCGGACGATCTCGCTCTCGGCCCCGACAACCACATCGCACTCCTCACGGCGGACGGCACGGCGGCCTCCCAGCGGGGCCGGATCCATCCCTTCGGCGTGAGCGGACGGCATGCGGCGTCCTGGCACCGCGCTGTCCTCCCGGACACCGACGAGGGGCACCGCATCGAGACGACCAGCGTGGTGCACGGTCCCTGGGAGGTGCGGGTCCATCGCGTCGAAGGGCCGCACGGAGCGGTCGTACGCGAAGGGGGGTGGGCCGTGGCCGACGACAGCGGGCCGTTGGAGGAGGCGACGGGGGAGGGCTGGGCGCTGGCGCGACGACCGGGGGACGGGCTGACGAGCGCGATCGTCGCGCTGCACGGGTGGGAGGCGGCCGAGGGTGCGGTCGCGCACGCCAGGGGCGCCAACGCCTATGGCGAGTACTCGGCCACGCCTTGCCTCCGGCTGCCCGTCCACCCGGGGCGCAGCCACCTTCTCGTCAGCCTCGTCGTCCTCAGCGCCGATCCCGAACGGCCTTGTGAGCCAAGGGAGTTGAGGGCGCAGGCGGAGGCTCGGGTCACTCCTGAGGGCAGGGTCCTGATCCGTTTTCCGGACGGCACTCAGGAGGAAGTTCCGCAAGCGGCGGGAAACGTCCGATGAGTCCCGAGACGCGCAACAGCCGGTGGATGCGGGGCTGATCGGAGACGAGACGCAGGCTGCCGCCGCGCTCCTTCGCGCGGCGCTCGGCCCGGCACAGCACCCGCAGCCCCGAGCAGTCGAGGAAGTCGACGGACCGCAGGTCCACCAGGACCTGCGGCACGGGACGGGAGGTCGCGGCGTCCAGGTGCTCGGTCAGGGCGTCGACCGCCGCCATGTCGATCTCGCCGCGCACCACGACCACGGTGAACGGACCGCTCACCCGGCTGTGGGCGTACGGGTTCACTGCGGGGAGACCGGAGTAGTACGCCGCACTGCCCTCGGGCAGTTGCGCGGCACGGTCATTGGTTTCCGGCGGCATGTCGGGCTCCACCTCGTGCAGGGGAGGGCGCGCTTGGTCCAGGCAGTTACCCGGTAGGTCGGGAACCATCCCCGCCACGCCGACCGTAAGATCCAATCTCACCCGAACTGATGAATCTTGGGCGTGACCATTGACTTTAGGGGTCAGGTTACAGGCGGCCCGCAGATTGTGCCCCCGACGGAACGCCGGGAGCTTAATGCATATGATGTGCAGGTGCGTGACTACTGCATAAAGGCGGCCACCCCCGACGACCTGGACGGCGCGCGGTCCGTCATGCTCGACACCGTCTACCGCGACTTCGGCACCGGCTACGTACCGCGCTGGCATCGCGACATCGTCGATCTCGACCACGCCTATGTCGCGCCCGCCCGGCACATCCTGCTCGTCGCGGTCGACGAGCGGGACGGCACGGTCGTCGCGACCGGCGCGCTCGACTCCCGCGGGCCGGCCCATCCACCCAACCCGCGCCATCTCGCCGAGCGTTACCCCTCGGGCGAGACCGCCCAGCTGCGCCGCGTGTACGTCCATCCCGGGCATCGACGGCGGGGCCTGGCCCGGCAGTTGGTCGACGAGTTGCTGAACTTCGCGGCGGCGGACGGCGGTTACCGCTCCGTCTATCTGCACACGGACCCGGCGGTGCCGGGCGCCGAGGCGTTCTGGCGCTCGCTGGGCAAGGCGGTGCTCGACGAGCGCGAGGAACCCGGCGGCGGCCAGAGGATCGTGCACTTCGAGGTCCCGCTGCCCTGACGGAAACACCCTTCGCACCCACCGGCATCCCCCACAAAACCCCCACGAAGCCCACGAAGAAAGAGACCATGCGCTCTCTGCCTCGCCGTCGGTTCCTCGCCGGCCTGCTGCTTGCCCCGCTGCTCACCGGCTGCTTCGCCTCCGACGGCGGGGAAGCCTCCGACACCTCGGACGGCTCCCGGCTGCGGGTCGCGCTCGCCTTCCCGCCCGCCGAGAACTACTCCCCGTACGGCGCCGACGCCACCCTCCTCAGCCGCCTCGGCGTCACCGAGGGACTGACCCGACTCGACGCGAACGGCACGGCGGTCCCCGCGCTCGCCGAGTCGTGGAGCCGTGAGAACGACCGGAGCTGGCTGTTCACCCTGCGCGAGGCCACCTTCCAGGATGGCACCGAAGTCACCCCGAAGGCCGTCGCCGCCTCCCTCACCCGGGCCACCCGCGCCAAGCCCGTGACCGCCGCACTGTCCGGGGTCGAACTGACCGCCGAGGCCGCGGACGGCGGACGGGTACGGGTCACCAGCGCCGACTCGGATCCCGTACTGCCACTGCGTCTGTCGAGCCCCGGTCTGGCCGTGCTGTCGGCGAAGGCGTACGCGAAGAATGACGCCGTCGGCCCCGTCGGCACCGCCACCGGACCCTTCGAGCTCACCAAGGTCACCGGCACCACCGCGGCCACCCTGAACCGCTTCGACGACTACTGGGGCGGCCGGGCGCAGGCCTCCGGGATCGACGCGAAGTTCATCGCCGACGGCACGGCCCGTACGAACGCGCTGCGCACCGGCGAGACCGACATCGCCGAGGCCGTCCCGGTCTCGCAGGCCGCCTCCCTGGACAAGGCGACCCGCCGCGACACGGCCACCACACGCACCACGAGCCTGCTGCTCAACACCGACTCAGGCCCCTTCAAGGACCCGAAGGTACGCGCCGCCGCACGCGAGGCGATCGACACCTCCGCCTTCGCCAAGGGCGTGTACGAGGGGTACGCCGATCCTGGCGCCGGAATCTACGGACCCGCCCTGACCTGGGCGGCCGACAAGCGCGTCAAGCCGGTCGGTCGGGCCAATGCCGGGAGCGCGGACGGGACTTCGGTCACCGTTGCGACGTACGACAACCGGCCCGAACTGCCCGAGGCCGCCCAGGTGCTCAAGCAGCAGCTCGAACGGGCCGGATTCAAGGTCGAGTTGGAGGTGCGGGAGTACTCACGGCTCGAAAGCGACGCCCTGGAAGGGAAGTTCGACGCGGTCGTCTCCGCCCGCAACACCATGCTCGACACCGGCGACCCCGTCTCCGTCCTCGCCAGCGACTTCACCTGCGACGGCAGCTACAACCTGCCGCTGCTGTGCGACAAGACGGTCGACAAGGCCGTCGCCACGGCAGAGTCGATCACCGACACCGCGAAGCGGCAGGACGCGGCGATGGCCGCGGAGGCGGCGGTCCTCGGCACGGACGCGGTCGTGCCGCTCGTCCATCAGCGGATCATCACCGGCGTCGGCGCCGAGGTGAGCGGTGTGCAGCTCGACCCGTACGAGCGCGGTCTCGTCGGGGTCGGGACGCGGCGCTGACGGGCGGCGGAGTACGTGACTGTCGTACGGGGGCTCGTTCCGCTGTGGCGTGCCGTGCTCGTCGGTGCGCTGTTGTGCGGGGTCGGGCTACTGCCGTGGCTGTCGCGCACCGATCCGGCGCTCACCGTGCTCAAGGCGCGGTCCGCGGAACGTGACCCCACGCCCGAGGCACTGGAGGCCGTTCGGTCCCAACTCGGCCTGGACGCAGGGCCGTTGCATCTGCTCGGGAGCTGGCTCGGCGGGCTGCTGCGCGGTGACGCGGGCCGGTCGTGGATCTCCGGGGCGGAGGTCACGCCCGCGGTCCTCCAGGCGCTCGGGGTCTCGCTGCTGCTGATGGCCGGGGCACTGGCCGTCGCGGTGGTCACGGCGGGTGCCGTGTGCGCGCGGACGCTGAGGCTCGGGGCGCGGCGGCAACTCGACGGGCGTCCCTCTGGAGGCACCGGCTCGGCGCTCCTGTCCACGCTGCCCGACTTCCTGACCGCGTCCGTGCTGGCCGCCGTCGTCGGCGTACAACTCGGCTGGCTGCCCGCGCTCGGCTGGTACGGGCCCCAGTGGATGGTGCTGCCCGCGCTGTCGCTGGGTCTGCCCGCGGGAGCGCTGCTCGGGCGGCTGCTCGACGACATGCTGCCGGGCGCCTTCGCCGAACCCTGGGCGCTGGCGGCCGCCGCCCGCGGAGTCCGCGGCCGGAGCATCGCCCGGCAGGCACTGCGCCGCTGCGTGCCCGGACTGCTGCCGAACTTCGGGCTGTTCGTCGTCGGCCTGACCGGCGGCGCGGTCGCCGTGGAGCAGATCTTCGACATCCCCGGGCTCGGACGGCTGAGCCTGCAGGCCGCGGTGGCGCAGGACCTGCCCGTACTCCAGGTCGGCACCCTTGCCCTCGTCCTCCTCGCGGCGGCTGCCGGAGGCCTCGCCCGGCTCGCGGCACGGCTCCTCGTCGGACCGGCCCTGCGCGACGGCGCGCTCTCCTCGCTGCACCGCCCGACGCCGCCGCGTCCCACGACACTGCCCCTCCTCTACGGCGCGCTGCTGCTCGCCGTCATCGCGCTCGGACTGGCACGGGACCCGCAGAAGCTGGACACCACGGCACGGCTCCAACCGCCTTCCTGGGCACACCCGTTCGGCACGGACGCGCTCGGCCGCGATGTGCTGGCCCGGGTCGGACACGGCGCGCTGGACACGCTGGCCCTGGCCGTCGCGGTGAGCGCGGCGGCGCTCGTGCTGGGTGTCGTACTGGGGCTGCTGCCGCGGCTGTCCGGACCGTTGCTCGACACGGTCAACGCCGTACCGCCGGTCCTCGCGGGCCTCCTCGTCGCCGGAGTCTCGGGGAGCGGTGCCTCCACTCCGGCCCTCGCCGTGGCCGCCGTCGCCTGGGCGCCCCTCTCCGCCCACACCTCGGCCCTGCTCCAACAAGAGCGCGCCACCACCCACTTGACCGCCACCCGAGGCCTCGGAGCAGGACGGCTCTACCTCCTCCGCCACGAACTCCTCCCCGCCGTCCTGCCCCCGGTCACCCGCCACGCCCTCCTGCGCCTGCCGGGCGTGGCCCTCGCCCTCGCGGCCCTCGGCTTCCTCGGCCTGGGCGCCCAACCGCCGTCCCCCGAATGGGGATTGCTCCTCGCCGAGAACCAGCCGTACGCCGAACGCGCCCCCTGGGCCGTCCTGGCCCCGGCCGCCGTGCTCGCCCTGCTGGGGGCGGTGGCGGTGACGGCAGGGGGAGAGGTGCGGTGGCCCGGTCGGCCGCGACGCCGACGCTCCGTGAAGTCACTGGCCGCGCAGCCACCAGCCACACGCGTCGCACTCGTGTCCTCGCCCGCCGCACAGCAACCCGCCACCACCGCAATCAAGGAGTCGCGATGACCCAGCAGCCCACCAAGCAGGCCAAGGCGGCGGACCGGCCGACCGGTGCCGCCGCCGGTACTTCGCGCCTGCGTACCTGGAGCAGGCTGAACCCGCTGCTCCGCCTGCTGATCCTCACCCAACTCGCCTTCAACATCGGCTTCTACGCCGTTCTGCCCTTCCTCGCCGAACACCTCGGCACCGCGATCGGCATGGCGGGCTGGATGGTCGGACTCGTCCTGGGCCTCAGGACCTTCAGCCAGCAGGGCCTGTTCGTGGTGGGCGGCGCGCTGGCTGACCGCTACGGCGTACGGCCCGTGGTGCTCGCGGGCTGTGTCCTGCGCATCGCCGGGTTCGTCTGGCTCGGGTACGCGGACCGGACCTGGGCGGTCATCGGGGCCGTCCTGCTGATCGGGTTCGCCGCCGCGTTGTTCTCCCCGGCCGTCGAGTCGGAGGTCGCCCGTCAGGCTGTGGTGTGGGAGGAGGCGGGCGGTGGCTCCCGTACGAACGTGCTCGCGCTGTTCACCGTGGCCGGGCAGGCCGGGGCGTTCGTCGGTCCGTTCCTCGGTGCGCTGCTGCTCGGGGTGGACTTCCGGGTGGCGTGCCTCGCGGGAGCGGGGGTCTTCGTCCTCGTCCTGGCCGGGCATCTCCGGCTGCTGCCCCAGCACATCCCGGGGCGGCAGCGGGTCGCCGTCAAGGGCGGGGCCCGCGTGCTCGTACGCAACCGGCGCTTCCTGGCGCTGTGTTGTGCGTACGGCGCCTACCTGCTGGCGTACAACCAGCTGTATCTGATCCTCCCCGACGAGGTGGAGCGGGCGGCGGGCTCGCAGGCGCCGCTGGCGTGGCTGTTCGCGCTGTCCTCGCTGCTCGTCGTGACTGCCCAACTGCCCCTCACCCGCTGGGCCGGGGACCGGCTCGACCTGCGCCGGTCCATGGCCGCGGGGTTGTTGCTGATCGCCGCCGGGTTCGCGGTGGTGGCCGCGGCGCGGCCCGCCGCGTGGACCGGGAACGCCGGGCTGCTGCCCGCGGCGGGCTTCGTCGTGCTGCTCACGCTCGGCCAGATGCTCGTCGCGCCCGCCGCCCGCGCCTGGGTGCCGGATCTCGCCGAGGACGGGCGCCTCGGCCTCTACATGGGCGCCCTGTCCTCCGTATCCGGCCTGATCGTCCTGGTCGGCAGCGCGGGCACCGGCTCACTGCTCGACGTGGGCCTGCCACCCGCCGTGCCCTGGCTGGTCCTCGCCGCGATCCCCGTCGCGTCCGTCGCCCTGCTGCCTCGTCACCCGGAGTCGTCGCGACGGGGCCGCCGCACCCAGAAGAGGGCAGCGGCGGCCAGGCGTCAGTAGCCGACCTGGAACGTCGCGTCCGCCCGCTCCGTCGCCGTCGAGACCGGGTCGATCCGCAGCGCGAACCCGCTGTGCCTGATGTAGCGGGTCGGGAGGTTGTACGAACGGAAGGACGCCCAGGAGGAGTCCGCGAGCCCGGCCGTTCGTACGAAGGTGGCGTCCGCGGCGAACGACGATGTGCCGTTGTTCTCGTCGAGCCGCAGGTTGTAGCTGTAGTGCCGTAGGTAGCGGGTGGGGTAGTTGACGGACTGGAAGGAGATGCCGGAGGAGTCGGCCAGGCCCGGCACCAGCTTCCACTGGGAGTCCGGGAACGGGTCGAAGGGGTACTCGTCGATCCGGCCGGCGAAGCCGCTGTGCCGGACGTAATGGGCCGGGTAGTTGTAGGACTTGAGCCGGTTCCAGGTGGGCGCGCCCCACTTCGCGAGCAGGTTGGTGTACTCGGTGGAGGTGATCGGGTGGATGCCGCAGTGCTTGGAGTTGAGCGGCTGGGTGTAGAGCTTCTGGTCGAGTGCCGTCCAGGCGCCGGAGGCGAGGTCGTTGGACTGCCAGACGTAGAAGACGCCGTTGGGCGTGTAGGTGTCGCCCCACAGGTACCAGGCGTTGGACGTCAGCGACTTCACGACCGTCGGCGCCTCGGTGCCGCCGTGCGCGACGGGGGTGCTGAACGGGGTGAAGCTGCCGGGGTTCAGGGAGGTCGACCGCGCTCCGACGAGCTGCTGGTTCCTCTTGTAGTACAGGTAGTTGACGCCGTTGACACCGATGGTGAGGTTGCCGTCGATGATGTCGTACCCGGGGTCGAAGAAGACCTGGGGGTTGGTGGTGGTCCGGAAGTCGGTGGTGTAGCTGACCATGATCACGTTGTGGCCGCTGCTGTTCACCGACGAATAGAGGATGCCGTACTGGCCGCGCCCCGCGTCCCAGTACGCCTCCGGCGCCCAGCTGTGGGTGTTGGTCATGTCGTGCAGCTTCAGCAGCCGGTAGCCGGTGAAGGTCCGCAGGTCGGTCGAGTCCCAGACGTGGATGTTGACGCTGTTGCGGGTCCAGTCGGTGCCGCTCAGGTCCGTCGCCAGCACGACGAAGGTGCCGTCCTGCTTGCGCATCACGAAGGGGTCGCGCAGCCCGCCGGCGCCGGCGGTCGGGGTGACCACGGGGGCGTTCTGGTTCAGCGGCGTCCAGCGCAGGCCGTCGGTGCTGACGGCCAGGTGAAGGCCGTAGTTGGCCTCCAGCATGGTGTTGGACTCGGTGAAGTAGACCATGGCGTACGCCGAGTCGGCGGCGTGGGCGGTGCCGGCGCCGAGGGTCAGCGCGCCGGTCGCGGCCAGGGGAACGGTCGCCGCCATGCTCAGGAAGAGCCGCCGGGAGGGGCCGGAGGAGAGAGGTCCGCTGGTCACGTCAGACTCCACTTCTGGTTGTTCTGACCGTTGCAGGCCCACAGCACGAGCTTGGTGCCGTTGGCCGTGGCCGCGCCGTACGCGTCGAGGCAGAGCCCGGCGTTGACGTTCGTGATGGTGCCGTCGCTGTTGACGTTCCACTGCTGGTTGGTCTGGCCGTTGCAGTCCCAGATGACGACCCGGGTGCCGTTGGTGGTGCCGCGGTTGTAGGCGTCGAGGCACTTGTTGCCGTACACCACCAGTTGCTTGCGGGAGGTGTTGTACGTCCACGCCTGGTTCTGGCCGCCGTTGCAGTCCCACAGCTGGCCGTCGGTGCCGTTGACGAGGGTGTTGTCGTTGATGTCCGCGCACCGGCCGGAGCCCGTACCGGTGATGAGAGTGCTGTTGGTGCCGGGCAGTGGCCGTACGACGATGCCTTCGAGAGTGGGCGCGCCGGAGAAGGCGATCGTGTTGGTGGAGCCCTTGGAGAGCCCGACCTGGACGGAGATGTTGCCGGGGGTCGAACCGGTCGGCGGGAAGGAGACCTTGGTGGGGGTCTGGCTGCCGTTGACCGTGAGGGTGCCGACGCGGGCGGCGGACGTGTTGTTGGTGTAGGAGACGTCGACGGTCTTCAGACCGGTGCTCCCGGCGACCACGCCGGAGAAGCTGGACGTGCCGTTGTACGTGCTCGCCGACTGCTCGGTGCCGCCGGTGACCGTGAGCATCACGGAGCCGCCCGCCGGGACGCTGGTGGTGTAACTGGTGCCGGGCGTCCCGACGTTCTGCCGCGCCCAGAGGTCCCTGACCGTGGCGGCGGCGTTCGTCAGACCGAGGTCGGACCAGCGGACCGTCATGTTCTGCGTGGTCGACGTTCGGTTGAGGAGGACGACGGCACGGTTGCCGTTGCCGGACAGGACCTTGCCGTACACCTGGAGACCGGAGGTGTCCTCGGCGACCTTGACGCCCTGAAGGCCGCGGGTGTCCTGGTCGACGGCGATGACCTCGGGATTCTTGAGGATGTTGGCCGTCTCGGTGGTCATGGTGGTGAGGTCGAGGCCGGTGAGGAGCGGGGCGCCGGAGATCGCCCACAGGTTCATGTGGCTGCGGTTCTGGGTGGCGGTGAGGCCCGTCATCCCGGCGACCATCATGTCTGGGTCGTTGTAGTAGCCGGTGTGCTGGGCCGTGGGGTGGATGTTGCGGTCGAAGGCGGTCAGGACCGAGCTGTACGACGGTGTGTTGCCGTGGAAGAAGATGTCCGTGTTCGTCCGCCACATCGGGCCCATGCCGGGCGCCCAGTTCCAGGGGTTCTCGTAGCCCCAGTTGCACAGGGAGAGAGCGAGCGGGCGTCCGGTCGTCGCGGTGGCCTCGGCCACGGCGTCGCTGATCGCCTGGTAGGTCGTCTTCGGGTCGAGGCCCTCGGCGTCACCGCCGCACCAGTCGACCTTGACGAAGTCGAAGCCCCACCGGGAGAACTGGAGCATGTCCTGCTCGTAGTGGCCTTCGCTGCCACTGCCGGGCGCGGCGGGGCGGCCGGTGGGGAAGTAGTAGCCGCAGCCGTCCTTGCCGGCGTCGGTGTAGATGCCCGCCTTCAGGCCCTTGCTGTGGATGTAGTCGGCGATGGCTTTCATGCCGCCGGGCCACTCGGCCTCGTCGATGGTGATGTTGCCGGCGCTGTCGCGGGTGCCCTGCCACCAGCCCTCGTCGATGTTGATGTACTCGTAGCCGGCCTCGGGCAGCCCCGCCGCCACGAACGCGTCGACCTGCTGCTTGATGACGTTGTAGTCCACCTTCGCGGCGAAGGCGTTCCAGGAGGCCCAGCCCATGGGAGCCTCCGGTACGGCTATTTGACGGTTCGTCACTGCGACGGGTCTGGCGTCGAGTTCGGTCTCGGGTGCGGGGCTCTGGCCCGGTTGGGCGAAGAGCAGGGCGGCCGTTGCGACGGTCGCCAGGCAGAGTGCTCTCAAGGCGGCGGATCTGAACCGAGGGGGGAACATGCGGCTCCTTTCCGGAGGGCAGGGGGGCGGGCCTCCGGGAGGTGTGGTCGATATGTCGAACGCAGATCGGTGAACCGAACGGCCGAGCGCGCTGAACGTAGAGCCGCGTGAGGCGGATGTCAACGAATGTGGCACATGCTGTTTCGATCTACTTCAGAGCCCTGTATGACTTGACTGGCATATAACTGACGGGGCATATTGAATCCATGTCCGACGCCTCCCCGTGGACCGCACTCGCCGACCCGCACCGGCGGGCCATCGTCGGTCTGCTGCTGGAGCGGCCACGGCCCGTACGGGAGATCGTCGAAGCGTGTGGACTGAGCCAGCCGAACACGTCCAAGCACCTGAAGGTGCTGCGCGACGCGGGCCTGGTGCGCGTACGGCAGGACGCGCAGCGGCGGGTGTACGCACTCGAACCGGCGCCCATCGCCGAGCTCGACGCCTGGCTCGCCCCTTATCGGAAGCTGTGGAACGAAAGCCTCGACGCGCTGGGCCGACGCCTCGATGAACCGCCGGACGACACCGAGGACCCCTCACCGAAGGACTGAGCCACCATGTCCGCCGAACTCACCGGCACCTACCTCACCCTGGACGACGGCCGCCCGGCCGTCCGGTTCACCCGCACCTACAACCACCCCATCGACCGCGTCTGGCAGTTCGTGACCGACGCGGACGAACTGGCCCACTGGTTCCCGTCCCGCGCCGAGATCGAGCTGCGCGTCGGCGGCACGATCAAGTTCAGCGACGACCCCAACACGGTGGACTCGACGGGCCGGGTGCTCGCCGTCGACGCACCCCGGCACCTCTCCTTCAGCTGGGAAGGCGACGAACTCCACTTCCACCTCGAGGAGTTGGATGAGAAGCGCACCCGCTTCACGCTCACCAACGTGCTGGTGGACGAGAACACCGCCGCCCGCAACGGCGCCGGCTGGGAGGTGTGCCTCAGGGCCCTTGACGCATGGGCCCGCGGCGAGCGGTTCGAGGGGCCGCACGCCGGTGACACCGCGCCGTGGCACGAGTTCTACCGCGGCTACATCGGGGCCGGAGTCCCCTCGGGCGCATCGGTCCCCGGTATGGACGACGCGAGCTGACCTTGTCGGCTACCGCCCGTACACGAGTGCGCGTCACTCAGGCTCGCGCCAGGGGCGCAGCCGGGGCCACCAGCCGGGCACCGCGTCCCGGTAGTGCTCGTACTCCTCGCCGAACTGCCGCGAGAGCGCCGGCTCCTCGTACCCCCTCGCGAAAGCCCACATCCCCAGCCCGGCGAGCGCGCCGTAGACGAACAACACCGGCCGCGCCAGCAGCAGTGCCTGACTCGCGATGACGGCGACGACCGCCACGTACATCGGATTGCGTACGTGCCGGTAGAGCCCGCCCACGACGAGGTGCTCGGTGGGCGCGACGGGGGCGGGCGTGCCCAGCCCCTCCACCACGAACCGCACGAACGCGGACAGCAGTACCACCGCGCCCGCCACCAGCGGCACGATCCCCAGCCCTCGCAGGGGTGGCCACCAGTCCCCTGCCCGCCAACCCGTCAGCCACCACGGAACCAGTACGGCCACCGTGCCGGGCGCGAGTGCGAGGAACAGCGAACTGCCGACAGCCGCCGCGGATCTGCGCATACCGTCACCATGGGCGCCGCACGACAAGTTGTGAACCCTGGTGGGGCTCTTTCGCTCCATCAGGCCATCTGCCGCCGCACCAGCTCGTGCAGCCGCCCCTCGGTCGATCAGCCCTCCTGGCTTTCCGACTTGAGGTGCGTGGCAAAGAAGCCGTCGATGCGTCGCCAGGCATCGACGGCGGACTCCGGGTGCGGCCTGATTCCGGCGACACGCATCAGCGGACGCAGGGCGCGTGGCCCGACCTCGGCGTCGTTCAGGAAGGAGTGGCCGGCCTCCGGATACTCCTTGACGTCGTGGACGATGCCGAGCCGGTCGAGTGACGCCTCCAGATCGGAGGCCGCGCCCTTCAGCGTCCGGTCGCGGGCTCCGTAACTCGCGACTACGGGGCAGGAACCGGTGAGCGCCTGTTCGAGATGCTTCGGCAGGCGGCCGTAGTTGACGGAGGCGGCGTCGTAGTCGCCGCCGGCCACGGCGAGGAGGGCGAAGGAACCGCCCATGCAGAAGCCGATGATGCCGATCCGCCCGGTGCAGTCGGGATCCCGAGCGAGGTGGGTACGGGCCGCCTCGATGTCATGGAAGGCTCGGCCATGTCCGGACAGGGCGGCCCGGAAGGTCGGCACCAGGCAGCGTACGGCGCCTCCGTCGGTGAACAGGTCGGGCATGACGACGAGGTACCCGGCTCTCGCCAGTCGTTCCGCCTGACGGTGCATCACGTCGTTGACGCCCAAGGCCTCATGGATCACGACGACACCGGGCCAGGGGCCCGGCCCGGTGGGCCGGGTGAGATGGCCTCTGAGCTGACGGGAGCCGCCGAGGGCGGCGCTGAACTCGGTGAGATCGACGGTGGTGGTCGTGGCGGGCACGCTGTCCTCCAGGGGAGGGTGGGGGCGGGACGGCTTACGGCGCGATGAAGGGCTGGACGCGCTTGCGGTAGTCCTTGGGCCGCACTTCGTTGTAGTACTTGTTCTTGTCCTCGCCCTCCGAGGTGAGGATGTACACCGGGCACTCGTCGGACTTGACCTCACCGTTGTACTCGTGCAGTGCCTTGCCCGTCCGCGCTTCGACGACCTTCAGCTGGTACGAGGTGTTGTACGTGCTTATCTTCAGCGGCTTGCCGTCCTCGGTCTCCATGTCGCACACCTTGCCGGTCGCGGTCGCCTTGGTGCGCTCGAGGCAGACGACCAGTTCGGCGGCGGCCGGCTTGTCGGAGTAGCCGAGGAACCAGCCCTTGGGGAAGTCTCCGGCGGGCGGCTCGAACTGTGACCAGTCGTCGCCGGGGTTGTTCATGAGCATCGCCGGGTGCACGGTCTTCTTCGTACGGTCGTAGGTGGGCATCCCCGAGAAACCGAGCCCGTCCGCGCACACCCGCTCCAGATCCAGGACGGAGTCCGGCACCTCCGGCCCGTCCGCTGCCGAACCCTTCGACGACGTGTCGGCACCAACTTCCGAGCTTTCGGTGAGCGACGAGCATCCGCACAGGACCACACCCAGAACCCCGGCGGTGACCAGAATCGAAGACCTTGAAAGCACAGACATTGGGACCCCCCCCATCGAAGAAAGAACAGCAGCAGGGCATGTCCCCCGGACATGCCCTGTCCCCCCTACCTGCTGGAGAAGAGCGTGCCGTGCGCCTCGGCCGCGGGCATGGGGGAAGAGCCCCCATCTAGTGGTGCGGCCCCTGTGACTCGTGGGTATTACGCTGTCTGAACTCGAAGGAGCATTCGAGGGGGCGGCCGGGGCATCCCGGAAGAGGGCGCAGGGGGCCTGAGTGTCGTCGTTGTCGTCACCGACGCTGGTCGGCAGAGGACCGGAGCTGGACCTGCTGACCGAGGCAGGCCGGTCGGCGGGCGAAGGGCGGGGCTCGTCGGTGTTCGTGCTGGGCGAGCCGGGCATCGGCAAGTCGCGTCTGGTCGAGGAGGCCGCGGCCGCGGCCGTACGCACCGGGTTACGGGTGCTGCGCGGGCGGGCCGCGTCCGCCGGGCGCGCGGTGCCGTTGCGCCCGCTGGCGGAGGCCGTGTTCTCCGGGCTGCGGGGTGAAGGGGCACCCGCGGACGGGGACTTGGGCCCCTACGAGCCGCTGCTGTCGCGGCTGTGCGGGCTGGCGCCGCAGGACGGTGCGCCGCTGGTGGGCTACGCGGAGGCGGTGCTGCGGCTCCTGGATGTCCTCGGACGCACCGGCGGCTGCGTGCTGGTGCTGGAGGACCTGCACGACGCGGACGCCGACACGCTCACCATCGTCGACTACCTCACAGACAACCTCCCCGGCCAGCGTGCCGTCCTGCTGGCCACCCTGCGCGGCGGGCCCGGACCCGCCCTCGACCTCGCCGAGGCCGCGGCCTCCCGCCGTACGGCCCGCACCGTGCGCCTCGCCCGTCTCGGGCCCGCCCAAACGGCGGAACTGGCCGCCCGCTGTCTGGGCAACGACGACGCGGGCGCGGTACCGGCGGCCGTACTGGACCGGCTGCACTCCGTCTCCGATGGCGTCCCCTTCGTGGTGGAGGAACTACTGCGGGCCATGGTCGACAGCGGCGATCTCGTCCAGCGGCAGGGCGCCGGCTGGACGGTGACCGGCGCGCTGAACGCCGGAGTACCCGCGACGGTCGCCGCCGCCGTCCTCCAGCGCGTGGACCACCTGGAACCGCCCGGAGTCACGCTCCTGGAAGCGGCGGCCGTCCTGGGCAGGCGCTTCCCCGTGGACGTCGCCGCCCGTGTCGCCGGACTCGACCGGCCGACGGCACACCGCCAGCTGCGGCACGCGGCACGCGCTCACCTGGTCGCCGACGGCACCACCCACGGCCCCACCGCGGAGCAACCCGGCTGGCACACCTTCCGCCACGCCCTGACCGCCGACGCCATCGCCCACCGGCTGCTGCCCGCGGAACGGGCGGCGCTCTGTCTCGCCGCCGCCGATGCCATCGAGTCCGGCCACGCGGCCGAGTCCGCCCACGCGAACCACGCGACCGAGTCCACCGACGCGTCGGAGCGGAGGACGGGAGGCGCAGGCCGGCCCGGCGAGCCCCACGGTCTGATCGGCGGTGACTCGGGCGACGACCTGTACCGCCTGGCCGCGGAGCTGTGCGTCGCCGGTGGGCAGCGGGCACGGGCGGCCGTACTGCTCACCCGAGCCGGCCGGCAGGCGGTCCAGCGGGGCGCGCTGCTGACCGCGGTGGAACTCCTCGACCGGGGCCTGGAGTTGACCGCCGACGCCACGGACGCCCCGCCCGAGGCCGTGGCCCGGCTGCTGGAGGAACTGCTGCGGACACTCGTCCTCACGGGCGACGTCCAGCGCGTCCCGGAACTCGGCGACCGGCTGGACCACATTCTGACCGCGTGGGGCGCGCCGCCCGCCCGGCGAGCCGCGGGTTTCCTGACGCAGGCCGGGGCCGCGGCCACCGTCCAGCGCTGGGAGGAGGGACTGACCGCCGTCCGGCGGGCCCGAGAGCTGCTCGGCGCCGAGCCCGACCCGGCGTCCCGCGCGGCCCTGGACGCGGTCGCCGCGCACCTGATGCTCAATTCGCAGCGCCCGGACCGGCTGGAGAGCGCCAGAGCCCTGGCCGAAGGAGCCGTGGCGACCGCCGAGGCGGTCGGGCTGCCGGAAGTGAGCTGCAAGGCGCTGAACATGCTCGGGTACTGCCTGAGGCCCCTGGACCTGGCCGAGTCGGAAAAGGTGTTTGAACGCCTGGTGGCCACGGCCGAGACCCATGGGCTGCCGGTCTGGCGGATACGCGGCCTGCTGGAACTCGGCGCGCTCGACCGGGTCCGGTTCACGGGGATCGAACGGCTGCTGGCCGCGAGGAAGGCGGCCGACGAGACCGGCGCGGTGCTGATGACGGCCTGGGCCGACATGCATCTGACGCTGGCCCATGTGCTGCGCGACGAACTGGACGAGGCCGCGGATTCCGCCCGGCGGCTCCGGGTGACGGCTCGCAGACTGCGGCTGGACGAAGTGGAGCTGCTCGGTGCCGGAGTGGACGGCATCATCGCCGCCGTCCGTGGGGAGCGGGAGAAACTTCAGACCGCGCTGCACGTCCTTCAGAACGCACTGGCCGGCGGGAGCGCCGGAGCGGTCTGGGGCTACGCCGACACCTCCGTGTGGGGCTGGGCCCAGGGCATCTGCTCCCTGCTGAGGGAGGAACACGACCGGGCGATGGCCGAGTTCACCGACGCGGACCAGGTCATGAAGGCATTGCCCAGCACCCGGGGAGTCACCGGTTTCCTGGGCCCGTACCTGCTCCTGCGGACTGTACGGGGCGCGGCCGGCTGGGCAGAGCTGGACGGGGCCGTCGCCGGCCGGCTCTCCGAGGCCCACTCGGACCGGCCCTACGTCGGCTGGTCCCGGGCCGTGCTCCTGGGCCGCGAAGGCCGCGCCGCCGAGGCCGCCAAGGCGGCCGAGGAGGCCCTGGCCGGGACGGACGTCATACCCCTGGCCCGCCACCTGTGTCTGCGCCTGGGCGCTCAGGCGGCACTCACCGACAACTGGGGGAGGCCCGTCGAGTGGCTGCGCGCCGCCGAGCACTTCTTCCATGACCGGGGCACGACACGGGTGTCGGCGGCCTGCCGCGCCCTGCTACGGGAAGCGGGCTCTCCCGTTCCCCGCCGCCGTGAGGGCCACGACACGATTCCGCAGGAGCTGCGGCGGACGGGGGTGACGGCCCGGGAGTACGAGGTGCTGCGCCTGCTCGGCCGGGGGCTGGGCAACCAGGAGATCGCCGAGCAGCTCTTCCTCTCGCCACGCACCGTCGAAAAGCACCTGGCGAGTCTCCGCGACCGCACCGGCCAGAACAGCAGGACCGCCCTGCGCACCCTGGCTCGCCGGTACGCGCACGGGCAGTGACTCCGGTGCGCGCCGGCACCCGACCGCCCGGGGAACGCATCCCAGTGCCTGAACCCGCAGCGCTCGTACGGGACTTGAGTAGCGCTCACGCCATCTGGCGTCGTACCAGCTCGTGCAGGCGTCCGCCCGTGTCGGCGAGCAGCTGCGCGGGCGGGCCCTGCTGCACCACGCGGCCCTCGGACATGACGATGACGCGGTCCGCGTCGAGCACGGTCGACAGTCGGTGCGCGATCACGACACGTGTGGCGTTCAGGGCGTGGGTGCTCTCGATGACGGTGCGCTGCGTCTCGTTGTCCAGGGCGCTGGTGGCCTCGTCGAAGAAGAGGATGCGCGGTCGGCGGATCAACGCCTGGGCGATCATGAGCCGCTGGCGCTGGCCGCCCGAGATCGCGCCGCTGCCGGAGACGATGGTGTGCAGGCCCATCGGCATGCGCTTGATGTCCTCGGCGAGTCCGGCCATCTCGGCGGCGGCCATGGCCTCCTCGGGTGTGTACGGTTCGGTGCCGCAGATGCAGTCCAGGATCGAGCCGGTGAACGGCTGCGCGTGCTGGAGGACGACACCGCACTGACGGCGTACGGCCGACTGGTCGAGGGCCGCCAGGTCCTGACCGTCGTACAGGACGCTGCCCGAGACCGGTTTGTCGAAGCCGATCAGCAGCCGCAGCAGAGTGGACTTGCCGCAGCCGCTCGGGCCGACGATCGCCACGAACTCGCCCGGCCGGATCGCGAAGGACACATCGTCCAGGACGAGCGGGCCGTCGTCGGTGTACCGGAAGGACAGTTTCTTCGCCTCGATGGCGCCGGACAGCGCGGCGGGGCGGGTGCTCGCCACACGGACCTCGGGCGTCGCGTCGAGGACCGGCTTGATCTCCTCGAACATCGGCAGCGCGGCGACCGCCGAGACGAACGCGCCGGTCAGCTGGGTCACCGAGGTCAGCAGCATGGTCATCGAGGTGGTGAAGGTCAGAAAGGCGCCGGCCGACATCGACCCGCGTGCCGGTCCCGCAAGGAGCATGAAGATGATCAGCGAGCTGAGCGGCAGATACACCGCGCCCAGCACGGTGTTGAGGTTCTTGATCCGCCCGACCCGCTGCTGCAGCTCACGGCTGCGGGCGAACTCGCTCGCCCAGGCCGCGTACGCGTAGTTCTCGGCCGCCGCGACCCGCAGTTTGGGCAGGCCCCGCAGCGTCTGGAAGGCCTGGTTGTTGAGCTTGTTGCTCAGCACGACGAGGCGGCGCTGCCAGCGCACCTGCCACAGTCCGAGCCCGAGGAACACCGCGGCGATCACGACGAGCATGCCGATCGCGGCCAGCGCCATCGGGACGCTGTACACGAGCAGCAGGACGAGGTTCATCAGGCCGACCGTGCCCGCCTGGACGACGACCGGGCCGATGCCCGCCATCATCCGGCGCATCGAGCTGATGCCCATGGCGGCGCTGGCCAGTTCGCCGGTCGAGCGCGCGGTGAAGAACTTCGTGGGCAGCCTGAGCAGCCGGTCCCACACGGCGGGTTGGAGCGTGGCCTCGATACGCCCCTCCATCCGCAGGATGGTGAGGTTCTGCATCAGCATGAACGCCGCCGACACCACACTGGCGATCATGATGGCCAGACAGAACTGCACGATCAGGTTCTCCTGGGCCTTCGGCACATAGACCCCGAGCACCTGCCCGGTCGCGATCGGCACCAGCGCGCCCAGCGCCACCGTGACAAGTCCGCTGAGCGCGAGATTGCGCAGATCGCCGCCGGTGCCGCGGAGGCTGAACCGCAGCAGACCGAGCGGGCCCAGCCGGCGTTCCGGCAGCGGCCGGTAGAACATGACGGCGCGCGGCTCGAACTCCGCCACGTTGGCCTTCTCGACCGGTGTCTCACGACCGCTCGGGTGCACGGCCACATAGCCGCCGCGCCGCCACAGCAAGGCGACCGGGGCGCCGGACGCGGACCGGTGGCCGACCAGCGGACCGATGTTGTCGCGCCACCAGCGCCCGTCCAGGCGTACGGCCCGGGTGCGGACGCGGGAAGCGAGCGCGATCCGCTCGACGGGGTCGAGCCGGTCGCTCTCCGTGCCACTCTGCGCGGGGTCCGCGAGCGCGAGCCCGGCCGCGCGGGCGACGAGCTTGCAGGCGGCGTAGGTGGCGTCGGCGTCCGCCGCGGGCCCGGTCGATGACGAGCGCTTGGAGATGGAGGCGATCAGGGTGCGGTCGGCCCGAGCGCGGACCTCCTCACCGGCCTTGATGCCCTCGGCCGTACGGTCCTCGTGGGTGCGTTCCAGCTGCTCGATCCAGCGGTCGAGGGTGGCGAGCAGCCGGTACTGCTGGTCGACCATGGCCTGCCACATCGCCGGGTCCACCAGCAGATCGGCGGCGGCCTCGGCGCCGTACACCGCCCCGTACTGCACACTGCCCGGCGGCACCTGCATCCACAGGATGTCGTCGTCGGTCAGGGCCGCGCCCCGCTCGGTCGCGAGGGGCGCCTCGAAGAGGATGGCCAGGCCCCGGCCGACACCCAGGGAGAGGGCGTACTCCAGGGGGCTGGTGGCCGGGGGTACGAACACGGGGTTGCCGTACGGGTCGTACGTCCATGTCTCGGTCTGCGGCGGCTGGTACAGCTCGCGCATTTCGATACGGCGCAGGACGCACTCGCGCAGGGGCCTGCCGACGAGGCTGTGCTGCGGTCCCGCGACCGGGCCGAGCAGCAGTGTGCCCGCTTCGAGGCGGCCGAGGTGGTGCCAGTGGCCCTGCTGGACCGCGTCGACCGCGAAGAGGTCCATGGCGCCGGAGGCGACGAGCCACAGCACGTGCGGGCCTTCGAGGTCCAGGCGGGTGAGGCCGGAGCCGTCGACCGGAGTGCCCATGCCGCCGAGCGCGGCGAGCACGTAGTCGCCCTCGGCGACGGGCTGTTGATGCTGCTGGTCGGGTACGGATGTCATCTCAGCGCTCCCTGACCAGCTCGGCGTACGGGCCGCCGGCCGCCACCAGGGCGTCGTGACGCCCGCGTTCCACGATCGTGCCGTGCTGGAGGACCACGATCTCGTCGCTGTCGCGCACGGTGCTGAGCCGGTGCGCGATCACCACGCAGGCGCAGCCGCGCTTGCGCAGGTTGTCCATCACGGTCTGCTCGGTCTCCGCGTCCAGGGCGCTGGTCACCTCGTCGAGGACGAGGATGCTGGGCCTGCGCACCAACGCCCGTGCGATCTCCAGGCGTTGGCGCTGGCCGCCGGAGAAGTTACGGCCGTCCTGCTCGACCTTGCTGTGGATGCCACCGGGGCGGCGCATCACGACGTCGTACACCGCCGCGTCCTGGAGCGCCGCGACCACGGCGTCGTCCGGGACCGAGGGGTCCCACAGTGCGATGTTGTCGCGGACCGTGCCCTCGAAGAGGAAGACGTCCTGGTCGACGAAGGACACGGAGGCCGCGAGCGCGCCGCGGGGGATGTCCTCCAGCCGCTGTCCGTCGATCCGGATCACGCCCTCCCAGGGAGCGTAGAGTCCCGAAATCAGCCTGGACACGGTCGACTTGCCGCTGCCGGAACCGCCGACGAGCGCCACCTGCTGACCCGGCCCGACCGTCAGCGAGAAGCCGGACAGCAGCGGCTTGTCGAGCGGGCTGTAGCCGAACGTGATGTTCTCCAGCTCCACATGGCCGTGCAGCCGGCGGGTGCTGTCGCCCGCGCCCGGTCGTGAGTAGAGGGGGTCCGCCGCGAAGTTCTCGACGTCCTTGAGGCGGGCCACGTCGGCGGCGAAGTCCTGGATGCGGCCCGCGACGCCGTTGAGGCGGGTGATCGGCGCGGTGAAGCGGGTCACCAGCGCCTGGAACGCCACGAGCAGACCGACGGATATGTGGCCCTCCACGGCGCGCATTCCGCCGATCCACAGGATCAGCGCGCTGTTGAGCGTCGCCAGCGTCGGCGCGACCACACCCAGCCAGGCGCTCGGCACCCCGAGCCGCTGCTGCTCCTCGAGCGTGGTGGCGTGCTGCCCGGCCCATTTGCGGAAGTAGCCGTCCTCACCGCCGGTCGCCTTCATCGTCTCGATCAACTGCAGCCCGGTGTACGCCGTGTTGGTGAGCCGTGCGCTGTCCGCGCGCAGCTTGGCGGTACGCGTCGCCCGCAGCCGGATCACCACCCGCATCGCCACCAGGTTGAGCAGCGCGACCCCGATGCCCACGGCTGTGAGCTGCGGGTCGTAGGTGTAGAGCAGGACCGCGTACAGCACCACCACGACCGCGTCCACGCCCGCCGCCGCGAGGTCCCGGGCCAGCGTCTCGGCCACCGCGTCGTTCGACTGGAGCCGCTGCACCAGGTCGGCCGGACTGCGCTGGGCGAAGAACGTGACGGGCAGCCGCAGCAGATGCCGCAGGAACTTCGCGCTGCTCAGCGTCGAGGAGATGATGCGCCCGCGCAGCAGGTTCGCCTGCTGCAACCAGGTCAGCACGACCGTGAGCAGCACGGTCGCGCCCATCGAGGCGAACAGCACGGTGAGCAGCGAGGTCTGCCCGCCGATCAGGAACATGTCGATGTACGTACGGCTGAGCGCGGGCACCGCGGCCCCGACCGCGACCAGCAGCAGACTCGCCAGCACTGCGGCGGGCATGGTGCCCGAAGTCCCGCGCAGCCGGGCCGGCATGGCGCCCAGGACACCCGGTTTGCGGCCGCCCTTCTCGAAGTCGGGACCCGGCTCCATGACCAGGACGACACCGGTGAAGCTGGTGTCGAAGTCCTCCATGGGTATGAAGCGGCGGCCCTTGCCGGGGTCGTTGATGTGCACTCCGCGCCGGCCGAAGCGGCGCCCCATGCCGTCGTAGACGACGTAGTGGTTGAACTCCCAGAACAGGATCGCCGGGGCGCGCACCTCGGCGAGCGCCGCCGTGTCCATTTGCATGCCCTTGGCCGTGAGGCCGTAACTGCGCGCCGCCTTCAGCAGGTTGCTGGCCCGCGAGCCGTCCCGCGAGACACCGCAGGCGATGCGCAGCTCTTCGAGCGGGATGTGCCGCCCGTAGTGGCCGAGCACCATGGCGAGAGAGGCGGCGCCGCACTCCACGGCCTCCATCTGGAGCACGGTGGGCGTGCGGACGCTCTTGCGGCCCTTGGGGACGGTGCGCTTCGGCGGCGCGGCGCGGCGTCGGCCCCGTACGGGCGGCGGCAGTTGGGACCGATCGGTGCCGGTGCCGGTGCCGGTTTCCTGGGGGGCGGTCACGGCAGCAGCCAATCGATCGGGCGCTCGTCGGCCATCCGGATCGAGCCGGAGGCCATGGTCATGGAGTCGAGCCGGAACGGCGGGCCCTTGTCGGACGACCACTTGTAGCCGGACTTCGTGCCGGACGAACGGTCGAGGCGGACGAGCACGGCCACCGGCCTGCCGTCCTTGGTGAACTGCTCGCCCAGCTGGTCGTCGCCGAGGAAGGCGGCGATCTGCTGCGGCGTCTGGGCGTTGCGGTCGACCTTCTTCACCCGGCCGCGCAGCACGCCGTACTCCTGTGTGGGCACCGACTGGACGGTAAGGTCCACGGCCGCGTCGTCGGGAATCGTGGCGGCGTTCTCGGCGGGCACGTACACCGTCGCGAACAGCGGGTCCTTGGCGCCTGCGACCTTCTCGACGGAGGCGACGTTCGCGCCGGTCTGGATGATGGCGCCCATCGTGGCGGCGAAGGCGTTGACCCGGCCCGCGGCGACGGTGCGCACGACCGCCTCGCCCTTCGCCGTACGGACCTTCAGTACGGGGGCGTCGGCGGCGAGCCGCTCGCCCTGCTCGGCGAGAACCGCGGTGACCTGGCCGGAGACGGGGCTCTGCAGAACGTAACTGCCCTGCCCGTGCGTGAGGACGGCGGGCGCGGTCACCGTGGAGGCGACGGATCCCGTGACGGCCCAGACGGAGGCGGCAGCCATCACGACCACCGTCACGGACAGCACGAGCCAGCCCTGCGGGCGGGCGAAGCGCACCGGAAGGTCGAGCTCCTCCGGTGACTGGAGCTTGGCGAGGGCCTGTTGGCGGAACTGCACGGGGAACTTTCCCTCACCTGCGGACGACGTGACGTACGGCCACGGCGGACGCCTGCCGTACGGCCAGTTGGTTTACGACATCCGGAAGCCCCGGAACCATGGAGCGGTTCCGGGACTCACGGCACGCTGATGCGATCAGAGACCGGCGACCAGGCTGGTGACCGGGGCCGTGTTCAGGCCGGTCGCGCCCTCGACGGTGCCGACGGCGGTGTCCACGATGCCCGAGACCGGGGCAACGGAGTCCAGCGCGCCGGTGACGGTGCCCAGGGCGTTGACGGACAGGCCGCCGGAGACGGTGTCGAGGTCGGCGTCAGAGATCTCGACGGTCTCGACCTGGGGGGTGGAGTTCATGATGGAACTTCCCTTCCTATTGGTATTCACAAGGGGGGAGCGGCCCCCTCTGGGGGACAGATGGTCGGCCGCGTCCGCAGGCATCAGGCACCCGTTGCCGGGAACCGTGGGGTGACCCTGCGGTGCGATGGATCAAAGCACGCTGCCGCGCCACGCTTCCAATCAACGGCCCATGTGATCAGGGCGTTTGCGGCCCGAAGAAGCCCAAGCGTGCATGCCTGCGCACGGCTCGGTAGCGACTTCTTCACACGATCCCCGGTGTGATCGCTCCGATGCCCTTGCGGACGTACTGGCGAAACAGACACTCCCGAACCAATGAGGCGGCAGGCGCCGATCCGCTGTGCAGATTCACCACCGGCCGTGACCCGGCTGCGTAATCGGTGTGCAGATTTCCTGAAGCCAGGATTCCGGTTGCTCGCGGGGACGCGCTGTCACTTCGCGGTAGCGGAGGGCGAGTGAACGAGGAAGTTCGGCAGGGGAGTTGAACACCCCACACGCCGCATCCGTACCAGTCGGCATCCAGGCGCCGCCATCAGCTGCCTAGCGGTAGCGCGGACCCCGTCCCCACAGGAGGTCAAGAAGTTGAGTCACAAGCGAACACCAAAGCGCAAGGCCGTAATAGCTGCGGGCAGCGTGGTGGCGCTCGGAGCGGCGGCACTGATACTGCCCAACGCGATGGCGTCGCAGGACGAAGGAACCGACTCCTCCGCCGCCCCCAAGACGGTCAATGCCGCGCAGGCGTCCGACTTGTCCTCGCAGCTGGAGTCGCTGCTCGGTGAGGCGTTCGCCGGCTCGTACTACGACAAGGACCAGCAGCAGCTGATCATCAACGTCGTGGGCGACAACAACAACGTCATCGTCGGGGCCGAGCAGGCAGGCGCGGTCGTACGCGAAGTCGACAACAGCATGTCCGAACTCAAGGCCGCCGAGCAGACCCTGAAGTCCGAGGCCACCGTCCCCGGTACGGCCTGGTCCGTCGACCCGAGGACCAACAAGATCCAGGTCACCGCCGACAGCACGGTCACGGGCTCGAACTGGGACCAGGTGGAGTCGACGGTCAAGTCGCTCGGCTCGGACATGGCGTCCGTCAAGAGGTCCGCCGGTGAGTTCAAGACGTTCGCCGCGGGCGGCGACGCCATCTTCGGTGGCGGTTCGCGTTGCTCGCTCGGCTTCAACGTCACCAACTCCGAGGGCAACCCCGCGTTCCTGACCGCGGGTCACTGTGCTGTCGCGGCCGCCGAGTGGTCGGAGGAAGAGGGCGGTGCGCCGATCGGCACGGTCGACGCTCAGACGGCCACGTTCCCCGGTGAGGGCGACTTCGGGCTCGTCAACTACGACGACCCGGCCACCGAGGCGCCCAGCACGGTGAACCTCGGCGGCGAGCAGGTCGACATCGCGCAGGCCGCCGAGGCCGAGGTCGGTATGCCGGTCACCCGTATGGGCAGCACCACCGGCCAGGACTCCGGCACGGTCACCGCCCTCAACGCCACCGTGAACTACGCGGAGGGCACGGTCACCGGTCTCATCCAGACCGACGTCTGCGCCGAGCCGGGCGACAGCGGCGGCTCGCTGTTCAACGAGAACAGCGCGATCGGCCTGACCTCCGGCGGCAGCGGCGACTGCACCGTCGGCGGCGAGACCTTCTTCCAGCCGGTCACCACCGCCCTCGAGGCGGTCGGCGCGACGATCGGCGACGGCGGTGCCGGTGGCGGCGAAGAAGCCGGTGGCGATGGCGCGGGCGCCGGTGAAGAGGCCGGTGCCGGTGAGGAAGCGGGCGCTGGTGAAGAGGCAGGCATGGGTGAAGAAGCCGGTACTGGTGAAGAAGCGGACGCCGACGAAGAAACCGGTCTGATCGAGGGCCTGACAGGCTGACGCGCCACAGATTCCGGCCGTACGTTCACAGCGGCCGTGGCGGGGCGGTCCGGCTCTCCGGCGGGAGGGCAGGGCCGCCCCGCGTATGGGCGGGGGGGGGCCGGGCCGCCCCGCGTATGGGGGCGCAATACCGCGTCCTGTGGGGGCCGTAGGCCCCCAGGGGCGCGGGGAACTGCGCGACCAGCCCCCACCGGCCCGCAGGTTAATCACCGGTCTCCAGCGGAGCGCCCCGCGGAGCGCCGCCGCGGAGCGCCGTCGCCCGGAGCAACAGCAGCGCCACGTCGTCGACCCGCTCCCGCTCCGTCCCGCTGTGCCGTACGAGCGCGTCGGCCAGCTCCTGAAGCGGCTGGTCGCCGATCTCGGTGAGCCGCCCCGCGAGCCCGGCCAGCGCGTCCTCGATGTCGACACCGGGGGACTCGACCAACCCGTCGGTGTAGAGGGCGAGTACGGACCCGGGGGCGAGCGACACCCGAGTCGTCGGATACGTGGCCGCCGCGTCGATTCCCAGCAGCGGACCGCCGGCCAGATCGAGCACCCGAACCTGCCCGTCGGGCCTTCGCAGCAGGGGCGGCGGATGTCCGGCCCGGGCCATCACGGCCTGGCCGTGCGCGGGGTCCAGACGCAGATAGATGCAGCTGACGAAGAGATCGCTGCCCAGGTCGATCAGCAGCCGGTTGGTGCTCCTCATGACCTCCTCGGGCGGCTTGCCGACGGTCGTGTACGCGCGTACGGCGGTACGGATCTGTCCCATCAGCCCGGCGGCGGTGACGTTGTGACCCTGTACGTCGCCGATCACCGCGACGGCTCCGCCGGGCGTCGGCACCAGGTCGTAGAAGTCGCCGCCGATCTCCATGTCCCGGGTGGCGGGCAGATAGCGGGCAGCGGCCTCGATGCCGGGGAGCGAGGGCAGCGAGTGCGGCAGCAGGGCCGCCTGCAGGCCGTGCGCCAGCTGGTGCTTCACGTCGTACAGCCGCGCCCGCTCCAGCGCCTGCGCGATCAGCCCGCTGAGGCTGGTCAGCACGGCACGTTCGTCGGCGGGGAAGGGATGCGGGTCGGCGTACGCGAGGA
The DNA here is from genome assembly GCF_000716805.1 of Streptomyces yerevanensis. Classification (NCBI taxonomy): domain Bacteria; kingdom Bacillati; phylum Actinomycetota; class Actinomycetes; order Kitasatosporales; family Streptomycetaceae; genus Streptomyces; species Streptomyces yerevanensis. The sequence continues at coordinate 39,582 of NZ_JNWJ01000005.1, read as the reverse complement.
CACAGGTGCCCACCGGCCGGCCGGACGCGATCAGCGGCAGAAACGCCCAGGCCTTCATGTCGCCGGCCGCCGCGGGCAGCTCCGGATAAAGGCGGTCCAGCTGTCGTCGGGACTCGAAGAAGGCGGGCACACCGCTGGTCAGCGTGTGGGTCCCGGGGGTCTGCGCGGTGAGCGGCATCCCGTCGAACCGCTCCACGGCATGCGCGTCCGGATAGCCGCGGTGCCCGAGCACATGCAGCCGGCCGCCCTGCGAGCCGAGCAGGACCAGTGCCTGGCTGCCGACGGCGGGCGCGATCTCGTCCGCGACCAGCTGCACCACATCCTGGACGCCGACCGCCTGGGTGAGCGCGCCGGTCAGGTTCAGGACGTGCGAGATGGTGACGAGACGCGAGCCACCGCCCTCGGCACCGTCTCCGGGCTGCTGCTCGGTGCGGTCGGCCCCCTCCGCCGCCCGCGCCCGGGAGATCCGCAGACTCAGCCCATTCGTACTGGGATACAGCCGGAACGACAGCCGGTCGGCCGGTGGGCGCAGCGCCACGAACGACGTCACCTGCTGGCCGAACAGCGCGGCACGGTATCGGTCCTCGAAGACCGGGTCGTTCAGCCATGGCAGGCAGGCCCACAGATGCGAGCCCAGCAGAGCGCTGACCGGCAGGCCGAGCAACTCGCCCGCCGCCGCGTTGGCGAAGCTGATCCGGCCGTGCAGATCGAGCGCGCACAGCCCGTACGGCAGCCGCGCCACCATCCGCACGGCCTCCACCGCGCCGAGCGTCCCCGTCACGGTGGCCGCCGACGCGGGGGCGAGCAGATCCGGCTCGGGGCGTACCGGGTGGCCCTCCTCGGCGGCCCGCTCAAGGCGCAGCGCGAGCCGGCCGCAGGCGGCGGTGAGATGGTCCCGCTCCCGGTCGGACAGTTCCGCCGGACGCGTGCCCGGCCAGGTCACGAAGATCGCCCCGTACACGGCACGCTCGGTCGCCACCGGTACCGAGGCCAGCGCGAAGGGATACGGCAGGACGACGGCGATCCGCGGATAGTCGCGGGCCATGTCCTCCTCGCCGCCGACCCAGACGAGCCGCCGGTCGCGCGCCGCCTTCGCCACCGGTACCGGAGCGCTCAGCCCCACCCGCTCCCAGGGCGCCGCGAAGGCCCGCGGCAGACCGGCCATCACGGCCATCTCCAGGACCTGCTCGCCCGGGGTCAGCAGATAGACGGCGCCGGAGTGGGCGCCGACATCGTCCATGATCGCGGCCAGCGTCAGCGACAGCAGCGGCCGGCCCACCGGTGCCGCCGGGCGCTCCGACTGCCGTCCGGACGTCTGGTCGGACACGCCGACCACCTCCTCCCACGGCAGCTGTGAAGCAGCCCCAGGCGTCAAGGCTCCTCCTTGCACGCGGTTCCCGCATAGGGAGTACCCAGGGTGACGATCAGTCCACATACCGCCGCATACCGCTGCCTGACCCGGGCCCGGGATCTCCGAACAGTCACAGGGGCTGCGCAAGCGTCCAGGACGCGCTGTAATTGCGGACGTGGTCAGTGAGGGCGGCGCCGGACGCAGAAGGAGAACGCTGCGTGCCGAACTTGCCCTCAAGACCCTCCAGACGGAGCCCGGCTCCCGCGAGCGGCTACACAGCGTCATCGAGCTGGCCCTCGTCTTCAGCGGCGCGGTCGTCGCCGCCGTGTACGCGCCGGAGGAGGACGACGACCGGCTGACCCTCGTCGAGTCGGCGGGCGTACCGCGGATCCTGTACGGGCTGCGCGACAGCTATCCGCTCGCCGACGGCTCGCCCGCGGTGGACGCGTACCGCCTCGGACAGCCGCAGTGGCTCGGCCCCGAGGAACTCGCCGTGAGCCCCGACACCCGGCGGACGTCCATGGGGGACTTCTGGCTGGCCGCCGTGCCGCTGCCCCCGGCTCCGCGCGACGGCGGCTGTCTGCTCGCCGTGAGCGACAGCCCCGGCGGCTTCGACATCGAGGACCGGCAGTGCCTCCGGCTGCTGGCCGAGGCCATGGTCTGCCCGGAGTCGGCCCGGCCCCCGCCGCAGAACGCCGAGGACGACTTGCCCCACAGCTCGTTCAGCCTGGCCATGGACACCGGGCGCGTCGAGGTCGACGACGAGACGCTGGAGCTGTTCGGCATAGGCCGCGAGGACTTCGACGGCAAGGTCGAGACCCTGCTGGGCATGACCGTGCCGGAGGACCTGCCCTCGCTGATGTCCGTGGTGGAGGCGGACCACATGTCCACCGGCGACCGCGAGCTGGAGTTCCGTATCCGCCGACCCTCCGGCGAGCAGAAGTGGCTCAGGCTGCGCGGACGGCTGCTGATCGCCGGTGACGGGGGCCCGGACCGGCTCGTGGGCACCGTCGCGGACGCCTCCAAACTGCGGTCCGGCGTCAACGAGGTGGCCCGCGTCCAGCGCCTCGCCGCCGCCCTCGCCACCGCGGGCACCGTCCGCGACGTCAGCCAGGCCGTCGTCACCGCCCTGCGCCAGCCCCTGCTGGCCGACCGGATCGCGCTGGCCGAACTGGAGGGCGACCGGCTCGTCGTCACCGTCCTCGACCCGCCCGAACCGGAGGCCTGGCCCGAGCTGTGGCGCAGCGAATGGCGCTCGGAGTGGCCCGACGCGCCCGTACGCACCATGCCGACCCTCGCCGCCGCCCTGCGCGAGGGCCGCGCCGCGATCTGGCCCGCCGGGACACCGCTGGAACCCGCGCTCGCCGACGTCGGGCCCGGCGGCCTCGCCGTCCTCCCACTGCCGGCCGGCGGACGCATGGCAGGAGCCTGCCTCATCGGCTGGGACACCCCGCACGACTTCGGCCCCGACGAGCGCGCCCTGCTCACCGCCTCCGCCGGGCTCGCCGGCCAGGCTCTGATGCGTGCCCACGCCTTCGACGCCGAACACGAACTGGTCGGCACCCTCCAGCGCACCCTGCTCCCGCGTCGGCTGCCCACCCTGCCCGGCGCGGTCGCCGTCGCCCGCTACCTGCCCACCACCGCGGGCCTGGAGGTCGGCGGTGACTGGTACGACGTGATCCCGCTGCCCGACAACCATGTCGCCCTCGTCATCGGCGATGTCCAGGGGCACAACGCCGGAGCCGCGACCCTCATGGGTCAGATGCGCACCGCCCTGCGCGCGTACTCCGTCGAAGGGCACCCCCCGGACGTGGTGGTCTCGCACGCCAACCGGCTGCTCGTGGACATGGAGACCGACCTCTTCGCCACCTGCGCCTACGTCGACGTCGACATGGAGGAGGGCATGGCCTGGTGCGTACGGGCCGGACATCTGCCCCCGCTCCTTCGCCATCCCGACGGCAGCACCGAGATCGTGGTCACGGAGGGCGGACCCCCGCTCGGCGTCGTCACCCAGGCCGACTTCCCGATGACCGGGATACCGCTGCGCCCCGGCGCGCTGCTGGCACTGACCACGGACGGTCTCGTCGAGTCCGCCGAACTCGACCTCGAGGACGGCCTGCGCCGCATGGCCGACCAGATGACCGCCTCCGACCCCACCCACCTCGGCCTCGTGGCCGACGCCCTGCTCACCTACGCCAACCGCAGTGACGACGTCGCCCTGCTGCTCATGCGCTACGACGGCATGGCGCTGCGCCCCGAGCGCGAAAGCTGGACGGTGTGGCGCGTACCCCAGGCCGTCGGCCACGCCCGCCGCTTCACCAAGCGCACCCTGCGCGCCTGGGGCGTGACCGAGCAGACCGACGCCATCCTCCTGGTCGTCTCCGAACTCGTCACCAACGCCCTCGTCCACACCGACGGCCAGGTCCGCCTCGACCTCACCCTCATCAACAACCGCTTCCGCGTCGCGGTCGCCGACATCTCACCCCGCACACCCATCAAGCCCACCAGCATCGGCTGGGAGGCAACCGGCGGCCGAGGCATCCTCCTGGTCGAGGCCCTGTCGGCGACCTGGGGAACAGTCCCGGTCAGCGGTGGCAAACAGGTCTGGAGCGAGATCGCCCTGGACTGAGGCGTACGCCCCCTGACCGGCCTACGCTTTGAGGCGTGCTCCGCCTCCTGCTGATGTCCGACACTCACCTCCCCAAGCGCGCCAAGGAACTCCCGGCCCCGCTCCTCGCCGAACTCCCGCGCGCCGACGCCGTGATCCACGCAGGCGACTGGGTGGACGCCGTCACCCTCGACCTCCTGGAAAGCCGGTCGCAGCGGCTGATCGGCGTGTACGGCAACAACGACGGCCCCGAACTCAGGGCTCGCCTGCCCGAAGTGGCCCGTGCCGAACTGGACGGTCTGCGTCTCGGCGTCGTCCACGAGACCGGCGCCGCCGCCGGCCGCGAACGCCGCTGCGCCGCCCGCTTCCCAGACCTCGACGTCCTTGTCTTCGGCCACAGCCACATCCCCTGGGACACCACGGCACCGACCGGCCTGCGCCTGCTCAACCCCGGCTCACCCACCGACCGCCGCCGCCAGCCCCACTGCACGTACATGACCGCGCTCGTGGACGGCGGCCGGCTGACGGACGTACGCCTGCACCGGCTGCCGCCCCGCAACCCGGCAGACGGCGCGCTTACCGCCGACTTCCGCGACGACGCCTGAGCCGCTCAGGAGGGCGAGGACCACGGAGACGGCTGCCGCGGCGTACTGGTCGCTGGCCACCACGACCGCCACCGGATCGCCCGCGTAGCGCACCTCGTCGACAGCGATCGGCGGGTGGTCGGGCGGCAGCATGATGTCCTCGGTCACCGGCCACGCGCACGGCAGCGATCCCATCCCCTCCGCGAGATCACCACCGCTGAACGCAGCGATCACACCCGGCCACTCAAGCGCGGGCGAGACGTCGATCCGGTCGATACGGGCGTGCGCCATGGGGCGGGGCCGGGCGCGGCCGACCTCCCGTCACCGGGATTCGGGTCATGTGCCCTCCCAAGGAACGCGAGGGAAAATCAGCCACATGGCGTGACATACGTCACTCTATGACCGCGTCGCGAGGGCGGCGAGTGCTGCGACAGGTCTTGTTGAGCGTTAATCCGTTGCTGTCGCCTATGACCGCCTGCTGCACTACGGGGGACGAGCCGTCCGGAAGATCAAGGAGCAGCGATGCGAGCAGCGTTTATGTCCCCCCAGGAAGGAATCCTCCTCACTCCAAAGGACATGACGCCAGTTGTACTCGCTGAACTTGGGAATTCTCGCCCACGTAGACGCCGGTAAGACCAGCCTGACCGAGCGGCTCCTGCACACTGTCGGGGTCATCGACGAGATCGGCAGCGTCGACGACGGCAGTACGCAGACGGACTCCCTCGCGCTGGAGCGGCAGCGCGGCATCACGATCAAGTCCGCCGTCGTCTCCTTCGCGATCGACGACGTGACGGTCAACCTGATCGACACCCCCGGCCACCCCGACTTCATCGCCGAGGTCGAACGGGTACTGAGCGTGCTCGACGGCGCGGTCCTGGTGATCTCGGCCGTGGAAGGCGTACAGGCACAGACCCGTGTCCTCATGCGGACGCTGCAACGCCTGCGCATTCCGACCCTGATCTTCGTGAACAAGATCGACCGCGCCGGAGCACGCTACGCGGACCTGCTGGAGAGCATCTCCACGCGGCTCACCCCGGCGATCGTCCCGATGGGCGAGGTCGGCGAACTGGGTACCCGGGGTGCCCAGTTCACCCCGTACGACGGCTTCCCGCCACGCCTGCTCGAACTGCTCGCCGAGCACGACGACGCGCTGCTGGCCGCGTACATCGACGACGAGGCAACCGTCTCGCAGGAACGGCTGCGCACCGAACTCGCCGTGCAGACCGGGCAGTCACTGGTGCACCCGGTGTTCTTCGGCTCGGCTGTCACGGGCGCGGGGGTCGATGAACTCATCGGCGGGATCCGGGAGTTGCTGCCCTCGGCCGAGGGGGACGCAGACGGTCCGGTCTCGGGCACCGTCTTCAAGGTCGAGCGCGGACCGGCGGGCGAGAAGATCGCGTATGTGCGGATGTTCTCGGGCACGCTGCGCACCCGCGACCGCGTGACCTTCGGCGACGGCGAGGACGGGAAGGTCACCGGCATCACCGTCTTCGACCGGGGCTCGGACCTCAGGGACGGTCAGGTGCCCGCGGGCCGGATCGGCAGGCTCTGGGGGCTGACCGGCATCCGTATCGGCGACACCCTCGGCGTACCGCGGAAAGGGACGGACGAGCACTACTTCGCACCACCGACCCTGGAAACCGTCGTCGTGCCCCGCGACAAGACCGACAAGGGTGCCCTGCATCTCGCGCTCACCCAACTCGCCGAGCAGGACCCACTGATCAACCTGCGGCAGGACGAGATCCGGCAGGAGACCTCGGTGTCCCTGTACGGGGAGGTGCAGAAGGAGGTCATCCAGGCCACCCTGGCCGACGAGTTCGGCCTCGACGTCGGCTTCCGTGAGACGACGCCCCTGTGCATCGAGCGGCCGGTCGGAACCGGTGCGGCCGTGGAGTTCAACGGCAAGGACCCGAACCCGTTTCTCGCGACCGTCGGACTGCGCGTCGATCCGGCGCCGGTCGGCTCCGGCGTGGAGTTCCGGCTGGAGGTCGAGCTGGGGTCGATGCCGTACGCCTTCTTCAAGGCCGTCGAGGACACCGTGCGGGAGGCGCTCGGCCAGGGACCGCACGGCTGGCAGGTCACCGACTGCACGGTCACCATGACGCACTCCGGCTACTCGCCGCGGCAGAGCCATGCGCACCAGGGCTTCGACAAGAGCATGTCGAGCACGGGCGCGGACTTCCGCGGACTGACGCCGCTCGTGCTGATGGACGCGTTGCGGCAGGCGGGCACCCTGGTGCACGAGCCGATGCACGCCTTCCGCCTTGAGGCCCCGGCGGACACGCTGGGCGCGGTGCTGCCCGTCCTGGCGAAGCTGCGCGCCGTACCGCAGACGACTCAGGCGCGGGGCACGGCGTCCGTCCTCGAGGGCCGGATCCCGGCAGCCCAGGTGCACCAACTGGAGCAGCAGCTCCCGGCGTTGACCCGCGGCGAGGGCGAGCTGGAGACCGCCTTCGACCACTACGCACCGGCCGCCCGAGGCGTGGTCCCCGAGCGTGAGCGGACCGATCACAACCCCCTGGACCGGAAGGAGTACCTACTCAACGTGACGCGACGTGTCGGCGGGTGAACGCGAACTCCCCTTGAGGGAAAGGTCACTTACTCCCGAGTAAATTGGGTACTTACTCTGGAGTCAGAGGTGTTGACGGGCCGCTGAAGCATTGCGAATGTAATGCGCATGTCAAAGATGACGGACATGTTCCGATTGCGTATGCCTGTGCTCGGTGTGTTCCTGCTGCTCACCGGCCTGCTGACCACGGCGGGCGCCCAGCGCGCCACCGCTCTCCCCGGCGACCTCTGGTTCGACGGACCCGCCGCGGCCACCCTCACGGTCAAGAACGGCCGCTTCACCGACGGCCTCGGCCGCGAGGTGGTGCTCCGCGGCTACAACGTCTCCGGCGAGACGAAACTGGCGGAGAACAACGGCCTGCCCTTCGCCTCGGTCGCCGACGCCAAGAAGTCCGCGACCGCGCTCCGGGAACTGGGCGGCGGCAACTCGGTCCGATTCCTGCTCTCCTGGGCATACGCGGAGCCGGTGCGCGGTCAGGTGGACACCAAGTACCTCGCCGCCGCGACCGACCAGATGCGCGCCTTCCTCGACGCCGGAATCCGCGTGTACCCGGACTTCCACCAGGACCTCTACTCGCGCCACCTCTTCGACCCGGACAGCTGGTACACCGGCGACGGAGCCCCCAAGTGGGCCGTGGACGCGGGCAATTACCCGGACGAGTACTGCGGGATCTGTCCCTTCTGGGGCCAGAACATCACTCAGAACGCGGCCGTGACGCAGGCGACCCACGACTTCTGGCACAACAAGCACGGCCTCCAGGAGGCCTTCCTCACCACCGCCCAGAAGACCATGGCGTACGTCCAACAGAACCTGACCGACGCCCAGTTCGCAGGCGTCATCGGCTTCGACCCGTACAACGAACCGCACCCGGGCACGCTGGACTCCGGGCAGACCAGCCGGACGTGGGAGAAGGACGTGCTGTGGCCGTTCTACGAGAAGTTCCGCGCCCGGATGGACGCGGCCGGCTGGCAGGACAAGCCCGCCTTCGTGGAGCCGAACCTCTTCTGGAACGCCAACCTCGACTTCCAGAAGCAGGAGGGCGGCCTCCTCGACGCGGGCAAGATCGGTCCGGACTACGTCTTCAACACGCACTTCTACGACCAGAAGGCGATCTCGGGCATCTTCATGCCGGGCAAGGCGGGCGACGGTCAGTACTCCACCGACTTCGGGGTGGTGCGTGACCGTGCCGCCGCGGCCGGCACGGCGGGAATCATCAGCGAGTTCGGCCATCCGCTGGCGGGCGGCGTGTCCGACAAGGCCCCGACCGTCCTCAAGGGGATGTACCAGGCTCTCGACTCCCGTCTGCCGGGCGCCAGTTGGTGGTCCAAGCCCACCGACTCCGGGCCGGTGCTCTCCGGTTCGCAGTGGCAGTGGGACATCTACAACGGTCGCCACAAGGAACTGATGAACGGCAACCCCGACAAGGTGCTCACCCACGGCGACGCCTGGAACGACGAGGACCTGTCCGCCGTACGCCTCGACGACTCCGGCAAGGCCGTGCTGCGCCAGGACGCCCGGCTCCTCGACCGCGTCTACCCGACCGCCACCGCGGGCAGCACCGTCGCGTTCACCTACGAGGACCGCTCCCGCGACGGCTCCACGACCCTGACCTGGAACCCGGTGCCGAACTCGCTCCCGCGCGTGAAGGAGCTCGTGGGCTCGGGCCAGTACGCCCTCCACATGTGGCGCTCCGACGGCAGCTCGGCCCCCACCGAACTGCACCTGCCCGCGTCCTTCCCGACCTCGTCCACCACGGTGGTCTCGGACCTCGGTACGACGGCGGCCCCGCCCTCGTACACGAAGACCACCCCGATCGCGGTCGCGGACGAGCCGGGCGGCACCGGCAGCCGTCGACTGCTTCTGACCGCACCCGGCTCGGGCACGCACTACGCCCTGGTCGCCAATGGCGCGAAGGCTCCGTCCGCGGAGCTGCTGAGCGCCGCGCGGACGGAGCTGGCCAACTGGGCCGCGTCGAAGGCCGGTTAAACGGGTCTACTGAGATCCGTTGCGGTACCGCGCCCCTAAGAGGCCGCAGGCCTCTTAGGGGCGCGGGGCTGTATCAAATTTGCGGCTCCGCCGCGCGGGCGCGACCAGCCACGACGGGCCCGCAGCTTTGAACTGCCTAACCAGCGGAGCGCTTACGTGGACGGGCCCGTCCAGTCCGCCGGCACCTTCGCCAGGCGTACGCGCTGAGGGTGGTCGCCGACCTCCACCGACGCCGTCTTCTGCCCCGTGGCGAAGTCGATGGCGGTGACCCGGTCGGAGCCGCTCTCGGAGATGACGCAGGACTTGCCGTCACCGCTGACAGTGGCCCAGTAGGGCTTCGAGGCGGTGACGAGCGGGCCCTCCTGGAGGGTGGAGCGGTTGACGACGGTTGCGTAGTCGTCCATCGTCCCGGCGATGCACAGCTTGTCGCCCTTGGGGCTCATCGACATGCCGTGGTGGCGCGAGTCGTTGACCCAGGTCGTACGGTCCTCGCTGGTCGCCGGGTTCTTGGGCAGTGTCTTCACTCGGGTGATCTTGTCGGTGGCGACGTCGTACTCGGCGAAGCCGTTGAAGAAGGACACCTGGAAGTAGAGCTTCGACTCGTCCGGGGTGAAGGCGACGGGACGTACGGCGTCGGACAGGTCCTTGCGGCCGAAGGCGTCGAGCCGCTCGCGCATGTCGATGACCTTGACCTGCTCGTACGTGTTCGCGTCGACGACCGTGATCTTGCGGTCGCCCTTCGTCCAGTCCAGCCACGAGTCGTCGAGGCCGGTGTTCACGTCCCCGATCGACATGTTCCACAAGTACTTGCCGTCCGCGGAGAAGACGTTCTCGTGCGGCTTGTCGCCGGTCTTGAACGAGCCGAGCTGCTTGCCGGTGGCGATGTCGAGGACGTGCACGGTGTTGGAGATCGAGGCCGACACGGCGACGCGCTTGCCGTCGGGGGAGACCGCCATGTGGTCGGAGCGGTAACCGGACACGGGGAAGCGCCAGTTGATCTTCCCGGTGGCGAGGTCGATCGAGACGACATCGGCGAAGCTGGGCCGCGAGACCACCATGGCCGAGCCGTCCGGCGTGGAGTACATGTCGTCGACGTACTGGTCGTGGCCTTCGCCGACGCCGTTGCGGATGGCGGTGAAGTAGATCCACTTGATCGGGTCGGCGTTGATCTCCGCGAGCCGCTCCTCCTTGTCCGGAATGACGTTGATCCGGCCGATCTTCGCGAGGTCGCCGCCGGACTTGATGACGTCGGCGGTGCCGTCCCAGTTGTTGCCGACGAACATCACCTCGCGCAGGTCGGCGGCGGCCTTCCTGGTGCTGTCGGAGGCGTCCTGAGTTTCGGCCGTGGCCGCCGCCGACCCGGCGACGGTCAGGGCGAGGGCGGCTGCGAGGGAGCCGACGTGCCGGGCTTTGAAGGCGGTCATGACTACTCCTGATTGTTTGGCGCATGACAAGGGGCACGGGAGGGGAATCTGAAGACACGGGCGTTCAGAGTTACTTACTGGAAAGTAAGGAGTCGAAGCCGCTCTACACAAGACGTCGAAGGCGACAAAATTGGTCACCTGAGTGACAACTGAGACCTGGGAGGCCCCAGTGGCGGGCAAGCTCAAAGCGCCGACCGGCCGCTATGGCGGCAAATCCGCTCAGGAGCGGCAGGCCGAGCGACGCCGACGGTTTCTGGACGCCGGGTTACAGCTCTTCGGCGACAGCCCCGGCTACCGCGCCACGACCGTCGCAGCCCTGAGCGAGGCGGCCGGGCTGTCGACCCGTCAGTTCTACGAGGAGTTCCGCAACCTGGAGGACGTACTGGCCGCCCTCCACCTTCAGGTCAACGACTGGGCCGAGGAAGCCGCCCTGTCCGGACTCGCCGAGGCGGACGGCCGACCCGTCGATGAGCGCACCACCGCGGCCTTCCGCGCCTACGCCGCCAATGTCACCGGCGATCCACGACGCCTGCGTATCGCCTTCGTCGAGATCATCGGCGTCAGCCCTCGCCTGGAACGCCAGCGGCTGGCCCGCCGTTCCCGCTGGATCGACTTCATCTGCGGCGAGGCCAAGGCCGCCGCCGAACGCGGCGAGGCGGCTCCCCGCGACTACCGCGTCGCCGCCGCGGCCTTCATCGGCAGCGTCAACGGCCTGCTGCACGACTGGAGTTCGGGCTGGGTCGACGCGACGCTCGACGAGGTCGTCGACGAACTCGTGCAGCTGCTTCTGGGGGTTCTGCGGCCGGTGTGGTGGCGGGTGGAGGAAGCGTAAGTCCCGCTCCGGGGGCGGATGTCGCCCTGTCCTGGCGAGCGGAGATGGCCCGGGTCGGACGGGAGGTGACCCGGGCCCCGGGTGCGTCGCTTTCTAACTCTCGTCGTCCCATTCCTGGAGCAGCGTCTGGTCGACGATCTTGCCGTTCCGCAGCTCCACCATCGAGCTGGCGAGGACCTTGACGCCGTCGGGGTACTGGCACGACTCCGTGTACGCGAGGTGGTCGCCCTGGACGACGCACTGTTCCACCTTGTGGGTCATGTCGCGGCTGTACACGTCGTTGAGCATGTCGCTGATCTGGTCGCGACCGTGCATGACTTTCGGGTGGCTGGGCTGGGTGTTGCGGTCGACGACGCGGAGCTCGGCGTTGTCGTCGTACAGCGCGAGGAGTGCCTCCGCGTTCTGGTCTTCGATGGCCCGGCGCAGAGTTTCGGTGTCGAAGCCGGGGGCTGCGGCTGTGCCCATGAGGAACCTCCTGGTGGACCGTCTTCGAAGGCCGGGCCCGGCGGGGAACGGGCCGCGAACGGCCTCTCCCTTCGAGGCTCCTCCCGCTTCCGGGCCTCAGCAAGCGCAGCCGTAAGTCTTCCGTCATCTCTTGATCGGTGTTGTGGGGGCTTCGGTCGGTTTGAATGAGGGAGAGATGTTCTGAGCTTGTGGAAGGCAGGGTGGAGCGCGTGCGCAGGGTGTTGAGCAGGCCGGTGATCGCGGGTTTTGTGGTGATGGCCGTCGTGGCGGTCGGCGCGGGGCTGTACTGGTTCCAGCCGTGGAAGCTGTGGCAGGACGAGACCGTGCAGGAGTCCCTGCCCGCTGCTGCCGCCACACCGGCCCCCTCCACATCGGATCCCGCGGCCGAACCCCCCGCGGCCGAACCCTCGAAGGCCGCCTCCACGCCACCGGAACCGGCCGGACCCCGGACGCTGGCGCGCGGCGACCTGATCAGCCACGAGCACACGACGTCCGGTACGGCGACGGTGCTGCGGCTGGCCGACGGTTCCCACGTACTGCGGCTGGAGAACCTCGACACCAGCAACGGCCCTGATCTGCGGGTGTGGTTGACCGACGCGCCGGTCAAGGAGGGGAGGGCCGGCTGGGGTGTCTTCGACGACGGGAAGTACGTGAGCCTCGGCAAGCTCAAGGGGAACAAAGGCGACCAGAACTACGTCCTGCCCGCCGACACCGACCCGGCCGCGTACACGAGCGTGAGCATCTGGTGCGACCGCTTCAACGTCTCGTTCGGCGCGGCGGAACTGGCCCGTGCGTAGGCGCTCCGCTGGGGGTGCAGTGATTCGGCTGCGGGCCGGTGGGGGCTGGTCGCGCCCACGCGGCGGAGCCGCATATCGAAACAGCCCCGCGCCCCTAAAGGAAGGCCTGCGGCCTCCTTTAGAGCGTGGTAGCGCACCGGACTTCACCAAGGCCGGACTGAATCCATAAGCGGACAAACTTGTGATTTGTATTACAATAGGTCTAGGGTGAAACCACTTGGAGGCTCACCCCGGCGGCGAGCCGAGGAGCGGTGTGCTGCGGGGACGCCTTCAGGCGAGGAAGTGATCCCGTTGTCCGTCGTCTGGGACGACATCGGCGGACTTGTCGATGCCCACGAGCGCTTCATGGCCGGTGTACGGGTCGACTCGGACGTCCGGAGTCCGGTACTCGACTCCTGGAAGCGGAGCCGGTCCGCGGGGGTGGAGCCGCACCGCCTCGTGGTCCCGTACGCGCCGGGGCTGGCGCTGGACGAACGGTTCCTGCGCGCGGCCGACCCGGTGCTGAAGGGCCTGAGCGCGGCGCTCACCCAGGTCAGCATGACGGTCGCCCTTTGTGATGCGCAGGCCCGCATGGTCCTGCGCCTCGGCGGTGACCGGCGCTTGCGCGAACGCCTCGACGAGGTGAGCTTCGCTCCTGGTTTCGACGCCTCCGAGCAGACCGCGGGCACCAACGGCGTCGGCACCGCGCTGGCGGAGCGGAGTCCCTGCTACGTGATGGGCCGCGAGCACTTCGCCGACTGCCTCCAGCCGTTCGCCTGCGCGGGCGCGCCCGTCCGGGACCCGCTCAGCGGACGCATCGAGGCCGTCCTCGACATCACCTGCCTGCGCGACAACGGCGACCCCGCCATGGTGCGGCTGGTTCGGGAAGCCGCCCGCGACATAGAGACACGACTGCTGGAGCAGGCCACGGCACGGGAGCGGGCGCTGCTCGCCGCGTACCGGCGGGCCTCCCACACCACGGGCGGCGCCGGCGGCTGGCTCGGGCGGCCCGGGCACGCGCCTTCGAGGCACGGGAGCGCCGACGACGGCGGCCACCTCCGCCCGGTCGACCTGGCCGTGCTGAGGGAGAGGGCCGAGGAACTCATCGCCTCACCGAACCGCACCCTCGACGAGGTGCGCCTGTCCGGCGGGCGGATCGCCACCCTGCTGCGTCGCCAGGTCAGGGGAGCGGCGGGGGAGACGGGCGTGGTCGTCGAGGCCCGCCTTCTCGGCGGCCCCCGGCTACGTCATCCCGCACTCGAGGCACAGGCCACGCCGGCCGGCTCAACTCCGGTGAACGCCCCGGCCGTGCCCGTCGCCTCGGCTTCGCAGGCGCCGTGGCCGACCGGAACGCCCCCGGTCGGCGTAGGTATCACCGTCCCGCAGACGCCTGTCACGGCCGGGCCGGCACCCCACGGCCGGGCCGGAACGGACGGCAACGGCAACGGCAACGGAGCCGGAGCCGACGGCTGGCCGCTGCTCGTCGGCGAGCCAGGCGTCGGCCGGCTGGCCGTACTCGCCCGCAGGCGGCTGGAGTTGCTGCACGACGCCGGCGTCCGGATCGGCACCACCCTGGACGTCACCCGCACCGCGGAGGAACTGGCGGAGGTGACCGTTCCCCGGTTCGCCGACGTCACCGCCGTAGACCTGCCGGAATGCGTACTGCGTGGCGAGGAGCCGGAACCGATCGGCGGGGACAGCGCGTTGCGCCGGATCGCGATGGGCGCCGTTCATGAGGAATCCCATCTGTACGGCGTCGGCGATGCGGTCCGGTACGTCCCCTCCACGCCGCAGGCGCGCTGCCTGGAGAGCGGGCAGCCCGTACTCGAACCCGTACTGGCCGAGGCCGGCGGCTGGATCGCCCAGGACCCGCCACGGCTCGAACGGGTGCTGGAGGCCGGCATCCACTCCCTGATCACCGTGCCGCTGCGGGCCCGCGGCGCCACCCTCGGCGTGGTCAGCTTCTACCGCTCCGAGAAGCCCAGCCCCTTCGAGGACGACGACCTCTACCTGGCGCAGGAGCTGGTCGGCCGCGCGGCGATCTGTATCGACAACGCCCGCCGCTACACCCGCGAGCACAACACCGCACTCGCCCTGCAGCGCAGCCTGCTGCCCCGGGGCCGCTCCGAGCAGAACGCCGTCGAGGTCGCCTACCGCTATCTGCCCGCCCAGGCCGGGGTGGGCGGCGACTGGTTCGACGTCATCCCGCTGTCCGGCGCCCGGGTCGCGCTGGTCGTCGGCGATGTCGTCGGCCACGGCCTGCACGCCGCGGCCACCATGGGCAGGCTGCGTACCGCCGTGCACAACTTCTGCGCCCTGGACCTGCCGCCCGACGAACTTCTCACCCATCTCGACGACCTGGTCGGACGGCTCGACCGGGGCGAGGGCTGGGCCGTGGAGAACGCCCAGGCGGACGCCGGAATCGTCGGCGCCACCTGCCTGTACGCCGTCTACGATCCGGTCTCCCGGCGCTGCACCCTCACCCGCGCCGGGCACCCGGTCCCCGCGGTCGTCGGACCCGACGGAGCAGTGGACTTCGTCGATCTGCCCTCGGGGCCGCCGCTCGGTCTCGGTGGGCTGCCTTTCGAGACCGTCGAGCTGGAACTGGCCGAAGGCAGCCAACTGGTGCTGTACACCGACGGCTTGATCGAGGACCGGCACCGGGACATCGACGCCGGACTGAACACGCTCCGCACCGTCCTGGCCCAGGCCGACCGCGCCCCGGAGGACACCTGCGAGGCGGTCCTCGACGCCCTCCTCCCGAGCCGGTCGAGCGACGACGTGGCCCTGCTCGTCGCCCGTACGAAAGCGATGGGGCCCGAGCAGGTCGCCCAGTGGGAGCTGCCCAGCGACCCGGCGGTCGTCTCCCGCTGCCGTGCGGCGGTCACCGACCAGCTGACCGCCTGGGGTCTCGACGAACTGGCCTTCAGCACCGAACTCATCGCCAGCGAACTGGTCACCAACGCCATCCGGCACGCGACCGGCCCCGTCCAGCTGCGGTTGCTCCGCGACCGGGCGCTGATCTGCGAGATCTCCGACGGCAGCAGCACCTCGCCCCGGCTGCGCAGCGCCAGGAACGAGGACGAGGGCGGGCGCGGCCTCTTCCTCGTCGCCCAGCTCACCGAGCGATGGGGGACCCGCTACACCACCAACGGAAAGATCATCTGGACCGAACAGCCACTGCCGTGATCGCTTTGAGAACGTGATCGCTCTGAGAACCGGGTCGTCCAGCAGGCCAAGGCCATCATCGAGCTGATCGACCGCGCGGTCTGCGGACGAGACGGTCAACAGCCCACGTCACAGGTGTGGGTGGGCCGGGGCGTGCGTGGTCTCCTCGATCTCGTGGGCGGCCTTGCGCAGCAGCCGTCGGGCCAGGTCGTTGAGCGCCCTGGCCGCGGCGAGCTCCTCACCGACCCGGTCCTGTTCCGGATCGCTGGGGTTGCGCCGGGCATGACCGCGGGTCGTCAGCCGCGTGGCGTCGGGCAACCGCAGGGTGGCGGTCGCCTCGCTCTCGATGTCGGACTGCTCGATGTCCAGGTCGATATGCCAGTTGAGGTGTGCCTGCATGGCGCTCGCCCCTTCGCACCCGCCGAGGTTCCGTGCAGTCGCGACGAGTGCCCGGATCCCGGGGCCGTATGCGTCGGGGCTTGCAGGCATCGGCGTACCACCCGTACGTCAGGCACGTACGTCACGCGAGGGCGAAGTACCGCAGCCACACATAGACGAGGGCGAACGCCACGGTGACCGCGGTGACGATCAGGCCGTACTTGGTGAACTGCCAGAAGGAGATGGGCTGGCGGTTCCGTTCGGCGATGCCGAGGACGACGACGTTGGCGGAGGCGCCGATCGCGGTGGCGTTGCCGCCCAGGTCGGCGCCCAGGGCCAGGGACCACCACATGACGTGATCGCTGCCGCCGCCCATGTTCTCGACCAGGTCACCGGTGATGGGCGCCATCGTGGCGACGTACGGAATGTTGTCGACGACACCCGACAGGACCGCGGAGGCGCCCAGCATCGTCAGGGATCCGCCCAGTTCGTTGTCACCGATCGCGTCGGCCAGGGTCTTGGAGACCTCGCCGATGACGCCGGTGTCGATCAGTCCGCCGATCATGATGAAGAGGCCGGCGAAGAAGGCGAGCGTGGGCCATTCGACCTCGGCCAGGACCTCGTTGGTCTCCACCGAGGAGATGGCGATGAGGAGCCCGGCGCCGAGCAGGGCCACGATGCTGGGCTCGTAGTGCAGCACCGGGTGGAGGACGAACCCGGCGACGACCAGGGTGAGCACGACCAGCCCCTGGATCAGCAGCCGTGGATGTCGGATGGCCTCCCGCTCCTCCAGCGCCATGATCTCGGCGGCCCGGTCCTCGTCGTACACGAAGGTCTTGCGGAACATCACCCGGCACAGCAGGACGAGTACGACGATCAGGAACGCGGACAGCGGGGCGAGGTGGATCAGGAAGTCGTTGAAGGTCAGACCGGCGCGGCTGGCGATGATGATGTTCGGGGGATCGCCGACGAGGGTGGCCGTGCCGCCGATGTTGGAGGCCAGCACCTCGGCGATCAGAAACGGCGCGGCGGGCAGGCCGAGGCGCTCGCAGACCAGCAGGGTGACGGGGGCGATCAGCAGGACCGTGGTGACATTGTCGAGGAGTGCCGAGGCGACCGCCGTGATGACGACGAGCATCGCCATCACCCGGAACGGCTTGGCGCGTGCCTTCTTCACGGACCAGATCGCCAGGTACTCGAACATGCCGGTCTTCTTCAGCACACCGACGATCATCATCATGCCCATGAGCAGGAAGATGACGTTCCAGTCGATGCCGGAGTGCTCGGAGTAGAACGCCGAGACGTCGTCGGTCGCCCCGATCGCGAGCATCAGGCCCGCACCGCCCAGGGCCACGGCGACGCGGTGGATCTTCTCGCTGATGATCAGGGCGTACGCGCCGACGAACACGACGATCGCGGCCCAGCTGTGCCAGTCGTTCACGATTCACACCGATCGGAAGAGAGAGTGATCCTCTGCTCGCCGACCAGACTTCCCGGCACACCGGGAGAAACCCTACCCGTCCTTGACGCGTCTTCGGCAGATGGCCTCTGCGTAGGGGAGTAGCCGGAATCCTGCCGGGTTCCGGCATTACGGACCGGGTTCCGGAAGTACGGAACGGGATGCCGCCCTTACGACACGGCGCCGAGCAGCCGGTCCAGCAGATGCGAGGCAGTGATCACTCCGAGCAGATGCAGACCGGCCTTGTCCTTCTCCACCACCGCCACCAGCGGGCTGCGCACCTGTGCCATCAGCGCCGCGACCTCGAGGGCGGTGTCGTCCGGCGCGGCGACCGGCGGTGCGGGCACGGACTTCGACAGGCAGTCCCGTACGGTCCGGCCCTTGAGTGCCTGGCACAGCCGGTCGGCGTGGCGCTCGTCGACCACGGCGGCCAGCGTCGGGTCCTCTATGACGTACTCCGGCACCAGGATCTTGATCATCTGGGAGGCCGGCAGGATCGCCTTCGGCGCGCCCGACTCGTCGACCACCAGGAGCGCGGGCAGCCGGTGCCTGGCCATCAGCCGTGCCGCCTCCAAGGCGTCGGTGTCGAGACCGACCGTCTCGTACTCCACTGCCAGGTCACGTGCCCGCACGATCGGCTCCTGTCTCCTCTGTCTCCTCCTCGGCCGCCGTACTGCTCATTGTCCCTCCCGCCTCGGGGTGACGCGGTGGTGAGCGCCGCGGGCGTGCATGATCCGGGCGACGACCGTGCCGAGGAACGCGGCGGACAGGAGCAGGACGAGCCGGGCGGCGTCGAGGTGGCCGTCCCAGGTGAGTTCGCCGCGGGGTGCGATGGCGAAGTTGTTGAGGAACAGCCAGCACACGAGAGCGATACCGGGTGCCGCGCGGAAACGGGCGGGCAACCCGAGCAGCACCGCCAGCCCGCACAACGCACCCAGCGCCAAGGACGGGCTGGACAGTCCGCCTACGGCACCGAGCACGGCCACCAGGAGACAGGACCCCGCGAAGGCCGCCATCCAGACGAAGCCGGTCGCCACCGGCTCGGGCACGGGCCTGACGACGGGAGTCCGCAGCGGGTACCACTCCACCATGACTGCTCTCCTCACCCGTCGCTGTCCGTACGCGGTTGCCGCTCTCCCATAGATACGCACCGCGAGCCTCGTTCGTCGACCACCTCGGGCCGGCTTGATGGATCCCGTACGGCTCGTTGACGGATTACGTACGTCACGGAGCTGAGCCTCAACTCAGCTCGGCGAAGGACTCCACCGCGTGGGTCTTGCCGGTGACGATGAGGACGTCGCCCTTCTGGACGACGGTGTCGGCGGTCGCGTACGTGAAACCCTCGCCGGGCCGCTTGATACCGACGACCGTGACGCCGTACCTGGCGCGGACCCGGCTCTCGCCGAGCGGCATGCCGGTGACGACCTGAGGGGCGACGGTCTTCACCAGGGCGTAGTCGTCGTCGAACTCGATGAAGTCCAGCATCCGGCCGGTGACCAGGTGCGCGACGCGTTCGCCCATCTCGTGCTCGGGCAGGACGACATGGTGCACACCGAGGCGTTCCAGGATCTGGCCGTGCTGGCGGCTGATGGCCTTGGCCCACAGGTTGGGCACCTCCGCCTCCAGCAGATTCGAGCTGACCAGGATGCTCGCCTCGACGTCGTTGCCGATGGCGACGACGGCACTGGTGAACTCGTGGACACCGAGCTGATGCAGCGCTTCGGCTTCGGTGCAGTCGGCGACGGCGGCGTGGGTGAGGCTGTCGCTGTACTTCTGCACCAGCCGGGCGTCGGTGTCGATCCCCAGGACGTCCCAGCCGCGCCGCATCAGCTCGCCGGCCAGTGAGGAGCCGAAGCGGCCCAGGCCGATGACGGCGACGCGCTGGTCGGCGCCGCCGCGGGCGTGGGTGTCGGCGCGGCGTTTGCGGCGCCGCTCACGCAGAGAGCGTAGGTAGTCAGCCAATGACGGGTCGCTCCTCGGGCAGTTCGTAGCGGCGGGTGCGCTCGCGCAGGGCGAGGGCCGAGACGAGGGTGATGGGGCCGAGGCGGCCGACGAACATCAGGGCGATCAGCAGCAGTTGACCGGTCGTCGGCAGATCGGCGGTGATGCCGGTGGACAGGCCCACCGTGGCGAAGGCGGAAACCACTTCGAACAGCACCGCCTCCAGCCGCTCCTCGGTGAGCGTGAGCAGGGCGAGCGTGGACGCGATGACCAGGCCGATGCCCAGCAGCGCCACGGTCAGCGCCTGACGCAGCACCTGCGGGGACAGCCGACGGCCCAGCACCACGGAGTGACTCTCGCCGCGCACCTCGGCGATGATCGCGGCGAACAGGACGGCGAAGGTGGTGACCTTGATGCCACCCGCGGTTCCGGCGCTGCCGCCGCCGATGAACATCAGCACGCAGGTCATCAGCAGCGTCGAGGCGTGCAGGGCGCCGATGTCGAGCGAGTTGAACCCGGCGGTGCGCGACACGGCCGAGTGAAAGAAGCCGTTGAGGATTTTGTGCGCCACGCCCTGCGGGCCCAGCGTCGCCGCATTCGTCCACTCCAGCAGGCACGTCAGCACGGCCCCCGTGACCAGCAGGACAGCCGTCATGATCAGCGTCAGCCTGGTGTGCAGCGTCCAGTTGCGGCGCCCGGTCGTCCGCCGCCGGTTGCGATGGCGCAGCAGCTCCAGCATGACGGGGAAGCCGATGCCGCCCAGGATCACGGCGGCGGCGATCGGCAGCGTGACCCAGGCGTCCTGCGCATAGCGGGTGAGGTTGTCGGCGTGCAGCCCGAACCCGGCGTTGTTGAACGCCGACACGGCATGGAAGTAGCCCAGATACGCCGCCTCGCCGAAGCCGTTGCCGTATCCGAAGCGGAAACGCAGCGCGAGGACGGCGCTCACCGCGAGCTCGACGATCAGGGTCGTACCGGCGACACCGATCAGCACCCGGCGTACGTCCCCGATGCCGAGGCTCTTCGTCTCGGCCTGCGCGGTCAGCTGAAGCCGCAGCCGCAGCCGGCCCGAGACCAGCAGCGCCAGCAGCGAGGCCATCGTCATGATCCCGAAGCCGCCGACCTGGATCAGCGCGAGGATCACGCCCTCGCCGAAGCCGCTCCAGTACGTTCCCGTGTCGACCACCGCCAGACCGGTGACGCAGACCGCGGAGGTGGACGTGAACAACGCCGTCACGAAGGCCGTGGCGGAGCGGTCCTCGGCGGCGACCGGCAGCGTCAGCAGCACCGCACCGCCCAGCACCACGACGGCGAACGCCACCACGACCGCACGCGCGGGATGCGCCGCGAGCAGCGACGACCATGACCGCAGCCGCGTCAGCAGTCCCGCCACCGCCCGTTCCTTCCCCGTATCCCGAAAGCTGTCGCCGTGTATCCCCGGCGTCAAGCACTCGTCAAAGGCTCGTCAAGATCCCGCCGCACACGTTACTTCGTCCGCTGCGCGCAATAGTCCACACAGCCGCCGTCATCGTCCACAACGGTCGCTCTAGCATCGTGCAAAGCCAGTCGCGCGGCTCACTCACACGTACGCGTACATCAGCTCTCCAAACCCCCACGGATGGAGAAACCCATGCGCAGGACGAGCGCAAGGTTCACCTTGATGAGCGTCGCCGCCGGTACGGCCGTCGTACTGGCCGTCACCGCGGCGACCACCGCGAACGGAGCCCCGACCGAGTCGGAAAGCGACAAAGCGGTAGCGGCAGCGGGCCCCATCGGCTTCGGCGCCGGTACGACGGGAGGCGCGGGCGGCAGCACGGTCACCGTGTCCAACGCCTCCGCCTTCACCGAGGCCGTTCAGGGCAGCGGCGCCGCGATCGTGAAGGTCGACGGCACCATCTCGCTGAGCGGTATGACGAAGGTCGCCGGCAACAAGACCATCGTCGGCGTCGGCACCAACGGCAAGATCACCGGTGGCGGTCTGAACGTCAGCAAGGTCAACAACGTGATCATCCAGAATCTGGCCTTCTCGGGCTCCGGCGACGACGCGATCAACGTCGAGTACGCCGAGAAAGTCTGGATCGACCACAACGAGATCTCCGGCGCCAAAGACGGCGGAGTCGACATCAAGCGGGCCTCGAACAACATCACCGTTTCGTGGAACCGCAGTCATGACCAGGACAAGAACATGCTGCTGGGCCACTCCGACGACAACGGCAGTGAGGACAGCGGCAAGCTGAAGGTGACGTACGACCACAACTGGTTCGACGGCACCGGCCAGCGCAACCCCCGCGTCCGCTTCGGCAACCCGGTCCACGTGCTGAACAACTACTTCAGCGACATCGGGTCCTACGGCGTGGCGTCCACCGAGGGTGCGGGTGTGTTCGTCGAGGGGAACTACTTCGAGAACACCGAGGACCCCTTCCATCTCGGCGAGGGCGACTCCGGACCCGGCACGCTCGTGGCCAAGGACAACCACTTCGTCGGCTCCGGCGAGGGCCAGGCCGGCGGCAGCGTGGCGAGCATCCCGTACGACTACACCGCCGACGCCGCCTCCGGCGTGAAGGCCGCGGTGATGGCGGGCGCCGGAGTGGGCAAGATCTGACGCACCATTCGATCCGGTACACGCCGGATTCCCACCGTGCGGCACCTGATGGCCGCACGGACACCGGGGCAGGACCCGCGGACGAGCCGTGCCGCAGGTCTTGCCCCGGTAAGCGCTTTCCCCTACGTTCCTCCACCCGACGGGACATCCCCGGGCAGGCACCCGGGAGCACCCCTGACGAGTGAGGCAACCTATGGCGGAACATGGACCCGCCGCAGCCGCGGGGCGGCGGGAGGCAGCGGAACGGCTCACGATCGGGCTGGTCACGGCGAACATCCATCTCGGAGTCGGAGCCACGTTGTGGTCCGGGGCGCTGAGGGCCGCGGAACGCGGCGACGTGAACCTCGTGTGCTTCCCGGGAGGACCGCTGCGCCCGGGCGGCGAGGCGTCGCGGAGCGCACTGTACGAACTGGTCGACCAGGCACGGCTCGACGGCGTCGTCTGCTGGAGCTCCACCCTCGGCCTGCCGGCGTCCGGCGACCACGCCGAACGGCTGTTGCGCTCGCTGAGACAGTTGCCGGTCGTCAGCCTCAACCACGCCCTGGAGGGCGTCGACGACCACGAAACCCTGACACTTGACTCGTACGCGGGTATGCGGGAACTCGTCGGTCATCTGGTCGCACGGCACGGTGTACGGCGCCCCGCGTGCATCCGCGGGCCGCTCACCAACCCGGTCTCCTTCGGGCGCTACCGCGCCTACACCCAGGCCCTGGCCCAGTACCGTCTGCCCGCGGAACGCCAACTCGTCTGCGCTGCGGGCGACTTCGCGGCGGGCGCCGGCGCCTCGGCGATGCGGGTGCTGCTGGACGCCCGCGGGCTGCGGCCCGGCATCGACTTCGACGCCGTGGTCGCCTGCAGCGACGTACTGGCGGCGGACGCGCTGCGGCTGCTCGCCGAGCGGGGTATCCGGGTACCCGAGGACGTCGCCGTGGTCGGCTTCAACGATTCCCCTGAAGCCCGGCTCTCCGAGCCGCCGTTGACCTCGGTCTCGTTGCCCTTCGCGGAGTTGGGCGGGCTGGCCGTGGACACGCTGGTGGCTCGGCTGCGGGGCGATCGCGCGCCGGACCGTACGGCGGTCGCGGGTGCCGTGGTCGTACGCCGTTCCTGTGGGTGCCCTTCGCCGCTGGTGGCGCAGGCGTCGGTGGGCGGTGGGTCGCCCGCGGACGGGCGGCTCTCGGACGGGTCGGGCTCGGAAGGGCCGGGCTCGTACGACGAGGTGTTCGCGGTGCTTCCCTGCGCCGGGCGGGAGTTGGCGGCGGCGTTCCGTGCGGATGCCGATCCCGCGCCGGCGGATGCCGGTCCCGCGGCTGACGCCGATGGCCCCGGCGTGCATGGCCCCGGCCCCCAGGGCTTCTTGCCCATGCTGGAGCGCCTGTTGGGCCAGCAGGTGCGCAGGCCGGACACGGTGGCGGCATGGGAGCGGGCGTTGCTGGAGATACGGGACGACGCGGTGAGGTGTCTGCCAGAGCCCGCGCGTGTCCGTGGGGAGCGGCTCCTCGCGCAGGCGCGGCTGCTGGCGGCCGATGCTTCCCGGCGGCTGCTGGAGTACGAGCGGTGGCTGGATGCTCAGGAGGCGGGCCGACTACGGGAGTTCGGCACGGCGCTGGCCACGGTGGTCGATCTCGACGGGCTCGGCAAGGTGCTGGAGCGGCACGCGGTGGCGGGCGGGCTGCCGGGGTGCCGGGTGGCGCTCTACGAGGATGCGTGGGACCGGCTCTCCGGCCCTGGCCCCGGCCGCGGACTGGCGCGGGTCCTGCCGGTCCCGTCCGCATCGGGCGACCGTGACGGGGCGCGCCCCGAGCCGGATCCGTACCCCGCGCACCTGCTGCTTCCCGACGAACTGCTGCCCGAGGCCGACCGGTTCACCTTCGTGCTCGAACCCCTCCACGTCGGTGACGAGCAACTGGGCTTCGCCGTCTTCGAATCCGGCACGGGGCACGAGGCGGACCGGCGAGGAAGCCTTTACCGGGCGCTGGGTGACCAGATCAGCGCGGCGCTGAAGGGGATCAGGCTGTTCGCGGAGGTGCGCCGGGCCCGTGACGCCGCGGAACGGGCCAGCACGTTCAAGACGCGGCTGCTGACCCAGGTCACCCAGGAGCTGCGCGGACCGCTGGAGGAGATCCGGCGGCATGCGGGCACCGAAGCGGGCGAGGGCGAAGCGCTTCAGCTGGTGCATCGCGATGCCGACCGGCTGCTGCGGCTGGTCGACGATCTGCTGGAGTGGTCCCGCACCGGGACGGACGAACTCGGCCTGTCCCCACGGCTGATCGACCCGCGTCCCGTACTGGTGAAGGCGTTCCGTGCCGTCGCCGCCACCGCACCTGGCGGGGCCGACTGGTCACTCGTACTGCCCCGTAGGCTGCCCGCCGTGCTCGCCGACCGGGAACAGCTGACCAGAGCTGTCTGTCATGTACTGGACGCCGCGGCGCGAGCCGACACGCAGGGAGGCGTGGTGCTGACGGCGCGCACCGCGCCGACGTCCGTCAGGGTCACCGTCACGGCGGTGGCCGATCCGTCCGCGGACCCGCGCTCCGGCGAGGCCGAAGGGGCGGGCCTCGGGTCGGCCACGGCACGTCGTCTGGTGATGCTGCACGGCGGTTCGTACGCGGTCGGCGACAGCCCGCCGCACATCCGGCTGACCGTGGACCTGCCGCTGCCCGCCGCGCCGGGGCCACGGGCGCCCTCGGCCGGAGCCGGGCGCACCCTGCTGGCCGTCGGTGCGGGCAGGCCCGCCGGGGATGTCGCCGCCCTCGCCAGGCAGCACCGGCTACGGCTCCGTCCGGTCGACCCCGACCCCGACCCCGACGCGGACGCCGGCCCGCCCACCGGCGAGCGCACGGTGGCCGCGGTGGTGTGGGACGCCGAAGCCGCCGGGCCCGAGGAGTGGTGGGTGGCACAGCGCCTGCACGACGAACCGGCGCTGAGCGGCACCCCGTTCGTGCTGTTCGGGGCGACGGGCGAGGACCTCGCGCAGGCGCTACGGGGACAGCGGCCCAGCAAGAGTCCGCGGCCGGTCATCGTCGTCGATGGAGCGACACCGTCGCGGGAACGTCTCAGACGCTCGGTGGCCACGGCGTTACGCGGCCACCCGGTCCGTACCGCGGCCGACGGCACCACGGCGCTCGCCCTGATCGCCGAGGAGGAACCGCACCTGGTGATCGCGCAGCGGACGCTCGCGGACATGGACGGGTTCGACTTCGTCGACCGGATACGGGTGGCGGAAGGACGCCTCTCCGAAGGGCGGCTCGCCGAAGGAAGCTTCGAGGGACCGGGACAGGGACAGGGACTGGCCGGCGGGCACCTTCTCGGAGGACGACCGCCGTGCCCCGTACTGCTGCTCAGCACCGAAGGGTTCACCCACGCCGACGCCCACCGCGCCAAGTCCCATCCCGGTCTCGTCCTCCTCGACCGCGACATCCTCACCCCGGACGAGACCGTCCGGCTGGTCGTCGCGATGACGGGCGACGGGGCGCAGGCCGCCGGACGGAACCGGGCTCTCGTCCACCAGGCCCTGGTCTGCCTCCAGACGCACTACCGCCGGCGGATCTCCCGCTGGCAGATCGCCCAGGCCGTCGGCGTCAGCGCCGATCACCTGGGCCGGCTCTTCCACCAGCAGTACGGCCTCACGGTGTGGGAGTACCTGACGCGCCTTCGGATCCAGCGGGCGTGCGAGCAGTTGCGCGGCAGCGAGGACAGCATCCAGAGCGTGGCGCGGGCGGTGGGTTTCACCGACCGGGCGTACTTCAGCCGTGTGTTCCGCAGGGTGACCGGCGTCGCGCCGCACGCCTACCGCACGGCCTGTCCCGCGGTCGGCCCTCAGCCGCGGGACGCGGACACGGGGCTCATTGAGAAGGCCGGCTCATGAATGCGTGCGGGTTCTTCTGTTGGACGGGCGATCTTCTCAGGCCCGATGCTGGAGGCTCGGCATCGCACTGAAGTCCCACGGGCACCACTGAAAGAGACACCATGGAACAGCGGGTAATCGGCAGGATCGATCAGCAGGTCTCCGTCGTCGGCCTCGGCACCTGGCAGCTGGGCGCCGACTGGGGCGAGGTCAAGGAGGAGGACGCGCTCGCCGTGCTGGACGCCGCCGTCGACAGCGGTGTGACCTTCTTCGACACCGCCGACGTGTACGGCGACGGGCGCAGCGAGCAGCTCATCGGCCGCTATCTGCGCGAACGCCCGGACGCGGACCTCTTCGTCGCGACGAAGATGGGCCGCCGTGTGGCGCAGGAGCCGGCGCACTACATCCTGGACAACTTCCGTGCCTGGACGGACCGTTCGCGTACGAACCTGGGTGTGGACACGCTCGATCTCGTACAGCTGCACTGCCCGCCCACACCCGTCTATTCATCCGACGCGGTCTTCGACGCCCTGGACACCCTCGTCGAGGAGCAGCGCATCGCCGCGTACGGCGTCAGCGTGGAGACCTGTGAGGAGGCGCTGACCGCGATCGCCAGGCCCGGCACGGCCAGCGTCCAGATCATCTTCAACGCCTTCCGGCTCAAGCCGCTGGAGGCGGTGCTCCCGGCCGCCGCCGAGGCGGGCGTGGGCATCATCGCGCGCGTGCCGCTGGCCTCCGGGCTGCTGTCCGGCAAGTACACCAAGGACACCGTCTTCCCGGCCGACGACCACCGCACGTTCAACCGGCACGGCGAGTCCTTCGACCAGGGCGAGACGTTCTCCGGCGTCGACTACGAGTCAGGGCTCGAAGCGGCCGCGGAGTTCGCGGCACTCGCCCCGGAGGGAGCCACGCCCGCGCAGACCGCTCTGCGCTGGATCATCCAGCAGCCCGGCGTGACCTCGGTCATCCCCGGCGCCCGCTCTCCCGAGCAGGCACGGGCGAACGCGGAGGCTGCCGCGCTGGCGCCACTGCCGGACGCGACGCTCGACGCCGTACGGGAGCTGTACGACCGCAGCATCCGGGCGCAGGTCCACCACCGCTGGTAGCGGGGAGGGGCGGTCAGCAGGCGTACGGACCCTCTCGCCACCTGACCGCCCCGGCGCCGTACCGCTACGGCTTGCGGCCCACCCCGCCGTAGGCGTCGACCACCGACACGCCGGACTCCGGGCGCCACTCGGTGACCTGGACGACGCCGGGCTCGGCCAGTTCCAGCCCGTCGAAGAACCCGGCGATCTCCTCGACGCTGCGTACGTAGTACGGAACGGCCCCGCTCTCGTTGTACGCGTTCGACGCGGCGATCATGCCCTCGCTGGTGGCCGTGCTGTCGCTGATGACCAGGTAGCTGCCGGACGGCAGACCGGCCATGAGACGCGCGACCAGTGCCCGGGCCTGGTCGTAATCAGCCACGTGGCCCAGGGTGTTGAGGATCATCAGGGCGACGGGCTTCGAGAAGTCCAGCGTGCTCGCCGCCGCCTTGAGGATGGCCTCGGGCTCGTAGAAGTCGGCGTCGATGTACGCCGTTTCGCCCTCGGGCGTGCTGGTGAGCAGCGCGCGGGCGTGGGCGAGCACCATGGGGTCGTTGTCGACGTACACGATCCGTGAGTCCGGCGCCACGCTCTGGGCCACCTCGTGGGTGTTGTCGGCGGTCGGCAGGCCGGTGCCGATGTCGAGGAACTGCCGGATGCCCTGTTCGCCGGCCAGGTGCCGGACGGCCCGCCCGAGGAACTGGCGGCTCGTGCGCGCCACGTCCACGAGGCCGGGGAAGATCTCCTTGATGTGGTCCCCGATCTCGCGGTCCACCTCGTAGTTGTCCTTGCCGCCCACGAAGTAGTTCCAGAAACGCGCGGAGTGCGGCTTGCTCGTGTCGATCCGGGAACGTATCTCGGCAGCGGCGGCGAGCTGGGGGTCTTGATCGGACACGAAAGTGCCTCCTGCGCATCGTTGTGCGGTCAACGAACACCAAACTTAGTCGAACGAGGGGGAGTTGCAGGTCGGATCCAGCCCTGCTGCCAGACCTGGTGGGCGGCATCTCCAGGTCGAGTACGGCCCTTCGCCGAGTGGTGCGGCGTCATAGCGGCGTCATAGACGTACTCGTCGCCGTCGAACTGCTCTTCCTGGTGTAGCCGCGCCAAGGGATCACATCAGCGCGGCGCCCAACTCGTCGTACCCGTCCGCCAGTTGCCGCAGCGCGCTGGCGGCCGACCGCGTGTCGCCCACGACGAATCCGTACTGCACGCTGCCGAGCAGCCGCGCTTGACGCTCCGCAACTTGGGAGGCGCGTATCTCGCCGATCTCGGCCAGCCAGAGCGAGGCATCGGCGAGACGCCCGGTGCCGACCCGGACAGCGAATTCGGTGAGGTGGGTGAGGGTACGGTCGGCCAACCCGGCCTGTACGTCGTCTGCGAGCCGCTCCACCGCGGCGGCACCGCCGTCCTTCAAGGGCCTGCCAACTCCGCTGCCTTGCCCCGTGAGCCATCCCAAGGCGGCGGGCAGGGACCGACGAAGAGCTGTGGTCACGTCTACCTGCTCGTTACGCCGGAAGCCGCTGCGCATGATGAACGGGCCCGCACAGTCCGGCAGTTGCTCCTGCCAGGCCGCGACGAAGGCATCGATGGGCAACGTGGCGAAGGGGAAGCCGGCGGGATCGTGGAAGAGGACCGTACGGTCGTCGACGCCGAGTACCGCCACCCAGTGGTCGCCGCCGTTGGCGGTGCCACTCGACCAGGGCTGGTGCAGAAGCAGTCCGACGTCCACGGGGCCGACCAGCACCGGCCCCTGCCCGGTCGCCTCCCGCAGGCGGCCGACGGCCTCCGCCGCCGTACCGCCCGTGGTGCGGCGGCAGGTCCAGCCGAGCAGCCCGGCAGTTGGCATGCACCAACCCTGACATTTTCAATTTTTCCCCACCAGGCCCTTGTCTCCCTGTTTGTGTCAGCACACACCGCGTCCCATGCATGTCGTGTCGCTTACACGAGGCCGGAGGCCATCGTGTGTGCCGCGTTGTGGCGATCCATCGACTCGGTGTCACCTCGGCTGATCCTCGTCGCGGAGCAGAGTGGCCAGCTGGCGACGGGACGTGATACTGAGCTTCCGGAAGACCTTGTTGAGGTGGTACTCGACCGTCGATGCGGTGATGAAGAGCCGCGTGGCGATCTCGGCGTTCGTGGATCCGGCGGCGGCATGGCCGGCGACCTGTCTCTCCTGGGGTGTCAGGGCGTGGTCGCTCTGCCCCGGTCCTGTGCGCTTGCGGGCGTGTTCGCCGGTGGCCATGAGTTCCAGGCGGGCCCGCTCCGCGAACGCGTGGGCGTCCATGGTGGTGAACATGTCGTGAGCGGTCCGCAGTTGCGCACGCGCATGCGTACGGAGTTTGCGACGCCGCAGCCACTCGCCGTAGAGCAGGTGGGTCCGGGCGAGTTCGGTGACGACCCTGGTGTTGCCCAGGTGCTTCACGGCCTCCTCGTACAGGGTTTCGGCTTCGTCACCGTCAGTCAGAAGCGCGCGGCTGCGGGCCAGCACGCCGAGTGCCCACGGGGTACCGCTGAGCGTCGCTCGCTCGGAGAGCCGGGCGATGGCCGCCGAGGCGGCCGCGAGGTTACCGGCCCGGGTGGCGGCCTCGACCAGGTCGGGGAGCAGGCGGCTGCCCTGCCCCGGCACGTCGTTGTCGTAGCCGAGAAGAGCCCAGGCCAGTGCCTCCGGATAGCGGCCGGAGGCGAGTTCCAGAATGGTCAGCGCGTAGTGCGCGTGGTTGGCCATGGTTGCGTAGCCGAGCTGTTCGTCCCACACATGAGCCGCGATGTCCGCGCCCGCCCGGGTCTCCGCGTCACGGCCCTGCCAGGCCAGCAGCTCTACACGATGCGCGGTGCCCTGCGGCGGCATCCCGAGTGCCCGGGAAATCTCGTCCGCCTCGTCGAAGCACGCTTCAGCGCCCTTGAACCGGCCGGCCCAGAGTTCGGTGGCCGCAAGGGTGTTGAGCGTGGCGTGGAGAGCGTGCAGGGCACCCTGCGCGCGGCTGGCCGCGGACAGGCGCTCGACCACCGCCCTGAGCCCCCGGTCGTCCCAGAGCTCTTCTGCGGCGACGTAGCCCAGCAGGGCGATGGGCATGCCGGTCTCCACCAGTTCACCGGTGCTCATGGACTCGACCGCGGCTCGAAGCTTGGGCACAGCAGGCGCGTACCCTCCCGCGATGCGTGTGCTGTAGGCGTCGACGACCGTGTCGGGGGGCAATGCGGGCAGGGCATGGTTCCAGGGCAGGGCGAGTACCGTACGAGCGAGTTCGTCGAGGGTCATGCCGACCATGTGCTGACGCATCATCGTCGCGGCGGCGAGGGCCTCGAAGACCATGTCGCGGGCCAGCCGTTCGTCGAACGGCAGGACCTCCGCAGCCGCGGCCATCAGGATGGACGGAGCTTTCTGCGCACGGCCCTGAAACCATTCGATCGTCGCGTGCAACCGCTGCGCGGAGGCGCGCGTGACGGGCGTGCCGAGCCCGGGCACCGCCTGTTGGAGCACCGCCCGGGCCATGGGCACGTCGCCGATGACGAGGTGCGCCTGGGCGGCGGTGAAGTAGCGCTCGGCACGGCTGCGCGGATTGGGTGTCAGCTCGGCCGCGCGGGCCAGGAAGTTCGCCTGCGCCGCGTAGCCGCCACGACTTTTCGCGCGTTCGGATGCGCGTTCCAGCTCCGCCGCGATCTCTTCGTCGAGTCCCAGGGCGGCCTCTGCCAGGTGCCATGCCCGCCGGTCGGGTGCGGCGTCCTGATCGGTCGCCGCAGCGAGCGCCCGGTGGACTTGACGGCGCTCCGCCGGCTGCGCGCCGGCATGGATCGCCGAGCGGATGAGGGGATGGCGGAAGGCGGGGTGGCGGCCGCGAGCCAGGATGCCATCGGTCATGGCCGGATCCATGGCGTGAGCCGACAGGCCGAGCTGCGCGGCCGCCCGCCAGAGCACCGCGGGGTCGTCGGAGGGCGCGAGCGCGGCGACGAGCAGCAGCGCTTGCGTTTCCTGTGGCATCGCACGGACCTGACGCAGGAAGTGGGCTTCCAGACGCGGGCCGATCGGCAGCGGTGCGGACGGCAGGGGTCCGGCCATCAGCTCCCCGGCGAGTTCGATCAGGGCGAGCGGGTTTCCCTGGGTCTCGGCGACGATCCGCGTGAACGCCGGGGTGGCGAACGGTCCGGTGGAGGTGGAGGCCAGCAGACGGCGGGCATCCGGCTCGGGCAGCCCCTTCAGCCGAAGGGCGGGCAGTCCGTCGAGGACGGCGAAGCCTGTCCGGCCGTCCGTACCGTCCCGGACGCCGAGCAGCAGTCCGATGCCGTCCGCGTGCAGGCGGCGACCGACGAAGGCCAGCACCTCCATGGACTCCCGGTCCAGCCACTGGGCGTCGTCGACGAGGCAGAGCAGCGGACGGGGCCGGGCGGCGTCCGACAGCAGGGTGAGTGTGGCCAGGGCGGTGAGGAAGCGGTCCGCCGGAGGACCCGCGACCAGTCCGAACGCGGAGCGCAGCGCGTCCTGCTGCGGGGCGGGAAGTTGGTCGAGCCCGCCCAGGAACGGCAGCAGCAGGCGGTGCAGTGCGGCGAAACCGAGCCGCGCCTCCGCTTCCATGCCGACGACCTTCACCGTGCGGAGGTCGTCGGCGGCCTCGAGCGCGTACTCCAGGAGACGCGTCTTGCCGATGCCGGCCTCGCCGGCCAGCACAAGGGCGCCGCTCAGCCCTTCGCGGACCGCGTCGATCAGCTCGTCGAGCGTCTGCCTCTCCTCATCCCGACCCAGCAACTGCCGCGGCGCAGAGGGCTGTTGGTCCGAAGAGCGGAGAGAGGTCATAAGGCTACATTACGGAGCACATGCGGACTTCGCGGGGCGTTGCACGACTGCGGTCCACCGCTCACGGGGCGGGCAGAGCACTCCAGGGGTTCCGCCGCAGGTCCACCCCAGTCGAACCCCAGGGGTGACTTCGCGGGACTGGGGAGTTTCCCCAGTACGAACGCCCGTATCCGTGTGGTCTGTTGGCCCTACTGGCCCTACGCCGAGGACCCCCGCCGCACTGAGAGGCCGACATGACGACTGCGCTCCCCGTCATCTTCATCCACGGACTGTGGCTGCACGGCACGTCCTGGGACCCGTGGATCGACCGGTTCCGGGACGAGGGCTACGCACCGTGCGCCCCGGGCTGGCCGGGCGACCCCGACACCGTGCAGGAGGCACGCGACAATCCCGAGAGCATCGCCGACCACGGCATCGACGACGTCGTCGACCACTACGCCACGATCATCCGCGAGCTGGACACCAAGCCCATCCTGATCGGCCACTCCTTCGGCGGCATGATCGCGCAGAAACTACTCGGCCAAGACCTGGCGGCCGCGGCCATCGCGATCGACGCCGCCCAGATCAAGGGCGTGCTCCCGCTGCCGCTGTCGGCACTGCGCGCCACGCTGCCGGTGTTCAAGAACCCCGGCAACAAGCACCGGGCGGTGTCGCTGACGGTGGAGCAGTTCCGCTTCGCGTTCGGCAACGCACTGTCGGAAGAGGAGTCCACGCGGCTCTACGAGAGGTGGACGATCCCCGCGCCCGGCAAGCCGCTGTTCGAGGCGGCGTCCGCCAACTTCAACCCGCACTCGCCCGCCAAGGTCGCCACCGGCAACCAGGGGCGCGGACCGCTGCTGCTGATGGCCGGCGGCAAGGACCACACGGTGCCGGAGGTCGTCGTCCGGGCCACTCTCAAGCAGTACCGGCACTCCGAGGCGATCTCCGACATCGTCGGCTTCCCCGACCGCGGCCATTCCCTGACCATCGACGGCGGCTGGCGCGAGATCGCCGAAACCGCGCTGGCCTGGCTGAGGCGGCAGTCCCTGTGAACCGCGGCCCACTGATTCACCCCACCCCTCAGGGAGCTGACATGGACCTCCTGCTGACCGGCCGGACCGCTGTCGTCACCGGCGCGAGCCGGGGCATCGGCCTGGCCGTCACCCGCGGCCTGCTCGACGCGGGCGTGCGCGTCGTCGCCGGGGCACGTGAGATCACCGCTGAGCTGAAGGCGCTCGCCGACGACCGCGGCGTGCTCCCGGTCGAGGCGGACCTGACCGACCGGGACGGCCCCGCCACGCTTGTCGAGGCTGCCGTCTCGGCATTCGGCGGCGTGGACATCCTCGTCAACAACGTCGGCGCCGTCCGACCACGTGTCGACGGCTTCCTGGCGGTGACCGACGACGACTGGACGTGGACCCTGGCCGTCAACTTCCTGGCCGCCGTGCGCACCACCCGCGCCGCCCTCCCGTACCTGCTGGAGCGTGACGGAGGGAGCATCGTCACCGTCTCCTCCGTCAACGCCTTCCTGCCCGACCCCCTCGTCATCGACTACGGCGCCGCGAAGGCCGCCCTGTCCAACTTCTGCAAGGCGCTGTCCAAGCAGGTCGGTCCCCAGCGGGTGCGGGTCAACACCGTCAGCCCGGGCCCGGTCTCCACCGCCCTGTGGCTGGCCGACGAAGGCGTCGCAGCGACGGTGGCGCGCTCAGCGGGCGGCACTGCGGCGGACATCGCCGAGCAAGCCGCAGCCGACGCACCCACCAGCCGCTTCACCCGCCCCGAGGAGGTCGCCGACCTCGTCCTGTTCCTGGCGAGCGAGCGCGCCGCGAACATCACCGGCGCCGACTTCGTCATCGACGGCGGCCTCGTCAGCACCCTGTAGTACCCCCCTGAACCCTCTGGAGTTCCCGGTGAAGTACTCGTACGCCGTTTTCCGGCGCAGGGTCCTGCTGCCCCTCGCGATGGCCGCGGCGATCGGACTGGCAACCACCAGCGTCAGCGCGGACGCACGCGTCACGTCCGGGGCGGCGTCCCCGGCCGCCGAGAAGATGCCGGCCGGCTTCAGCGAGCACAAGGCCGTCGGCATCCACTATGTGATCGGCGGCCACGGCCCGACCCTCGTCCTCCTGCACGGTTATCCGCAGACCTGGTACGAGTGGCACGACATCCTTCCCGCTCTCGCCAGGCACTACACCGTCATCGCACCCGACCTGCCCGGTGCGGGCCAAAGCGACGCCCCGGCCGCCGGCTACGACAAGAAGTCCATGGCCGCGGACATCCACGCGATGCTCGCCAGCATCGGGCGCGACCATGACATCCGGCTGGTCGGGCACGACATCGGCACCATGGTCGCCTACTCCTACGCCGCCGCGCATCGGGCGGACGTCACCCAACTCGTCCTCAGTGAGGCCCCGATACCGGACCCGGGCATCTACCAGTTCCCGGCTCTCACCGCGCGGGGCCCGGGCGTCTGGAATTTCGGCTTCTTCTCCCTGGTCAACGGCCTCCCGGAGGGGGTTGTGAGCGGGCGGGAGGCGCTGTGGGTCCGTAAGTTCATCGACGGCCTCGAAGTCCAGAAGGGCTCCGTGACCCCCGGTGACGTTGCGGTGTTCGCGCACTACCTGAAGGACCCCGCCCATCTGCGGGCGAGCTTCGCCTGGTTCCGGGCTTTCCCCCAGGACATCCAGGACAACGCGGTCTACCGGCAGACCAAGCTCACCATGCCGGTGCTGGCGATCGGCGCCGACGGCAGCCTCGGTGCCCAAGTGGTACGCCAGGTGTGCCGGTACGCGACGAACGTGACCGGCGTCGTCGTCCCGGACTCCGGCCACTGGATCTACGAAGAACACCCCGAGGAGCTCACCCGCACACTCCTCGGCTTCCTGAACAGGTGACCGCCCATCCCGCCGAATCACCAGGGAGAGATCATGACTGACCTGTGGTTCCCCGACGCCCGCACCGGCACCGCGCATGAGCCCTTCTGGTTCCTCGGCTCCCGGACCCGGGTTCTCGTGCCCGGCAGCGAGACCAGGGGTGCGTTGAGCATCATGGAGTTCTCCGAGACGGCCGGCCACAGCCCCCCGCACCACGTCCACGAGGACGAAGAGGAGATCTGGATCGTGCTCGACGGGAAAATCTCGTTCTTCGTCGGCGACCAACGCCACGACCTGCAGCCCGGCGAGGTCGCCTACGGTCCGCGCGGCGTTCCCCACAGCTACCTTGTCCGCTCGCAGACCGCGCGGATGGCCGTGGCCTTCGCACCCTCGTGCATCGAGGAGTGGTTCACCGCGAACGGCACGCCCGTCTCCAGCATCGACGAGGCGCCCGCGGCCTTCGACATCGCGACGATCATCGCGTCCGCCGAAGCCTTCCACCTGCGCGTCGAGGGACCCCCGCCGACAGAGTGACCGCGACCGGACGAACGGGGCCGGGCCCCGCAGACCGCAGCGACTCGGCTCACACAGGCTCGGCATCACCACCCGGAGGAGTTCAACTCGGCCTTGGCTGAGTCTTCTTGACTTCCTCTCGGCCCATTCCTGGCCTTCTCGCAGACCGAACCGAAAGGTTCCGCCATGTTCGAAAAGCTCTCAACCAGAGCGAGCATGTCCCACCGCTGGTCCGACAGGAGACTGGTGCTCCCGGCCGCGCTGGCCGTCGCCGCGCTGGTCGTCCCCGTCGTCTCCCCGGCCTCGGCCGCGGCGCAGCGTGTTCCTGCCTCCGTTGCCGCACCGGCGCAGCACAGTCCCAAGCCCACCGTGGTCCTGGTCCACGGCGCCTTCGCAGACTCCTCCGGTTGGAACGGCGTCATCGCCCGGCTCCAGCACGACGGCTACCCGGTCATCGCCGCCGCCAACCCGCTCCGCGGCCTGGACAACGACGCGGCGTACGTCTCCAGCCTCCTGGACACCATCCCCGGCCCGGTGATTCTGGTCGGCCACTCCTACGGCGGCGAAGTCATCACCAACGCCGCGGTCGGGCACGCCAACGTCAAGGCCCTGGTCTACATCGCGGCCTTCGCACCCGACCAGGGAGAGACCGGGCTGGGACTGACCACACGGTTCCCGGGCAGCCGGCTCGGCGCGGCGCTGCTCGTCCGGCCTTACGAGGGGGCTGGAGGCGGTGGCGCGGACGGCTACGTCGACCCGGCCAAGTTCCACGCGGTGTTCGCGGCCGACCTGCCGGTCGCCACCACCGACCTGATGGCCGCGACCCAGCGGCCGGTGAGCCTGGCTGCCCTCCAGACCCCCAGCGGCGTCCCTGCCTGGAAGACCATCCCGTCCTGGTACATGGTCGCCGGATCCGACCAGGCCATCCCGGCTGCGGCCGAGGAGTTCATGGCCAAGCGCGCCAACGCCCACACCGTCAAGATCAAAGACGCCTCGCACGCCGTCATGATCTCCCACCCTCGCCGTACCGCGGAGCTGATCACCACCGCCGCCAAAGCGACCCGTTGATCAGCACTCCCAGCGGGGCCGCGCCGCTCAGGCGACGTGGCCTCGCGCTGCGGCACGCCGATCCATCGCCGGGATCCTCCGCGCAAGTATCGGTAAGCCCGGCTGTCGCGGCCTGCGGAATCCCCTCCGGGGATGGGCGTGTCAGGACGGCCTGGCACTGGAATCCAAGACGATCGATCCCGTGCTGTGGTCAGCGCCCAGGGACGGTGCCGATGGTGAAGTCGCGGACGTACCAGTCGAGTCGGTTGCCTTCCGCTTCCCGGGCTCGCTTGACGTAGGTGAAGCCCGCGCGTCGTGCGACGGCCGCCGACCCGGGGTTTTCCGGGTCCACTTGGATCACCCCTTCGGCCGCTCCTTCGGCTGCCGCGTACCGGCAGACCAGATGGACCGCACGTGTCGCCAGCCCTTGCCCTCGCCAACTGGGGTAGAGCCCGTAGGCGATGTTGACCTGCCCGGGGGCCAGGTCCGGCGCCTGGAAGCGGAGGTCGATTGTGCCGGCGAGGCTGGGCGGGGTGCCTGTGCGGACTCCGAAGGCCCGCAACGGTCCGCTGTCTGCCCACTGTTCGAGGCAGTGGCGGATGTATGCCTCGATGCCGGCCCTGGTTCCCGGCCCTCCGTTGAGCCAGCGCACCAGGCGTTCGTCCTCGCCTGCCAGGTGGTCGTCGACGTCGTCCAGGTTCAGGGGGGACAGCGTGATGGCGCCGTCGGTCAACATCAGATCATGCACGTGCCGACTCTCAACTCCTTGGCTCGTCACGCGCAATGGAATATGCGGGCTGAAGGGCCGGAAGTACGGTTCGTGACGGGCGACCCGCTACTCGAACAGGTGCCGGTGGGTCAGGCTCCAGGTGATTCTGTCGCCGAGTTGGCTCAGCAGGCCGTTGGATGCCCAAGTGGCCTGGGGCTCGTGTCCTTGCTCGGCAAGGCGGCGCACGAGGTCGGCGTTGTCGCGCTGTCGGGTGATGACGGCGTCGACGATCCCCTCAGTCGAGTTGATCTCGTAGACGGTGCAGAAGAGTTCCAGCCGTCGGCGGCGGTCGGGCGGCGCGGGGTAGTGCAGCCAGCGCAGGCACTCGGCGTCGTCGCGGAACGGGGCAACGTATTCCAGCGCGTAGGCCACGTCGTGCAGCCGCGGCGCGGGGCGGGCGAAGTCCCAGTCGATGATTCCCACCGGCCGGTCACCCTGCCAGACGACATTCCAGGGGCCGAAGTCTCCATGGCAGACGACGTCTTCGTCGCCGAGGTCGGCACCGCCCCCGGACCACGTCGCCCCGGACGGGGGCGAGAAGTCCGCGCACGCTTCGTGGTAGTCACGCAGCAGCCGGGCGAAAGCGCGCAGGCCGTCGTCGGACACGACTTTCTCCCAGGCCAGCGGCCCGGCATCGCCGTCGATGTAGGTGAGGACCTCGCGGCCCTCGTCGTCGAATCCCAGCGGGCGGGGTGCGTAGCGGAAGCCGACCTCCTCCAGGTGCTGCAGGAGCGCGTGGACGGTGGGCGTCCATGGTTGGGCGGGCCTGCGGACGGTGTCACCGATCCGTACGACCTGCCGATGAGCCCCGTCCTGCATTACTTCCTCGCGCGCCATCCCGGTGAAGTTACAGGTCCGGCCGAGCACCGGCATCTCGATATCGCAGGTGTGGGCGGCGGAGTCGGCCCAGACCGGGCGGTGGCAGAGGTGGTGGGTGGCCTGTGGGCAGCGGGCCGAGTCGCACATCCCGGCCAGCGGCCGGCTGCGGTCGGTGGCGTTGGCGTTGGCGAGCTTGAGGCAGAGGGCCTTGTCCAGGTCGAGGAGCCAGCAGTAGTTTGCCAGTCCGAGATGCAGAGCGCTGGCTCGCTGCGCGAGCAGGTTGATCACTTCCTGGTCGCTGTGCCTGACGGCTGGCGCCGTGGGAGCCAGATCGTGGAGCTGGGTCTCGACGGCGTTGAAGAAAGCGAGCAGGTCGCGAACTCCGGGCCCGGAGGGATGCTTGCCGTCCTGGAAGTCGCGGAACGCTTGAAGGTCAGCGAGAGGTTGCGGGTCTCTTCTTCCTTGCCGACCTCGGCCAGGAGCTTGGCTTGGGCTCCGCCGGGTCGCGCGTAGCCCTCGGTGGTGGTCACGGACAGGTGTTTGAGCTGGAGCTTGGCGGCGAACAACCCGCCGGGGCGGTGGGCGAGTTCGAGAGCCAGGGTGCGGCGCAGGATCCGCAGGTGCACGACCTCGTCCGGGAGGGGCGGCAAGCCCAGACGCTGTCCCTCGGGCCCGTTGATCCACGCCCGCAGGTCCCGGTAGTGGCGACACAGATCCAGGTGGGCGGCGCCGGGCCTGGCCAGGGCACGGGCGATGCCGGCGGTCTCGTATGCCTCCGGGATGACGACCCATTCGTCCCACGTGCCGCCGGGTCCTCGCCCTTTGAGGACCTTGCTCTTGAGGCGGTGCCGGACCCGGCCGGGCCCCAGGGGTTGCAGCGGGAGCTGGCAGTCCGCCGGGAGTTCGACGAGCTCGCTGCTGCGCATCCCGCTGAGGGCGGCAATGGTGATGATGCAGCCGGTGCGGATGTGGATGAGGAGCCGTGCGAGTCCTTCGCGAGTGGTGGGCAGGGTCCAGGGGACGTCGCCCTGGCCGTCTGCGCGGGTGATCAGTGCCGCCTGCCGGCCCCAGCGGGGTGTGAGGCCGACCTGCTGGACGGCTTGTTCGATCAGTGGGCGCAGGGCCGTGAACCTCGGGTCCTGCCTGAAGCCCGCTGCGGGCTTGAACGGACCGCCGGAGCGGGAGCAGGCCCCGCTCTCGCGGGCAAGCGCCGTGAGGCTGACCTGGAGAAGAGGATCACGAGGATCCCACCCTTTGGCGAGTTTCCGCGCGACGGCCCATTCCTCGTCCTGGTCCAGAGGCTCGCCACTGACGAGGTGGGCACGGACGGCGTGTTCGAACATGGCCGTGGTCACGGTGGCGGACCGGCGCGCCGGACTCTCCC
This sequence comes from Streptomyces yerevanensis, assembly GCF_000716805.1. Lineage (NCBI taxonomy): Bacteria > Bacillati > Actinomycetota > Actinomycetes > Kitasatosporales > Streptomycetaceae > Streptomyces > Streptomyces yerevanensis. Next base: position 337 of record NZ_JNWJ01000005.1, on the reverse strand, counting down.
GGGCGCCGGGCAAGTCCTTGGTCTCCTTGCTGAAAAGCAAAAGCCCGCGGCTCCACTCACCACCAGCCACGATGTGCCCGCGGTTTCCCTCCGGCGGGAGGGGTCGTGGGCCGGTGCGTCGTATGCCCGTCGCGTAGCTCCGGTCTCGGAGAACCAGGCCCTTGTACCAGTCCAGGGCCGTATGCCCGCCCTGCGACGGGCTGACGCACCGGCCCACGACCCCGCACCCCCCACCCACCCCAGGGGCGCGGGGAACTGCGCGACCAGCCACAGACGGCCCGCAGTCGCCAACAAACCGAACCCACCACCCCCGTAGGCGCCCCGCCCAACCGCCGGA